>NZ_DASVGJ010000012.1:0-6254 GCF_036379615.1 Brachybacterium sp.
GCGAACGGCAGCAACGACGGCTCGATCCGATACAGCCAGCGCTTCGCCAGGAACAGATCCAGCTCCTGGAACGGCCCGGCAGCCACCACCGTCACGACGATCAACGCGCCGACGAGGACCGGGACGGAGGTCAGCCGATCGGACCAGGTGCGACTGCGGTCACGAGCGCGACTGCGGGCAGGTGTGCGGCCGCGTGCGCCGAGCCGATGCCCCTCGATCCGTGGATCGATCGGGGCGTCGGCGGGAGTATGCGATTCGGCGACCATTGCCGACCACCGTAAACAAGGGTCCGACGCTCTCGGCGCCACCGACGCTCGAGGTCACGAAGTCTTCAGCTGATGGCCATCTCGCCGCCTCCCCCGCCGCCCGCTTCCGCCTGCGCGTGTGACGCGCCGGGGCTGAAGATGCCAAGAAGCCCTGGTGACCGGGAGTGCAGCCGTCCCCCGCCATTCACCCCGCTGTCACGTGCCCGTCAAGGCTTCGGAGTTCACTGGCGCCATGGAGAGCTCCTCGCTGAACCGCCGCCATCTGCTCACGGGCGCCGCCACCGCGGCGCTCACCGCCTCCCTCCCCCTCGGGGTCGCGTCCGCCTCGCCGAGCGCGCCCGCCGCCCCCGGCGGTTCCCGGCTGACCCTCCCCTCGGGCCTCCAGACCGGTGACGTCACCTCGAGGTCCGCGGTGCTGTGGTCCCGTGCCTCGGGCGTGGGGCGCCTGCACGCCGTCCTCCATGCGCTCGATGCCGACGGCGAGCGCCATCGGGGCCGTGGCCGCGGTCGCGGGAAGGGCCGCGGCCGGGATGTCCAGCCGATCAGCCTGCGCGGGCCCTGGGCCACTGCGGAGACCGACTTCACCGCCAGGATCACTGCGGAGGGACTCCCCGCAGGCACCGCCTTCGAGACGGAGATCTTCTTCGAGGACGAGCACGGCCGGCGCGGCGAGGTCGCCACCGGCCGCTTCAGCACCGCCCCGGGCAGGCGCTCCGACGGGGCGCAGAGCTTCGTGTGGACCGCGGACACCGCCGGCCAGGGCTACGGCATCAACCCCGACGTCGGGGGCATGTTCGGCTACGAGACGATGCGTTCCCTCGCCCCGGACTTCTTCCTGCACGCCGGTGACACCGTCTACGCAGACGGCCCGATCGCCGAGACGATGGAGGAACCCGACGGCACCACATGGCGCAACCTCGTCACCGAGGAGGTGTCGAAGGTGGCGGAGACCCTGGAGGAGTTCCGCGGCCGCCACCGCTACAACCTGATGGACGAGAACATCCGTGCCATGTATGCCGAGGTGCCCGTCATCGCCACCTGGGACGATCACGAGACCACCAACAACTGGTGGGCCGGAGAGCTGCTCGAGGACGACCGCTACACGGTGCGCGATGTGAACACGCTCGCCGCCCGGGGGCGCCGTGCCTGGCAGGAGTACCAGCCGATCTCCGGTGGGCGCGCCATGTCCCGGGGCGACGGCTTCGAGCCCGAGCGCATCTACCGCCGCATCGAACGAGGTCCGGATCTGGACGTGTTCGTGCTGGACATGCGCACCCACAAGGGCGAGAACACCGATGGTCTCGAGCAGCAGGCCACTGCGATCCTGGGCGAGGAGCAGCTGGAGTGGCTGCTGCGCGGGCTGAGGTCCTCGAGGGCCACCTGGAAGGTCATCCTCGCCGATCTCCCGCTGGGCATCGTCGTCCCGGACGGGGACGCGCAGGAGTCGATCTCCAACGCCGAGGACGGCGCACCGCTGGGCCGAGAGCTCGAGCTGGCGCGGCTGCTGTCGGGGATCAAGCAGCGCCGCATCCGCAACGTCGTGTTCCTGACCGGAGACGTCCACTACTGCGCCGCCCATCACTACTCCCCCGAGCGCGCGGCGTTCACCGACTTCGATCCCTTCTGGGAGTTCGTGGCCGGTCCGATCAACGCTGGCTCCTTCGGCCCCAACGAGATGGACGGGACCTTCGGGCCGGAGGTGGACTTCCAGAAGGCGGGCCCGGCAATGGGCTCCCCGCGCGACGGGAAGGGCCAGTTCTTCGGCCGGGTCGAGGTCGCCCCGCAGGGCGAGGCCTTCACCGTCGAGCTGATCGATGCGACCGGGGACGTGCAGTACACCCGGACCCTGACGCCCCAGCGCTGAGCAGAGCGGCCCGTTCGTCCCACGGGCCGCGGATGCCGGCGTCGTCGCAGAGCGGCAGCAGGGCGGCATGGAGGAGGAGGCGCCGGCGCAGGCTGCTGCGCAGCGCATCCAGGTGGTCCTCCCGGAGCGGAACCGTGAAGCGCCGGAAATCGTGGAGCGCGTCGGCCCCGCCGATCACGTCGAGGAGGAGGCTCCCGCCCTCGGTGATCACCGAGGGCATCCAGTGGCCTCGGGAGAACACGATCTCGGCCAGAGGGCGGTTCTGCCCGGTCGTGCGGCCGACGGGCCCGGCACGCGCACCGCGCTCCTCGCGGCGGGCCCGGAAGGACCGACCCCGAGGAGCGCGGGCGTGGTCACCGGCGGATCAGTCGACCACCGAGCGGACGATCTGCGTGATCCGGTCCGCAGTCCCCCGATCCAGGGTCTCGAAGTACCACGCGGCCGGCATCAGCTGTCCGTCCGCGCCCCCGGCCGGTGCGAACGCCGCCTTCTCCGTGATCGCGAGGTTCAGGCGCTCGTCGAAGCGGAGGGTGATCAGCGCCGGCGTGCTCGCGGACTCCGCGTAGGCGGGCATCCCGTACCAGATCCGGGGCTTCAGCTCGGGGGCCGCTGCGATGATGAGCTCGTGTACCTGCTGCATGACCGAGCGCTGCGGCTCGTCGATCGTCGCGATCTTGTCGGTGACCTGCTGGAGGTTCTTCTCGTCCTTCGTCGACATGTCGTGTCCTCTCGTGATGCCGATGCGAGGCATCGGCAGATGAAGATGGCGCGATGATGCGCCGTACCCCATCCGGACATGTCCTGAGCGGCTCAGGCCTCTCCGCGATGATTCACGCGATCCACGCGTGGAAGCACTCCCGGCGGCGCGAGCCGCCGATCCGAGCGTAGCGGATCGCGCCCCGGCCGTCACGGTCCATCTGATCCTCCGGGGCCGCCCCGCGGGGCGTCGGCCGCGCAGCAGGCGTCCTCGCAGCCGTCGGCCGTGCGCTCCCCGGTGAGCACTGAGACGGGCGCCGCGCAGCAGGCATCGCCCCGCCAGGCCTCGATCCCCTCGCGCAGCGCGAGGACGGCGATCACCAGGGCGGCCGCGGAGTCGGCCCAGCCCCAGCCCAGCAGGCTGTTCAGCAGCAGGCCCACGAGCAGCGCCGCGCTGAGGTAGGTGCAGATCAGGGTCTGCTTCGAATCGGCGATCGCGGAAGCGGAGCCGAGCTCGCGCCCGGTACGGCGCTCGAACCAGCTCAGCAGCGGCATCACCAGCAGGCTCAGCGCCGCGATCACGATGCCCACGGAGGAGTGCTCGGGATCGCGCAGGCCGACGAGGGAGAGCACCGCGTCGACGCTCACGTAGGCGGCGAGGCCGAAGAAGGAGATCGCGATGATCCGCAGCGCGGTCCGCTCCCGCCGTTGAGGGTCCGGAGCCGCGAACTGCCAGGCGACCGCGGCGGCGGAGAGCACCTCGACGATCGAATCTAGGCCGAAGCCGATCAGCGCGGCCGAGGACGCGGCGACGCCCGCACCGAGCGCCACGATCGCCTCGAGGACGTTCCAGGTAATGGTGATCGCGACGACGATCCGGATCCGCCTGCGCAGCACCTCGGTCCGGTGCGGGGTGCACATCGCGACGGTCATCGCGGCACCGCGCTCGCCGAGTCCTGGACCGGCCCCGCGCCGCAGCCGACGACGCTGCAGTCGGGGTCCAGGCACGGCGCTTCCTCGTCCACCGCGAGGGTGGCGCCGAACAGGGCCTCGAGGGCGGCGGCGAGGTGCGGGTCCGCGATCTCGTAGCGGGTGCGCCGCCCGTCGGGCTCGGCGACCACGATCCCGCAGCCGCGCAGGCAGGCGAGGTGATTGGAGACGTTGGAGCGGGTGAGCTCGAGGTCCCTGGAGAGCTCCGCCGGATACCCCGGAGCCTCCAGGAGGGCCAGCAGGATCCTGGAGCGGGTGGGATCGGCCATGGCCCGACCCAGTCGGTTCATCACGTCGAGCCGTGAGGCAATGGTCAGCATGCGGTGACTATACAGCGATCGCTGACCTGATGTTCACGCGTCCGACCGTCCGACTGCTCGGCGGACGAAGTGCTCGATGGCAGGTTCATGGCCGTGGGCGGCCGCCGAGGGCGCGAGAACGGGCGAGGTCCCGGCGCTCGCTCAGCCGTCGGTGCTCTGCTCGAGCTCGCGCTGGTTCCGCCTGGTCGTGGCCATGAGGAAGGCGGTCAGCACGGTGGCGCTGACCGCGGCGACGCCGAGGAGCAGCCAGATCCCGATCTCGGGATCGATCAGCCCGAGCACGTAGATGGCGAGCACGCAGGCCCCGAGCAGCAGCCCCTCGACGATCGCGAAGCCGATGAAGAATCTGCTGAGCCGTTCCTGCTGACGTCTGCGCAGCTCCTCTGCGGGTGGGGTGGTCGAACCGTGGTCGGAGTGCTCGATCATGGGCTGAGCGTAGCGGGCCGCGCGACGGTCTGGCGGGAAACCTCCCCCGCATCCGGGGGACAACCCCGGTGCGAAGGGCGGCGTTCCTGCGTACCGTCGAGACCATGAACTCGATCTTCGACTCCCTCCGCGCCACCGGGATCCGCCGTGGCCCACAGCGTCTCGCCGCCGGCATCGGCGGCGGCCTCGCCCGACGGTTCGGCCTGAACGTGTGGCTCGCCCGCGCGCTGGTCCTCGCCTCGTTCCTGCTGCCCGTGCTGGGCGTCGGGGCGTACCTCGTGGTGTGGGTGCTGACCCCCTGGCAGGACGGCAGCATCCCGCTGGAGCGGGCGCTCGGCGACGGTCGCGGGCGACGATGACAGCGGGCTGAGGGCTGCGCCCGGCAGTGCGACGGGTTCCGCTCGGGCGGAACCCGCCCGCCGATCTCAGCGGCGGGCCGCGGCGAACGTCGAGTGACCGGGACCCGACCCCGGAGCCAGGACGGCATCGATCGCGTCCAGCTCCTCCGCCGTCGGCCGCCACTGCACGGCACGGGCGTTCGTGGCGACCTGCTCGGGGCGGGTCGCACCGGCGATGACGGTGTCCACGGCCGGCTGGGCGCGCAGGCCTCCCAGGGCGATCTCGAGCATGCTGCGCCCGGACTGCTCGGAGAGCTGGCGGAAGCCTTCGATCACGTCCCAGCGGGCGCTGTCG
Source organism: Brachybacterium sp. (assembly GCF_036379615.1). Classification (GTDB taxonomy): domain Bacteria; phylum Actinomycetota; class Actinomycetes; order Actinomycetales; family Dermabacteraceae; genus Brachybacterium. The sequence continues at coordinate 5,256 of NZ_DASVGJ010000012.1, forward strand.
AAGCGGGCCGTCTCGGTGGCGAGACGGCTGCCGTCCGGGGCGCCGCCGGACTGCGAGTACTTGCCGGTCAGCAGGCCATAGGCCAGCGGGAAGTAGGGCAGCAAGCTCATCCCGAAGTGCTCGAGCGCAGGCACCAGCTCGACCTCGGCGCTGCGGTTGTACAGCGAGTACTCGTTCTGGGCCGTGATGAAGGCGGGTGCGCCGACGGCGTCGGCGAGATGCGCGGCGTCGGCGACCTCCCAGGCGGCGAGGTTCGAGCAGCCGATGTAGCGGACCTTCCCGGAGCGGACCAGGTCGCCGAGGGCGGAGTGGGTCTCCTCCATCGGGGTGATGCGGTCCGGGGCGTGGAGCTGGAAGAGGTCGATGTGGTCGGTGCCGAGGCGGCGCAGGGATCCCTCGACCGCGCGGAGGATGTAACCGCGGCTGGCCCGGTTCGCGCGGGCACCGGGATAGGTCTCCCCCATGTCCATGCCGAACTTGGTCGCGATCACGACCTCCTCTCGGCGAGCGCCGAGGGCCTTTCCGAGCATCGTCTCGGACTGGCCGAGGCCGTAGGCGTCGGCGGTGTCGAAGAAGGTCACGCCCGCCTCGAGCGCGGCATGGACGACGGCGGTGGCCGCGTCCTGGTCGATCCGGCGCCCGAAAGCATTGCACCCGATGCCGAGTGCCGAGACGACGAGACCGCTGGAGCCGAGGGAGTCGTAGTGCATCGGCCCAGGTTAGCGTCCGGCCGGCAACCGCGTGATGGCGTAGTCGCGTTCGATCCCTGCGGTGGCCATGCCCCATTCGCTCGAGCGGACGCGCGCCTGATGCGCATCGAACGCCACCTGGTCGACGAACAGCTCCGCCACCGTCCAGACGAGCGGGTCCTCCGACTCCGCGACCTCGAAGCGGAGGCAGCCCTCCTCGGCGCGGGTGAGCTCGACGTGTCGGGGCAGGTGGCGTCGGACGACCTCCGCCTGCTCGGTGTTCTCACAGAGCAGGCGGCCGGTCAGCTCG
>NZ_DASVGJ010000013.1:0-27587 GCF_036379615.1 Brachybacterium sp.
CTCCATGTCGTAGAAAAAAACTCGGTCCCACCCACCGGAGAAGACCTCCACGGCCTCTGACCGCTTCCTCGACCCTGTCCCCCAGGTGATGACACCACCCTAGAACCACCCCCCACCACTTGGCGATGGGGACAACTCCCCGTACAGAACTGCCCGTTCGGACCTCCCTGGACATCGCCCCCCGGGCGGCTCTGCCCTCCTGCGCGCGGCTCTGCCCTCCTGCATGACGAACCGGCCCGCCCCGTGCAGGGGCGAGGCCGGCCGTCGTGCGCCGCGCGCTGCGGCGGGAAAGCTGCTCGACTCAGTCCAGCGACAGGCTCAGAGAGTCCTGGATGGTGCGGACCGTCTCGATCTCGTCGTCGGCGCTCTCGGCACCGCAGCTGCCCACGATCTCCAAGACATCCTTGGCGACCCCGTCACGGTCGACGACCGCGTAGCGCGCCGCCTGCACCACCGTGGGGCGCCCGGGCTGCGTGTATCCGTACTCGCTGGCGATCCAGGTGGTCCCCTCCACCTCGATCTCGCCGGTGCCCAGCTCCTCGAGCTCGGGCAGGGCGGCCTTGCGCTGCTCGAGGCCGGCCTTCGCCGCCTGGAGGGTGAACTCCGGTCCGAACCGCTGCACCGTGACCACGACGTTGGCGCGGAACTGACCGTCCACGCGGGGCTGCGCCACGGCGAGCTGGACGCCGGGGACGGTCAGGGTCTCCCAGTCGTCCGGCACCTCGAGGGAAATCCTCGGCGGGCCGGGGAAATCGGCGCTCGGGTACTCGACATTCTTTGCCATGAAAACTGCTCCGTTCGTCCCACCTCTGACGGCGATAAACATACCAGGCACGGCAGGAGCCCGAGCGGAGATTCCGCCCGGGCCCCGGTATCGGTCGCAGCGACCTCAGTGCGCCTCGTCAGCTGTTCGAGGTCGACTCCTGCTCGGCGGCGTTGCGGTCGGCGGTATCGCCGAGCTCGTTCACCGCGTTCATGATCTGCTGCAGCGCAGGCACCATCTCGCCGGACCACTGACCACGGAATCGATCCGCGTCCGGTCCGGTCCAGTCCACGCCCTCGAGGCCGGAGGTCAGCTCCTGCTCGATCCGCGTGATCTCCTCCGCCGCCTCGCGCAGCTGGGCCGACATCCGCCGGACCTCTCCGACGTTCATACCCTTCGTGGCGTTCACGGTTCGGGTTCCCCTTCCTGTGGCTCTCGCCTGCGCCCCCTCCGGTGCACCGGCCTGCTGTCCTGTTCGACAGGATCACTCTAGAGCGATCCCGGAATCGGGACCATGGGGAGGAGTCCCCATGGGGACGGGGCCGCGGTCCGGAGGTTCCGGGGACGTCGACGGGGCGGTGCGGACCGCGCCGCACCGCCCCGTCGACGTCCTCGCATCACCCGCTGGTGATCTGCGCGACCTGCAGCTTCAGGGCACGGCCGCTGTGGACGAGGAATCCTCGGCCGGGCGGGAAGTCTGCGCGACGGATCCTCCCCAATCCGGTGCCGAGCAGCGAATCGCCGTCCATGTCGCTCGGCTGCAGAAGCAGACCGCGCCGGCCCGCCTTGAAGGGCTGGGCGAGCACATAGGCCTGCGACCACGAGGCCGATTCGTTCTCGCCGACCACGAACTGGCCCTCCCGGGTGCTGGCTCGGATGAGCTTGTCCAGATCGTTCTCGACCCCGCTGCCGGTGAAGTCCGCGACGCCGTCGATGAACAGGGCGAGCTTGCCCTCGCCGACGCTGCCGGACTCGATGGTCTGGCGCAGCTGGCCCGCGAGCTCGCGGACGGTGTCGGGGTCCGAGGCCTCCACGTCCCAGATGGGCAGTCCCGTCAGCGGGGTGCGGCGTGAGGAGAAGCGGACCAGTCGCATCGGCTCGGGCAGCGCCTTGAGCCCGGTGGCGATCGTCAGCATCGCGGTGGTGCGGCCCGAGCTCATCGGGCCGGTGACCATGAAGGCGCCGCGAGGCTCGAAGGTGAGCTCGGAGAGCGTCTCGTCGGAGAGCCCCAGGACCGGCATCCCACCGACGGAGGGGCGCAGGGTCGAGAACTCGACCCGCTCGGGCAGGCGCTCGATCGCCGGCGCCTCGGGGACCCCTGCCCGGCGCATCGCCTCGGCGAGCTTGGCGACCTCGCGGGACTGGATCGCGACGTTGGCGTCACCGCCGTGCACCGCGACCTGCACCTCGTGCCCGTCCTGGATGGCCCGGCCGGGAGGCGAGTTCCCGTCCAGCACGTCCTTGGGCTCACCGAAGGCCGCGTAGTCGTCGACGCTGGCCATGCGGTGGATGAGGCGTCGCTGGATGGAGGAGCCGAGAGAGGTCGGGATCGCGTTGGGACGGTCACCGGTGACGATCACGTGCACACCCACCTGGCGGCCGTCGGTCGCGATCTGGACGAAGGCGGTGAACCACTTGGACAGGTTCGAGTAGTCGTAGGCCTCGCGGAATGCGGCCATGCCGTCGACCAGCAGCAGGATGCGCGGGGTGTCCGGCTTCCCCGCCAGGTCGCGGTACTCCGCCACGGAGCCGGCGCGGATCTTCGCGAACTCCTTCGCCCGCTCATCGATCAGCTCGCGCAGGGTGCGCAGCAGGCGGATCACACGCTCCTCATCGTCCCCCGGGACGATCGAGCCCACGTGGGGCAGATCCTCGAGCATCGTCAGGCCCGACGCGCCGAAGTCGAGCCCGTAGACGTGGACGGGTCCGCCGCGGACGGTCGAGGCCGAGGAGATGGCGAGGGTGCGCAGGGTGGTGGACTTACCCGAGCCGCCGGTGCCGTAGATCGCCATGTTCCCGTCGCGGTCGGGGAAGTAGGAGATGGTCGGCTGGGACTGATCCTCGGGAACGTCCATGACGCCCAGGAGGAGCTCCTCGTCGGTGCGTCGGCTGGGCAGGCGCGAATGGTCGTACGCATCGGCGAGCTCCGACAGCCACGGCTTGCGCGGAGCGGGCACGCCGGCGTTCTCCGCGGCGGCGACGACAGTGGCGACCACGCGAGAGATGTCGTTGGGGCCGGGGTCCTTGACCTCCTTGGCGGGCGGGGCGGGGATGTCCCACTGCTCACCGGTGCCGAAGTCCTTCTCCACGATGTCGATGCGTGCCCGCTCGGGCTCGTCCGTGGTCCAGCCGCCCGCGTAGCCGGTCTGGAACGTGGCGATGCGGCCGGGACCGGTCTTGGCCGCGCCACGACCCGGGATGCTGGGGTCGAAGTGAGCGGACATCTTGTCCCCCAGGATGTCCTTCGAATCGGCCTCGTCGGCCATGCGCAGCGCGATGCGGAGGTTCGTGTTCGCGCGCAGGTTGTCCTTGATGACGCCCGCGGGGCGCTGGGTCGCGAGGATCAGGTGCAGTCCCAGGGAGCGGCCTCGGGCGGCGACGTCCACGACGCCGTCGACGAACTCGGGGATCTCCTTGGCCAGCGCCGCGAACTCGTCGACGATGATGATCAGGCTGGGCGGAGCCTCGGGGTCGCCGGTGCGCTCCAGGGAGACGAGGTCCTTCGCCTTCTTCCGGTTCAGCAGGTGCTCGCGGTGATGCAGTTCGGCCCGCAGCGAGGTCAGGGCTCGGCGCACCAGGTGCTGGGAGAGGTCGGTGACCAGGCCCACGGTGTGCGGCAGGGCGACGGCGTCCGCGAAGGCGGCGCCGCCCTTGTAGTCCACGAACAGGAAGGTCACCCGGTCGGGGCTGTGGGCGGTGGCCATGCCCAGCACCCAGGCCTGGAGAAACTCGGACTTGCCGGCGCCGGTCGTGCCGCCCACCAGGGCGTGCGGGCCGTTGGTGCGCAGATCGAGATGGAAGGCGTCCTGGCCGTTGTGGCCGATCAGCCCGCGCAGGTTCGCATCGTGCTTGCGGCGCTGGGGCTCGGAGCCGTCGCGCGGGGTGAGGGAGTTGTTCTCCTTCCACCGCTCGATGATCGAGTTCGGGTCCTCGGCCATCTGCATGCCGGCGAGCTTGAGGTAGGAGATCGCGCGCGGGAGGTCGGAGTCGTCGTCGATCGGGACGCCGGCATCGACCACCGGCGAGAGGTGGCGGGCCACGCCGGAGGCGACCTCGACGGAGACCGTCTCGACCGTGACGGGGTAGAACCGCTCCCCCAGACGCACGTGCCCGGCGCTCGCGCCCTCCACGGACTCCTCGACGGAGACGTAGGTGCGGCAGGCCGCCGGCAGCGCGGCGACGTTCGAGGCGGACCAGATCACGTGCACGCCGACGTCCGGTCCTCGCTCCGCGATGCGCACCAGCCGGGCCCGGTCCACCGGGGCGTCGTCCTCGATCACGACCACCAGGTTCGGGGCGACCGGCTCGGGCGGGACCTGCGGCTCGTCCTCGATCTTCTGGGTCATCGGGGTGCGGAGCTGGGGCGGGGCGTCGCCCGCACGCTGCTCGATCAGCTCCTCGATGCGCGAGAGCAGCGAGGTGCCCCGCCCGGGGGTGTCGGCGAGGTGGTCGCCGGGCAGCGGCGAGTGCGGGCTCGAGGTGTGCGGCAGCCACTTCAGCCACTGCCACATCTCGCGACTGGAGCGGGAGGTGATCGCGGCGATCGCCACCTCGGCCGGCGAGTGCAGGGCGAAGATCTGGGTGACGATGCCCCGGGCGACGCCGTCGGCCTCCTCGCCGCCGCCGGCCACGCCGATGTTCCCGGCGTAGCGGAGCTCTGCCGCCACCGGCACGCCGGCGATCAGCTTGTACTCCTCGTGCATGTCGTCGAGCATGTCGTAGTACTTGGGGATCGCGTCGTTCTCCCCCGGCATGTCGATGCCGACCCGGGATTCGGCGATGCCGAGGCCGAGTCGCACGGTGCCGAAGGCGTTGTGCTCGGGACGGTGGGTCCACAGCAGACGGCCCAGACGGAAGGCCGCATCCACGGTGTCCGCGGCCGAGGGCGTCTCCACCAGGCGCACCGCGCGCTCGAGATCCTGGGCTGCGGTGACCCTCCGTTTCAGAGAGGCCAGCCCTTCCTCGAAGTTCTTGATCTGGCGCTCGAGCACCTTCTTCTGCTGGAACTTGCGGTTCAGGTACCCGGCGGTGGCCATCATCGGCATCATGAACACGAACATGAGCGAGAAGGGGCTGCGGGTCATCGAGAACATGAATCCGCCCATGAGGATCGGGGCGAACATCATGAAGATCGGGAAGAACTGCGGCTGCGGCTCCTTGGGCGGAGTCGGTGCCTTCAGCGGCCGATAGGGGAAGCGGGGCACCACTCGCGGGGAGCGGTTGAACTCGACCACGGGAGAGCTCGGAGCGGTCCCTCCGAGGCGGTGCAGGGCGATCACCGAGAAGGTGGTCTGGCCGATCAGCACGGTGTCCGACGGGCCGATCACCGCCCGCTGCACCTGCTCGCCACCGATCACGATGCCGTTGGAGGAGTGGAGGTCGACGATCTCGATCGAGTCGCCGACATTGATGCGGGCGTGCCGCTTGGAGAGCATCGGGTCCATGATCCGGATGTCGATGTCGCCTTCCCGGCCCACGACGCTCGAGCCCGAGGGCAGGGGGAACTCTCGCCCCGCCTCGGGTCCGGAGAGCACGCGCATCAGCGCGACCGCCGCGCCGCGGGATTCCGAACGGGTCGCGTACTCCGCGGAGGAGCGAGCGATGGAGACGATGCTGCCGGAGCGCAGACCGGCCTGGATCAGGTCGATCTCCCGATCCAGCGAGCGCACGCCCTTCGCCCCCGGGCCGGCGCCGGGGTCCTGGACCTGAAGGGTCAGGCCCTCGGGCGCCTCGATGTCACCGCGCAGCGGGTCGGCGAGGTAGAGCGCGTTCGCGACGTCCGCCACGGTCGCCGTGGCATCGGCGGTGACCTCGAGATCGGTCAGCCGATTCTCGGGCCTGCGCAGCGTGAGCTTGATGCGCATCGGTGTTCCTCCCCCTGGCGGGCCCCTCGCCCGCCTGCCGGTCCGCCCTGTCGGGGCGGCCGTGTCCGTCGCTGATGTTCCGTCGCTGGTGGTCGTCGTCCGCACGGGACGGCGGACGCCTCAGTCCTCGTCAGTGTCCTGAGTCTGGTCCAGCAGCGGCAGGTCCTCGGTGGTGACCAGTCGCGAGAAGACGGCGTGCTCGACCAGGCGGGCACGCCGGTTGCTGGCCAGCTTCCCCGGCCCGCCGCGCAGGCCTCGGACGCCGAGACGGTCCAGCTTGTCGCAGACGTTGTCCAGCTTGCGATTGAACTTCGTCAGCGGCCAGCCCAGCCGCTTCGAGGCCTGGGCCGAGGTCGGCACCGAGCTCATGCCCGATCCCTCACGCACCAGCATCGGCTCGGACAGCGCGAGGATCAGCAGCTTCTGGCTGGGGGTGAGCTGCACCGATCCCATGGTGGTCTCCCCCACCGGATCGTCCGGCCCGGCGATCCGTGCGAACTCCGGGGAGTCCGCGTGCACCGAGAGGTCGTAGGTGGTGGGGCCGGCGGTGAACACGACCTTGGTGACGTCGAAGACCAGCGGGATCCGAGCGCCCGGGGCCAGCCATGCCTGCATCGAGCCGGAGCCGTCGGTGATCGTCGCAGAGAGGCGGGACCCGATGTTGACCAGCCACCACATCGATTCGACCTGGACGATGGTGAGGAACCGCCGATGGAGGAACGCATTGTCCTCATCGACGGTGAGATCGGCCTCCCGACCGATGGTCAGCTCCTCGCCGTCCTCGACGCGCAACCACTCTCCGCAGAACTCGACCGAAATCGTCGACGCCATCTTCAGCCGTCCCCTCTGTTGTCACCGTCTGTGCAGCTGCCGTCTTCGCCGCCGCCGTCGCCCGTCATGGATGCACGGTACCCGTCACCCGGTCTCCAGACACGTCTCCACCGTGCCGCTGGCGCCGCCGTTGGGATTCACCGTCGTCACCTCGACGCACGGTTCCGGCAGCTGCGGCGGGATCTCCAGCACGATGCTGTTGCGGCCGTGCACCTCCCGCTGGACGCCGAAGCGCTCGTAGTTCTTGGGCATGTCCGCCCAGCGGACGATGTAGTGCTCCTCCTGGGTGACGCCCTCCGGCGGTTCCCAGGTGACCCGCACACGACCGTTCTCCTTCGTGCCCTCGCCTGTGGAGATCACCTGGAGCTCGACGCTGGTGGGCTCCCCCGGGTCCTCCGGGGGCCGGGTCACCTCGGTGACGTCCTTCGTGGGGATCGGTGGCTCCTCGGGGATCAGGAAGTGGCGCGCCCCGAGCGTCGCGCCGACGCCGAGCACGATGACGAAGAAGGCCGCCAGCATCACGAAGGGCCAGGCCGGTGTCCTGGGCTTCTCTTCAGAGGGGGGTTCTTCCCCCGTCGGCGGCAGCGGTGACATCCCGGAGGCCGCGCCGTGCACCGCCCCTGCCGGTCGCAGCATGGTCGACTCGAGCGAGCCCCCTGACCCCTCACCGCCCTCGGAGGCCGAGGCCGCGGATGCCTGGGGACGCGGCCGGTGCGCGGGCGCGGAAGCAGCGCCCAGTGCCGGTGCGACTCCGGCGAACGGGTCCAGGGGGCGCTTCCGGCCGGGCCCGGTGGTGCCTGCCGAGTCCGGGTCGACGGTCGCGACCTTGCGGATCCGGGTGTGCATGTCGAGCTCGTCGTCCTCGGCACGGTGCGAGACGGGTGCGGCCCTGTCGTCGAGCACGTCCATCTGCGTCACGGGCAGCGAGAGCGCGAGCTCGACCTGCTGCAGGCCGCGCCCGAAGGCGAGCGCCGTGTCGTAGCGGCCGGCGGGGTCCTTCGCCATGGCGATCGAGAGCACGCGGTTCAGCTCGCCGGGGACGTCGGGCCGGTTCAGCGGCTGCAGCGGCTCCGTGGCGATGCGATGGATCAGATCGGCAGCGGTGTTGCGCTGGCCCCTGCGTTCGAAGGGAGTCTGACCTGCCAGCAGCGAGTAGACGGTCGCGGCCAGGGAGAACACGTCGCTGCGCACATCGGCGCGAGGGGTGTCCGCGAAGAACTCCGGCGGCGACCAGGGGATCGACATCCCCTGGGAATCCTCGACGTCATCCCCCTTCGTGGTCGCGATGGAGATGCCGAAGTCCGTGAGCGCCGGCCGGTTGTAGTCCGTGACCAGGATGTTCGCCGGCTTGATGTCTCGGTGGAGGATTCCCGCTCGATGCGCGGTCTCCACGGCCCCGGCGATCTGCACCCCGACCCTCAGCGCCTCCGCGACCGAGATCCGCTCCTTGCGGAAGCGCACTCCGTAGTTCGGACGCGAGCAGTTCTCCATGACGATGTACGGGCGGTGGTCATCGGAGACATCGGCCTGATGGATCGTGACGATGGAGGGGTGGGTCGACATCTGGGCCATGACGTTGGCTTCGGCATCGAAGAGGCGACGCACGGACTCGTCCAGGACGTTGGAGAGCAGCACCTTGATCGCCACTCGCCGCTGGGGGCGGAACTGGCGGTACAGGAACACATCGGCGAAGCCGCCGGAGCCGAGCAGCTGCTCGTACTCGTAACCGGGCAGGCGCGGCGGCGGTGAGGGCGGTCTCGAGCTCATGCCTTCTCTCCGAACACCAGGTGCACGTCATCGCCGAGGTCCAGATGGTCCCCGTCGTGCAGGACGACGCCTTCGCGCGACCTCAGCCGGACGGGTTCGAAGCCCTCGCGATACAGCGTGGTGCCGTTGGTGGTGCCGAGATCGAGGGCGACCACGTGCCAGCCCTCCAGTCGGAGCTCGAGGTGCGACCGCGAGATGTCCTGCTGCGGGCTGGGCACGGTGATCAGCTGAGGCATGTCCTGCGCGCTGACGCGGGAGGCCCGCGGACGGCGCCCGATGATCGCGCTGCGATCCAGCACGAAGCGCTCACCGCCCGAGACAGTCACGGCTCCCAGCGGAGGCCGCGCGACCGTGCGGGTCTCCCCATGCAGGGGGGCTCCGCACACCCGGCAGGCCGCGCGCTCCGGCGAGTTGGCATGGCCGTTCGCGCAGACGAGACCGGGCAGGGCGACCGCACCGCCCGTCACCTGGCCGGCGCTGCCTGCCGACGACGGTCCCGAGCCCTGAGCGGCGGGCGGCGCGGAGGGGCGTCCCGGTGCCGCGGGAGGGCCGGAGGGCGCCACCGGATGCGGTGCACTGGCATGGCGACCCTGCCCGGGCGCCCCGCCATAGGGTCCGGGGCGCTGAGGAGCGGGCTGCTGCGGGGCGGGACGCTGCGACACCGGCTGCTGCGGCGTGGGGCCCTGCCCGTAGGGGGAGGCCCCGGAACCCGGTGCCGCCTGCGGTGGCATCCCGTGCGGATACCCGTGGCCCTGTCGCGGCGCCATGTTCTGCGGGCTCATGTTCTGCGGCCCTGCGTGCGGCGATCCCCCGTGCTGAGGGTTCGGATGCTGCGGGGTGGCGTGCTGCGCGTGGGGGTGCTGCGGGTTCGCACCCTGCGGCGCGCTGGGTCCTGACCGCGCCGGAGGACCGGCGAGCTGACCGCCCTGCTGAGGGCCGGGGAAGCCGAGCTGATAGCCGGCGGCTCCTGGGTTCGTCGGCCCGTACGGGTGCTGCGGCGACTGACCGGGGACGCCCGGGTAGCCCACCTGCTGGCCGGCGGCCCCCGTGCTCATCGGGCCGCCGTAGGGCGGCTGCTGACCCGCCTGACCGAAGGTCCCGGCCTGGCCGTGCGCCCCGGCGCCGTATGCCCCCGGCTGCTCGTACGCCGTCGGGGAGACGCTCGGCGCCGGCCGAGAGCCGGTGTTCGGAGCCGGCGGACGCTCGGCCATGTGGACCTGCGGGTACGCAGGTTCGGGGGCAGGCGGTGCGGCCTCTCTGCGGGCCTTGGCCTGGGCGATCTCGGGGGCGGTGCGACCGACTCCCGGCACCCAGTCGATGAACTCGCTCGGGGCGGCGGACTGCTCGGGCTCCGGAGCGGGGGCCGCAGACTCCTCCGGTGCGGAGCTCTCGGGAGTGCTGGGTTCGGCAGCATCAGGGGCCGCGACCGGGGACGGGGTCTGCTCGCTCTCCTCCTCGTCCTCCTCCCCTTCGGTGCGACGGACCGCGGCATCCTCGATCCGGCGGAACACCGTCTTGCCGAAGAGATCGTCGTAGGCGCCGGTGTTCTCGAGGTCGCCCTCCGACCGACGCTGCTCGGCGACCCGCGCGGGGGCGGCGTGCGGAGCCGACCCGGAGGTCGTCGCAGGCCCAGGGCTCGCCGGAGGAGCCGTTCTCGGCGCCGCCTGGTCCCCGTCCTCGTCATCGGCCTCGCCGTCGTCGATCGGCGCGACCTTCGTGACCGGGGAGGACAGGGCATCGGTGCCTTCCGACCGAAGCGGCACGGACGGTGAGTAGTCCTCGTCCTCCGGGGGCTCCGGGGTCGGGATCGCCGCCGGCGGGGCAGGGCTCGGCGCCACGGCCGATGCCCCGGCTGCCGGAGCGATCGCGGCCGGCTCGGGGGCCGGTGCGGCAGGCTCAGGGGCCGGTGCCTGCTGCTCGGGCGTCGATGCGGCGGGCTCGGGTGCAGGCGTCGAGGCGGCCGCCTCGGCCACCGGTGCCGCGGTGGCTTCCGCTGCACGGTCTGGGGGCGCGGTCTTCGGTGAGCTGGTCTTCTTGCGGTCGAAGAGGGAGGTGCTCACCAGGCGTCGGCGCGGCGCCGCCGGCTTCTCCGCGTCGCTGGTCGACGCGCCGGTGGTGGCGGTGCCCGGCTCGGCTCCGGCATTCGCGGTCGGTGCGCCCGTGCCCGCCGCCGCAGGCGACGCGGTCGCACTCGCGACCGGGGCGGCCGGGGCACTCTCCGCAGCGCTCGCGGCGCCGGTCGGGGTCGGCACTGCACCGGCCGAGGAGCCCGACGTCGTCTCGGGTGAGGGGGGCTGCTTCGGCGCGCTGTCGCCGAAGAGCCCCTCGAACATGTTCGGGGCAGACGAGGCGGACTCCGAAGTGCTGGACGCGGAGGAGCTGCTGGAGGGCCTGCCGGACCCGGTGCTGCCGCGTGACAGCGACGGAGGCATCTCTCCGGATTTCCGGGAGGCGACGGCCGGCTTCCTCGACGGGGTCGTGCTGCCGGTCGCGGAGGGCTTCGGCGCCGGAGCGGGACGCTCGGCACGGCGCTTCTTGGCCTCGGGATCCTCGATCGACCGACCGTCGGCCTCGACCTGCTCGGCGAGCGCTGCACGTTCGCTCTCCGCCAGCTCGGCGGGATCGATGGTGACGTGCACGAATCCTCGCGCAGGGACGATGCCGGAGCCCAGGCGCGCGGTGCCGACCACATCCTCCGGGGGGAGGTCGCCGAAGGCCGTGCGCCGCACACCGTCGAGCGTCCGCAGCACGAAGGGCTCGTCCTCGGTGCCGGCGATCTGCTGGGAGCCCTCGGCGGTGTAGACCGCGATCGGGGTCCTGCCCTTCACGCCGAAGACGCCGCGGTCTCCGTCGTGGAAGCCGAACAGGAGCGCCGTGAGCTTGTCCGCGCTGCCGAGCTCACCGGCCTCGACGAGCCGGTCCAGGAACTCCTCGGGCGCCGGCTTCTCCCCCAGCACGGTCCAGGCGGCCTCGGTCACCTGTTTGCGCAGGCCCGGGACCAGCACCACCCAGGCGTTCTCGCGCAGCAGGAGCGTGGCCGGGCCCTGCTTGATCCAGGTCCCGCTCCCGAGAAGGCTCGCGGGGTCGAGGCTGCTGCTGTCGGTCATCGTGCGCCGCCATCGCCCGTGATCGCGCGCGGGAGGGTGTCCTCATCGACCTCGAACTCGGGGGCCTCGCCGGGGCTCTGCGGCCCGTCGGAGGTGTTCTCGGAGTCCAGCGACTGCCCGACGACCTCGACGGCCTCGACCACGACAACGCTGACGTTGTCGTGGCCACCGGCATCGAGCGCCCTTCCGACCAGGTCCTCGCAGAGGGTGCGCACATCCGCAGGACCGCACAGCTGGCGCTCGATGGTGGCGTCATCCACCTCGCCGGTCAGACCGTCCGAGCAGATGAGCATGCGGTCACCGCCCTCGGCCGGGATCAGCCAGTAATCAGGATCGGACTCCGGACCGGCGCCGAGGGCACGGGTGACCATGTGGCGATAGGGGTGCACCTTCGCCTGCTCCGCAGTGATCTCACCACGGTCCATCAGCTCCTGAACCACCGAATGATCGACGCTGACCTGCTCGAAGATGTCGCCGGAAAGGCGATAGACCCGGGAGTCCCCGAGATTCAGCACCACCCAGTAGCCGACCCCGTCCAGGACCATCGTGGCGACCACCGAGACGGTGGTCCCCGCGCCGAGGGTCGACTCGCCGCCGAGCTCCCCGATCCGCACCGCGGCCGAGCGGAGCGCGTCACCGAGCTGCTCGACGGTTACGTTCTCCTGGATCGTGAGCTTCTCGAACTCCTCCACCGCGATCGCGCTGGCGACCTCGCCCGCGTTGTGGCCGCCCATCCCGTCGGCGACCAGGAAGATCGGTGGCGCGTCGAGGATGCTGTCCTCATTGGTGGCTCGCACATGCCCCACATGGGTGGCAGACGCAGAGACCACCCGGATGGTGCCCTGGAGGTCCGGATCCGAGAGGGATCGGTCGATCACTGCTCCCTCTCCACGGAGACGGTCCGATCGCCGAGAGTCACCTGCGCCCCGGTGGGCAGGACCGTCGGGGAGTTTGGCACCAGGTTCTCCCGGGAGCCGTCCTCGCGCAGGATCGTCGAGCCGTTGGTGGAGCCCAGATCGGTCACGGTCACGTCGTCGCCGGTGCCGTCGATGCGAAGATGCGTCTTGGAGACGGACCTGGTGTCGTCCTTCATCACGAACAGCACCTCCTCGCCGGGTGCGGAGGGGTTGCGCCCGAGGACGACCGCCTTCTCGACGGTGCGCTCGGTGCCATCGTCCGTCACCAGGCGCAGCTTCGTGACCGGCGGCAGCTTCACCGCAGAGATGCGGGTCTGCTCCAGATCGCCGAGAGGATCATCCGCGACGGTGAGACGGGTCTGCTCGTCCACGCCTTGGTCGTCAGCGCCCCATGCGTCCCCGGTGAGGTCACTCGGGACACCTGCCGTACCTGCCCCGGCGCCGTCCTGAGCGGCCGGTGCCGGTGCCTCGGGGTCCTGGCTATAGGGAGCCGACGGCGCCGACGGCTGCTCGGACGGGGCCGAGGGCGGGCCCCAGCCCTGCACGTCGTCGGTGCGCGGGGTCTCCGGCGCGGTCTGCTGCTGCCACGACTGCTGCAGGCTCGGGGGCGGAGTGGACGGCTGCCCCCAGGAGGGTGCCTGACCGTCCTGCTGCTCCGGCACGCCTTGCTGCTGGGGCGCCGGTGCATCCCACGACTGCGGCTGCGGCTCGGCGCTCGGCTGGCCCCAGGACTGCTGAGCCGGATCGGGCTGACCCCACCCGGACTGCTGCTGCTCAGCACCCTGCTGCCCCCACCCGGACTGCTGCTGCTCAGCACCCGGCTGGTCCCAGGAGGACTGCTGGGACTGCGCGTCAGCGCCCGGCCGGCCCCACGACTGCTGGGGCGCGGGCGCCGGCTGGTCCCAGGAGGACTGCTGCGAGTGGACCGGATCGATCGGCGGCGGCGCCCAGCCGCCCCCTGCGGGCTGCTGAGGTGCGGCGGAGTCCAGGCCAGGGGCCGAGGCCCAGGGAGCAGCGGCTCCCGGGGCGTCGGCGGCGGAGCCGGTGGAGGCGGAGCCGCCCGAGACGGGCGGCGCATAGGGGCTCGGGGCACCCTGCTGCGGGTCCGCCCAGCCACCGGCGGCCGGCTGGGACACCTCGGGCGCCGAGGAGCCCTCCCAGGCCGCGCCGGGCTTCGCCATCAGGTTCTCGTGCGTGGAGACCGCCACCGACGGTGCTCCCAGGTAGTGCTCGGCGCTCTCGCGCTCGAAGTCGTCAGGGCGCGGCTGCATAGGGTTGCGGCCGGCCTTGATGTCCACGACCACGGAGTCGACCACCCGGTCATGGAATCCCCGCAGCTGCTTCTTCGGGTCGATGAAGATCGACAGCGCCATGATCAGCGGGATCAGGCCGTAGAGGACCCAGCGGCCGAGGGCGCGCAGGAACCCGAGGGGACCACCCGCACTCGCTCGCGTGATCCGCAGGCCGAGGATCAGCTTGCCGAGGCTGAAACCCTTGGCGCCGGAGAGCCAGATGATCAGGACGGCGTAGGCGGCCGGAAGCGCCGTGCCCACGCCGATCAGGATCTGGGGAAGCAGCCCGATCTCCTCGGAGGTCAGCACCAGGATCAGCCCGATGAGCAGCGGCACCATCACCAGAGTGCCGATCACGGCATCGACCAGGGCGGCGAGGAATCGCTTCAGCGGTGCGGCCGGGGAGCAGCCGTCCAACGGCCGCTCCATCTCCTGTGCGGTCGGCGGCGCACTGGGAGCGGGGCCGGGCGAGCCGGGTCCGCTCTGCATGCTCGGGCCGGGCCCGGGAGCGTTCTGGTTCATCGGAGGCTGCGTGACCATCAGCTGATCGTACTGTTCCTGGGATCGGAGCGTCGTGGCACTGGGGTTCTTCGGCTCGAGCGAATCCCGCGTGATGAGCTCGACGCCGTCCTCCTCCGGAGGTGCCTGATCCTCGCTGAGCTCCCGTGACCGCTGCCGGGGTGCCTGTGACCAGGCCCCGGGCGCATCGGTCGCGCGGCGTTCGTACGGCGAGGCCTGGTAGCGCGCACCGCACTCTCCGCAGATCGCCGCCCCTTCGGCGAGCAGCGTTCCGCAGGTGCTGCAGTATCGCGTCTGGCTCATCAGGCTGGGCCCTTCCTCGATCGCTTCTTCGTCTTCGTGGAGGTGCGCAGCGAGGAGCGTCGACGCCTCAGCGCCTCCGTGCGCCGCACGGCCCGATCTCGGGCTCGGTCCCTGCCCCGCGTGCGCTTCTTCTCGCGGCGCCGATCGGCTGACCGTCGCCGGAAGGAGCGCAGTGACAGCGCCGCCCTCAGCCGCCGGTGCCACGGCACCGCAGCGGACATGCTACGCCGGGCCGCCATGACGTGCGTCCAGTACTCCTCCACCGCCGCCTCGGGGAGGTCATCGGGACCGAACACGGCGCGGTCCGCCCTGCCTGCAAGGACCAGCGCCCCCATCGCCGGGATGTCGGCGTCCAGACGAGCAGCCGTCTCGGCGCGGGTCAGCAGCGGATCCGGGCGCCGACCCATGTCGTCCATCAGATCGAGGATCTCCTGCCATCCGCCGTCGACACGGTCCGGCAGCGCCCCGCGGGCACGGCGCCTGCCTCGACGGGTCCGCTTGGCGATGACCACGGCGAGCGCGGCGAGCAGGGCCAGCACCAGCGGGATCAGTCCGATCCCGAGATAGACCACCCAGGACCGGTCGTCCGGCGGCAGCGGATCGTCGTCCTCGTTCTCGTCGCTCATCGCGCCCGGCGGCGGGCTCGGCGGCTCAGCGGGCGGGGGCGGCGGCTGCGCGACCTGCGGAAGCGGCTTCTCCACCTCCTTGGGCTGAGGTTCGGTCGGGTCCTCGTCCTCATCGGGCGCGGGGTCGAAGCGCACCCAGCCGATGCCCTCGAACTTCACCTCGACCCAGGCGGTGACGTCATCACCAGTGATCGAGACGGTGCCCTCCTGTCCGGCGGGCACCTCGAATCCCATCACCACCCGGGCGGGGATGTCGATCGAACGGGCCAGGGTCGCGAGGAGCGCGGCGTACTGCTCCTCATCACCGATCCGTCCCATGGGCTGCGCATCGGGGGTGTCCTCGTCGAAGCTGACCTCCTCGAGCATCGCCTGCAGGCGGCTGACCCCATGCCCGGACAGCGAGGCGGTGTCCTCGTCGAGGCCGTGCGAGTAGTAGGCATCGTCCTTCACGGCGCGCGAGAGGTTCTGGAACCGTTCGAAGTCGGAGTCCGAGTCCCCGGCCCACTCGTCCGCGAACTGCGTGAAGCTGTCCACAGGCAGGTTGTCCGGCATCTCGATGTCGGCGAACGTCGCCGTGCGCGTCTGCTCCGCCGTCGGCTCGACGTACGGCTCGTAAGAGAGCTCGTAGACGTCCCCGACCTGCACTCCTCGGGAGTTGACCAGGGTCTGCGACTGCTGGTTCAGGAAGAGGTTCTCCGCCGTCACGCTGGAGCGGTCGGTGGACATGTCCTCGAGGTCGATGCGATGGGTGCGCTCCCCGAGCGTGGGCATCCACACCCCGGTGTAGGCGCCGATCGTCACCGTGGAGACGCGCTCCTCCGGACCGCCGTCGACGAGGTCGACCCCCGGAGCGGTGCGGAGGAACGACCCGGAGGAGCTCTCCTTCTTCTGGCTGCTGGCGACGTTGTAGACGTGGAGGTCCCACTGGTCCATGGTGGCGAGGCGGACGAACTCCCCCTCGCTCATCCCGGTGACGGAGAACAGCTCCGTCTTCCGCTGGTCCTTGAGGTAGCCGCGGAACTCCGACAGCGGGGAGACGTACTCCTGCGGATCGAAGGGCGGATTGATGTGGTCACGAGTCGCATAGCGGATCGTTCCCGCCGGCGGATCCAGCAGGGTGTGCGCCGCGACGGCGCCACCGCCGGCCAGTGCCATGATCACTGCTCCCCCGATCACTCGGCGACGCAGCACGGGGTTCTTCCAGGAGCCCGGCCGCACGGTGTCGGAGATGATCGTCGACTGCGCGTTGGACAGCCGGCCGCCCTCGAACCGCCAGGTCAGCCACGCCACCGAGATGATCGCGTAGAGCACGCCCCGCAGCACCGGAGAGAACGCCTGATCGGTGCCGAACACGATCGTGACCCCGACCAGCGCGAGCGGGAACAGCCAGGCGAGCACGTAGAGGCGGCTGCGCAGCACGACGCTCATCCCCAGCAGCGACAGCAGCAGCACGCTGATCCATGCCACGGCGAGCACGCCCTGGGCGGTACCCACCGGCGGAGCCACCGTCAGCACGGACTTCCAGCTGGTCACCGGTGCCTTGAGCAGGTCCCACAGCGCTCCCGGAGTGGGGACGATCCCCCACAGAGCGCGGGTGGGCGCGGCGAACATCGGCCCGAACAGGAAGTACACCAGCAGCACCAGCGGAGTGATCCGCAGCGGGCCCCAGCGCCATCTGGCGCCGATCAGGGCGATCAGCGTGCCGAACACGAGCGCCATCACTCCGGTGAGCAGGTACTGGACCCCGCCGTAGACATGATGGAAGCCGAGCATGGCGAGGACGAAGAGGGCGCCGAGCGTCACCAGGTCCAGGCTCCGACGGCTGTTGCTGATGGTCGAGAAGTAGCTGGGCGCGCGCTTGGGCGCGGACGGGGCCGTCGTGCTCATCGCCCCACCGCCCGCAGGGCCCGCGCCAGGGTGTCGAGCGATCCGAGCGTGACCACGTCGAGACTGCCGATCGCGGATCTCTTCACCTCGGCATCGTCGACGCAGCGGATCGCCACGGCCATCACCCCGATCGGCAGCTGATTGGCGGCGGAGTTCAGCTCGCGCGCCGTGGTGTGGGAACCGACCACCATCATCACCGCAGAGGCGTTGGGTGCCAGATCAGCGGCCTTCTGCCCGAGCGCGTGGAAGGAGATGCGCTCCTTGAGCTGCTCCACGACGGTGTAGTCGTCCATCATCTGCCGCAGCGTCCCGGTGCTCTGCCGCTCGTCGAAGGTGAACGGGGTCAGCTCCTTCTCCTCGCGGAAGGTCTGGGCCGAGATCGAGGCGGCCACGGAGACCGCGAGCTCGAACTCGTCGGCGCTGGAGTAGTGCTCGGCGAGATTGTCGAGGGCGACCACGACGTGCGAGCGCCGGGTCTCCTCGAACTGGCGGACCATGAGCTTTCCGGTGCGGGCGGTGGTGCGCCAATGGACATGACGGCGGTCATCGCCCGGCGCGTAGTCGCGCAGGGCGTGGAAGGCGATGTCGGAGCTGGAGAGGTCCGAGGAGGGGGTGCCCTCGAGGTCGCGGAGGAAGCCGCTGGCCGCGTCATCGAGGCGAGCGGTGCGCGGGTGGACGAAGAGCTCCTGCTCCTTCGCCCAGGTGACCTGACGGCGCATGAGCGAGAGCGGGTCATCGCGCACGGAGCGCACCGGGCCGACGACCAGCACGGCACGACGCTTGGTGGGGACGGCGAAGAGCTCCTCGTGAGCAGCATCCGCGGCAAGTCGCGGCACCATGAACTGTGCGGTGGCGGAGCCGACGGCGAGCTCGATGCGCGAGGGGAGGATCACGCGCTGGGTGGGGTTGGCGACCTCCACCCTGCCCACGGCCCGGGTGCCCACCACGACGCGGTGGGTCTGCAGGTCGAGGGTGACCTTGTAGGACGCGCGACCGAGCACGAACAGGGCCGCGATCAGCAGCGGCACGCTGAGCGCGAAAGCGATCACGTTCAGCTCGGTGACGTGGAGGGTCAGTCCGATCACCCAGCACGCCACGGCGGCGCCGAGCACCGCCCAGCCGATGGGCGAGACCACGTCGAGCACGGGATGGATCCGGCGCTCCCACAGCTCGGAGATGCGATCGCGCAGCCCGGCGAGGCCGGTGCCGGCCTCGCCCTCGGCCTGACCCTCCGACATTCCTGCACCCTCGGAGGGGGCGTCGGGACGGCCCGCCGAGCCTGCCCTGGCCTGCTTGCGCTTGCGGCGCGCCGCGGCCCGGGACTCCGCTCCTGCGGCGCGGCGGCGCTTCTTCGCCTCCGCCTTCGCGACGGTGGCGTCGGCGGTGTCGGTGGGCAGGGAGCTCTGGGAACTCATGCGGACTGCTGCCGTGCCTGGGGCGGCGCCACCTCGCTGAGGATCTTGGTCATGACGCTCTTGGCGGTGGTGCCCGCGAACTCGGCCTCGGGGTCGAGCACGAAGCGGTGCAGCCAGACGGGCTCGACCAAGTGCTTGACGTCATCGGGGACGACGTAGTGGCGCCCGTTGACGGCCGCCCACACCTTCACCGCCCGCATGAGCGCGAGCGCACCACGGATGGAAACGCCGACCCGCACCTCGGGGGCCAGCCGCGTCTCCTCCATCAGGCGGGAGACGTACTCGAGGACCGCGGGATCCACGTGCACGGTCGCCGCCAGCTGCGTCATGTCGTTGACGGCCTGGAGGGAGATCCGCGGGGAGAGCTGGCTGCTGCGGTCCCGCAGCGCGGAGCCCTGGAGGATCTGCACGCTCGAGGCATGGTCGGGGTAACCGATCGAGGTCTTCATCAGGAAGCGGTCCAGCTGCGCCTCGGGGAGGCGGTAGGTGCCGGCCTGCTCGATCGGGTTCTGGGTGGCGATCACCATGAAGGGGTTGCCGACCTCGTGGGTGACGCCGTCGACGGTCACCCGGCCCTCCTCCATCACCTCGAGCATCGCCGACTGGGTCTTCGGCGAGGCGCGGTTGATCTCATCGGCCAGGACGACGTTCGCGAACACGGGGCCCTTGTGGAACTCGAAGGACTTCGTGTTCTGGTCGTAGATGGTCACACCCGTGACATCCGACGGCAGCAGATCCGGGGTGAACTGGATGCGGGTGCTGGTGCCCTGCACGGTCGCGGCGATCGAGCGGGCCAGCGAGGTCTTGCCCGTGCCGGGGGCGTCCTCGAGCAGCACGTGGCCGGGAGCCATCATCGAGGTCAGCACCAGGCGGACCACCTCGTTCTTGCCGAGGACGGCCTGACCGACGCTCTGGACGAGCTTGTCGAAGGTCTCGGCGAACCAGCGGGCCTGTTCGGGGGTCATGCTCATGGGGTGGGGTCTGCTTTCTAGAGGAATCGAGGAGAGAGATCCGTGGAGCTCAGCTGGATCCGATCTTGACCTTGTTGGAGTCTCCGGACTTGCCGCCGGATTTGACCGTCACCCAGACGTCCGCCGTGGGGTGGCCCCAATACGGCGAATGACCATTGGCGCTGAGGCCCCACTCACCTGAGGAGTTCGTCGTGAGCGTCCCCCACGCCGGGGTGCTCCCATCGGAGGTCGGGAACCAGCAGCCGCCGGTCCCGGCCTCGGAGGCAACGCAGTAGGTGTATGTCGTGTTCGGCTCAAGATCGGTCACAGTGAAATCGATGTAGTAGCACCAGCCGTTCTTGCATCCCGATTCACCGGTGGCATCGCCGTATCCTCGAGCATTGACGATTCTCGGCGTCGGCGGCGGGGTCCACTTCTGCGCAGCCTGAGTCTTGGACACCGTGCCGCTGAGCAGTCCCTTGGCGTTCTTGACCCGGGCTTCGATCGTCACATCGCCCTCGGACTTCACCTGGTACGTCTTCGAGAAGGACGTGCCCGAGTCCGTCCAGCTCCCGCCGTTGATGCGGACCTGGAGAGTCTTGCCGCCCGCCCCGCCGTCGCCGCCTCCGGCACTCGCCGTCACCGTGACGGGACAGCTGTTGCCGTCGGCGCACTTTCCGTTGGAACTGCCTACCGAGGGATTCGCGGGTTTCGTATACGGCTTCACCGCATTGGACTGCTGGGACGGATCGCTGATCCCGCCATTGGCCTCGAAGCCGTTGCGGGCCTCGACGGTGAACCGGTAGGACGACCCGTTCGTCAGGTTCGTGAAGGTGTGGCTGCGCGTGGAGGCGTCGACGGTGACCGGGGAGGGGCCACCGCGGATCACATACTTCGTGACCGTGGTGCCGTTGCCGTCAGCCGCGGCCCAGGTGACCGTCGCACGACCGTTCGGGCCGTCACCGGTCCCCTCGCTGGGCATCGACGCTTCGACGCCGCCGGGCGCCGAGGGCTTCGCCCACGGGGTCACCGCATTCGACGACTTCGAGGCGCCCGACCCCTTGCCCACGGAGTTCACCCCGGTGACGGTGAAGGAGTGCTTGGAGTCCTGGTCCATGCGGGGGAATCTGGTCGAGGTCTTCGACGCCGGAACGGTCTGAGAGCTCCCGGAGGACGGCGTGACGATGTACTCGGTGATCGGCTCGCCGTTGGCTTCCTTCTCCGTCATCGCAGGCCAGCTGACGTCGATGGTTCCGCCGCGCGGGTCGTTGACACGCTCCGCCTCCGGGGTGCCGCTGGGAGTCAGCGGCTTGCCGGCCGGATGCTCCGCGCGGGACCAGTCCGACCAGTCGGAGGGCTCCTCCGCGAGGTTCTCCGCCTGGATCCGGAAGCGGTAGTCCACCCCGTTCTGCAGCCCGGTGAACACCGTCTGGGTGCTCCCGCCCTCGACCTCCCGGGACGAGACCTCCTGGGTCGCCGTGTTCTGCATCTGCAGGGTGTAGGTCTGGATCGCCGAACCGCGGTTGACCGGCGCGGTCCAGGCGACGGTGAGCTGCTGGTCGCCCCGTTCGGGTGACGGCGCCGCGGGCTTCTCGGGCCTGACGTCCGGGCGCGCGACCGCGGAGGGCACCGACGGATCGGAGTCGCCGACCTCGTTGGTCGCGACCACCTGGAAGGTGTACTCGGTGTCGTTGGTCAACCCGGTGATCGTGCACGAGGTGGAGGCGCACTCCTGGCTCACCCCGGAACCGCTCGCGCTGGAGACGGTGTACCCCGTGATCGGGGCGCCGTTGTCCGCACCGGCGTTGAACGTCAGCTCGACGAAGCCGTCCCCGACCTCGCCGATGCGCGGTGCGGAGGGCGGCTCCGGGAACCCGCGCACGGTGGCACGGATCTCACCGGACACCACCCGGTCCGGATCCTCCGTGTCGTCCTGGACCCGGTACTGGGCCGTGAGGATCCCGTGGAAGTCCTCATCCGGGGTGATCGTGACCTGGTCGCCGTCCGCGGCGACCTCTCCACGGCCGGAGACCAGCGAGGTGTCCAGCACCGTCCTGTCGCCGTCCGGGAAGGGGTTCGAATCGTTCTCCAGCACGGCGATCTGTTCGGTGGTCCCGGCGTCGATCTCGGCTTCGTCGAGCGAGGCGGAGATCAGCGGGCGCTGGGAGCTGCCGACGGTGATCTGGACGGTCGTCGAGACAGGAGGGTTGGTGCCGTCGCTGACCGTCACCGGCACATCGACGATGGTGCCCTTGGCGGCCTTCGAGGACGCGGTGACCGTCATCGTCGAGTCCTCGACGCCGACGGTGATCTCGGGGTCCCCCTCGTACGAGCCGAGAGCGAAGACGAGGTCGTCGCCCTCGGGGTCCTCCGCGCCCTCCGACAGGTCGAGGGTGGTCGCGGGTCCGGCCGGCTCGACCTCCAGCACCGCGCCCTGGAAGGTGGGCGGGAGGTTGCTCTCCTCCGGAGCGACCTCGACCGGGATCGCGAGGGTCGCGGTGGCCGCGGACGCATCACCCACGGCGCCGTCGGTGACCTCTGCGGTGATGGTGTCGTTGCCGGAGAAGTCCGCCGCCGGGCGGTAGACGAGCGTCGACTCGTCCTGCACGAGCTGGCTGCCGTCGCTGTGCTGTGCGGAGACGAGGCTGGGGTCGGTGATCTGGACCGACTGAGCACCGGGCCGGACGCGCACGTTGCTCGGGTCCGCGAGATCGATCGTGCCCTCGGACCCGGCCTGGACTGTGAGCGGCTCGCCCACCCATACGGGTGCCTGCTTCGCCGTGCCGGGGACCCAGACGTACCCGGCCGAGACCCGGTCGTCCACGTCGGTGATCGTGTACCGGATCCGCTGCTGCTCCTCCTGCGGGACGATCCGGACGGTGTCGTCGTCGCCGACCAGCTGCACACCCTCATAGGTGCCGTCGATCGCGACCTCGAGGTCGTTCGTGCTGCCGTCGGGATCCGAGTCGTTGGCCAGGACGTCGACGTCGACGTACTCGGTCGTCGGATCAAGGATCGTCTCGGCATCCACGAAGTCGTCACGGGCGACCGGGGACCGCAGCGGTGCGTTGCTGGCCACCTTGATGGTGGCGGTCGCCGAGCTCTTCAGCTGCCTGTCGGAAGCGGAGTACAGCACCGTGTGGGTGCCGGGCTCCGTCGGCGTGACGACGGTGATGTACCCGTCCTCCTCGCCCTCGCCCGGCTCGATCTGCTCGATATCGGTCATCACCTGCACGTCATCGCGGACGATGCCGAGCGTGTCCCCCTCGGGATCCGTGTCGTTCTCGAGCACAGGGATCTGGACCTCGCGGTCCGGGCGCACCTCGACGGTGTCATCGACCGCGTAGGGAGCCTGGTTGGCCTCGTTCGGTGCCGCCACCCCCACCAGCACCTCTGCGGTGCCGATCGCGCCCTGGCGGTCCATCACCTGGTAGCTGAAGCGGTCCGTGCCCCGGGAGTCCTCATACGGCTTGTACTCGATCCACTCGCCGTTGGCCTCGACCACCTCTCCGAGGGTCGGCATCGGGCTGGTGATGCCGGTGAGCATCACCGAATCTCCGTCGGGGTCGATGCCGCTGGAGGGGACCGGGATCCGCACCGTGGTGCCAGCCACCGTACGGGCGGTGAGGTTGTCGGGCTTCGGAGGCGAGTTCTCCGCCTCCCGGGGGACGATCGTGATGTAGGCGAGCGCGGAGCCTGTGCGGCCCGTCTCATCGACCACCTCGTACTGCACCACGGCCTCACCGGTGGCATCATCGTCCGCCCGGAACCGGATCTGGTCCTGATGCGGCTCGGTGGCGCCCTTGTCGTCGGCGCGAGAAGTGTCCATGGCGCTGCCGAGATTCAGGTCCGAGCCCGTCGGCGAGACGTCATTGGCGGTGACGTCGATGCTCACCATGTCCCCGGCGCGCACCACGGCCCGGTCCGGCACGGCCTCAGGGTTGGCGAACTGGGTGTCGGTGCTCGCGACCATCACCCTGACGGTGCCGGTGGTGCTGCCGGTGGAGTTCGCGACCTCGTAGGTGACTGCGACCGGCTCGTCGCCGACGACAGCCCCGGGCGCCGCCTCGACCCTGATCAGGTGGTGGTTGACGACGGTGGCCTTGAGCCCGCTGTTCGGGGGGACGTCGAGGGAGTTGACGACCAGGACCCCGCCGGTGGGGTCGACATCGTTCTCCAGCGGATCGATGAGCGTGTCCGCGCCGGTGGTCACGGTCCCGATGTCGTCGACCGCGACAGGGTCCATGTCCTCAGGCTCAGGCTCGGTCACATCCACGCGCACGAGGCCGAGAGAGGTGGTGCTCGCGCCGCTCGCACCGACCGAGTACTCGAGGTAGTGGACACCCGGGGAGGCACCGGAGATGTTGATGGTGCCGGCATCCAGCACCGGTTCGACCTCCAGGCCGTCGGACTCGCTGACGCTGATCAGCTCGAGGTCCCCGCCGTTGGGATTGAGGTCGTTGGCCAGGGGCTTGACGACCGCGGAGTGCCTGGCGACCACACTCGCATGATCAGCCGTGGTGATCGGCGCGAGATCGCTGTCCGTGACGGACTCGATCTCCACGACTCCCTCGCCGGCGAGACCGTTCTCGTCGCGGAAGGTCAGCTGCACCTGCTTCGTGCCCGGGGAGAGCCCGGCATCGTTGAAGGTGATCAGCCCGTCGGGACGGAAGGTGACCAGGTCCTCGGGCTGGACGGTGGCGTTGGCGAGATAGAAGGCATCACCGTCGGGGTCCTCCCAGTACGGCTGGATGTTGAAGCTGACCTCCTCACCGGCGCGGACCTGCACCTTGGTGGTGGTCTCGTCCGCAGGGGCCGGCGGAGAGTTCTCGCCCTCACCGCGCACCTCGAGGGTGACCTCGGCGGTATCGGTACCCCCGCGACCGTCATCGGCCTGATAGGTGAAGGTCGCGTCGCCGGTGGCGTCCGGATCGACCGTGATCTGGAGCTGAGTGCCTCCCCGGATCGGAGTGACCTCGCCGATCCCCGGCTGCTTCCCCTCGACGCTCACGGTGAGGATGTCTCCGTCGGGATCGGTGTCGTTCCGCGTCACCGGCAGCACCACGTTCTTGCCCGGGCGCACCCCGAAGGTGTCCTCGTTGGCGGTCGGGGCCCGGTTCTCCTCGTCACGCTCGGCCGCGACGTTGGTGATCGTCGTGGTGAGGGTCTCCTTCTCCTTCTCCTGCGTCGTGTTGGTCTGGATCTCCTGGTCGATCACCCAGTTGTCCACCAGCTGCATGCTGTCCATGATCTCCCAGGACAGACCGAACTTCTGATCGTTGAGGACCACCAGGTCCTGGTTGACGCGCAGCACCAGATCAGAGGCGCTGTCGGCCTCCGGGATGGTCTCGGCGACGGGCTCCTGCCCCTCGCAGGCGCGGACGTACCGCTGGGAGCCGCCCCAGGCCCCGTAGGCGCACCCTTGGACCTGCGCGGGCTGGACCACATCGGTGCCCGTGCCACCCGCAGCGATCGCCTCCGGGGCACCGCCGTTGAAGGGGATGACGAACAGGGTGTCCACGGTCGCGACGACGAAGGTGTCCGCCGCAGGACCGGGCTGCTGGAGCTGCGCGCTCTCGAGGGTGGAGACTCCTTCGTCGGCGAGGTCGTACTCCTTGCCGTCGTCGCCGACACGCAGCAGGTTGTTCTCACGGTCCAGGATCACCGGCTGCTCACCGACGGCGGAGAGCTGGATCGACTCCGGCTTCTGGGAGACGTTCGAGATCTCGACCGGATCACCGGCGGCGGTGTCCCGCGTGTCATCCGCCCTCTCGAAGGTCAGCAGCTCGGAGCCGTCCAGGACGAACACGGTGCCGGCGTCCGAGACCGCGACCGGTCGCTGCTTGTCCCCCGCCTCCAGGACGGGATCCACGGTGCTGGGACTGAAGGCTGCGGCCTCGTCCGGTGTGAGGATCCAGACGGCGCCGTTGGGGGCGGAGATCGCGACGCGGTCCCCTCCGAGCGTGACCGTTGTGCCCGGCGGCAGTTCGACCAGTCCGTTGCGAGTGACCGACGCGGTGTTGATGGGCGTCATGCCGCGCGGGCCGGTCTCGATCACGGTGTACCCGGACTGGAGGATGTCCAGGTCCTGCCCGGTGGCGGAAAGACGGCCGTCCAGTTCGCCGACGTCGACATTGAGCCGGCCGAGCAGGCCCAGCTGCTCGTTGGTGACCCAGACCCCACCGTCGGAGACCTCGACATCGGAGGAGGACAGCCCGGGATAGCGCAGTGCGAATCCTGTGAGCACCAATGCCACGATCGCGAGCGCGGCGGAGGACACCGCTGTCACCCGCCTCCCCCGGCGCCGCGTCGGTACAGCGGTGTCAGACATGGTCGTACCCCCAGCACATGTTCATTGTCCTCGCGCGCCCACCCACGGCCTCACAGCATCCCCCCGGGGGGACGACTCCCGAGCTCGGCGCAGCCGCGCGCGCGACCTCGTACAGGGTACTCGCAGGAGGACTCGGGCACCACGAGTGGCGGATCACGAAGTCGAGAAATCCATGGTGCGGGGAGGGGGACCTGCGGTGATCAGTGCGGCGCACGGCGAGCACCGGGGCACACGGCGAGCACCTCGGCGCCCGACGATCACTGCGGTATCAGAACCGGCCCCCTCGGGGCTCCGTGTCCGCTCTGGAGGTGGGCTCAGCGTGCGCGATGGTGCTGGGCCCGCGTGCGCGATGGTGGTGGGCCCGCGTGCGCGCTGGGAGCGGGCTCAGCGGCTGCGGCGGACCAGAGTGGTCGTGAACCCCATGAGTGCATCACGCACCGCCCCTGCCGGAAGCTCCGCGAGGATGTCCATCGCCTCTTCCGCTGTGCGTGCGGCGAGCTGACGGGTCTCCTCCAGCGCGGGGTCCGACCGCAGCAGGGAGACGACCTCGTCCAGGGCCTTCTCGGAGCTGAGATCCCCGTCGAGTCGACGGACGATGTCGAGGCTGACGGCATCCTGCTGCTCTGCCGCTCGGCGACGCACCAGGAGCGTGGGCATGGTCGGCACGCCCTCGCGCAGATCGATGCCCGGCGTCTTGCCGCTCGTGGCGGCGTCGCTCTCGAGATCCAGCACGTCATCCGCGAGCTGGAACGCCACGCCGACCTTCTCGCCATAGCGCCCCAGCACCCCCGCGGTGCTCTCGGGCGCTCCCGCGAGGGATGCACCGAGGCTGCCGGCGAGGGCCAGCAGCGAGGCGGTCTTGTCGGAGAGCACGGAGATGTAGTGCGCGAAGGGGTCCTCGCCTGCCGCCGGCCCCACCGTCTCGTGCAGCTGGCCGAGGCAGAGCCTCTCGAAGGTCTCGGAGTGCTGGCGGACCACGTCGGCTCCGATGCGGGCGCTGAGCCCGCTCGCCCGCGCGAAGAGGAAGTCCCCCGTGAGGATGGCGACGTTGTTTCCCCACAGCGCATGGGCACTGTCCGTACCGCGCCGGGTCGCAGCAGAGTCCATCACGTCATCGTGGTAGAGGCTCGCCAGATGCGTCAGCTCGACCAGGACAGCAGCGTCGAGCACGCCCTCCGCGTCGATATCACCGAGAGAGGCGGACAGCAGCACGAGCATGGGACGCACTCGCTTGCCCCCGGCGTCCATCAGATGCCGGCTCGTCCAGCGGACCATGTCATCGGAGGTCGCCACGGACTCGCGAAGCCGTTCCTCGATCGCGGCGAGACGCTCGGTGACGCTCGTGGCGAGGTCCTCGTCGACGTCGGGAACGCCCGGCAGCGTGGACGACATGGCTCTCCTGAGATTCGGGGGGCGGGGTGA
Source organism: Brachybacterium sp. (assembly GCF_036379615.1). Taxonomy (GTDB): domain Bacteria; phylum Actinomycetota; class Actinomycetes; order Actinomycetales; family Dermabacteraceae; genus Brachybacterium. Next base: position 27,215 of record NZ_DASVGJ010000013.1, read on the forward strand.
AGCGCGCCCGATGATGGACTGCGAACTGCGGAGGCGGACTCCCGCCCCGGGGATCCCTCACCGCTCGGACAGCGGTGACGATCCGAGGGCCGAGTCTACCGGGACAGGCGCCGATACACCCCGGACGAGAGTCCCGAGGTGAGCGGAGAGACGCTGGCTCGGCAGGGCGGGGACCGTGCCTCGAGGGGGCGGCGCATGGCGCAGCGTTCGGGCATGAAAAAAGGGAGTGGAAGAGGCGAACACCCCGCAGGGGTTCAAGCACTCCTCCACTCCCAGTGAAGATGTCCGGCGGCGACCTACTCTCCCACACCCTCCCGAGTGCAGTACCATCGGCGCAATCGAGCTTAGCTTCCGGGTTCGGAATGGAACCGGG
>NZ_DASVGJ010000014.1:0-5109 GCF_036379615.1 Brachybacterium sp.
CGCGGTGCGGGCGGCCAGCGATTCGAGGTCGGCCCCTCCGGTCAGCGCCAGGGCGATGACGTCGGCGACCTCGGTGAACTCCTCCGCCCCGAAACCGCGGGTGGCGAGCGCCGGGGTGCCGATGCGCAGGCCGGAGGTGACGCGCGGCGGGCGCGGGTCGTTGGGGACGGCGTTGCGGTTCACGGTGATGCCGGCCTCGTGGAGGCGGTCCTCGGCCTGCTGGCCGTCGAGCTCGCTGTCCACCAGGTCCACCAGCACCAGGTGGACGTCGGTGCCGCCGGAGATCAGCTTGACCCCGGCGGCCTTCGCATCCTCGGCCTGGAGGCGCTCGGCGATGATCTTCGCGCCCTCGAGGGTGCGTGCCTGGCGATCCTTGAAGTCCTCGCTGGCGGCGGCCTTCAGCGCCACGGCCTTGGCGGCGATGACGTGCATCAGCGGGCCGCCCTGCTGGCCCGGGAACACGGCCGAATCGATCTTCTTCGCCCACTTCTCCGTGCACAGGATCATGCCGGAGCGGGGCCCGCCGATGGTCTTGTGGATGGTGGTGGAGACGACGTCCGCGTAGGGGACGGGGCTGGGATGCAGGCCTGCGGCGACCAGGCCCGCGAAGTGCGCCATGTCGACCCACAGCACCGCGCCGACCTCATCGGCGATCGCGCGGAAGGCCGGGAAGTCGAGCTGACGGGTGTATGCGGACCAGCCGGCGACGATCACCTTGGGCTGCTCGGCCACGGCCAGCTCGCGCACCTTCGCCATGTCGATCAGGCCGGACTCCGGCTCCGTCTCGTAGGCGACGATGTCGTACAGGCGGCCGGAGAAGTTGATCTTCATGCCGTGGGTGAGGTGGCCGCCGTGGGCGAGGGAGAGGCCCATGAGCTTGTCCCCGGGGCGGGCCAGGGCATGCATGACCGCGGCGTTGGCGGTGGCGCCGGAATGGGGCTGGACGTTCGCGTGCTCGGCGCCGAACAGCTCCTTGGCACGGTCGATCGCGATCTGCTCGGCGACGTCGACCTCCTCGCAGCCGCCGTAGTAGCGGCGACCCGGGTACCCCTCGGCGTACTTGTTGGTGAGCACCGAGCCCTGGGCCTGGAGCACCGCGCGCGGCACGAAGTTCTCGCTCGCGATCATCTCCAGGGTGCGCTGCTGGCGCGCCAGCTCCTTGTCGAGGACCTGGGCGATCTCCGGATCGAGATCGGCGATGGACTGGTCGAGGACGTTCACAGGGCCTCCTGCAGTGTCGGGGTGGGTCGGCGACGGGCGCCGTGCGGCCATCTTAGGACGGACGATGCCCGCGCCGCGATCGCGCTCAGAGATCGACGCCGAGGCGGACCGGTTCGGGTTCGAGGTGGATCCCGAACCGCTCCTGGACGCGGGACTGCACGTCCTGGGCGAGCGCCACCAGATCATCGCTGGAGGCGCCGCCGCGGTTGGTCAGCGCGAGCGAGTGCTTGGAGGAGACGGCGGCGCGCTCCCCCACGGCGTGCCCGCGCTCGATGCCGGAGTGGCTGATCAGCCAGGCGGCGCTGGTCTTGATCCGCTCATCGCCGGCGTCGTAGCGGGGCGCCTCCGCGGGGAGCGCGGCGGCCTCCTGCGCAGCGAGGATCGGGTTGGTGAAGAAGGAGCCGGCGCTCCAGGTGTCGTGGTCGCGCAGGTCCAGCACCATGCCCTTGGAGCCGCGGATGCGCAGCACCGCCTCGCGCACCTCCCGCATCGGGGCGCGCTCGCCCACCTCGACTCCGAGGGCGTCGGCGAGCTGGGCATAGCGGATCGGGGCGGAGAGGCTTCCGATCGTGTGCTGGAAGGTCACCGAGAGCACCACATAGCGGCCGGTGGCCGAGGGCGCTCCGCCGGAGATGCGGGTGCGCTTGAACACGCTGTCCCGATACGCGAACTCGCAGTCGGCGGCGAAGAAGGTGCGCACGGCGTTCTTCTCCCGGTCCCAGGTGCGCACGCGCGAGATGGTGGCGGCGACCTCCTGGCCATAGGCTCCGACGTTCTGGATCGGAGTGGCGCCGACGGAGCCGGGGATGCCCGAGAGCGCCTCGACCCCGACCATGTCGCGGGCGATCGCGTAGCGCACGGCGCGGTCCCAGTTCACGCCCGCGAAGTACTCGACGATCGCCCCGCCGCAGGTGGGATCCAGCGGGGTCAGCTCCGCAGGGTCGACGGGGATCCCGTCGGGCTCTCCAGAGGCGCCGACCTCGCAGGTGGCGTCCAGCAGCGGCGGCTCCTCCGGGTCGCGCAGCAGCACCACGGTGCCCTCGAAGGGCTCGTCGGAGGCGACCAGGTTGGATCCCCCGCCGAGCACGAGCAGGGGCTCCCCGGCGGCATCGGCGGCGGAGACGGCCTCGATGACCTCCTGCGCGGTGCGGGCCTCGACCAGGGTCCGGATCTCGCCACCGATGCGGAGCGTGGTGAGGTCGGAGAGCCTCATGCCGCGTCCGGCAGGGCGAGGGTGGCGCGGGCACGGCCGAGCACCTTGGTCCCCTCGACCTCGGCCGTGAGGTCCACCCGGGCGGTGCGCGCCTGCTCGTCGATGGCGCCGATCACGGCGACCACGTCGAGGGTCACGGAGCCGGTGGCGGGCACTGGGACGGGGTGCGTGAAGCGCGTCGTGTAGCCGCGCACCGCTGTCGGGTCCGCGATCGCCTCGAGCAGGCCGGTGATGGCGGTGCCCATGGTGAGCATTCCGTGGGCGATGACTCCCGGCAGCCCGGCCTCGGTCGCGACCGTGTCGTTGTAGTGGATGGGGTTGAAGTCGCCGGACGCGCCGGCGTAGCGCACCAGAGTGTCGCGGGAGATCTCGTGGCGGCTGCGGGCGAGCTCCTGGCCGACGGTGAGGGCGGAGAGGTCCGCGGGGGCGGGGGGTGTGGTGGTCAAGTCTGCTCCTGGGTCCGTGGGGTGGGCGGGCTGCGGATCGCGCTCGTCGCTGCGTGCGGCGTGGTCGGTCGCTGCGGGCGGCGCGGCCGCCGTGGTCAGTCGCCGCGGACGACGAGCATGCTGCGCACGGCGGCGACCTCAGCGCCGGCCTCGTCGCTGAGGTCGACGCGGGTGGTGACCATCGAGTGGCCGCCCGCGGCACGCACTGCCTCGACGGTCAGGGTCGGGACCAGCCGATCCCCCGCGACCACGGGGCGGTGCAGGGTGAAGGTCTCCTCGCCGTGCACCACCCGGGAGAAGTCGATCCCGGAGGCGGGGTCTTCGATGTACTGCGCCTCGGTGGCCTGCGCGAGAGAGACCAGGAAGGTGGGCGGTGCGATCACGTCGGCGTGTCCCGCCTCGCGGGCGGCCTGCGGGTCGGTGTGCAGCGGCGAGGTCGCGCCGGTGGCGCGGGCGAACTCGGCGATCTTCGCCGCCGAGACGGTGTGCGCGGGGCCTGCCGGGTAGATGCGCCCGGCGAAGGCGGGATCGGGGGTGGTGGTCATGAGTCTCCCGAGGTCGGGTCGGCGGGGCCGACGGATGTGAGCCCCCTGATCATCTCATCGCCCGGGCGGTGCGGCCGAAGGACCGGCGCCGGGAGCCGCCTCAGCACCCGGACACGACGAAGGCCACCCGGGAAACCCGGATGGCCTTCGTGGAGGTGCGTGCGGACCGCTCAGCGGGTCTCGCGGTGCGCCGTCTGCTTGCCGCAGGTCGGGCAGAACTTCGAGAGCTCGAGCCGATCCGGGGTGTTGCGACGGTTCTTCTTGGTGATGTAGTTGCGCGCCTTGCAATCAACACAAGCCATGGTGATCTTGGGACGCACGTCAGAGCTCTTGCTCGCCACGGTTCGCCTCTTTCGTCCGGGTGGCGCGCCCGGCGGCGCACCTCGTGGGTCCCCGTGCTCGGGGGATGTGGATTTCAGCACTCCGGCAGGAACCGGTGTGGTACCGAGGGCGGGGATCGAACCCGCGACCTCACGATTATGAGTCGTGCGCTCTAACCGTCTGAGCTACCCCGGCATGACCGATGAAGCGGCCCGATCTCGAATGAGACCGGGCCGCCGCATCCATCAGAGCCCTGAAAGGGAATCGAACCCTTGACCTTCTCCTTACCATGGAGATGCTCTGCCGACTGAGCTATCAGGGCAACCCGATGAACTTTACCCATCTCCTTGCCCGGAGGCAATTCGGGGGCTGGTCCCGGTGCTTCGGATCACATGGATCCTCCGCCGTGGCAGATGAGGGATTCGAACCCCCGTAGGCAATGCCAGCTGATTTACAGTCAGCTCCCTTTGGCCGCTCGGGTAATCTGCCGTGACTGCTCCCGTTGACCGCCCGACCTGGATCGGGTGGCCGCCGGAAGCGGACCTGGAACAGCATACCGGCGCCGCGTCGCCGATGCGAACCCGGAGCGGCCCTGGGGCGCATGAAGAGCGTCACAGCTCCCCCGGGCGCTCGTGGACAGGCTCGTGGACAATGAGGTGGCGCCCATCCGGGCCGCCGCTCGAAGGAAGGACCCACCGTGGCAGATTCATCGTTCGACATCGTCAGCAAGCTCGATCGACAGGAGATCGACAACGCTGTGAACCAGGCCGTCAAGGAGGTCGGACAGCGGTACGACTTCCGCGGCACCGGCGCCTCGATCACCCTCAGCGGCGACGAGATCGTCATGATCGCCAACGCGGAGGAGCGTGCGCTCGCGGTGCTCGACGTGCTGCAGTCCAAGCTCGTGCGTCGGGGGATCTCGCTCAAGGCGCTGGACGTGGGCGAGCCCAAGCAGTCCGGCAAGGAGGTGCGTCTGGCGGCTGCGCTCAAGGAGGGCATCAGCACCGAGGACGCCAAGAAGATCTCCAAGCTGATCCGCGACGAGGGCCCCAAGGGGGTCAAGGCACGGATCGAGGGAGACGAGCTGCGCGTCTCCTCCAAGAGCCGCGATGACCTCCAGGGCGTCATCTCACTGCTGAAGGGCAAGGATCTGGACGTCGCGCTCCAGTTCGTCAACTACCGCTGAGCCCTGCGGGACATGCCCGTCCCCTGCCGGCTCGATGGCGCGCGCCAGCATGACGAACCGCGCCAGCACGCAGGAAGGCCCCGCACCCAGAGGTGCGGGGCCTTCCTGCTGTCAGAACACGAACCGACGAATCAGTTCTGGTTCGACGTGGTGTCCTGCTGCTCGGCGTGCTGGTTG
>NZ_DASVGJ010000015.1:0-96965 GCF_036379615.1 Brachybacterium sp.
CCGGGAGACGACATCGAGGTGGAAGCGCACCAGGCCCGTCGCGGTGCGGGTCACGGTGAACTGCTCGATCCCGGACTCGGGGTGTCCGGGCAGGGTGCCGTAGGCGAAGCCCTGGCGGTCCGGCTCGTCGACCAGCCACAGCACGCGGCAGGGTGCGGTGAGTCGCAGCGGACCCAGGCCGGGACGCAGGTGCACCTCGGTGCCCTCGCGCAGAGGGATATGGCTGGCTCTGACCTGCAGTCCGGCTCGCCGATGCACCGCCCAGCTGCGCAGCGCCGAGGCGGCGCCGTCGAAATCCTTGCCGGTGACCACGGTGCTGCGGTGTTCCCGGCGGTACCCGGCGGGCGGATGGTCGAGGGCGTCGAGCGGCGCCGTGACCGGCTCCTCGACCAGGGGGAGGGAGACGTACTTGGCCGCGGCCCCTGATCGTCCTGGCCGGAGGCGGTGGAGCCTCGCAGCGAGAAAGGGCGGGAGGGTATCGAGAACTGTGTCGAGCAGCAGCGTCGCCCGCCCTTCGGCCAGCATCTCCTCGGCCCACGCCGGATCGTGAGGGTCGATCGCCGGGCTGAGCGGGCGCGGCGTCCAGGTCTCGGCCCAGGGGCGGGCGGTGAGTGTCAGGGAGAGATCCGCCCCCTCCTCGCCGCCGCCCCCTCCGGCGCCGAAGGAGCTCCGGTGGCTGGTCCAGCCCGGCGCGAGCTCCACCTCGAAGGAGCCGTCCACGATCGACAGCAGCGTGCGGTCGAGAGTCTCGAGCAGGTCACGGGAGCCGGAGTCGCAGGCGTCGCAGCCGCAGTCGGGCACCGTGCTCACCGGGACCGCGGGCTCCCCCATCCCGATCTCGAGACCGAGGATCTGCGCGTCGGCGCCCGCCAGATCGGAGCTGCCGACGGCGTCCTCGGACGCGGTGCGGGCGAGGACCAGCGCCTGCGCTCCCGGCCGACGGGGGCGCAGCACAGTGGCGCGATGGAGCGGAAGGCGCAGCGGGGTGGCCCAGCGGATGCCCGAGCGGAGATCCGCGCCCTCGCTCTCGACTCGCGTGGCCCAGCCGCGGGCGGTGAGCACCTGGGCCCAGGCCTCGGCCCGGGACCACAGGATCCGGTACTTGCCGGGATCGAGGCAGCGGCTGTACTCCTCCTCGAGGCTGTCACGCCCCTCCCCGTCGGGCCCGAGATGCGGGTCCGGCCAGGGCGGGGTGTCCGTGCCGGTCACGGCGAAGGCGGCCTCCACCTCGGCCAGCAGCTCCAGGAGGGCGTCGGAGAACGGCGGGTCGGCGTCGGTCCACTGCCCGGAAGGGTCCGCGGCCATCTCGCACAGCGAGGCGTGCTCGTCCTCCCACCAGGTGGGGGCGTGGGGGGTGTCCATGACCGGACAGTATCCGGGGCCGGCGCGGGCCGGCGAGCAGAATACGGGCCCGAGCACCTGCTCAGCCGGCGCTGCGCCTTGCGGCCGAGGCGATGCCGAGCCAGGTGTGGCGGTTGTTCCACCAGCACCATCCGAGCTTCGGCGCGTCCTTGCGATGCGTTCCGTCTCGGCCGGTGCCATTGGAGATCCACAGCGCAGGGGTGCGGGAGTCGAGGGCTCCGTTCGGCTTCCTCTGGCGCGAGCCGATGGTCATGAAGCAGTGGTTCCGCTCGATGATGTCTGGATGCTGCAGCGCCCAGTGGATCCCTTCGGTGAGCAGCAGCGGCGTGCGGCCTGCGGCGGTGAGCGCGGCGAGCGCCTCCGCCGGGGAGGCGTTCTCGAACTCGTCCCCGCGGTCGAGGCCCTCGACGAGGTAGAGCGGACCGGTGGGCAGCTCGACGCCGGTGGGCGCGAAGGCGTCGACGTCGGTCATGTCCTCGACCACGAAGCCGGGCTTCTCACCGCGGCGCAGCAGCGGGATCAGGTCCGACGGCGGCGCGAGCGCCGGGTCGATCACGAGCAGGGCATCGGTGCGCTCGCTCCCCCACTGCGCCGCAGCGTCGTGCAGCTGCTGGGCGGTGAGGCCGGCGAGAGCGTGGAGGGCGAGGTCGATCAGGCGCCTCGCCTGATCCTCGAGCGGGGGAAGCGCGGTGCTGGATCGCAGGGGACCATTCGTCGAGGCGGCGTCGGTGGGCAGGGCGGCAGAGGGCTGCGAGATGGTCGCTCCTGGGGTGGGGCGTACGGGAGGCTCCGCACGGGTCAGGGCTCAACCCTGTTCGGCACCGGTCTATTCCCGGATGCCGTGGCTCTGTTCCCGGAGACCGCGGCGCTGCGCGTGATGAGCCCAGGGCCCGTGCCCCGCGACACTCACCAGGACTGTCCGGGTCGATAGGTGCCCACGGACCACTGGTGCCCCTCGGGGTCGAGCACCTCGAAGCGGTAGTTGCCCCACGGGGTGAGGCCCGGGGCGTGGACCGTCCTCGCCCCGGCTGCGGTGGCGCGCGCATGGAGAGCATCGATCGCGGGCTCGTCCTCGAGGGACAGCACCGGCGCACGATTCATGGAGCCGTCGATCACGGGTGAGGCGCCCTGGCCGTCGGCCGCTTCCTGGACCATCACCACAGCGTCCCCGAGCCGGAGCTCGGCGTGGTCGACCGTGCCCTCCTCGGTGCCGAAGCTGTTGACCACCTCGAAGCCGAAGGCCTCGACGAGCCAGGAGGCGGCCGCGGCGGGATCGCGGTACAGGGTGAAGACGGACAGGGTGGTGGGCATGGTGTGCTGCTTCCTGAGAGGGGACGGTGCACGGTCCATGCTCAAGGGGAGTGCGGACAGGGGATGTCCGCGAAGTGCAGCGGACTCAGCGCCTCGCCGCGGAGCGCCGTGCCGCGAGGCTGCGTGAGCTCCTAGAAGCATGAGGGACCCGGTACCGCATCAGGGGCGCAGGAGACGTCGTGGTGCGGCGTTGGCCCCACGAGTTCGAGTACGGCACCGATCGGGTGCATCGCGAACCCGAGGGTCTGCGGGCTCTCGAGGGAAGCGGTCTGCCGATTCCGCGCATGCTCGCCACCGACCCGGACTGCACCCGAACAGGTTCCCCGGTCACCGTGACCACCTTCGTCCCCGGCGCGGTGCGGCTGGCACCTCGCGACCTGCGCTCGTGGGTGCGCGAGCTGGCGGTCACGCTGGCGAGGATCCACGCTGTCGCCGTCGGCCGCCTGGATCCCCGCCCGGCACCCGTCGTCCTATGGACTCCGCAGAACACCGTATGGCTCGAACCGATCGATCCGGGCCTCGCCCGGACCGCACAAGAGCTCGCACGGACTGTCCAGGACAGCACTGCACGGCCTCTGGACCCTGCCCAGGCGGTGCTCTCCCACGGCGACCACCAGCACTTCAACGTCCTGTGGGAGGGCGAGCGGGCAGAGCGTGGGCCTCGAGTCGCAGATGCTGCGCCGCGCCGGCTGAACGACACCCGTCCTCACGCCGCAGCGCGCCGACGCACCCCGGCGGCGAGCCCGCGCAGCACCTGCTCCGTCGTGGCCCAGTCCATGCACTTGTCGGTCACGGACTGGCCGTGCACCAGACCTGCCGGCCCCTTCTCGACGTCGAGGTTCTGCGCGCCGGCGACCAGGTTGCTCTCGAGCATCACCCCGGCGATCGCCCCGGTGGTCCCTGCGCTGCCGTCGACCGCGACCTGGTCCGCGAGCATGGTCGCGACCTCCCGCTGTCGCACATGGTCCTTGCCCGAGTTGCCGTGGCTCGCATCGATGACGAGGCGGGCGGGCAGGCCCGCGGCGCGCAGCCGTTCGGCAGCGGTGCGCACCGGTCCCGGGCCCCAGTTCGGACCGTCGGCGCCGCCTCGCAGGATGAGGTGTGAGTCGGGGTTGCCGGTGGTGGTGACCAGGTTCGCCCGCCCGTCGGCGCCGATGCCGAGGAAGGACTGCGGGGCCGAGGCCGCGGCGATCGCATCGAGCGCCACCTGGATCCCGCCGTCGGTGCCGTTCTTGAAGCCGATCGGCATGGACAGGCCCGAGGCGAGCTGGCGGTGGATCTGGGATTCGGTGGTGCGGGCCCCGATCGCGCCCCAGCTGATGAGGTCCGCGATGTACTGCGGGCTGATCGGCTCGAGGAACTCGGTCGCGGTGGGCAGGCCGAGCGAGGTGACCTCGCGCAGGAAGGCGCGCGCACGCCGCAGACCGGTGGCGATGTCGTGGGAGCCGTCCAGGTGCGGGTCGTTGATCAGGCCCTTCCAGCCGACGGTGGTGCGCGGCTTCTCGAAGTAGGTGCGCATCACCAGCAGCAGCCGGTCGGAGAGCTCGTCCTGGATCGACGCGAGGCGGCGGGCGTACTCGATCCCGGCCTCGGGGTCGTGGATCGAGCAGGGGCCGACGACGACCAGCAGCCGGTCATCGGCGCCCCGGAGGGTCGAGCGCACGGCGTCCCGGGAGGCGGCGACCTGCGCGGTGTCCTGCGGGGCGAGCGGCAGCTCGGCGAGCAGCTCGCCCGGTGCGGGCAGCGGGGTGTAGCTCGCGATGTGGCGCTCAGGGGACGCCGCGGGGGCGGGGGCAGTGGCGAGAACGGTCATGGGTCCTGTCCTTTCGAAGGGCGGACCCGATGCTCGACCTGCGCAGAGCCCGCCGGGGAATGGCGAAGGGCAGAGCATGTGCTCTGCCCTTGTCGGCTCTGGAGAGGTTGGGGACGCTATACGGCCGCCGGCCCCTCCGGAGCCGACATCGCATAGGTAAACCAACGGTTCTGCATGCGGCGAGAGTACAGGGATTCCCGTGGGGTGCAAGTCCCGTCCCGTCGGGTGGGCGGCGATGGTCGGCGGCGCCGCCGGAAGGATGCCCGCGCCGGACGGCCGACCCATGGCATGTCGGGAGGTCCCGGCCTACGGTAGGAGGAGGTCCGCCGACGGGCCTCGCCGGCGGCCGCTCTGTGAGGAGGACGGTTCCATGTCGCGCAATGTCGCCCAGAAGCTGATCGCCGCTCATCTCGTCGAGGGGGCGCTCGAGCCCGGCGCGGAGATCGGACTTCGCGTCGACCAGACCCTCACCCAGGACGCCACCGGCACCATGGTGATGCTGGAGCTGGAGGCGATGGGGCTGGACCGGATCCGCACCGAGCTGTCGGTCCAGTACGTCGACCACAACCTGCTGCAGACCGACGAGAAGAACCCCGACGACCACCTGTTCCTGCAGTCCGCCGCCGAGCGCTTCGGGCTGTGGTTCTCCAAGGCCGGCAACGGCGTCTCCCATCCCGTCCACCAGGCCCACTTCGGCCGCCCCGGCGCGCTGCTGATCGGCTCGGACTCCCACACCTGCGCCGCCGGCGCCCTGGGCATGCTGGCGATCGGCGTGGGCGGGCTCGAGATCGCGATGGCGATGGCCGGCCAGCCGCTGTACGTGAGCATGCCCGAGATCTGGGGCGTCGAGCTGACCGGCGCGCTGCCGGCCTGGGTGAGCGCCAAGGACGTGGTGCTGGAGATGCTGCGCCGCCACGGGGTCAGCGGCGGCGTGGGCCGCATCATCGAGTACCACGGGGAGGGCCTCGCGCAGCTCGATGCGATGGACCGCCACGTCATCGCGAACATGGGCGCCGAGCTGGGGGCGACCGCGACCGTCTTCCCTGCCGACGACGCCGCTCGCTCCTACCTCGAGTCCGTCGGCCGCGCCGCCGAGTTCGAGCGCTGGGAGGCCGACGAGGGCGCGGCGTACGACCGCACCGAGCGCATCGAGCTCTCCGAGCTCGAGCCGCTGATCGCCCGCCCCTCCTCCCCCGGCAACGTGGTGACCGTCGCGTCCGTGGCCGGTGAGGAGGTGAGCCAGGTGGTCGTCGGCTCCTCGGCGAATCCGGGGCTGCGGGACTTCGCCGTGGTCGCCGAGATCCTCGACGGCCACCAGGCCGATGCGCGGGTCTCCGTGGACATCAATCCCACCTCGCGGGAGGTGCTGGCGGACCTCATCACGGGCGGCTGGCTGGCTTCGCTCGTCAGCGCGGGCGCCCGCATCCACCAGTCCGGCTGCATGGGCTGCATCGGGATGGGGCAGGCCCCCGCCAGCGGCCGCAATTCGCTGCGCACCATGCCGCGGAACTTCCCCGGCCGCTCCGGCACCGAGGAGGACGCCGTGTGGCTGTGCTCCCCCGAGACCGCGGCGGCCGCGGCGCTGACCGGGAGGATCACCGATCCGCGCATCCTCGAGGCCAGCCACGACCTCCCCTGCCCGCGGCCCACGCTGCCGGAGCGGTACGCGCAGATCGCAGACATGCTGATCCCGCCGCTGCCCGAGGCGGAGGCGCGGGCGGTGGAGCTGGTCAAGGGGCCGAACATCTCCTCCCTGCCGGACTTCACCCCGGTCGAGGACCGCCTGGCGCTCCCGGTGCTGCTGGTGATGGGCGATAACGTCTCGACCGACGAGATCCTGCCGGCCGGCTCCCAGGTGCTGCCCTTCCGCTCCAACATCCCGCGGATCGCCGACTTCGCCTTCACCCGGATCGACCCGGAGTACCCCGACCGTGCCCGGGCCGCCGAGGGCGGGCACGTGGTGGTGGCCGGGAGGAACTACGGGCAGGGCTCCTCGCGCGAGCACGCGGTGATCGCCCCGCGGCATCTCGGACTGCAGGCGGTGATCGCGGTGAGCTTCGCCCGGATCCACTGGCAGAACCTCGCGAACTTCGGGATCGTGCCGCTGGAGTTCGAGGATCCTGCGGACCTCGCGGCGGTCTCCGATGGCGAGGAGGTGGTGCTCGAGGGCGTGCACGCGGCGCTGCGCGGCGGCCGCTCGCTGAGTGCGACGATCGGCGGGCGCGAGGTCGCGCTGCGGCACCGGCTCTCCGAGCGACAGGTGGACATGGTGCTCGCCGGGGGCCGGATCCCGCTGACGGCGCAGGAGGTCAGAGCGGCCCGGCGGAGACGGCCGGCGGCCCACCCCTGCGCGGCATCACGTGACCGCGCCCCTCTGCGGCCCTGCACTCCTCCGATCGCAGGATCGGAGCATTGAGCCCGGGCTCCGACCGGAAGGTCTGGGCGAGCGGTCGCCACCGCCCTAGACTCGCCGTACCGCACCGGAACCGTGCGGCGACTCAACCTCAGGAGGCACGCGATGAGCACCGATGAGAAGTTCGAGAACGCGAAGGACAAGCTGGGCGGCCAGGCCAAGGAAGGCTTCGGCAAGGTCACCGGCGACAAGGAGACCGAGTCCGAGGGTCAGACCCAGCAGGGCAAGGCCGAGATCAAGGACAAGCTCCAGGACGCCCGGGACACCGTGAAGGGCGCGGTCGACGGCATCTTCGGCAAGGACAAGCGGGACTGATCCGGCGCGGCCTCCGCCGGCGGCCAGGCATGGGCTGGACCGGGGGTCGGGCCAGGGGCTGGCCACCGGATCACTGCTCCCCGTGAGGGTGGGGCGCTGTACAGGCGCTCCACCCTCGTGCACCTCGAGACTCCGGTGGCACGGCACGGGGAGGTGACCGCGACCGGGTGACATCGGCGCCTGCGGGGCGCATGCTGGTCCTCCGCCATCCCCCGAGAGGACCCTCCCATGACGCAACGCGTGCGTGTCCAGAACTTCGGCGTCTCCCGCGACGGCATCGGTGCCGGCGAGGACCAGACCGTCGAGCGACCCTTCGGCCATGTCGACCCCGGCGAGCTGATGGCCTGGGCCTTCGGCACCGCGCATTTCCCCGGCCGCGGGGACGGCGGCGGCAGCCGCGGGCTGGAGGACTACTTCACCCGCGACTTCGCCCGGGGCATCGGCGCCGAGATCATGGGTCGGCACAAGTTCGGCCCGCAGCGCGGCCCCTGGCCGGATGACGGCTGGATCGGCTGGTGAGGCGAGGAGCCGCCGTTCCGCACCCCGGTGTTCGTGCTCACCCACCATGAGCGGCCGCCGTTGACCGTCGGGGAGACCACCTTCCACTTCCTCGACGCCTCCCCGGCTGAGGCGCTCGCACAGGCGAAGGCGGCGGCCGACGGGAAGGACGTGCGCATCGGCGGCGGGGTCAGCACGGTGCGCCAGTTCCTCGAGGCGGACCTCGTCGACGAGATGCACGTGGCGATCGCGCCGATCGAGTACGGGACCGGGCTGACGCTCTGGGAGCGGCCCGAGGAGCTCGAGGACCGCTTCCACCTCGAGCGGATCTCCGCACCGAGCGGCGTCGAGCACTGCTTCTTCTGGCGGCGCTGAGCCGGCCGTCGCAGAGCGGCACCGACAGGCGGAGGGTCACCTGGCGGGCACCTCGAGGCGCAGCACCCGGTCCCCGTCCGGTGCGGGGTCGCCCCGGCCGTCGGTGGTGTTGGTGAGCACCCACAGCGACCCGTCGGGCGCGATCACGGCGTCGCGCAGACGCCCTGCCTCCCCCACCAGCAGCTCGGTCTGCGCCGGCGGGTCCGCGAGCGGCACCGCGCGCAGCCGCCGCCCGCGCAGGCAGGCGATGTAGACGGTCCCGCCCGCGATCGCGATGCCGCTGGGGCTCGCCTCGGAGGGCGACCACTGCAGGATCGGGTCGACGAGCCCCTCCTGCTCGCCGATCCCCTCGACCTCGGGCCAGCCGTAGTTGCCGCCGGGGTCGATGAGGTTCAGCTCGTCCCAGGTGTTCTGTCCGAACTCGCTGGCCACCAGCTGCCCGTCGTCGGTCCAGGCGAGACCCTGCGGGTTGCGGTGGCCGGTGCTGTACACGGGTGAGCCGGGGAAGGGGTTGTCACCCGGCACCGTGCCGTCGGGGGCGATGCGCAGGATCTTGCCGGCGAGGGAGTCGAGGTCCTGGGCGCTGGAACGGTCCCCGGCGTCGCCCGTGGTCGCGTAGAGCATGCCGTCGGGGCCGATCTTCAGCCGCCCGCCGTTGTGGGTCGCGGCGGACGGGATGCCGTCGAGCAGCACCTCGGGCGGGCCGAGGGTGAGCTGCCCGGGCTCGCCCCCGAGCTCGCGGCGCTCGATGCGGTTGCCGCCGGAGGTGGTGGCGTAGGAGAAGAGCGTCCCCTCGTGCACCGCCAGGCCCAGCAGCCCGCCCTCGCCGCCGGGCGTGACCGCGTCGATCACGCCGACCTCACGGGTGGTGCCGTCGTCGGTGAGCTCGAGGATGCGGGCGGTGTCGCGCTCGCTGAGCAGCGCGGTCCCGTCGTGGAACGCGATCGCCCAGGGGGCCTGCAGCCCGGAGGTGAGCGTCTCGTCGGTGGTCGGCGGGTCCCCTGGCTCCGGGCTGACCGACGGATCCCTGCGGGGCGATCCGCTGCAGGCGCTGAGCGCTCCGACCGCCGCGAGCGGGGCGGCGCGCAGCAGATCGCGGCGGGACGTGGTCATGGCTCTCCCTTGTCGGCGGGACGATGCCGCCATCCTTCCAGGTGCCCCTGGCCGCTGGACGCGGAGACGGCGACGACGGCATCGGGCGGGCCCAGCGCTCCGGGGGCTCGATGCCGTCGGGCGAGCCCCCGGAGACGGGGAGGGCTCCGCGGTCAGCGCAGCGGCCGCGCGTCCCGATGGGCGATGTGGTCCGGGCGCTGCGCGGTGGCGGCGTAGGGCTCCTGGAGCGTGTTCTCGACGCTGTTGAACACCATGAAGATGTTCGATCGCGGGAACGGGGTGATGTTGTTGCCGGAGCCGTGCATGATGTTCGCGTCGAACCAGAGCGCGGAGCCGGCCGGGCCGGTGAACTGCTCGATCCCGTGGCGGTGGGCCATCTGGGTGACCGCCTCCTCGGAGGGCACGCCCGCCTTCTGCTCCTTCAGCGAGGAGCGGTGGTTGTCCTCCGGGGTCTCGCCGAGGCTGGCCACGAAGGTGCGGTGCGAGCCCGGCATGACCATGAGCCCGCCGTTGTAGGGATAGTTCGGGGTCAGCGCGAGGGAGCAGCTGACCGCCCGGGGCGCGGGCATGCCGTCCTCCGCATGCCAGGTCTCGAAGTCGGAGTGCCAGTAGAAGCCGGCACCCTTGAACCCGGGCATGTAATTGATGCGGGTCTGGTGGAGGTAGACGTCCGAACCGAGCAGCTGCCGGGCCCGTTCCAGCAGGCGCGGGTCGCGGGAGAGGTCGTCGATCAGCTCGCTGAGCTGCTGGACGGCGAAGATGGAGCGCACCTCGCCGGAGGCCTTCTCGGTGATCACGCGCTCGTCCCCGCGCAGCGACTCCGCGGCGGTCAGACGGGTCAGCTCGCGACTGTACGTCTCGATCTCGCCACCGGAGAGGGTGTCCGGCAGGATCGTGAATCCGCGCTCCGCATGGGCGCGCAGCTCTTCGGCGCCGAAGGGGCCGTCGGCCGCACCGCCCCAGACGGTGGGGTGCTCGCGGGCGATGGGGTCGGCCGTCCCGGCGAGACGGGTGGGGTAGAGATCATCGGTCATGGTCGCCGTGGTCATGGTGTCCTCTCTCGATCGGTCTCGGTGCGGGCACGCCCACGACCGCTGCACGACCGAGGGCATGCCATGGGCCGGGACCGCTCCCGGCTCCGTAGTCGACCGTACCCACCATCGCGTCCCGGTGCGAGATGTCCTTCCTGGTCGTCGATTCGTGGCCGGTTCCTCGCGGCGCGGACGGGGCTCTCTGGAGGATGATGGCTCCAGCCGGCCACGGGGCCGGGAGCGAGGAGAGGAGCCGCCATGAGAGGCGCACTGGTCACCGGGGCATCTCGCGGGATCGGCCGGGCTGCGGCGATCGCGCTGAGCGGGCGGGGCGAGAGGGTGGCCGTCCACTACGGCAGAGCCCGCGAGGAGGCAGAGCGGACCCTCTCGCTGCTGCACGGCGAGGGGCACGTGCTGGTGGGCGGTGACCTCTCCGATCCGGAGGCGGCCCGGCGCATCGTCGAGGAGGCCGAGGCAGGGCTCGGCCAGGTGAACGTGCTGGTGAACAATGCCGGGATCGCCCCCGGGCCCGCCACCGACCACCGCGTGGACGAGGTCGACTACGCGACCTGGCAGCAGCGCGTCGCGCGGATGCTCGCGGTGGATCTCACGGCGCCGGCGAACCTGAGCTACCTGGTCGCCCGCTCCCTGATCGCGCGGGACGCCCCCGGCGTGATCGTCAACGTCGGCTCCCGCGGTGCGTTCCGCGGTGAGCCGGGGGCTCCTGCCTATGCGGCGGCGAAGGCCGGCCTGCACGCCCTCGGCCAGTCGATGGCCGTCGCGCTGGCCCCGCACGGGATCGCCGTCGCCTCGGTCGCCCCCGGATTCGTCGCGACCGAGCGGCAGCAGGAGAAGCTCACGGGCGCCGACGGGGACGCGCTGCGTGCGCAGAGCCCCTTCGGGCGCGTGGGCACGGCCGAGGAGATCGCCGACGCGATCCTGTATCTCACCTCCCCCGGGGCGCAGTGGGCGTCCGGCACGATCCTGGACCTCAACGGCGCCTCGCACCTGCGCAGCTGAGCGGGCGGTGCGAGCTGCCGGGCACGATGCTGCCGCGGGTCAGGCCGGCTCATCCGGTGCGGTGACCGCCCCGACCTCGGCGAACGCTTCCAACGCACCGAAGGCGTCGACGATCACCTCGGGAGTGCCGCGGAAGCGGGTGTCCTGCCCGTCCGGTGTGGTCTCCCGCCGCAGCAGTCCGTAGGTGGTCAGGGTGGTCAGGTCCCTCTCGGTGCGCCAGTACCGTTGGACCTCGTCCATGTCGGGGTCCCCGCCGAGGTCCGAGGGGACCAGACCGCGGCCGATCGCGCCCCGGAGTGTGGCCGGGAGCGTCAGCCCGTCGGGCGAGACGGTGTGCATCAGGGCGGCGAAGGTGTCGGGGCCGCCGAACACTCCGCCGCCCTCGGGATCCTGCTTCAAGGCGTCGAGGACCATCAGCAGGATCATCGCCCGGCAGAAGCGGACGAAGGCCACGGGGTCCTCGTGCTGCCCGACCGCCGGTGCCGGTCCGGCCCCGGGCGTCGCGCTCACGCCGCTCACCTCCAGCCACCCGCCGCTGACCAGGGCTTTCCAGGGGCCGACGATCTCTGCGACTTGCCACATGGAGGTGATCTCCTGGTCGCCGAGGTCGAGCTCCCAGGACTCGAGCAGCGCCTGCACGTCCTCCAGCGCCAGCCCTCCGGTGGAGGTGACCTCGCGGCCCTCCCCCACGTGAGCGAGCAGGGTCACCGCCCGGTGGACCAGCGGGAGACGGGCGTAGACCTCGGCCGCTCCGGCCGGATCCTGCTCGATGTCGACGAGGTCGTCGAAGGGCGACCGGGCCGGCTCGACCTGCGGCAGGAACCATCTCCCGCCCCGCCGCTCCTCGCCGGTGCCGTGCGTGGCCGACGAGTCCTCGGCCTTCGCCGCAGGGGCGCTGGAGAAGAGGACGGCGCCACTGGCGGGGCCGCCTCCGTGCGCACCGTCCTCGGGCGCTCGGAGATCAGGGACGTCGTGCTCGGGTTCCGGTTCGTGCGTCGTCGACATGCCTCCATGATGACGGTAGGGAGCGGGTGCCGCGTGGGCCCGGGCCCGGAGGTGGTGCGATCAGCCCCGCCGTCGCCTGCGAGGTCTCAGGGGCGGCCCTGGTATCCGCCGGCGATGCCGTTCATCGGATCCATCGCGAACTCGATCCCCTCGAGGATGGCGTCATGCGAGAATCCGATCGCGTCACCGATGCCGCCGCCGTTCCCGCCCGCGATGCCGTTCATCGGATCGGTCGCGAACTCGACGAGGTCGCCGATCCCTCCGGAGGACCCGAGCGCGCCGCCGAGGAGCCCGCCGGCACTGCCTGCAGCGCCGCCGAGGAGTCCACCGGCCGCACCGCCCAGAAGCCCGCCCGCGTTGCCCGCGGCACCGCCCAGAAGGCCACCAGCCGCACCACCGAGAAGTCCGCCGACACCGCCTGCAGCGCCACCCAGAAGACCACCGGCCGCACCGCCGAGAAGCCCGCCGACACCGCCGAGCGCGCCACCCACTCCTGCGGCGGCGCCGACGGCGCCACCGATCGCCCCGGCGGCCGTCCCCACGGCACCCCCGATGCCGCCGCCGACCGCACCGGCGGCCGCGCCGATCATGCCGCCGACGCCCTCGCCGCCGCCCGAGACGCTCTCCTGCTCGGCGGCGTGGCCCTGGAGGTCGGAGGACATGTTCTGGATGTCGCCGGCGACTCGCTCGCTGGCCTGGCGGGCCTCGGCCTGCCAGCGCGCGCGGAACGTCTCGGCGTCGCTTCCGCGCCAGATCTCCTCGTTCATGACCAGCCCGGCCAGCTGCTCCTGCAGCTCGATGAGCCGCTGCGAGGCGTTCTGCATCGCCGTCGCGTGCTGCTCCTGCTGGTCGGTGTTCGCTCCCCAGAAGGCGTTCATCGCCATTCCCCTCTCCGTCTGCCGCGGGCACGATGGCGCGCTGAGTCAAGTCTCAGAACGATGCTAGAGACGTCGGCAGGATCTGGCGATGGGGAGAGGTCCCCATGCGGCACCGTTCTGCGCCGCCAGGGCCCGTCGGCTCAGATCTCGATCTCGCGCCCGTCCTCTGTGCGCAGGCTCAGCACGAAGCGGGAGCCGCGGCTCTCGCGGATCTGCGCGACCCCGTCGCCGAGACCGAGCGCGTCGACGGCCTTCTGCTGCGGTGCGGGGTTGACCTCGACACGCTCGAAGGAGAGCAGCTCGATCGCGGGCAGCTCGGTGAGGCCGGGCTGCTCCGTAGTGCCCCAGTCGATGAGGAAGGGGACGGCGTAGTTGCGCGGTGCCTGCGCCTGGGTCAGCCGCCAGGTGAGCTCGGTGCCGTCGGGGGTGCGGCGGGAGAGGTCGTGCACGTCGCCGGGGTCGAAGCCCTCGGCACGGGCCCGCTCGACGACCTGGTCGATGCCCTCGGGGTGCACGGCGTAGGTGATCAGGGTGGGCTTCTTCAACCGGTTGATGGAGAAGGTCTTGGGCAGCTCCTCCCCCTCACGCTCGGGATCGGGGCCGATCAGCTCGAGGTAGTGCGGACGGGGCTGGCCGTTCACGGTGAGGGCCACCAGCGCGTTCGCGGTGCCAGCGGGGTGCGAGCCGCCGGGCGCGGCGGTGATGCCGGTCAGCTCGCGGAACCACTCCACGGTCTCGGCGAGGTCGGGTCCGGCGATGACGATGTGGTCGAGCAGGCGGGGGATGCTCATGGAGCTCCTTGGGGAGGGTCGGTGGGAAGGGTCTGGATCTCGGGATCGCCGAGGAGTGCAGGGGGGCGGCGGGCTCCGCAGGAAAGAGCACCACCACTGGTGATGCCGACGTTACCTGGTCCGCACTGCCGATCACTCTCGCACAGCACCCTCGGGCCCGGTGCTTGGATCGGTCTCATGGCTTCCGGTCCTCGTGGCCTGCAGCGATGCCCCCGGTGGAGCGTCACAGCCGCGACGGCGTCTCCCCTCTGCAGGGTGCGGTCGTGAGACACAATGAGCCGATGACCCACTTCTATCGGCCCGCCGAGGGGCACCGCCTGCCCCATGACCCGTTCAATGCGATCGTCGGGCCTCGCCCGATCGGCTGGATCGGGACGCTGGATGTCGAGGGCCGCCGCAATCTCGCGCCGTACTCCTTCTTCAATGCGCTGAACTACCTTCCGCCCCTGGTCGGGTTCTCCAGCAACGCATGGAAGGACACGGTCGCCAACTGCCAGGCGACGGGCGAGTTCACCTGGAACCTGGTCACGCGCACGCTGGCCGAGCAGATGAACGCCTCAGCGACGACCGCCGAGGTCGACGAGTTCGACGTCGCGGGGCTGGAGGTGGGCGAGTCGAGCGAGATCGCCGCGCCTCGGGTCGCCGCTTCTCCGGTGAACTTCGAATGCCGGGTCACGCAGATCATCGATCTCCGGACAGCCTCCGGTGAGGCGTCCGGCTCCTGGTTCGTGGTCGGCGAGGTCGTCGGCGTCCATATCGAGGACTCGCTTCTGGTAGAGGGGACCTTCGACACCGCCGCGGCGCAGCCGGTGCTGCGCGCCGGTGGGCCCAGCGCCTATTTCGGGATCGAGGTGGCCCAGAAGTTCGACATGCTCCGGCCGGACTGAGACCGCGGCGCGGACCGGTGCCGCAGGGGGCGGGACAGTCCGCCCGCGCACCGTGGTCACCGCTGGCGGGCCGCCGCCTCGTGATCGGGACGATGTCCACAGGGCTGCTCACCCGGTGGGTGGTGGTCGCTCCCGGAGAGCCATGGTGGTGGACCCTGCGCAGCGGCCACTCGGGAAAAGACGCGGAGCGCCTCAGGATGAAGGGTGGTCACGGTCAGCGGGGGCGGTATCGGCCCGCATCGAGACCGCCTCGTAGCGGCGCACCGGGAAGGGCACGCGGGCACCGCAGGTGCTCAGCAGCGGCTCGGTCCACCTCTCCCGCAGCGTCACCACGATCTCGTCGGTGCCGTGGAGCAGGTGCACCGTGGTGGGCTCGTCGCCCGTGCCGGGTTCCTCCGCCCGCAGCGTGATGGCGTCGAGGCGGTGCTCCCCGAGCCGGGCGCGGGCGTGGTTCTCCGCCGCCTGGGCGGCGAGACTCATCGCGCTGCGGCCGCGGAAGTGCTCGGGCACGAGCAGCCCGCGCTGATAGGCGGAGGCGATGTCCGGAGCGCTCTCCGCCGGGACCCGGCCGTAGTACAGGCCGTGAGGGAGCAGGATCATGGTGGCCGCGAACCGGTCTCCGCCCAGATGGGAGCACTCCCAGGTCTCCTCGGAGTAGGCGGCGGCAAGCGAGGCGGCAACGGGCCGGCCACGCACCGCGCAGCAGCGGTCGTGCCGGGCGTGGGTGCACACCAGATAGGCAGGATGCTCGGACGGCTCGCCGGCCGAGCCGTCCAGCGGCAGCTCCAGCAGCTCCGCCGGATCGCTGACGGTGCCCCAGCGGATCTGTTCGCGGCCGGGTCGGGTCTCGGCGATCGCCCAGCGCAGGGAGGTGCGCTCGCGCCGCTGGTCCGCGCGAAGGCCGTAGCGGCGGATCGCCACCGGGCGCAGACCGGCTCCCTCGGCGCGCAGCGCGATCGCGCGGCCGAGCTCCCTGTCGAGGGCGGAGTCCAAGAAGGCGTGAGGGCCCCAGGGTCCGTCGATCTCGACCAGCAGCCAGCGCCTGCCCAGCCCGCCGGTGGCGCCGAGGGCATCGCCGCGCTCGCGGGAGCGGTCGCTGCAGGGCGCCCAGTCCGGGGGCGCCCCGTCGGCGCCCGCCCCGCCGCCAGCGGCGGCGCCGAGAGCAGAATGCGTCATCGGGGAGAGTTCCTCACTGGGGCACCACGATGCCCTCGCGCAGCAGACGCCGGGAGACCACCAGGGAGGACTCTGCGTCCAGGCCTGGCAGGTCGCCGGCGCCCTGAGGGGCTGCACGCAGAGCGCGGATTGCCGGCGCCGCCTCTGCGGGCAGGGTGACCGTGCTGGTGCGCGTCACGATCCGGATCGCGCGCTCGTCCTCCTCAATTCGTTCGGCGAGCGCATCTCGCCAGCTCAGGAGCACGTCCGCGGTCAGCTCCGCCATCGCGTCGATCGTGGCCAGCGGTCGCACCGGTTCGGGCCGGGTCGCCTCCGCGTGGGCGCGTTGCAGCGAGCGGGCGAGGTCGTCGATCGGTGCCCGGTCCAGCAGGGCGTGCGCGGCGGCGATCGTGGCGCGGACGTCCTCGGCGAAAGAGGCGGGGTCGCTGTAGTCCACGCCCAGTGCGAGGGAGCGGCGCAGCTCGGGATCCTCGCCGGCGCTCGCGAGGAGCGTGTGCAACAGGTCCTGGCGGGTGGTGGCACGTAGACCGATCGTGAGATGGATGGAGGTGCCGCCCTCGGCGACGGCCGAGTGCAGCCAGCCGCGCGGCAGGTAGAGCACATCCCCCGGCTCGAAGACCTGGTCGATGTGCGGCGGCCTGCGAGCGGCCTCGGCGACGGCGTCGCGGTGGTCGGTCCAGGGCTGGTCCGCGAGCGGATGGCGGTGGACCGGTTCGTGGATGCTCCAGCGCTTGGTGCCGGCGATCTGGAGGACGAACACATCGTGGGTGTCGTAGTGAGGGTCGAAGCCGCGCGAGGAGGCGGGGGTGATGTAGGCGTTGACCTGCGCGGGATGGCCCAGGTCGCGGACCAGGTCGCGGGTGAAGTCCCCGATCGGGCCCCAGGTGCGATGCAGGCCCTGCAGCACCAGGGTCGCGCCGGCGGCGAACTCCTGCAGCACCTTCGCGGAGTCCAGCTGGTCGCCCACCTCGGCGCCGGTCCCGCCGGAGGAGGTGAACCGGGAGGGGCTGAGCACGGCGCCCTCGGAGGCCATGCGCACGAAGGGGGTGCGCAGGGCACGCTGGGCGATCAGCTCGTCGGCCGCCTCGGCGCTGAAGAGGTCCTCGAAGCCGCTCGGGCTGTGGGTCAGCAGCGGTCGTTCGCCCCAGTGCTCCCGGGCGAACTGCTCCCCGGACATGCCGGTCAGACGCCGGAGCGCGGGGCGATCCTCCGCCCCGCGCTCCGGCTGCGACGCACTGTCGCTCATGCGGTGCCGTCCGCACCACCGTCATGGCCGTGCGGGTTCGCCCCGCCGTCGGCCGGACCCTCGCCACCCGCGGTGCCGTCCGCGCCGCCATCGTGACCGTCGGGGTTCGCCCCGCCGTCGGCTGGGCCTTCGCCACCTGCGGTGCCGTCCGCACCACCGTCATGGCCCTGGGGGTTCGCGCCGCCGTCGGCCGGACCTTCTCCGCCCGACGGACCGGTGGTGCTGATGTCCTCGTCCTTGATGCTCATGCTGTCCTCCTCGAACCTCGGTTCTCGGCGTTGTGTCGCCGGTCACGACGGTACCGGGTGGCGGCGCGGGGCACGAGAGCTTCTGCGGGAAGCGACCGATCGGTCACGGTTGCGGCGACAGATTCGGGTCCGGAGTCGGTCTGGAGCGCATCGCAACAGGCACGTCCTCTCCCAGGTCGGCGTAGGCCGCCGCGACCTCCTCGCGAGGGGTGGTGCCCACATCGAAGGCCTCCGCGGTGAGACAGAATCCTCGAGAGAGGGCTCGCCACCGCGATCGAGGATCTGCAGCACCACCGCGTCCTCCAGCGTCAGGGCGTGGGAGTGAACGTCTCGCGATCCTCGCGGAACGCGCGGCGGCGGGCGTAGGCATGGATCTCGTCGAGCGCGTCGTACTGCCGCCGAGCCGCCTCGGCGAGCTCGCGGAACATCTCGGGATCGAGCCCCAGGAGCTCCGCGTTGTCCGCGAGCGTCTGCCAGACTCCGCGCTTGCCGAGCACTGCGCTGCGCAGGAGTTCGACCTCGAGCACCAGCGTCATCGGGGAGCGCGAGAACACCCGACCGTTGTTCATCAGACGACCGAGGCGCTCCCCCACCATGGCAGCCGCCTGCCGATGCCGCAGCTGCCGCAAGCCGAGGTCGTGGATGAGCTGTTGCAGGAAGCTCCGCTCAGCACGGATCTCCTCGTCGATCGACGACAGGGCGGCGAACACCGGGGTGTCCACGAAGTCCGCCACCATCCTGCCGATGCGGGCGGAACCGGCGGATGCTCCGGTGAGATGGTCGCAGAGGTACAGGGCCAGCAGCTGCCGATCGATGCGCCCCGAGACCTCCGTCCCCTCGCCGGAGGACGTCCCGGCGCGGTCCGCCGGTCGTTCGATGGGGAGATGAGCATGATGGCTGTCGCGGGGACGCAGGGGCACCGATCTCGCGCCCTCGCCGGCGATCATCCCGTCCAGGAGCTCGCGGACCGAGTCCGCGGCGCTGTGGCGTGGTCGCCAGTCGAGCTCCGCCGTCGCGCGGGAGCTGTCCATCACGGGCGCGTTCATGCCCATGTCGAGCCAGCCGGCATCCGCTGCGACCAGTCCGGCACGATGACCGGCCGCGACGGCCGCCCGCACCATCGGCACCGGGAGTTCGAGGAAGCGCCCATGGTCGACGATGTCCGCCAGCTCCTGGACGCCGAGAACGTCGTCGGCGCAGATGTTGAAGGCTCCAGGCCGTCCCAGGACCGCCGCCGCCGCGTAGGCGGCAGCCACATCCTGTGCATGGACGGCCTGGAGTCGAAGCCCCCGCGGGACGGGGAGCACCGGCGGCCGTGCCGTGCCCAGCAGCTGCACCGGCAGCACTCGACCCAGGAAGTACCGGTGGATCTCCGAGCCCGCATCGCCCTGGAAGATCAGCGCCGGCCGCAGCCGGGTGACGGTGACCTCCGGATGGGAGGATTCGAACGCGTCGAGCACTCCTTCCTGAGCCACCTTGTCGACGCTGTAGTGGGACGTGCGGACCCCGCCCGTCGGCCAGGTCTCATCGCGCACCTCCCGACCCGGAGAGGGCGCATAGGCGCCGACCGACGACGCCACCACCAGGGTGCGGACCCCAGCGGCCGCGGCAGCCTGGGAGACATGTCGCGTGCCCTCGACGTTGGCCCGACGCAGGAGGTCCCGGTGGGTGTTCGGCTGGATCAGCCAGGCCAGGTGGATCACGGCGTCGGCGCCGTGGAAGGCCTCGGTGAGCTGGGCGACCGCATCGTCCGGGTCGATGGCCGCCGCGATGTCGATCGAGACCCACTCCGCGTGCGCATAGGGCTCTGCGGACTCCGCGGGACGTCGTCGCGCGATCCCGACGACCGACGACACCTCCGGCCGATGCTGGAGAGCCGAGAGCACGGCAGTCCCGACGTTCCCGGTGGCCCCGACGACGACGACTCTCATGGATCACTCCCTCATGGGTGGTGCGCGTGCGGCGCGATGAGCTGGCGGGTCCTGCGTCGTGCCCCAACCTACGCAGAGCCATGACCGACGAGAAGTGCCCGGCCCGAACTCCGACCGCTCGGTCTCCCTGCAGAGCCGCCGGCCGGTGCCCGGACCTCCGGGAACTTCCCGATCCTGCTGGGCGACGTGGTGGTCGAGGAGACCGGGAAGCTCCTGTCGTTCGCGACGCCGCACACCACCGCGAACTTCGCGGGCGTGAAGGTGGGGATCGTGGGCGTGACCTCGATGAAGCCCGAGCTGCGCGAGTACGAGGACGTCGCGGGCCTGGACTTCGTCGACCCGGTCGAGGCGCGCCGACGTCAGGGACGGACGGTCCGGCGAACGGGACGGGGTGAGGCGAGCGGTGCAGGGTGCGGCCGGTCGGCGGGCACCGCGCGGGAACGTCGTCCTACCGAGCCAGCGCAGCGACCGTCTCGTACAGCCTCCGATGCATGGGCCGCAGCTCGGCATAGGCCGCGGCGGCGGATGGGTCCGGTGCGGTGACCTCCCCACCCTGGCCGGCAAGCGGGATGAGGCCGTGCTCCAGCCCCAGCGCCTCGGCCCCGGCGAGAGCGGCGCCGAGCAGGGTCGCGTCGGTGTCGTCGGCCCGCAGCACCGGGCGGCCGGTGACGTCGGCGAGGAGCTGTCGCCAGGGCAGCGAGGCCGCTCCCCCGCCGACGACGGGCAGCACGCGCCCTGCATCGTGCGGGTCGAGAGCATGGGACAGGGCGAGGGCGACGCCTTCCAGGGTCCCGGTGTAGAGATCCGCGGCGGTGGTGGAGGCGTCGAGGCCGAGCACCGCGCCGCGCAGGTGCTCGTCGCGGACGGGGAAGCGTTCCCCGCCGAGCGAGGGTAGGGCGAGCAGTCCCGTCGGGCCCCGCCCGTGCTCGCAGTTGCGCTGTGCGAGGAGGCGGTCGGCGCCGGCGGCGTCCATGCCGCCGAGGTAGGCGCTCCGTGCCCAGGCCGCCGCGGCCCCGGCGGCGAGGAGTGCGGCGATGTGCAGTTCTGTGGCGTCGGCGAGGGCGAGTCGGTGCGCGGCGTCATCGACCGCGGTGGGCGACGAGACGGGGCGGATGCTGGCGATCCAGCCGCTGGTGCCGAGGGAGGCGTGGTCCTGGCCGGGAGCAGGGCCGGTGATGCCGAGAGCCGCGGCTCCGGCATCGCCAGGGGCGAGCACGATCGGGATGCCTGAGGGCAGTCCGAGCAGGTCATGAGCACTCGCGCCGGTACGGCCGACGATCTCGCCGTGGTTCGCGGTGAGGCGCGGCAGCTGCGCCTGGTCGATCCCGGCGGCGCGTGCGACGGCTGGTGACCAGGTGCGGGTGCGGGCATCGAGCAGCCCGGTGGTGGACGCGGTGGTGAGGTCGCAGTGCAGGCCCGCACCGAGCGCGTGGGCGAGGTGTCCGGCGGGACCGAAGACGATCCCGCGGGCCGTGCGCACCGCGTCGGGCTCGAGAGGGACGAGGCGACGGAGCATCGCCGCGCAGCTGGCGGCGTCCTGCTGGTTGCCGGCGAGCGCGTCCCAGTCCTCGCCCGCCTGTGCGAGAGCGGTGCGGATCTCGTGCGCCTCGGCGCCGGCACGCTGGTCGGTGTAGAGGACGGCGGGACGGACCGCGCCGTGCTCGCCCTCGAGGACGAGATCCTGCATCTGGCCGGTGAGGCACAGGGCCGCGATCTCGGTGTCGGGCGGAAGGGCGCCGGGCGGAAGGGTGCCGGTGATCGCGGTGCGGGCGGCGCGGAGCCAGTCGGCGGGGTCCTGCTCGGCGCCGCCGTCCGGGGTGCGGGAGGTGGGGTACTCGGCACTCCCGGTGGCGATCGTGCGCCCGTCGAGGCTGATCAGCGCCGCCTTCGCGGAGGTGGTGCCGAGGTCGAGGGAGAGGAGGCCGGGCATGAGGGCCAGGGTATGCGCAGCGTCCGTCCCGGCGCGGAAGTCAGGGTCGCGGGACGTGGAGTCGCAGGACTCGGAGTCGCGGAGCTCAGAGGGCTCACGCTCACCGGCCCGGTCGCACCAGCCCGGTCTCGTAGGCGAGGATCACCAGCGCCGCGCGGTCGCGGGCCCCGAGCCTGCTCAGCAGGCGGCTCACGTAGGTGCGGGAGGTGGCGGGGCTGAGGAACAGCTCGCCGGCGATCTCATCGTTGGTGAGGCCGCGGCCGATGAGGGTCAGCACCTCCCTCTCCCGCTCGGTCAGACCGTCGAGAGGACGAGGATCCACGGGCGCGGCACCCTCGGCGACCGCCCGCATGACGGTCGCGGTGATCGCGGGCGAGAGCAGGGCGTCCCCGGCGGCGACGGTGCGGATCGCAGCGCGGAGGGCATCCGGGGCGATGTCCTTGAGGAGGTAGCCGGAGGCTCCGGCGCGGATCGCCTCGTGGACATGCTCATCCTCGTCGAAGGTGGTGAGCACGAGCACCCGCACCCCGTCCAGCCGCTCGTCGGCGACGATCGCACGAGTGGCCTCCAGCCCGTCCATGACCGGCATCCGCAGGTCCATGAGCACCAGGTCAGGGCGCAGCTCCTGCACCCGGGCGAGGCCGGAGCGCCCGTCGGCCGCCTCCCCGACCACCACGATGTCGCCGTCGCGCTCGGCGAGCGGGCGCAGGCCCGCACGCACCAGCTGCTGGTCGTCGACGATCACCAGCCGGAGCGGGTCGCTCATGAGTCCTCCTCCAGATGGGCCGGCAGTCGTGCCTCGACGAGGAACCCCTCTCGCCCGGGCCCGGTGGTCAGGGGCCCGGCGGTGAGGGTGCCGCCCTGCAGTGCGGCGCGCTCCTGCATGCCGCGCAGGCCCGCTCCACTGCGGGTCACCGGCGGCGCGTGCCCGTCCGTGCCGCGGCCGTCGTCGCTGATCCGGAGCGTCAGCACATCCTCGCGGAGCGCGGCGCGGACGCGCACCGTCGAGGCGTCCGCGTGTCGCAGCACGTTGGTCACCGACTCCTGGACGATCCGGAAGGCGGCGGCGTCGACTGCGCGGGGCAGTGCATCGGTCTCCACTGCGATCTCGTCCTGGACCTGCAGACCGGCGGCGCGCGCGGCCTCGAACACCCGGTCCAGCGAGGCGAGGCCCAGCGCGGGCTCGGGGCCGACGGGCGGCTCGTCGCGCAGCACCTTCACGGTGCGGCGCAGCTCGCGCAGGGCGTCCGAGGTGGCGGTCCGCACCTCGGTGAGGGCGGCGCGCTGGGAGGCCTCCTCCGTCGCCTCTCCGGCGACAGCGGCGTGCAGGGAGGCGACCGAGAGGGTGTGGCCGATGGTGTCGTGCAGGTCGCGGGCGATCCGCACCCGTTCGGCCTGCATCCGGGCCTCGGCGGCGAGCGCCTCCTCGGCGGCGGTCAGCTCCGCGATGCGGGCCGAGCGCTCACGGGCCTCCCGTCCCTGGCGCACCGCCACTCCGAGCGCGAGGGCGGCCGCGGCCAGGGCGAGCTCGGTGACGACGGTGAAGCCGTTCAGCGCCGCCTGCGGATCCGTCTCGTCCAGCCGGAAGTACAGGGAGACCGCGATGAGCACCGCGGCGCAGCCGATCGCCCAGGGCGTGCGTCGCAGCTCGGCGGCGGAGTACAGCGCCCCCACCGCCGGCAGCACCATCCCGATCGGCGGGAACCCGGCGGCGTAGTAGACGAAGACGGCCAGGATCGTCACGACCAGCACGCTCACCGGGAACCGGCGCCGGGCGAGCAGCAGCGTCCCGAACACCGCCGCGCAGGCGAGTCCCAACCACGGCGATCCGGCCGCCGGGTCGATGGAGATGACCAGCGCGATCACGAGGGTCACGGAGACGGCGAGTGCCGCATCCGCGAGCCGGGCCTCCAGGCGCGCGCCACCGGCAGGCGGGGGCGGGGGCGGGGGCTCGGCCATGGCTCCAGAGTACGAAGCCGTGCGCCCCGGCGCAGTCGTCCCCGGTCGGGGTGCGGTGTCGCTCCTGGGCGACAGCGGTGTCGCCGGGAGCGGAGGGCAGCGGACGCTCCCGGGCCGATGTGCCGGTGAGGGGCGTTCCGGGAGCGTAGGGGACATGATGACGAACCCCGCCTCCACTGCTGCCACGACCTCTGGTTCCCACCCTCCGGGCCGTCGGCCCCTGCCCTGGCTGCTGATCATCGGCCTCGCCTCTCTCGCACTGCTCTGGCCGCTCACCTCCCTGTGGGGTCTCGCCGAGGGGCCGGCACGGGCGCTGACCCTGCTCGCGCTCACCGGCGCCGTCTGGATCGGGGTGGTGGGCCTCGGCAGGGTGCCCCGCCCCGTGCTCACGCTGACGCTCACTGCGATCCTGCACGGGATCCTCACCGTGCTGCTGGGGGTGTTCGTGGCCGGGAGCGGCCCCGCCCCGGATCCTGCGCGGCTGTGGATCCTGCTGCCCGTGCTGGTGCGGGATGCCGGGATCGGGGCCCTGCTCGGCCTGGCGGCGCTCGGGATGCAGAAGGCGCTCGGCGGGCGGAAGGCGCTCGGGCCCCGGTCCGTCGTCGAGCGCGATCGGGAGGAGTCCTGATGCGCTGCTCCCGGCGCACCGCCCTCACGGCCGCATCCCTGCTGCCGGCGAGCCTGCTACCGGCCACGCTGCTCGCAGGCTGTCAGGGCCTGTCCACCACCTCCGTCGACGATCAGGAGTTCACCTCCACCCTCGCGATCCCGCCGCTGGCGGAATCGACCCTCGACGGCGGAGTGCGCACCTTCCGCCTCACCGTGCAGGAGGGGACCACGCAGTTCACCGGGTTCTCCGAGGAGAGCACCACCTGGGGCTTCAACGGCGCCTTCCTGGGGCCGACGCTGCGGGCCGCGCGCGGCGAACAGGTCGAGCTCGAGATCGACAACCAGCTCGCGGCGGAGACCAGCGTGCACTGGCACGGCATGCATCTGCCGGCAGCGATGGACGGCGGCCCCCACCAGATGATCGCGCCGGGTGGGACGTGGCATCCGCACTGGCGGATCGACCAGCCGGCGGCGACGCTCTGGTACCACCCGCATCCGCACGGTGCGACCGAGGAGCACGTGTACCGGGGGCTGGCCGGGCTGTTCCTGCTCGAGGACGAGGCGAGCCTCGCCGCGGCGCTGCCCAGCGAGTACGGGGTGGATGATCTGCCGCTGATCGTGCAGGACAAGTCCTTCGACCGGGACTCGCAGCTGGAGCTGCACCACGACGGCGCCGAGCCCGGGCAGCTGGGCTCGACCGTCATGGTCAACGGGACCGTGGGCGCGGTGCACGAGGTGAGCACGGAGCGGGTGCGGCTGCGGCTGCTGAACGGCGCGACGGCCCGCACCTTCACCTTCGCCCTGCCCGATCGGCCGATGACGATGATCGCGAGCGACGGCGGATTCCTCGAGGAGCCGCTCGAGCTCGAGACGCTGCGCCTCGCACCCGGGGAGCGCGCCGAAGTGGTGGTCTCCTTCTCCCCCGGGGAGACGGTGCGCCTGCGGTCGGTGAGATCGGATCTGGGAGCGATCGCCGCGGCCGCCACCACCGGCGCGAACGACGAGTTCGACGTGCTCGAGCTGCGCGCCGCCGAGACTCTCGCGCCCTGCCCGGAGCCCGAATGGTCCCCCGCACCGGAGGCGCAGGCCGACGCGCTCCACGAGGAGGACTCGACGCACACGCGGTCCTTCACGCTGAACGATCGGGAGATCAACGGGCTGGAGATGGACATGTCCCGCATCGACGAGGTGGTCCACCTCGGGAGCACGGAGATCTGGGAGGTGATCAGCACCCAGCCGATCCCGCACAGCTTCCACATCCACGACGTGCAGTTCCGGATCCTCACGGTCGACGGCGCCGCCCCTCCTCCGGAGCTGGCGGGGCCGAAGGACACCATCTACCTGCTGCCCCACGTCGAGTACCGACTGCTGGTGCGCTTCGAGGACTACGCCGATCCGGCCGTGCCGTACATGTACCACTGCCACATGCTGCTGCACGAGGACGAGGGGATGATGGGCCAGTTCGTGGTCATCGAGCCGGGGCAGGAGCACCTGGTGGGAGTCGAGGCGATGGCGGGGCACGGGCACTGAGGGACCGTGACGCCGGGGCAGCAGAGCGCTGCGACCTGCAACTTGTGCAGCTCGGGAAAGGAACGACGGAAAGCCCCTCCGCTCTGGACAGCGCTATCCCGCCAGTCCTATGCTCCGGTCCACACCAGGCAGTTCCTCAGACCGACGACGACCGAATGGTTCCAGCTCTACCTGGATCTGCAGGACTCCGGCGCGACCCTCCCGGCGGATGCCGCCGTCGAAGACAGCTCGGCGACTCTCGAGCAGCAGGCGGTCTCGACGGGCCGGTCGGCGATGAGCTGGACGTGGACCAATCAGCTGCAGTCGCTCCGCGATGCGGTGGGTTCTCAGGACGTCGTGATGCTGCGCCCGCCCTCGCTCGCCGGAGCCGCGGCGCAGAACGGCCTGTTCAAGAAGGCGACGATGTACTGGTCCATCGCTGCGTCGTCCCAGAACGCCGCGCAGGCCGCGAGGCTGGTGAACTTCCTGGTCAACGACCCGTCGGCGCAGGCGATCCAGCTGCTGAACCGCGGCGTGCCCTCCAGCGCCGAGGCGATCGAGGCGATGGGCGAGGAGTTGACGGACACGGATCATGACGTCGTGGACTTCCTCACCGCGATCACTCCCGAGCTCGCCGGCGCTCCTGCCGTCCAGCCCATGGGCACCGCGGACTCGCAGAACACGTTCACCCGTCTGCTGACGGACGTCCGCTTCGGGACGACCACTCCGCAGGAGGCCGCGGAGGCGACGATCGCCGAGGTCGAGGGGATGGTCACGGACTGAGGCAGGTCACCCCGCCGCCGCGAGGCGAGCGGGGTGCTGCCATGGTCCGGGTCCAGCGCCTCATGCCTCTCCCCTCGCGAGCGGTGGCAGCGCATCCTCCGGGCCCGGGTAGCTGGGCTGGGCTCCCTGCCCGGTCGCGGCGAAGGCCCCGACGCGGGAGGCGAGACGGGCGGCGTCCGGGAGGCTGTCCCCGCCGGCGAGGCCCACGGCGAGCGCGCCGATGAACGCATCCCCGGCGCCGGTGGTGTCCACGGCGGTGACGGGTGCGGCGGGGATGCGGCGCTGCCCGTCGGCGTCGGCCACCAGCGAACCCCGCGCCCCCATGGTGAGGACCACCGAGGTGATGCCGGCGTCGCGCAGGGCGTCGACCATCTGCGCCGGCTGCTCCGGCGCGTCCGTGCCGGGGGCCAGCTGGGCGAGGACCAGGGCGGCCTCGTGCTCGTTGACCACCAGCGGGTCCGAGGCCCGCAGCACCGCCGGGTCCAGCTCCATGACCGGCGCCGGGTTGTGGAGGAGACGTCCCCGCACCAGCTCCGGCAGCGCTTCGATCCCGGCGCGCGGGATCTCGCCCTGGCACACCACGATCGCGGCGCGCTCGAGCAGCTCGCGGGACGCTCTCACCTGCGCGGCATCGACGCTGCCGTTGGCGCCGGCGATCACCACGATGGTGTTCTCGCCGTCCTCGGCAACAGTCACGACCGCCAGGCCCGTCGGTCCCTCGACCTCGCGCACCCCGGTCAGGCCCACGCCGGCCGCGCGCAGGCCGGACAGCCCCACCTCGGCCTGGGCGTCGGTGCCGACGGCGCCGATCATCTCGACGGTGCCGCCCCTGCGAGCGGCGGCGACGGCCTGGTTGGCGCCCTTGCCGCCGGGCAGCATCCGGCCGCCGCGGCCGTGGAGGGTCTCCCCCGGCTTCGGGTGCCTCGCCACCTGGGCGATCAGGTCGACGTTGATCGAGCCGACCACCGCGATCACACCGGCCGGGCTCACTCGAACTCGCCTGCGTTGTCCTCGGCGACGATCACGAAGGTCATGCCGGCGGCGAGGATCGCGACGACGGAGGCCCGGATGCCGATGTCGATGAGGTTCGGGACCGCGAGGACGCTCGGGGTCGCGATGCACAGTCCCAGGCACAGCAGGATCAGGCCCACGAGGGCGCCGTTGTTCATCGCCCGGTGGCCGAGCCGGCTGAGCGTGGTGGTGCCCGTGCGGGTGGTGGTCCCGGGTGAGGCGGGGTGCGGTGAGGTGGCGGTCGCGGTCATGGCCGCGGCTCCTTTCGGAGAGGTCGTCGGGCACTGCGGGCTAGGCCCGTCAGGACGCCTCGGCGGTCGGGGTGGTGGTCGGGGTGGTGTGGGCGGTGTCGTCGTCGGACAGCTCAGCGCCTCGCTCCGGCTCATCGACCTCAAGAGACTCCGCCGGGACCCCGAGCATCCAGGCCAGCGTGCCCTTGCCGACCGCGCCCTCGGCGATGCGTTCGAGGTGCGCCTCCCGCAGCCATCCGGGGAAACGGCGCCGCCCCGCGTCGTCCATGCGTTCAGAGATCGGATCGCCGACCGTCGCCCCCGCCCACGTTCGGCGCAGGAGCTTCTGCGTGGTCCAGGTCAGCGCCTCCGCGGTCGCCGAGGATGGCTCGAGCCCGAGCGCGCCCAGTCGCCGACGCAGCGCCTCGGTCGAGACCCCCGATACCCACACGAGTTCGGCGACGGCCGGCGCCTCTGCCCGGAGCCAGTCCGTCTCCCGCAGCTGCTCGGCGGGCAGGAGCAGATCGGCAGCGAAACGGTGCGCCTCACGCTCCCGCGCCTCGGAGCCGTGCGCACCGGGGACGACTCCTTCATGGCCGAGCACCAGGTGCCCGAGCTCCTGCGCGAGGGACCAGTTCTGGGAGAACCAGTTCCCGGTCGCAGGCACCAGGATGACGGGCCGTGCTTCGATGATCGCCGAGCAGGCGGTGCTCAGGTTCTCGATGCACACGACATCGACCCCTAGCAGCGCGAGGTGGTCGATGAACCCTCGCACGAAGCCTTCGGGCAGGAGCCGTTGAACGTGTTCGACGTCTGCGGGCAGCGGCTCGGACTCCGGTACCGTCCCGGCCTGTGCATAGGCACGACGGACGTCCGTCAGGAGCGCGGCGTCCTCTTCGAGGCCATCGACGCGACGGGCACCGGTGTCGTGCTCGACGGCGTGCCGGGCCGAGAGGATCAGCCGATGCGGATCAGGGTCACCCGTGATCAGCTCGTGCACATCGGCACCGATCGCGATCGCGATGGAGGCGAGCTCGACGGCGGCGAATCCGCGCTGATCGCTGAGCGCGCGGGAGAGCGCATCGGGAGTCATCCCCACACGCTCCGCGAGCTCCTTCTGCTGCATTCCGGCACCGCGCATCGCGGCGCGGACACGGCCGCCGATCGTCGTCATGCTTCGACGATACGTCCTTCTTGGGATATTCCCAAGCGACGGTGGAGGGCGGCACGGACCCGCTCACCGACGTGCCGCGCTCCAGGCGACCGGACTGCGCGAGGCGGGCACCCGCACCCCCTCCCGGCCCGTCAGATCCTTCTGAGATGATCGCGCCATCATCTGCGACCGCTGAAAGGACCTCCGTGGGACTGTTCGATCGCCTCCGGGGAGACCCGTCGGCCACCTCGGCCGAGGCGCCCTCCCCGACTCCCTCGGCGCCGCCCCGCCGTCCCCGCTTCGCGGTGATCGACGTGGAGACCACAGGGCTCGACCCTGCGCGCGAGCGGATCGTCGAGATCGCGATCGTGCGGGCCGACGAGCACGGGCGGCCGATCGACCACTGGACCACGCGCCTCCAGCCCGGCGTGCCGATGCGGGCCACCCACGTGCACGGCATCACCGACGCCGATGTGGCCGGAGCTCCGCGCTTCGCGGACCTCGCGATCACGATCGGGACCGCGCTGCAGGACCTGGTGGTCGTGGCGCACCACGCCGACTTCGACCTCGCGTTCCTGCGCTCCGAGTTCACGCGCGCCGGGATGCCGATGCCGCACGTCGCCAGCTACTGCACGCTGCAGGCCAGCACGCTGTACCTCCCCCGGCTGCGCCGGCGCACGCTCGGGGAGTGCTGCGCCGCGCTCGGGGTGCCGCATCAGGGCGCGCATTCCGCGCTCGGGGACGCCTGCGCCGCCGCGGGCCTGCTCGCGCAGTACCTGGCGCTGGATGCGCGCACGGGCCATGACGCCCCGCTCGCCGCGACCCGGGCACTGCACGGCGCAGCACCGGCCGCGCCGGTCCCGGGCACCACGGAGGAGCCGCGCACCGTCGGCCCCTCCCCCACCGCGATCCGCGCCTGGGCCCGCGCGCAGGGCATCCCCGTCGGCGACCGGGGGCGGCTGAAGGCCGAGCTCGTCGCGCAGTACCGGCAGGCGATGAGCGCCGACGGGGCCGCGCCGACGCCCTCGTCGCCGTCGGGCTCCCCTGCGATGTCCGGCGCCGAGCACTCGCCCGCGTTCGCCGCCTCGGCGCGGCAGGCAGCCCCGCGGCCGACTGCCCCGCGGCCCACAGCACCGGCGCCTCCGCCGTCGGCCGCGAGCCCGCTCACGATCACCGAGGAGTTCCAGGCCGCGCTGGAGCATCTCCACGCCGGCCATCATCTGTTCCTCACCGGCAAGGCGGGCACCGGCAAATCCACGCTGATCCGCCACTACCTCGAGCACACCGAGCGCTCCACGATCACGGTCGCGCCGACGGGGATCGCGGCGCTGAACGTGGACGGGTACACGATCCATCGTCTGTTCTCCTTCCCGCTCGGGGTGACCGAGGAGACGGTGCGCGGCGGCGGCTGCTACCCGGGGCGCTTCGCGCGAGCGCTGAAGGAGCTGGACACCCTCATCATCGACGAGGCCTCGATGGTGCGGGCGGACCTGTTCGACGCGCTCACCGCCGCGCTCGAGCTGTACGGCCCGCGGCCCGGCACCCCCTTCGGCGGGGTGCAGCTGGTGCTGGTCGGGGACCTGTACCAGCTGCCGCCGGTGGTCACCGATCGTGAGGCCGCCTGGATCGAGGAGCGCTTCGGCACCCCGTTCTTCTTCTCCGCCCGCTCCTTCGACACCGCGACGTTCCCGGTGGTGGAGCTGTCCACGGTGTTCCGGCAGCAGGGCGATGACGCACTCGTGGAGCTGCTGAACGCGGTGCGGGAGGGGACGCTGCTGGAGGATGCTCGGGCGGAGCTGAACCGCCGCACCGATCCCGAGTTCGAGCCGGATCTGGACGAGTTCTGGCTGACGCTGGCGACCACCAACCGGATCGTCGGCGCCCGGAACCGGCAGCTGCTGGAGCGCCTCCCGGATCCCGCGCAGGCCTTCACCGCATCGATCTCCGGGGAGACCGACGGCTTCGAGCACCCCACCGAGGCGACCCTGCACCTCGCGGTGGGCGCGCAGATCATGCTGCTGACCAACGATCCCTCGAACCGCTGGGTCAACGGCACCCTGGGCCGCATCACCGCGATCGGCGCCGACGGGGACGGCCCGGTGGTCACCGTGCTGCTGCGCGATGGCCGTACCGAGCAGGTGCACGAGCACACCTGGGAGATCACGCGGCCCAGCGTCGAGGGCGGATCGCTGGTCCACCAGGTGGTGGGAACCTTCACCCAGCTGCCGATGAAGCTCGCCTGGGCGATCACGATCCACAAGTCCCAGGGCCAGACCCTGGATCGCGTGGTCGTGGACCTCACCGGCGGCACCTTCGCCAATGGTCAGCTGTATGTGGCGCTGTCGCGCTGCACGAGCCTGGAGGGGCTGGTGCTGAAGCGGGACGTGCTGCCCCGGGACCTGAAGACGGATCAGCGGGTGCGGCGCTATCTCGCGACCGGCGCCGCCGCCACGGAGACCCTCGGGGAGGCGTATCTGTCGGTGCTCACGGTGGGCACCGTCGGGGATCGGTGGCGGCCGCGCCCGGTGGAGATCGCGGTGGTGACCGACGACGGTGACGAGATCTCCACCGTCCTCAACCCCACCTCGGATCTGTTCTCCGCGCGGGACGAGTTCGGCATCACCACGAGGGACGTCCAGCTCGCGCCGCTGCTGGCGGAGGCGTGGCCGGCGCTCTCGGCGCTGCTGGCTGGGCGCGTGCCGGTGGGGGTCGGGGTGGACCGGCAGCTCGCGCACGTGGAC
The DNA here is from genome assembly GCF_036379615.1 of Brachybacterium sp. GTDB lineage: Bacteria > Actinomycetota > Actinomycetes > Actinomycetales > Dermabacteraceae > Brachybacterium. The sequence goes on from NZ_DASVGJ010000015.1 coordinate 31,339, forward strand.
TTCGAGCTCAAGCGCAACGGCATCGTGGAGCCGGTGCCGCTCGGGGTGGAGGTGCCGGAGCGCCTGCTGACCACCGAGGAGCGTCGGCGGCTGGCGGCGCCGACGGCGCTCGAGCGGGCCCGCGCGATCCGCGACGCCGTGACGCGGCTCCGGGCGGACGGCGGCGAGCTGCCGGGCAGCGGCATGGCGTTCCGGCACGTCGCGACCGGGCACGGGTATCTGCTCGCGCGCACGTCCGGGCCCTTCGGCACGACGGCGCCGACGGCGTTCGTGGTGGGCGGCAACCTGGGCGCGGAGGACGATTCCGCCGGGGTGCTCGCGCGTCTGCTCGAGCAGACCTGGCAGCGGGTGCTCTCCCCCGACGCCGCGGTGGTGGAGCGTCTGCGCGCGGTCGAACAGCACTTCGCGGTGGAGGTGCTGCCGGACGGCTTCGAGGCCGACGGGCCCGTGGCCGCGGCGGACGTGCTGGTGCCGGGCGCGAAGGTGTGCTTCTCCGGCACCGTCCACTCGCCGCGGCATGGCTGGCTGGAGAAGGACCAGCTGCATGCCATGGCCGAGGCGCGCGGACTCGTGGCCGTCCCGACCCTCACGAAGGTCCGCACCGACGTGCTGGTCGTGGCCGAGGCCGGCTCCCAGTCGACCAAGGCGAAGAACGCGGCGCGATGGGGGAAGCCGGTGGTGACGGCGCAGGAGTTCCTGGAGTGGGTGGGATCTCCGAGGTGACCGGGGCTTCTCCCCATGGGCACCGCTCTCGCCCCGCACTGCAGTTCTGGAGCATCTGGGGTGGTGACCACGGGGACGCAGTGCTCTACGGGGCGGCCGTGCAGCCGTTCTCCGTGCGCCGCTTGACAGACGGGGACCACGTGGTTCACGATCTTCGTCATACGAATAACGTCAGCGCTGATCTCACCGACCCGGGACGGCGAACCCACGAGACCCGGAGGCACGAGAGATGGCGCAGCGCCCGACCATGCACGACGTCGCCGCAGCCGCCGGCGTCTCCCAGGCCGTGGTGTCCATCGTCCTCAGCGGGTCCTACGCGGGACGCGCCTCGGAGACCACCGCCCAGCGGGTGCGGGACGCCGCCTCGGAGCTCGACTATCGCCCCAATCTGCAGGCGAAGAGCCTGAAGACGGGGGTCGCAGAGATCATCGGGCTGGTGGGCGACGAGGTCGCCACCGCCCCGTTCTCCGGAATGCTGATCAAGGGCGCCCAGGACCGCGCCTGGCAGGACCGCCACATGCTGATGGCCATCGACACCGGAGGCGACGACGCTCTCGAACGCGCAGCGATCGAGACGATGCTCTCGCACCGGGTCCGCGGAGTCATCTACACCGCCATGTACCACCGCGAGGTGGAGGTTCCGGCAGCCGCGCTCACCACCCGCGCGGTCTGCCTGAACGCCCGAGAGCTCGAGAACCGGGTCCCCAGCGTCACTCCGGACGAGGTCACCGGTGGATACGACGCGACGAAGGTGCTGCTCGATGCCGGGCACACCCGGATCGCGATGATCAACATCCACGACGTGCTGCCTGCGGCCCGCGGACGACGCGAAGGATACGAGCGGGCGCTGTCCGAGGCGGGCATCGAGCTCGATCCGGCGCTCGTCTTCCGGGGCGAAGGCATCCAGCGCTCCGGATTCGAGGCCGTGCGGCACCTGATGAGCCTCGATGCGCCGCCGACGGCGATCTTCTGCGGCAACGATCGCAGCGCTCTCGGTGCCTATCAGGCCCTGGGCGAGCTCGGCCTCCGAGTTCCCGACGACGTCTCGATCGTGGGCTTCGACGACCAGGACCTGCTGCGCGACTTCTTCCATCCGCCGTTGACCACCGTGCGCCTGCCCTTCGCCGAGATGGGCGACCGCGCGGCCGCTCTCGTGCTCGACTCCGACGCCCCGGCAGAGGTCCACCTGGTCCACTGCCCCGTCATCCACCGCCAGTCCGTTGCCCCGCCGAAAGGACGATGATGTCGCCTTCGCCCCCCGCCACCGACGCAGGAGCCGTGCGCCCGGTCGATGCCGACCACAGCGCCACGACAGCTGCACCGACGCCCGAGCCCCCTCCCCCGCGCGCGAGACGGCGCCTGGTCACCCGTATTCTCCATGCCTGGCAGTTATACGTATTACTCGCTCCGGCGCTGATCTACCTCGTCGTCTTCAAGTACTGGCCGATGTACGGGGCCCAGATCGCCTTCCGCGACTACAACCCCGTCGACGGCTTCTTCTGGAGCCCCTGGGTGGGCCTGGATCACTTCGTCGCCTTCGTGACCTCGTTCCAGTTCGAGCGTCTCGTCGCGAACACCCTGACGATCAACACCGTCGGGCTGCTGGTGGCGTTCCCCGTCCCCATCATCCTCGCGCTGATCGTGAACCAGCTGCCCAGCGAGCGGTTCAAACGGCTCACGCAGACGATCCTCTATGCCCCCTCGTTCATCTCGGTCGTGGTCATCGTGGGCATGATCCATCTGCTGTTCTCCCCCAGCACCGGCATGGTCAACCACGGGATCTCGCTGCTGGGCGGCGACCCGATCTTCTTCATGGGCACTCCCGAATGGTTCCGCCCCCTCTACATCGGCTCGGACATCTGGCAGAACGCCGGCTTCTCGATGATCATCTACCTCGCGGCGCTGACGGCCATCGATCCGTCGCTGCACGAGGCCGCCCGGATGGACGGGGCGAACCGCTTCCAGAGGATCCGGCACATCGACATCCCCGGCATCCTGCCGGTGATCACGATCCTGTTCATCCTCGCGGTGGGGAACATCTTCAATCTCGGGTTCGAGAAGGTCTATCTGATGCAGACGGACCTCAACCTCCCCACCTCCGAGGTCATCAACACCTACGTGTACAAGGCCGGCCTGCAGAACGCCCAGTTCAGCTATTCCGCGGCGATCGGGCTCTTCAACTCCGTCCTCAACCTGATTCTTCTCCTGACCTTCAACTGGGTCGCGAAGAAGGCCAACCAATCGAGCCTGTGGTGATGAACATGTCGAGCATTCTGTCCCCCGCGAAGACGTCCCCCGCCAAGACGTCGCTGCGCCCCGAGCCCCTCCACCGCCGCCTGGCCGATCCCCTGTTCGGGCTCATCACCTACGGTCTGATCGCCGTGGCGATCGTCCTGATCGTCTATCCGCTGTACTTCATCGTGATCGCCTCGATCTCGGACCCGAACCTCGTGCAGCAGGGCAAGGTCATCCTCTTCCCTCGAGGGATCACCTTCGACGGCTACCTGACGATCTTCGGCACCTCGACGATCGTGCGCGGCTTCGCGAACTCCGTGCTCTACACGGTGGTGGGCACCGCGCTCAGCGTGACCATGATCCTCACCGGCGCCTACGCGCTGAGCAGGAAGGACATGCCCGGGCGAAACCTCTTCATGATCCTGTTCGTCATCACGATGTTCTTCGACGGCGGCATGATCGCCCGTTACCTCGTGGTCAAGGAGCTGGGCATGCTCAACACCATGTGGGCCGTGGTGCTGCCGGGAGCGGTCGGGGTCTGGAACCTGATCATCGCCCGCACCTTCCTCCAGCAGAACCTCTCCCCGGAGCTGCGCGAAGCAGCGCAGCTGGACGGGGCCTCGGACTTCCGCTTCTTCTTCGGGATCGCGATTCCGCTGTCCAAGCCGCTCATCGTCCTGATGGTGATGATCCATCTGGTCGCGAACTGGAATGCGTTCTTCGACGCGATGATCTATCTGAACGACGAGTCGAAGTATCCGCTGCAGCTCATCCTGCGGAACGTCCTCATCCAGTCGCAGGCCTCGTCCTCCGGGATGGACATGGCCTCGATGGACAGCACCGCCGCCGCGCAGAAGATGGGCGAGCTGCTCAAGTACTCGATGATCGTCGTCTCCACGATCCCCCTCCTGATCGCCTTCCCCTTCCTCCAGCGCCACTTCATCAAGGGCGCCACTCTCGGCGCCCTGAAGAGCTGACCTCACCCCACCCCCGCTGCAACACCGATACGAAGGAGTACCGCCATGCTTTCTCGCCGTCGCTTTACCCTCTCCGCGACCGCCCTCGGCCTCACGATGCTGGGCGCTGCCGGCTGCTCCCGTCCCTCGGAGCGCACCACCGAGGACCTCTCCTCCGAGGTCGGCCTGACCGACTCGGGCCTGCCGATCGTGACCGAGGAGCTGACCCTCACCTTCGGCGGCGCGAAGTCTCCGCTGGCGCCGGACTACGAGGCGATGGAGCTGGTCAAGACCTGGAAGGCCGATTCCGGGATCGAGATCACCTGGAACAACGAGCCCGACGAGGTCTGGGGCGAGAAGAAGAACCTGCTGCTTGCCAGCGGGGAACTCCCCGACGCCCTGTTCAACACCGGGCTGTCCGATGCCGAGGTCGCCAAGTACGGCGCCAACGGCACCCTGATCGCCCTCGAGGACCTGATCGAGGAGAACGCCCCCACCCTGGCGGGAATCCTCGCACAGCGCCCGGATATCAAGGCCGCGATCACGGCGTCGGACGGTCACATCTACACCCTGCCCTCCGTGGAGGAGATGGGGCTGGTCGAGTTCCCCAGCATGCTGTTCATCAACACGGACTGGCTCGCGGAGCACGACCTGGAGATGCCCACGACGGTCGAGGAGTACCACCAGGCGCTGCTGACGTTCAAGGAGAACGGGCCCGAGGGCACCTTGCCGCTGTCCTTCCCCGGCGCCGGCAACATCGCCGATCTGATCGCGGCGATCGGCGGCCAGGCCGACAACCCCGACCACCGCATCGTGCAGGACGGGAAGGTCCTCTTCACGGCGAACACCGAGGGTTTCCGCGACGCGATCGCCGAGCTGCACACCTGGTACGGCGAAGGGCTGATCGACCAGGAGTCCTTCTCCCAGGACTACGTCAAGTTCGTCTCCAAGGGCAAGGCGGAGCCGCAGACCCTGGGATCGTTCTCCTTCTGGGAGGGCCCCGAGGTGGTCGGGCCCGAGCGTGCAGACCAGTACGCGATCGTGCCGATCCTCCCCGGCCCGGACGGCGTCCATCGTGCGTGCGTCGCCAACAACCAGGAGATCAATCGCGGCGCCTTCGCGATCAGCCGCACCAACCAGTACGCCGCCGCCACGCTGCGCTGGGCGGACATGCTGTTCGACCCGGTCATGAGCGCGCAGGCGAACTGGGGCCCGATCGGGGCCTCCCAGCAGCTCAACGAGGACGGCCTGCTCGAGCAGATCCCCGTCGGCGAGGGCGAGACCGAGCAGGAGCGCCGGGTGAAGGTCGCCCCCGGCGGCCCGAAGATCATCACCGCGCAGGATTTCGAGACGGTCGTGCTGGCCGAGCCCCGCGCCGCGGAGCGGCAGGCCCAGATCGCCGAGCACTACGAGCCCCATCGCGCCAACGAGAAGTACCCGCCGGTCATGCTCTCGGTCGATGAGCTGAACCGGATCAGCACCATCGAGACCGACGTCAACACCCTGGTCACCGAGAAGATCGCCACCTGGATCGTGCGGGGCGGGATCGAGCAGGAGTGGGACGCCTATGTCACCCAGCTGGAGACCATGGGCCTGCCCGAGGTCATCGAGGTCTACCAGACCGCCTACGACCGCTTCACCGCGAACGCCTGACCGTCGGCGCCCGTTCGCCACCGACCGCTCCACAGCATCGAGAGAGATCATGAATTCGACGTCACCACCCGTTGCGCTCACCGACGTGCACCGCCCCCGGTTCCATCTGACGGCCGAGGACACCTGGATGAACGACCCCAACGGCCTCATCCGGCACGAGGGCATGTGGCATGCGTTCTTCCAGAACAATCCGCTCGGCAGCACCTGGGGCAACATGTCCTGGGGTCATGCGGTCTCGCACGACCTGGCGACCTGGACCAATCTGCCCGTCGCCCTGCCCTTCTCCGAGACGGAGATGATCTTCTCCGGAAGCATCGTCCACGACGCCGAGAACACCTCCGGCCTCGGCACACCGGGCGGAGACGGACCGCTGGTCGCGGTCTACACGAGCGCATTCACGCCGTCCCATCCCACGACTCCCGGCATCCAGGCCCAGTCGATCGCCTTCTCCCAGGACGGTGGCACGACCTGGACCTTCCATGCCGACAACCCGGTTCTCACGCGCGACTCGGAGAACTTCCGCGACCCGAAGGTGTTCTTCCACCGGGAGAGCAGCCGCTGGGTCATGGTCACCGTCGAAGCCCTCGACCACAGCGTCCACTTCCATGTCTCCGATGATCTGCTGGCGTGGGAGCCTGCCTCCGTGTTCACCCATCCGGGACTGGACGGCGGCATCTGGGAGTGCCCCGACCTGCTGCGGGTGCCGACCCCCGGAGGGGGCGACGACTCATGGGTCCTGGTGCTGAGCACGAATCCCGGCGGCCCGGCCGGCGGTTCCGGCACCTACTCTCTGGTCGGCCGCTTCGACGGCCGCCGCTTCGCGGCCGACGCCTCCCCGCAGCCGGTGGACCTCGGGCCGGACTGCTATGCGGCGGTCTCTTTCTCCGGCGTCGAGGGGGATCCCGTGCTGATGGGCTGGATGAACAACTGGGCCTACGCGGAGCTGACCCCGACGGATCCCTGGCGCTCCTCGATGACCCTCCCCCGCACGCTCCACCTGGAGCATGCGGCCGACGGCACCCTCCAGGTGGTCCAGCACCTCGTGATCCCCGAGGAGATCCGGACTCTCGATCTCGAGGTGCAGGACGCCTCCGCGGTCCTGGCCGTGCTCGATGCGGAGGCACCGTTCAGGCTGCGCGGCGAGCTTCCTACCGGGTCGTCGCACCGGCTGGTGCTGCGTTTCGGCGACGGCGAGCGGGAAGGTGACCTCGTCCTCGCCGTCGACTCCGACGGGCGCGTCGTCCTGGACCGGAGCAGCGCGCATCAGGAGCCGTTCGCCCCGGAGCACACGCACTCCCTGCCCTACGCCCCCGCGCAGGCCGGTGCCACGCTCTCCTTCGACCTCGTCGTCGACCGCTCCTGCGTGGACCTCGAACTCGACGGCGGCCGTGCCCTGATCTCCCAGCAGATCTTCCACGGCGCCCGGACGGTCACCGTCCTCACCGACCCCGCGGCATGAGCACGGCTGCCGCGGTCGTCATCGGGGAGGCGCTGACCGACGTCGTCCGCGAGGCGAACGGCACCGTGCACTCCCGGCCCGGGGGCAGCCCCGCGAACGTCGCCGTCGGCCTCGCCCGGCTCGGACTCCCCACCGAGCTGCTCAGCTGCCTGGGCCCCGACGCGAACGGCGACGCGCTGCGCGAGCATCTCGAGGCGTCAGGGGTGACACTGCGCGAGGGCAGTGCTGCTGCCCCGGCGCGGACGTCGACCGCCGAGGCACGGATCGGCCCGGACGGGGCGGCGACCTACCGCTTCGACATCGACTGGAACCCCGGGCAGATCCAGCTCGACCCCGTGCGCCTGGTCCACACCGGCTCCCTGGCGACGGCGATCGAGCCGGGCGCTGCGGCCGTGGAATCGGCACTCGGCGCTGCCCACCCGGGCACGCTGATCTCCTTCGACCCGAACGTGCGGCCGTCGCTCGGCCTGCCGCGGGACGATGTGCGCGGCCGGGTCGAGCGCATCGCGGGCCTGGCGCATGTGGTGAAGATGAGCGATGAGGACCTCGAGTGGCTGTATCCCGAGCAGCCCGTCAGCGATGTCGCGGCCCGGATGCACGATGCCGGGGTGGCTCTGTTCCTGGTGACCCGCGGCGCCCGCGGCTGCGCGTTCAGCACTGCCCGGTGGACCTCCGAGATCCCGGCGCTGCCGGTCACCGTCGCCGACACCATCGGGGCCGGCGACGCCTTCATGTCCGGCCTGCTCTACGCGATCCTCACCGCCGACGCAGACCCGGCGCTCCGCGACGGCGCCGTCCTCCAGGACATCGCGGAGGCGTGGGCGGCCACCGCGCTGCGCAGCGCCGCGATCACGGTGGGCAGGCATGGGGCGCAGCCGCCGTTCCTCGCGGATCTGGGTGGGGTCCTGCCCCTGAGAGGTCGGCGCTCAGTGGTGGAAGGGCATCATCTCCCCTGAGATGATCGGGCCATCGGGGAGCATGGAGTCCCCTGCGCTCCCCCCTCGTGGTCCCGTCCCTCCGGACTGTGCACAGCCAGGAGGGGCGACCCACCACTCCCCGGACCGGAGGACCCCGTGCCCACCCATGACCCCGAGGATCCCCTGCGCCGTGTGCTCCTGGATTCGCTGGATCCGGAGATCGCGAGTCCGCAGCTCGCGAGCGCGCTGGTGGCGCGACTGCGCGCGCTCGAGGCCTCCGACGGGGTCACGTGGGCGAGGGATCTCCTCGCGGCCGACGGGCCGGCCGACGGGAGCGCCGACGGCACAGCCGACGACTCCGCCTTGCAGAGGGCGCGCACGGTCACCGGGCACCTGCTCTACGAGCGCGGGCTCGCCGAGGATCGCGTCGGCCCGACGCTCGCCCCGCACCTGACCGCCTGGTCCCCGGCGCCGGTCTCGGCCTGGCAGCCGCTGGACCTCACCGCCGCCGATCTCGCCTCCCCCGAGTCGATCGAGGACTCCTACGACGTCATCGTGATCGGTTCCGGGGCGGGCGGCGGGATGGCCGCGCAGACCTTGGCCGAGGCGGGGTGGCGCACGCTGATCCTCGACCGCGGGACCCTGCCGGAGCGTGCCTCCTTGCTCACCGAGCCGCTGCGCACCCCGCGGGCCGGGCTCGGACTGTTCACGAACGTCGGGCCCGGCGCTGGTTCGGAGAGCCGGCGCGTGGAGGTCGGCTCCCGCCACGAGGAGGTCACCGCCGAGCACGGGCTGTGGAACAACAACGCGATGACGATCGGCGGCGGCACCCGGGTCTACGGCGCGCAGGCCTGGCGCTTCGCGCCCGAGGACTTCGCGATGGCCAGCACCTACGGGGTGCCGGCCGGCAGTGCGCTCGCGGACTGGCCGATCACCTACGCGGAGCTCGAGCCGTTCTACTCGCGGGTGGAGACGATGCTCGGCGTCTCCGGGAGAACCGGCTCGGACCCGTGGGAGGGGCCGCGCAGCGCTCCGCTGCCGATGGAGCCGCTGGGGGCCTCGCCGCTGACCTCACTGCTGGCGAGCGCCGCGGCACGGCTCGGGGTCGGGACCCAGCCGGTGCCGCTGCTGGTCAACAGCCGCCCCTACCAGGGACGGGCCGCATGCGTGCGCTGTGCGCAGTGCGTGGGCTTCGACTGCCCCGTCGGGGCGCGAGCCGGCAGCCACAACACCACCCTCCCCCGCGCTCTGGCCAGCGGCAGCGCGACGCTGCTCCCCGGCGCGCAGGCGGCGCGGATCCTGGTGGATGCCACCGGTCGTGCCCGCTCCCTCGAGCTCGTGGGAGAGCAGGACGGGAGGATCTGGCGTCGCACCGTCGGCGCCGGGACGGTGGTGCTCGCCGCGGGCGCGATAGAGAGCGCCCGGCTGCTGCTCGACAGCGCCTGCGAGGAGTTCCCGGTCGGGCTCGGCAATGCCCACGACCGGGTGGGGCGTCATCTCCAGGGCCATGCCTACGGCGGGGCGTCCGCGCTCTTCGCCGAGGAGGTGGTGGATCTGCGTGGCCCCGGCCCCAGCATCTCCACCGCGGATTTCCGGCACGGGAACGAGGGCATCATCGGCGGCGGGATCCTCGCCGACGAGTTCGTCCCCACCCCGGCGAGCACGCATCAGTATCTGCGCGAGACCGGGCTCGTCCCGCCGTCAGCGCGCCTCGGTGCGGCCGAGGTGGAGAGTGCGATGCTCCGCTTCGCGCGCATCATGGGCCCGATCCAGGAGGTCACCTCCGCGGACTCCCGCGTGCGGATCGACCGCGGCGCCCGTGACCGCCTGGGACGCTCACGGGTGCACCTCTCGGGGAGCCTGCATCCGGAGGACCTGCGCGGTCGCGAGATGCTCACCGCGAGAGCGGCCGACTGGCTGCGCGAGGCCGGCGCCGCGACGGTGCGACCGATGAGTCCGATCGGCCCGGGATCACCACCGAGCGCCGGCCAGCATCAGGCCGGGACCTGTCGGATGGGCACCGATCCGCGCAGCTCGGTGGTGGATCCGGGTGGGCGGGTGTGGGGGCACGAGAACATCGTGGTCGCCGACGCGTCCACGCACGTCACCAACGGCGGGGTGAACCCCGTGCTGACGATCCTCGCGAACGCGCTGCGGATCAGCGAAAGAGTCGTGCGGGCGGGGTGAGCGGGCTCGGGACGGGCCGCCGTCGGCGCAGATCGGCTCGTCCCGCCGCACCGTGGAGGTCAGTACCCCGCTGCCCGATCCACCTCGTTCCACAGGGGCGCGCCACGTCGCCATCTGTCCACGTTCTCGAGCAGGATCGCGCGGCCGCGCTCGGCGGTGCCGGGGGTCGTCGCCGCGTTGTGCGGGGTGACGATGGCACCGGGCGCATCCCACAGCGGGCTGCTCGCCGGCAGCGGCTCCTGGGCATGCGCGTCGATCCCGGCGCCGCCGAGGTGCCCGGAGCGCAGGGCATCCACGAGCGCGGTCTCGTCGACGATCCCGCCGCGCGAGATGACCACGAGGCAAGCGCCCTGCGGCATGAGCGCGATCTGCTCGGCGCCGATCATGCCGGCGGTGCCCGCGGTGAGCGGGGCGGTGACGACGAGCATGTCGCTCGTGCGCAGCAGCTCGCGCAGACCCTCGTCGCCGTGGTGCAGGGTCACCTCGCCGTCGTGCCCGGCGCTTCCGCGCCGGCGCAGCGCGGCGACCTGCATGTGGCAGGCGAGCGCCTTGCGGGCGAGGTCCTTGCCGCTGTTGCCGTAGCCGATGATCCCGAGCCGGGCGCCGGCGAGCTCGCCGTGGGTGCGGCGCTCCCAGTCGTGGCGCTGCTGCGCACGGGCCCAGCGCGGGGCGTCGCGGCTCAGCATGAGCATCAGCATGAGGGCGTGCTCGGCGAGCGGGATCGCGCCGTTGCCGGCGGCGGAGGTCAGCATCACCTGCGCGGGCAGCACGCCGGGCCGCAGCCAGCCGTCGACCCCGGCGGCGGTGCTGTGCACCCATCGCAGGGAGGGGAAGCGGGTGAGGTCCTCGGACGGCGCGGCTCCCACGAGCGCGGTGATGCGCGAGGTGTCGGTGCGCTCCTCGAGCGCCACGGCGGCGCCGGGCCCGGTGATCTCCTGGATCGCCTCGAGGTCCGCTCGCGCGCCGCCCGCGACGCCGATCAGCCCGGCGCCGTCCGCGGCCGCCGCCCCGGGCCCGGGACCGGCGCCGCTCACTTCAGCCCCGTCGTCACGATGCCGCGGATCAGGTGCTTCTGCGCGAAGGCGAAGAACAGCAGCAGCGGGATCAGGGACAGCACGGACATCGCCATCAGGGTGCCGGTCCCCTGGTTCGACTCGGAGTCGACCAGGGCGTTCAGCGCGATCGGCACCGTGAATACCGAGGAGTCGGTGAGGTAGATCAGCTGGCCGAAGAAGTCGTTCCAGGTCCAGATGAAGGTGAAGATCGCGGTGGTGATGAGGGCCGGCTTCATGAGCGGCAGGATGCGGCGCTGTCGTCGAGGAGGCATGCCATACGCCGCATCTTCCTCAGTCCGAAGGATGCGGACGATAGGCGGCATCGTTGCGAAGGTCGCCGCGACGCCCTTATCTTGCTCACTTTCCCGCAGCGTCGGCATCGCCCACTCCTTGCCCCGGCGCACCGGAGAGGAACCAGTCCGTTTCATAGCGGTCCAGGAACGGCTTCTGGCGATCGGCTTCAGCGGGACGGGCCCACTCGACGCTGTTGGCGATGACCCGGCGAACATCTGGATGGTGGTACACCGGGTAATCCTGATCGCCAGGGCTGAAGTAGAAGATCTTCCCCTTGCCACGCCGAAAGGTGCAGCCTGAACGGAAGATCTCGCCACCGCTGAAAGACGAGACGAACACCAGCTCATCGGGCACCGGGATATCGAAGTGCTCGCCGTACATCTCTTGCTCCGGAATGATCAGTGGGTGCGGCACCCCTTCAGCGATCGGATGGGATGGCAGGACGGTCCAGACCAGCTCCCGATCGGCCTCGTTGCGCCACCTCAGAGTGCAGGTCGTGCCCATCAGACGAGTGAACGGTTTGGACCAGTGGCCTGAGTGGAGGACGATCAGCCCCATTCCGGCCAGGACATGATTCTGGACGCGCTCAGCGACCTCGTCAGACACGTCGCGGTGTGCCATATGGCCCCACCAGGTCAGCACGTCCGTCTGAGAGAGGATCTCTTCGGTGAGTCCGTGCTCCGGATCATCGAGAAGAGAGATCCGCGTGGTCACGCTGTCGCCGAGGAGTTCGACGATGCCGTCGCGGATTGCCGTGTGCATACCGTCCGGGTAGTGACGACGCACGCGCTCGTCACCGCGCTGTTCGTGACGGTTCTCCCCCCAAACTGTCACACGCAGAGGGGCTGCTGATGTCTTCATGATCCGTGCCTTTCGATGGAAGCGGGGGGAATTGCCGCGGCAGGTTTGCCGGCGGCCTCGGGTCTGGTCACAACGGCGCAGCTTCCACCAGCATGTCTTCGTCCCCATCCGCCGAGAGGGATAGGTCAACTGCGATGATGTCGATATCGCCGATCGCGTCGACGTGGACGACAAGGCTTCCGCTGTCCCAGGACCACGTCGGCTCACGCCGGGGACGCAGCAGCTGGACGGCCGCGGGACGGGCGGGACAGTCCATCGTCACCGTCGCCCCGGGGTGCGGCATGAGCTCTCGGGCAGGTCCGCGCATTGCCATCGGGTTGCTGTGATTGACGAGGTGGACCGCAAAACCATTGCCATGGCTCCACACCGTGACTTCGAGCAGACCCGGCGCATCGACGATCACGGGTGAGGGCCACTCGTCCGCGACCCATTCGAGACTCCCCACCATCATCCCGCCGAGGTCAGGATTCGCGACCTCGTCGAAGATCCTGTCGATATCACCAGCGATGTAGACGGTTCGCCCCTCCCCCACGTGGGAAGCGAGAATCTGAGGTGCACCAGGCTGTTCGTCTCGCGGGAACATATCCTCCATCGGCAAGTCCGGGAAGGGCGGAAGAAGGCGGGCGACCACGCTCGTGCAACGTCCTCCGGAATCTGGACGGACAGCGATCGGCAGCCACCGCACCCCGTTGATGATCCGGTCTGTATCTCTCACCCGGCCGCGAACCTCATGATCGGCCTCCAGCGCCAGATAAGAGTTGCGCACAATGTCGGTGAACTCCCCGAGCCGCACGGTCCCGAGGATCTCCTCGAATCGCGCTTCGTCCAGGAGCTGCCCCGACTCATCGCGAAGACCTGTTTCCTGCGTTGCCACCAGTCCGCCACCCTGGCGGACCCACGCCTCGATGTCTGTCGCCACTCGGGCGGTGACGACGGGGACGTTCGGCATGATCAGAACCTGGTATCTCTCGAGCATGGCCTGATTGATCTGATCGGCATGGACCATATCGAAAGGTATGCGCGCCTCGACCAACGCCTGAGCCCAGCCGAGTACGGGAGATTGTGCTCGCTGGTGAGCTTCACCAGCATCGACGACGTGCTTCGTCCGCTCGGAGGAGACCACCGCGACCCGGGCGATGCTCGTCGCGTCCTGGAGATAGGGCTCTGCCTCGGCATGCCATCGATACATCTCCTCGACCACGTCGAGCCAACGCCCGTCCCTGATCGTGCCTCCGAATTTTGTGAACCACGGCCGCGCTCCGTTGGCGATAGCGGCCGCGATCCACAGCTGAAGCTCCGCCGGTGACTGGACGGAATCCTTCCACCGATACGGGGCTTCGAACCCGATGCTGAAGATCGCTCCGAGCGCACGATCTCCCAGAGCGGCCCGAAACTCCTTCGCATGCTGCCCATTCATCCAGATCGGGGTCGCACCCTCACGTGCCTGACGATCCATGAAGAATCCTGGCAGGTCAGAGACCATGCGCTCCATATCCAGATCGGACAGCGGGCCGCCTCCCGAGTTCGGGTAGAACCGAGTCGCCGCGTTGCTGCGGCGAAGGGACGCATCCCAGTTCTCCGCAAGATCGAGAAGGGCACTGCCGCGCCACCGCTCGTACTGTCGCCAGTGCTCGATGCCGTCACCGTCGACGGGAAGGTCACGGCCCGACGCCTCCCGAAAGAGCGCTTGAGCGGCCGTCGAGTAGGAGACTCCGTGTCCCGTCCACCTGTTGGCAAAGATTCCGTCGACGTCATACGTGCCCACGATCTCGTGCATGATCTGGGGGACGACCTCGGTGGAGTACCCCCCGAACGGGCACGTGAGATAGAGATCCGGCACCACCCAGTGATGCCGCAGCTCCCCTTCTGGGTCGCGTGCGATCCATTCCGGGTGCTGCACGGCAACGTCAGCGCGCACGACGTGGGGATCCACCCGTGCCAGCACCGCCATCCCCGCGCGTCGCGCGCCGTCGACCAGTTCACCGAACACATCACGGCCCTGGAGCCATCGGCTTCGGTGGTGGAAAGGAACGTCCGTGGGGTAGTACGCCACGTAACCACCAGCGCTGATGCACACACCATCGACTTTGCACCGGCGCAGGTAGTCGAGCCAGAAGTCGACGTCGAAACCGCTGCCGGGATCCGGATCGTTCTCGGCCATCGTGAGCTGGCCCCATCGCATCGCAGTTCCCACGGTGGCGCGCTTCATCCGGCAGTTCCTTCGATGGAGGTCAGCAGCTGCTGCACCACGTGATCGAGCCGGGCTCGCACCTCGGAGTCCTGCTCACGGCGGCTCGCTTCCGAGACGGCACGGTCATAGATCTCTTCGAACGCAAGGGAGCGAGAGTTCTGTGAGGATGCCACCGCCCCCTCGACCATGGCCAGACTTCCCAGGTTCCGCAAGATCGCGCCCGACGGCTGCGGGCCGCCGAACTGCGCATCGATCATCTCGTCGAATGCCGCTGCGATGCCTTCACGCCCGTACGGCTCAGAGGGCAGTTCGAGATGTGAGTCTCCGATGACTCGTCTCGGAGGTTCCTCTCCGTCCCAGTGCAGCGTGCCTGTTCCAGTCTCTACACGCCACGTCCCGTTCCAGGAGGTCTCGGCGCCCAGCGTGCACCACGAACCCGCGTAGACGAATGTGCTTCCGTTGCTCATGGAGAACACGGCCGTGGCCTCGGCGTCGCCGTCGAACCAGCTCCATGCCGGATTGTTCTCCTGACACGTCACGGCACGCGCATCGGCACCTGTGACAACACGAGCCGTATCGAAGGCGTGGATGGCCATATCAAGCAGCAGGGGGTGGGACATCTGCTCACGGAAGCCACCGAAGCGGGCGTGCCGCGCGAAATCGCATCGCACCTGGCCGATCGTCCCTCCGGCCAACGACGACGTCGCGAGCTGCCGCACACTGCGAAGCAGGCTCCGAGATTGACTGATGCTGAGCATCCTTCCCGTCAGGTCTGCCACTGCCGCCAGTCGCAGCCCATCGGCGAGGTCCGCCGCCGCGGGTTTCTCGCTGACGACGTCCCTCCCGTGCACCATGGCCAATCTGCTGACCTCATGGTGCGCTGCCGGGATCGTCGCGTTGACTACCAAGTCGATCTCGAAGGTGCATTTCGTCAGGTCTTCCTCCACGCGGACATCATTCAGGCCGTGGGCTGCCACTGCTCCACCGGCTCTCATGGGATCGACATCGACAACCGCTACGACGTCTGTCCGGGGCGACTCTGCCGCCAACTTGAGCCACTTCTGACCCATGTTTCCTGCCCCGACAACCGCCACGCGGCGCGGGGAGTCCGGTCGTAAGGAAACGTCTGGACTGCGCACGTCACTCCTGGACACGCTCATCCCTTCACCGCCCCGATCATCACACCGGTGGCGAAGTGACGCTGGACGAACGGGTAGACGACGAGAATCGGCACCATGGCCAGGACCACCACGGCCATCTGGATCGCCAGTCCGGCCGGCGTCCCGCCTTGATCCATTCCCAACTCTGCAGCGGATGCACCGGGAATCGCCTGCCCCTGCAACACATACGAACGCAGCACGAGCTGCAAGGGCCAAAGCGTGGAGTCGTTGATATAGAGCATCGCATTGAAGAATGCATTCCAATAGGCGACCCCGTAGAACAGGCCGATCACCGCGACCACCGCCTTGGAGACGGGCAGCACGATCTGCCACAGAATGCGCCACTCACTGGCCCCGTCGATCCGTGCACAGTCGATCATCGAGCGATCCACGTTGATGAAGAAATTCCGCATGATCATGACGTTGAACGCGGAGACAGACGTCGGAAGGATCAATGCCCACAGCGTATCGATCAGTCCCAGACTCGAGACGAGGAGGTACGTGGGGATCATGCCTGCTCCGAAGAACATCGTGATCAGCACGAGGAACAGGATGGGACGGTGCAGCAGAGTCCCGGGACGAGACAGTGCGTAGGCGCCAAGGATGGACACGAAGAGGCTCAGCGCCGTGCCTCCCGCTGTCACAATGACGGAGACTCCGATAGATCGTGTCACGACGCCGCCGGAGAGAATCTGCTGGTATGCGTTCACCGTCAGATCCGTGGGAACTACCACGAGTCCTCCGGCATTCGTGATCGCACCCTGCGTGGAGAAGCTTGTGATGACCACGGTCCACAGCGGGAACAGGACTGCCAGCACGACGAGGACCAGGACGACGTTCTTGGTGGTCTTCGTGGCGACATTCGGTTCTTCATCCCAGACGGGACGCTCCGGATGGCGTCGCCGCCCGTTCCAGTCTCGACGGACCCGCGAACTACGACTTCTTCCTCCAATGGAGTCGAGACTTTCGCTCGTCACCTTCATTTGTGATACACCCCAGCTTCTCCGAACGCGTGTGCAACCTTGTTGGCGCCGATCACGAGGAGCATTCCCACGACCCCTTTGATGAGACCAGCCGCCGCGCCGTAGCTCCAATCTCCGTTGACAACTCCTGTGTAGTACACGAATGTGTCCAGGACTTCCGCTGCCCCTGCACCCACCGCTTCCCGCTGAAGAATCAGTTGCTCGAATCCGACCGAAAGAGAGTCGCCTAGCCGGAGGATCAGCAGCAGGATGATCACGGGCTTCAAGGCTGGCAGAGTGATGTGCCACATGCGCCGCAATGAACTGGCCCCGTCGACTGCGGCCGCTTCATATTGGGAGATGTCCACGGTGCTGAGTGCGGCTAAGAACACGATCATTCCCCACCCGGCATCACGCCAGACCGACTGCGATGTGAGCAGCAGGATGAACGTGTCGGGGTTCGTCATGATGTCCATCGGCTCGAAGCCGTTGGACCGCAGGAATCGGTTGAGCAGACCCGCGCCGCCGAACATCTGCTGGAAGATCGCGACGACGATCACCCAGGAGAAGAAGTGCGGCATATAGGTGATGGCCTGGATCGCCATCTTGATCCGCTTGGACAGAATCGTGTTCAGGAGCAACGCCAGGATGATCGGGATCGGAAAATACAGCACGAGCTGAACCGAAGTGATGGCCACTGTATTCCGTGTTGCCTGCCAGAAAGCCGGGTCGCCCAGCACACGCTCGAAGTTCTGCCACCCCACGTTCGCGCTGTTGATGATGCCGACGTAGGGCGAGTAGTCCTTCCACGCCATCACATTGCCCAACATCGGCACGTACTGGAAGACGACGAGGAGACCGACCATGGGTACCGCCATGATCAGCAATGGCCAGTCGTTGCGCAGTCGCACTCTCAGCGGCTTACGAGTCCTGGTGACCACCGGGCCCGTGGAGGGGGCGTCCACCGGAGCCGTCTCGGCGACTGGTGGCCTGGTCGCGGTCACTCGGCATCCTCGAGGGAATCGAAGATCTCCGCGTAGTGGTCCCTCATGCGGTCACCGCCGGACGTGCGCCAGTTCTCCAACGCCGCATCCAGGTCCGAGAGCGGGCGTCGTCCTCGCGCGATATCTGACTCGAGATCGTCGAACGGGGTGCTCAGGGAAGCAAACTCTGACGGCTCCATGATGGTTCGGCCGAAACCGAGCGGCTCTTCCGCGAACGGCATGATCGACGCCATCCAGCTCGTCATGCCGTCGACGTATCCGTCGAACTGCGCTTCCGTGGCGACGCGGATCGAGCGCGAGATCCAGGTGTATGTTCTGACGACTTCACGCTGCCCCTGCTCGGTCAAGTGGAAGACGCCGTCCTCATCGCGGGTATGGTGCACCCCTTCCACCCCGTACTCCAGCAGTGCGAACTCACTGGAGCCGAAAGGAGCGGCGAAGTAGTCGGCCAGCGCCAGCTGCTCCTCGATCCGACTCGGATCATCTGACTTCTTCACGAAGGTGAAGAGGTTCGACGGCGCACTCTTCCAGTACACCGGGTCTCCTCCCGCGCCGTTGAAGGCGGGAATCGGAGCCATCTCGAACTCCGGGTTCTCCGGCCGTGCCTGACGCAAAGTCGACAACCATCCCCCCACTCCGTCTCCCGTGATGAGAACCTGACCGGAGATGAACCGCTGCCGTCCTTGCTGGCTGTTTCCCGCAACAGAGTCGGGGTGGACGACGCCGGCAGCGAAAACCTGCGACTGGAAGTCCAGGGCCGCTCGATACTCCTCAGTCTCATAGCGATGCACCAGAGCCCCGTCCCGCTTCACCCAATCCGGGGGCGTTCCGAAGATCGTGTGCACTGCTGCTCCATTGGCGAGATCGTTGACTGCCCACCTGTTCGCCCCGGGGTCCGTGACCTCTTTGAGCACCTCCAGAAACTCCGCCGCGTCCGAGAACTCCATGGAGACCCCCAGCTCATCAGCGATGTCACTGCGGTAGTAGACGGTGTTGCCGATGATGTCGCTCGCATATGGCAGGCCATAGAGGCGTCCACCGAACACGCAGCAGCTCCACATCTCGGTGGGCAGCGCCGCAAGGTTCGGGTACTTCGCGACCGCGTCACCGGCCAGGTGGGGCGTGAGGTCCTCGAAGTTCGCCTCGAGCGCCTCTTCGAATCGATTGGGCATGCCGCCGGACTGCACCGTCACAAAGTCGGGGATGTTCTGTGGCGACGCCAGCACCGCCTGGAGCTTCTCGTTGTAGGTGTTGCCGTCCGTGATGTTGAACTGGAAGTCAGCCCCGATCGCCGCATCGACTTCCTGCATGTACTCATTGCTGTCTTTCCCGGGCGGAACATTCGACCACAAAGGCGTCATGGCCGTGAAGGAGCTTCCGCGGCCCGGAGTCTCCGCCACTGACGGCACAAACTCCTCCGGGATCGAGGTGAACCCGGGAACGGATCCGTCGACGCCCTCGATATCCGGCATCGCGACGTCGTGCGGAATGAGGTTCGGGAGGAGCTCTTGGATGGAGCCGGTGAATTCGGTCCCCGCCGCGGATCCCGACGAAGCGCCTCCACCGCAGCCAGCGAGGACACTCGTAGCGGCCAGCCCTGAAGCCAGAACGAAGAAGTTCCGTCGCCCAAGAGTCAATTCGGTTGCATTCGGTGCTTTAGTCATGTCGTCCTCCAAGAGATAGAAACTGCAGGTCATCATCTGTAGATCTTCCGGGGCTCCGCACGCGCCCGCCTACAGCGCTACGTGCCGTCGTTTGCGGGGGTGGCTTCACTGAAAGCCCTCACCCTTGCCGGAAGTTGTTGCCCCGAAAGGTCAATGGAGGCCACAGGCAGCATCACCGCCACCTCCGGTCACACCACTGCTGGCGGCCGAATCACAGGCCCCGCCCGCTGCTCCGACACTCTTCGAGAGACCGCGTCGACTCAGGTGGCGCATTGCTGTACTCCCGTCGTTGGAAGGTGCGGAGGCCCCGTGGCCCCGCATGGAACAATCTTCGCCACTGTAAGATTGTCTGTCAAGAACACATGCCTATTTGTTACATCGGAGTGCGCGGTAGTCGTCCGGACGCGAAACGCGCCGCCCCCGACCCGGCCCGCGCCAGGTCTCAGGCTCGGGGCCCGAATCTCACGGGTTGACGCAGATGACCTCAAAGACGTCGATCCCTGGCGTGCACAGTCGGAGCACGCCTTCGGACCAGGTCCAGTCGAGCTCATCGCCGGTGACGAGCGCACGCACTCCGCGTGGCTCCTCGGGACAGGTGATCTCGAGGTCGGCCGGGGCGGTCGGGGCGGGATCCACGAACCGCTGGGGCCGTTCGCCGCTGCGGTTGAGGAGGTGGATCATCGGTCCGCGCGCTCCGCGACCGGGGACGATGCGCACGTGGTCGGGCAGTGTCGTACCCCATCGCAGGTGGGCACCGCCCACCTCCGCGACCAGCGCGGCGAGGGCGCGGCCCACGACGGAGGCACCCACCTCGCGCAGCACGAGGCCGGGCAGCCACGGGATCACGGTGACCGTGCCGCCGGCTTCGAGCCGCCAGCCCACCCGGCCGGGATGGCCGGTGACCTCGTTGCCGTGACACTTCTCTGGCGGGCCGTACAGGGCGCGACCGAGCACCGGCCAGCCGCCCCTCCCGGCAGCGCCCTGACCGACTCCGCCCTTGGCGCCCAGGGCACGGAACTCTCCCAGCGCAGGCACGTGCACCGGGCTCCCTGCTCCGCCGAGGTCGGCGGCGAGGTCCAGGTGCAGCGAGCGCAGGGACTCCTCGGTGTCGAACACGGCCATCTGATGCAGGTGCGACCGGTCGAGGTCGAGTTGGTGGGTGCCGTCGGCCCAAGCGGTGCTGCCGGTGGTGATCACGGCGCCGCCCATCTCCGCGAAGGCACGCACGGCGGCAAGGGCCACTTCCGGCAGCGCGCCGACGTCGGGCAGGATCACGAGATCGAAGCGGCCGCGGTCGAGGTCGGCGAGCGCCGCTGCGCGGAGCACGGAGGCCGGGATGTGCGCCTCCGAGAGAGCGGTGTGCCACCCCTCGAACTCGGTGCGAGCACGAGCGCTGCCCGCCGGCCGCACCAGCGCGGTGCGCGCGGTCGAGACGAGACCGGTGTAGTGCTCCTGGTGATCACGGTGGAAGCGGCTGATCCGCGCGCTCGCGGCGAGGCCCGGGAAGGGGCTGTCGGCCGGGGTGCCCATAATGTAGGTGGAGGGCTGGGCGCCGTGGGCGAGGGACTGCACGGCGTACTGCTCGAGGTGGCGGGGGTCCTCGCCGGCCCAGCGGTAGGGCATGTCCACGAAGGCGACGGCATTGACGAAGACGGGCCGGGACGGGTCCGCCGACCGAGCGGCGTCGACGGCGTCGGCGGTGGCCTGGTGCCACAGGGGGCGGCCGACGGCGTTGTTCGCTTCGTGGAAGGTGATGTCCGCGCGGTCGCCCTGGATGAGCGCGGACTGCGGGGCGAGGTGTCGCACATGCTCCCGCATCCGTTCGTGAAGGTCCTCCAGCACTCCGTCGGAGTACTGCTTCCAGCGCGGGTAGCCCGGGTCGTCGGGACCCGCGGGCAGGGGCGTGCCCGGGGCGGCGGCCGCGAAGCCGCGCCGGCAGGCCTCGCAGTGGCAGACGCCCTGGTAGCGGCGGCTGTAGTCGACCTCGTTGAAGGACATCCAGTTGAAGAAGAACCCGGCGACCGGGTACTTCTCCAGCACCTCGGCGACGATCGCGAACATCTCGCGCTGGTAGTACTCGCCGCTCGGGCACACGCTGCGGTAGCCGTTGTAGAGCTGCGGCTCACCCTGGGGGGAGACGAAGCACCACTCGGGATGCCGCTCCGCGCGGGCGGCGTCGATCTTGGAGAAGTCCATCCGGGCCAGCACCCGGAGGCCGCGGGCCGTCGCCGCGCGGGTGGCATCGCCGACCAGATCACCGGAGGGGCGCTCGGCCAGGTACGGGTTCACGGTCTGGGAGGCGAGCCGGCTGGGGTGGTTGGCGATGATGCCGCCGACGCTCAGCAGCCAGGTGTCCGCGCCGTGGTCCTCGATCGCGTCGAGCACCGCCTCGACGTCGAGACCGGCGTCGATCTCGCGCAGATTGGTCTGGAAGGTGCGGAACGGGGAATGCCACCAGGGCGTGGTCGCCGTCTCGTCGGCGCGGGCGGGGGCCTGCGTGCTCTGCGTGCTCATCAGCCCTCCTCCACCAGCAGGCGGAACAGGGCGGAGTGGTCGAGGTCCTCCCACTGGCGGGAGAGGGCCTCGTCCATCTGTCCGGCGACCGTCTCGAGGCCCGGCAGGGCGAGGCCGCGGTGCGCGGCGGCGTCCTGGGCGAGGCGCAGGTCCTTGCGATGCAGCCGCACCCGGAATCCGGGCTCGAAGGTGCGATCGGCCATCCGCCTGCCATGGATCTCGAGGATGCGGGAGGTGGCGAAGCCGCCATCGAGGGCGGAGCGCACCTGCTCCGGGTCCAGGCCCGAGGCCTCGGCCAGGGCGAGCCCCTCGGCGACGGCCTCGATCGTCAGGCCCACGATGATCTGGTTGACGACCTTCGCCGCCTGTCCGGCGCCGGCCGGGCCGAGGTGGGTGATGCGCCCCCCGAGGATCCCCAGCAGCGGGCGGGCACGCTCGACGGCAGCCTCCTGCCCGCCGACGAAGATCGTGAGGGTGCCTTCCTGCGCACCGACCTCCCCTCCGGAGACGGGGGCGTCGACGTACTGGCCGCCCGCGTCGGCGACCTCGGCGGCGAGCCGCTCGGTCACGACCGGGGAGATCGAGCTCATGTCGATCACGAGCGTGCCGTCGGCGAGCGCGGAGAGCACGCCGTCCGGCCCCTGCAGCACCGCCTCCACGTCCGGGGTGTCGGGCAGCATGAGCAGCACCACCTCGGCGCCCTCGGCGGCGGCCGACGGGGTGGGGGCGAGCGTCGCTCCGGCGTCGACGAGGCCCTGCGAGCGGGCGTTCTCTCGGTGGATCCGCAGCTCGTGGCCGGCGTCCAGCAGATTCTTCGCCATGGGGGCGCCCATGACGCCGAGTCCGATGAATCCGATTCTCATGCTTCTCCTCCGTGGTGCGCCGCGGGGGCGGTGGTGGGGGTCCAGGTCACGTGGACGACCTCGAGGTCGTCGATCCGGTCCAGGGGGATGTGGAGCTGCCGGCCACGCAGCTCGGTGCGCGCCGGGGTGCCAGCGACGACGAGGTCGGCGCTGCCCAGCTCGCTGCCGTCGGGGACGGTGAGCACGACCTCCTGGCCGTGCAGTGGCAGAGCGTCGTGGCGCTGGCCGCGCATGGCCATCGGGTCGGTGAGGTTCACGACGGTCACGGCGATCTCGCCGTCGGCCTCGCGCACGGCGAGGTCGACGAGACCCTGCCCCCGGACCTCCACGCGGGAGGGCCCCTCGCCGCGGGCCCAGGTGACGGCGGCGGCGATCAGGCGGCCGTGGTCGGACTGCAGGGAGCGCCAGTAGACGTCGCCGATGTCGAAGGCGAGGTAGGCGGTGCGGCCGCCGCCGGGATGCTCGCGCGTGACGACCGCGGGCAGGGCCTCGCCGGGGCGGGGGTAGACCTCCTCCATCGGGAGGTCGGGATAGTCGGGCACGAAGCAGAAGGCGATGTCGGTACCGGGGAGCGCCTCGATGTCGAGCACGTGCGCGCCGGCGATGATGCGCTGGGCGCCGTCGTAGCCGGCGGTCAGCGGATGGGGTCGCGCCAGCGTCATGTACTTGTTCTTCAGCGGTCCGCGCAGTCCGCCGGCGAGCTTCACGCCCTGCAGATCTCCGAGGGCGAGGGACGGCGCGCCCGGCCCGGTGGTGAGACCGGCGTCGAAGGCGGTGACGAGCCCGCCGCCGCGCGCCACGTAGGCCTCGATCGTGGTGACGGTCGCGGGGTCGAGGTCCGCGCCGGTGGGGATGACCAGCACCGCCACGCCGTCGAGGCGCTCCGGAGCGAGTGCCTCCTCGGCGATGTACTCGAAGGGGATGCGGGCCTCGATGAGCGCCTGGTAGACGCCGTCCTCGTGCGCCCCTCCCCCGTGGCCGTGGCCGAAGGGGGTGGAGGCGGTGCGGTCCACGCAGTCCAGCAGGGCGACGTCGGCCGTGTGGCGGAGGTGTCCGGTCGCCTCCTCGACCCGGGCGTGGAGCTGGAACGCCTCGGCCATCGGCGCGACCCAGCGGTCATCGAAGTTCTCCGCCTTGAACTTGGTGAACCAGGGCAGGGCGCCCTGAGCGAAGCCGTCCACCACGAGGCCCCGGGTCTCGTGGGGATCGGCGACGGAGTCCTTCCAGCGCAGCTCGTGGTCCTCGGGACCGACGGAGGTGATCAGGGCGACGGGGCGGTCCGGGTACAGGCCGCGGGCGCGCTTGCCGATCCGTCCAGAGGTCCAGGAGGGTTCGATGCCGGAGCGACCCTGCTTGTCCACGAAGAACATCGGGTAGCGGTCCTCGACCAGGTCACGATCGAGGTCACGGGTCAGGGCCGCGCCGCGGTTGGGGAGGAAGCGGACGTGGGGCTTGATCGCGCGGACGGCGTCGTCCCAGTGCACCACCAGCTCGCTGAGCCGTCGCCGCCGCCAGGCGGTGAAGGCGGGCCAGGCGGGGTCGTGCGGGTCGGTCTCGTCCGGCAGGTCCTGGCCGGTGTCGGCCTGGAAGGCCGCGCGGGTGCCGGGGTTGTAGCTGACGCGCCGGCGCCCTTCCCACCGGTTGGCGAAGACGGCGTCGACGTCGTACTCGCGCACGATCTCCTCGGCGATGCGGGTGGTGAAGTCCCAGTGGGAGGGGCTCATGGGATCGGTCCACCACAGCCCCGGCATCGACTCGTGCTCCACGGGCGTGCCGTCGGGGCCGTGGTCGAGCCATTCGGGGTGGGCGTGGGCGGCGTCGGCGTGGACGGCGTGCGGGTCCACACGAGCCATGACATGCATGCCCAGGCGCCGCGCCTGCTCGACGAGCTCGCCGAAGGAGTCCCTGTCCCCCAGCTGGTCGCTGCGGTGGTGGAAGGGGATCTGCGTGGGGTAGAAGGCCATGTAGCCGCCCGCGCTGAGGCACAGCGCGTTCGAGCGCGTGCGCTTCATGACGTCCACCCAGAAGTCGACGTCGAGGGCGGGCGGATCGTCCTCGGTGAAGGTGAGCTGGGTCCAGCGGGTGGCGCTGAGGAACCATTCGGGGCTGCGGGCGCCGGCGGCCGGGGCCAGCAGGGTGTCGTCGATCGTCACTGATCTCCTCCCAGAGATGAATTGTCATACATGCTGACATGTCTAGCGTCTCGTGGCAAGATGTCGGCATGGACTCTCATGGATTCACCTGGCACGGATACCGAGTGAGCGCGAACGTCTCGCTCCTGTTCACCGAGGTGCCCTACCTCGAGCGCTTCGCCGCCGCCGCGGCGGCAGGGTTCACCGCGGTCGAGACGTGGTGGCCGTTCCCGACGGCGGACCCCTCACGGGCGGAGCTCGAGGAGCTGGCGGGCGCGATCGAGGAGTCCGGGCTCGCCCTCACCGGGATGAATGTGTTCGCCGGGGACATGGCGGCCGGTGAGCGCGGCATCGCCTGCCTGCCGGAGCGGGCCGCAGAGCTCGAGACCTCGCTGGCGGCGCTGCGATGGATCGCCGAGCGCACCGGCTGCCGGGGCTTCAACCTGCTGCACGGCCAGGTGCCCCACGGGGCGCAGGACACGGCGCGCCCGGCGGCCGTGCAGGCCTACCGCCGCGCCGCAGAGGTGCTCGGAGACCTTCCGGGCTCCCCCGGCACCGTGCTCGTCGAGCCGCTGGCCCGCGGACTGAACGGCGACTACCCCCTCGAGACCGCGAGGGACGCCCTCGCCCTGATCGAGGAGGTGGGAGCTGCGCACCTCGCTCTCCTGCTGGACACGTTCCACCTGGCCAGCAACGGAGTGGACCTCCTCGCCCTGATCGGGGGCGGTGCCGAGCGGATCGGTCACGTGCAGCTCGCCGACGCCCCTGGGCGCGGAGAGCCCGGCACCGGCGCGACTGCCCTCGACGCGATCGGGGAGGCCCTGATCGCCGCGGGATATCGCGGCACGGTCGCCGCGGAGTACAAGCCCACCGGGGAGACGCGGAGCACGCTGGGATGGCTTTCGCACGCGAAGGGCGCCGACGCGCTGGCATGATGTAAGTCCGGGCTACATGTTGGACATGTACCCCCGCTGACAGTGTCGCCAGGGGTGGCGGCGTGAACGGAAGGAGCCGCCGTGGCGACCGCGACAGGCCAGTACAAGCTCGGACCCGCCTCGCTGACGGAGGCGCTGTTCGCCTCGCTGCGCGAGCGCATCATCAACGGCGACATCTCCCCCGGCGAGAAGGTCACCGAGCAGCGGGTGGCGGATGAGTACGGGGTGGCCCGGCCGACGGCGAAGGCCTGCCTCGAGCGGCTCACCTCCCTCGGCCTGCTGCGCCGCACCGCGCACCGCTCGGCCTCGGTGCCGCTGCTGGATGCCGCCGAGATCGACGACCTGTTCTTCAGCCGCGAGACCTTCGAATCCGCGGCCGCCGCGCACCTCGCGCGGGAGAAGGACCTCACCGAGGAGCTCACCACCGCCCAGTCGGCGATGAGCCACGCCGCGGAGCGCGGCGACTTCCGCGGCCAGGTCCAGCACGACATCGACTTCCACTGGGCGCTGGTCAACGGGGTGCGCAGCGACCGGCTCGCACGGATGTACGAGATCATCGCCGGCGAGATCCACCTGACGATGGGCCAGTTCGCCGCGCATCGGCGCACCTCCCCCTCGACCGTGGTGAGCGAGCATGACGCGATCATGGAGGCGATCCAGGGTGGGGACGTGGACGGTGCGCAGCAGGCGCTCTCGGAGCACCTGGGACGGGCGCACGAACGGGTGAGGGCGCAGATCTCAGGCAGCTGAGTCCGGGCGCGCGTCAGCTGGATCGCGCACCTCCGGGTCCACGTCGGGCTGCGGGCGCGCAGGCCCGGCGCCCCCTCCGGCCCGCACGCCGCTTGTCGGTCCGCGACGCGGGGAGAGGTCCTTTCGCGCCTGCACGTAACGATTCGTGGAAAGCGTTGACCAGAACATCGGACCTATGCCACGCTGGCCGCACTCCTCAGAGAAGAGGTGCACGGGAGGGGGCTCGCGCCCCGGCCCACCGAGGAACCGCCGTCAGCCGTCATCGTCGACCGACAGGTGGTCCGTGCTCGGGCAGCGACTCTCTGACGTCCGCGAGTCCACATCCCGTCAGGAGCCCTCATGTTCCCTCACGATTCCGCGAAGCATCCCACCGCTCAGGCCCCCGGCCAGGTCCCTCCCGAGCTCGGCCGACGGGGCATCGGGCGCCGCAGCCTGCTGCTGGGCCTGGGCACGCTGCCGGCCGCGATGGCGCTGGCCAACTGCTCTGGAGGCACCGGCGGGGGCGCGGGCGAAGTGGAGCCGGTGGAGTACGAGCAGGGCTCCTCGGCGCTGAAGGTCGAGCTGGGACCGGAGATCGACGGGGTGCCGTACCCCGAGGGCTATGTGGGCCCGCGTGCCAGGGAGCTCGAGCCCTTCGGCGACGGCTCCACCGCGTTCACGGTGCTGACCCGCAGCGAGGCGAAGCTGAAGCTCGCGACCAACGAGCACTCGCAGTACCTCGAGGAGAAGACGGGGGTCCGGGTGGAGTACTCCACCGTGCCCCAGGGCGACGAGGGCACGCCGAAGATCAACGCCATCATCTCCAGCGGCGACCTTCCGGACGCCTTCATGCTGGGACCGGAGTGGATGGGCGGGTTCACCAAGGCCCAGCTCTACGCCTACGGCGAGCAGGGCCTCTTCCAGCCGCTGGACCAGCTCATCGACGAGTACGCGCCGGAGCTGCAGCAGCTCTTCGAGCAGAACCCCGACCTCCGCGCCTCGTGGACCGCACCGAATGGGGCGATGTACGCGATTCCGGCGGTGAACCAGTGCTACCACTGCAACTCCTCGGACACGCGGACCTGGGTGAACACCACCACGATGAAGGCTGCGGGCTGGTCCGAGCATCCCAAGACCCTCGACGAGTTCGAGCAGATGCTGCGGGACATGAAGGCATCGGATCCCGATCTGCTGCCGATGAGCGGCGACTCCTCGGTCCTCCCGTTCGGCCTGATCGCGGCCTCCTTCATGAACTTCGGCATCCAGCGCATCCGCCGCGACGGGGACACGATCGTCTACACGCCGCTGGATGAGCAGTTCCGCAAGGTGCTCGAGGTGGCCGCCCGTTTCACCGCCGACGGGCTGATCGACCGCAACACCTACACGCAGACCAACGACCAGCTGAAGCGGCTGACGATGAACAAGGAGAAGTCCCGTGTCGGCGTTCTCCAGATGGGGAACCAGTGGGGGGTCGCAGACATCGACTTCGGCAACGGCAACGAGCGGTGGCGCGAGTTCGTCGCCCTGAGCGCCTTCGCCGGGCCCGAGGGCCAGACGCCCATCATCCCCTGGGACGAGGGGCACAGCGATGCCGTCGGCCTGGTCATCTCAAGCGCCTGCGAAGATCCCGCGACCATGGTGCGCTGGGCGGACGTGCAGCTGGGGCTGCTGCCCTCGCTCGAACGAGGGATGGGAACCCTCGGCCTGTACTGGGACTGGGCCGATGGAGAGCAGCTCGGAATCGACGGCCGCCCCGCGCTGTACGCCAAGCTCCCCGCAGAGGCGACCAAGCCCGACAACGTCGGATGGCCCGAGTTCAGCCCGCACAACTCGAGCCTCGACGTGCGTCATGGCGAGGCCGTGAACGAGAAGACCTCGGTCGAGCCCGAGCTGTTCCGCTCCGGGAAGCTCTACGAGCCGTACCGCTCCCCGATCGAGAGCCTGTACCGGAATCCCTTCTTCACCACCGCGCAGTCCGCAGAGATCGGCGAACTGCGCACCAACCTCGACACCACCTACGCGCAGCTGACCACGCAGATGGCGATGGGCGATCTCGACCCGACGAACGACTCCCACTGGGAACAGTTCGTGGCAGGGTTCACGAACGCCGGGGTGGAGCGCTACCTCGAGGTGCTCACCGAGGCCGACGCCGCACGTCGCTGACCTACACGCCCTGCACCGCGCGCCGCCCCGGTCCCTCGAGGGACCGGGGCGGCGCTCGTCGGCCGTGAGGGATCAGCCGTGCAGGTGGTCGGTGCGCTCGGGCACCACCTCGGGCTCGAGGTGGAGCTTCACGACCGGGCCGATCGGGGATCCGGCGCCGGGGCCGACGGTGACCTCCAGCGCGTCCTCGGTGCGCTGCACGTCGAGCACCTCGCCGCCGCCAAGGAGGGAGACGGAGCGGATCTCCTGCGGGAGCAGCCGCAGCCCCGTGCCGAAGGAGCGGATGCGCAGCACGCCGTCCTCCGGGTGGGCGAGCGCGATCGCGTAGACGTAGTCGCCGGTGACGTCGTGGCGGGTGGTGAAGCGGAAGTCGGCGGCGGTGTGGTGGACCTCGGCGCCGTCCACGAAGGAGCCGGCCTGCGAGCGGGTGGGGCCCTCCTCGGCGACGATCCAGGGCCGGGTGCCGAAGATCGACTCGCCGTGCCCGGCCAGCCAGGCGCCGATGCTCTCGAGCATCTCCTGCTCCTCGGCGGCGATCGTGCCGTCGGGCTTGGGGCCGATGTTCAGCAGCAGGTTGCCGTTCTTGGAGACGGTGTCCGCCAGCTCGATGATCAGCTCGCCGACGGACTTGTACTCGTGGCCCTCCACCCAGCACCAGGAGGAGCGGGAGACGGAGGTGTCGTTCTGCCAGGGCACGGGGCGGATCCCGCCCATCGTGCCGCGTTCGATGTCGTAGACGGCGCTGCCCTCGGCGAAGGCCTCCCACTTGTAGTTGATGACCACCTCGCGCCCCCACTGGGCGGCGCGGTTGTAGTAGTAGGCGGCCAGGCGGCGCACGTAGGGCTCGAAGGCGGGCTGCTCGATCCACCAGTCGAACCAGAGCACCTGGGGCCGGTAACGGTCGATGATCTCGACGGTGCGCAGCAGCCAGTCCTCGAGGTGGCGCTCGTTCGGTGCCGTCTCCTCACGCTGCGCGGGGCCATAGAAGTCCTGGTAGGCGGGATCCAGCACGTCGGAGTCGAAGCGGGCGCCGCCGTTCATGAAGAACCAGTGCTCGGCGCGATGCGAGGAGGCACCGCGCACGATCGAGGCGTCGTCCGAGGCGGCGAGGAGGTCCCCGAGCACGTCGCGGCGCGGCCCCATCTGCGCGGCGTTCCAGCGCGTGCGGTCGCTCTCGTACATCGCGAAGCCGTCATGGTGCTCGGCGACGGGCACCACGAACTGCGCGCCGGCGCGGCGGAACAGCGCGGCCCAGGCGGCGGGGTCGTAGTCCTCCATGGTGAAGGAGGGGATGAAGTCCTTGTAGCCGAACTCGGAGTGGGGCCCGTAGGTCTCGAGGTGGTGGGCGTGCTCGCGGGTGCCCTCGAGGTACATGGTGCGTGAGTACCACTCGCTGCTGAAGGCGGGCACCGAGTAGACGCCCCAGTGCAGGAAGATCCCGAACTTCGCGTCCGCGTACCAGCGGGGCACCTCGTAGGCGCGCAGCGAGTCCCAGTCATCGCGGTAGGGGCCCTGCGCGATCGCGGCGTCCACCTCGGCGAGGGCGGCGGTGCTGTCAGAGACGTCGACCGCGGGCGGGAGGGAGTCGGGGTCGAGCCGGGGCAGGCCGTGCGGTGCGGTCATGGGTCCTCTTCCGTGGAGGTCGGTGCGTCGGTGCACTGGGCTCAGCGGCGCTGCAGGGCCGACGAGGGCGCTCGCGCGCGGAGCGAATCGTTTCGTGTGATGTACCGTAGGATCACCGGAAGTGCTCGTCAAGCCCCTACGGAGCACGGGAGATCCGATGACCTCGTACAAGGACATCCGGGCCGAGACCGGCCTGGCCCTCTCCACGATCTCGAAGCACTTCAACGGCCTGCCCATCCGGCCCGAGAACCGTGCGGCGATCGAGGCGGCCGCGGCCCGCCTGGACTACCGGCCCAACATCCTCGCCAGCGGCCTGCGCTCCCAGCGCTCCCGCACCGTGGGTGTGCTGCTGCCCGTGCTCGACAACGGCTTCCACCTCGCGCTCATCGCCGGGGTCGAGGCGGCGCTGCGCCCGGCCGGGCTGAGCGTGATCGTCTCCTCCAGCCCGGACGCCTCCGCGGGCGCGGCGGAGCTGCTGCGCACCCGGCAGGTGGACGGCATCATCGCCGTCGCCTCGCCGCATGACCTGGAGCCGCTGCGGCGCGCGGCGCAGGAGATCCCGGTGGTGCTCATCGACTGGGAGGCGGACGTCCCCGGCAGCGACGGCGTCTTCCTCGACAACCGCGAGGCCGGCCGGATCGCGGCCCGCCACCTGCTGGACCACGGCCATCGTGCGCTCGCGGTGGTGGGCGGGGACCGCAGCATCTCCACCACGAACGACCGCACCGAGGGCTTCCTCGCCGAGGCGGAGGAGGCCGGGGCGGAGGTCGCGCCGGAGCTGGTGACCAGCGGCCCGCTCACGATCGAGCAGGGCCGGCGCGCGATGGGCGAGATCCTGCTGCAGCGCCGGCGGCCCACGGCGGTGTTCTCCTCGAACCACGAGCTGACGCTCGGCGCCGTGATCGCGATGAACGAGTCGGGACTGCGGATCGGGGAGGACATCTCGCTGGTGGGGTTCGACGCGACGGATCTGGCGCGCGCCACCCAGCCCACGCTCACCCTCGTCGAGCAGCCCGAGCACGAGATCGCCGCCCAGGCCGCCGCGCGGATCCGGGCACGGCTCGAGGGCGGGCCGGATTCGGGGCCGGAGCGGGTGGTGCTCGCGCCGCGGCTGGTCACGGGCGGGTCGGTGCGTCGGCGGTGAGCGCTGGCGGCGCGCCGTGCAGCGCTCTCATCGGGCGCGGAACACCACCATGCGCTGCACGGCGTAGCTTAGCGTGAACAGGACGAGGTCGGTCACCGTCTTCGCCACCAGCAGGGGGATCCCGAGCCCGTGCAAGGCGTTCACGAGGAGCACTCCCGCCCCGAGGACGATGACGGCCAGTACTGCGTACGCCGCGGCCGCCCGCACCGGGTGTGACGAGCGCCCGCCGGGGAAGACGAACGCCCTGTTCATGGCGAAGTTCCCGGAGGCGCTCAGCACTCTGGCCACGCTCAGAGCGAGCCACAGCGGGGACCCGACCCCGGCCAGCAGCAGGAACACCGCGGTGTCGAGGGCGACGGCGAGCAGGCCGGAGAGTGAGAACGCGAGCACGGGCGCGAGCACCCGCAGGGAGTCCCGCACGGGCCGGAAGTGGCTGGCGGCGTTCTGGTCGAGGTACACCGTGGAGATCGGCACCTGGTGCAGGCCGATGCCCTCGCGGCCCGCCCGCACGAGCATCCCGTACTCGTACTCGTACCGGTCCCCCGGGATCTCCATGGCCCAGCCCAGGCGCTCGGCGGGCAGTCCCCGCAGACCGGTCTGGGTGTCCCGGAGCCGGGCGCCCGCGGCGAGGCGGAGCACCCAGGAGCTCGCCAGGTTGCCTGCGCGGGAGCGGAGCGGGACGTCCTGGTCGAAGCCGCGCACGCCGAGCACGATCGCGTGACCGGAGGCGGCCGGGGCACCCTCCGCTTCGGTGCCATCGAGGCCGTCGAGGACGTCGCGGACCTTGCGGATGTCCGCCGGGGTGTGCTGGCCGTCGGCGTCGGCCGTGACCACGCCGCATCCGGGACGGGAACGGCGCACGTGGTCCAGACCGGTGCGCAGCGCGCCACCCTTGCCCACGTTCTCCTCGAGGTGCAGGACCTCGGCGCCCAGCAGCTCGCAGCGGTCGAAGACGCCGCGGAAGCGGGGACCGGAGCCGTCGTCGACGACGAGCATGGCGATGTCATCGTCAATCAGACCGGCGACGAGGGGCTCGAGCTCTGCTCCGGGGTCGAGCGCCGGGATCAGCACGACGGCTCGGGAGGTGGCAGTGGGCAGGGAGCGTACGGGCAGGGCGGCGGGCTGTGCGGCGTGGCCGAGCGTGCTCTCGGGGCGGATCGTCGTCATCGCGATCAGCCGGCCACGTAGAGGATGTCGGAGGTCGCGCGCTCCCCGCCGTTCGAGGGCTGCGTGATGATCTCGCCGTCGACGATCATCACGCTCGAGCCGCCGCCGTCGAGGTTGTACCCGGTGGTGCAGCCCAGGTCGGCGAGGATCTCCCCCAGCTCGGTGAGCCCCACTCCGCGGGAGTACCCCTCGGAGCGGCCGTCGACCACCAGCAGCACCAGGTGGTTTTTTCCGATGACACCGATCGCGGTGCGGGGCTGCTCGCCCTGGATCGAGTGGTTGCCGAAGTTCGTGTCGATCTCGACGTCCTCGACGCCCGCCGGCACGGCCCCGTCCACGAGCACGGCCGGGCCGAAGCTGAGGGTGTTCCAGGCGCTGTCGGCCAGCAGCTCCTCGCCGCTGGTGGCGGTCTCGTCGTAGACCTCGATGCGGCCGTCGCGGTAGAGGACCAGGCCCTCGCGCACGGGCTCGTCGCGGTAGACCACGCCGTTGCGGAGGATGATGCCGTCGTCGCGGAAGCCGTAGTAGTCGCCGTTGATCGCCAGCACGGCGCCCTGGCGGGCGGCGATCGCGCTCGGCGCCTCGGTGATGTTCTGGCCGACCTCGTCCTGGGCGAAGGCGGCGCGCAGCACGGTGGCATCGGTGATCTCGATGGTGGCCGCGTGCCAGGCGAGCGCCTCGGATCCGGAGCCCGTCGCGGTGGAGGTGAGGGTGATGGTGGTGGTCGAGGAGGCGTATCCCGTGCTGGTGAAGCCGCCGTCGGTCGCGAGGGCGCCCACGGTGGTGGTGCCGGCGGTGGACTCGGCCGCGGTGACGTCGGAGACCTCCACCTTCTCCCGCAGGAAGCGGTCGTACGCCCAGGCGGCGGAGACGCCGCCGGTGCCGAGCAGGGCGGCGCCGGTGCCGATCAGGGCGCGTCGGCGGATCACTCGTCCGCGGGCTGCTGCGGGCGGGGTGCTCTTCGGGGGCCGGTCTTCCGGCACGGACGGGTCTGGGGTGGGGGTGCGGTGTGTGCTCATGGCCGGAAGCGTCGGTGCCCGGGCTGTGCCCGGGCACTGATCCTGCTATGAGCCACCTATGCGGATGCGCCGGGCCGAGGGCGTGGACCTGCGGGGTCGGTCATACAGCGGCCACAGCGCAGACATAGCTGATCCATAGGTGCCCCCGGGAACCTCGATGCCACACCACCCATCGAGGAGCATCCCAATGTCCGCCATCACCCTGTACGCCCTGGATCTCGCCGCCGCCGCCGTGCTCACGTTCGGCATCTACTGGCCCCGTCATCATCGACGCGACCTCGTCGTCGCGTTCCTGGGGATCAACGTCGGCGTGCTCGCCGTCTCCGCCCTGCTGGCCACCTCCGCCGTGAGCGCCGGGATCGGCCTGGGCCTGTTCGGGGTGCTCTCGATCATCCGGCTGCGCTCCGACGAGCTCGCCCAGCACGAGATCGCCTACTACTTCGCCTTCCTCGCCCTGGGGCTGGTGGGCGGGCTCTCCGTCTCGCCCACCGCTGCGGCGGCGTTCATGGGGCTGATCGTCGTGACCATGGTGGTCGTGGACCACCCCTCCCTCCTGGGTCGTCACCGTCGCCAGCTGATCGTGGTGGACCGTGCCCTCGCCGACGAGGACGAGCTGCGCGCCCATCTCGAGCAGATGCTCGCGGCGCAGGTCACGGGGATGATCGTGCAGCGCCTGGACACCGTGGGCGACACGACCGCCGTGGACGTCCGCTTCCGCGTCTCCCCCGGCGGGGCGAGCGCCCCGGCGGCGGGGCTCGCAGAGCCCCGCGAGGATCGTCGGCCCACCTCGGGCGAGCATGGTCTGCTCTCCGACGACGGCGGCACCGCGGCCTCCCGCACCTCAGATCACGGGGCCGACGCCCGGATGGCGACGGTGTCGCGATGACCGCTCTGGATGCCCTGCCGACCGTCGGGCTCGAGGAGATCGCCGAGCGGGCGGGCCGCATGACCCGCACGGATCGCAAGTACCTGGTCCCTCGCGCCGCCGCCCACCGCCTGCTCGACGAGCTCTCCGGCCGGGTACGGGTGCTGTCCATCTCCGGGCATCGCACCTTCCGGTACCGCTCGACCTACTACGACGCCGCGGGCCTCCCGGCCTTCCATGCGGCGGCGCGGGCGCGCCGGCTTCGCTCGAAGGTGCGCAGCCGCGAGTACCTCGACACCGGCACGGCGTTCCTCGAGGTGAAGACCACGACCGGGCGCGGCGAGTCGTCCAAGCAGCGGATCCCGCTCCCGGCCGGCGCCGCCCGCGACGCCCTGGACGCGGCCTCCGTCGCCTTCGTGACCGGCACGCTCGCATCGGCGCGCATCCCCCTCCCGACGACGCCGTTCACCCCCGTCCTGACCACCCGCTACGACCGCACCACGCTGCTGATGGACGACGAGGACAGCCGGCTGACGCTCGACGCCGGCCTGCTCTGGTCGCTCCCAGGGACGGGCCGACCCGCCGACGGCGGACGGCATGCCGCCGAGCCCCGTGCGGTGTCGCGGGCGCTGCACGGGTTCGTGGTCCTCGAGACCAAGGCCGGCGCCCGGCCGGGCACCGCGGACCGGCTGCTGTGGGCTGACGGGCACCGCCCCGTGCGCCTGTCGAAGTACGCCACGGGCCTGGCCCTGCTGGACCCGCGGCTGCCCCACAACCGCTGGCATCGCACCCTGCAGACCCTGCGCACGGCGACCTGACCCTCCACCCACCGACCCACTGACCCGCACCACTGACCTGCACCACCAGAACCCGACGGCCCCGGCCGCGAGAGGACACGATCACCATGAGCACCCACCGCACCCCCACCGGTCTCGCCCGGACCCCCGCACGCCCCCGGGCACGGGGAGGCATCCGCCGCTCCATGGCCGCCGTCGCGGCCACCGCCGCGACCCTGGCCCTGGCCGCCTGCGGCGCCGGCGCCGCGATCACCGGCACCACGTCGAGCGACGCAGGATCGACATCCGCGGCGTCGTCGACGAGCAGCACCTCGACCACGGAGGGCACCGCGATGCTCTCGAGCCTCGACCTGACCACGCTGGACATCCACGCCGACGAGGACGACCTGACCTGGGACACGGCCGAGGAGCAGACCATCACCCTGGCCGATGCGGGGTCCACCTCCGACGCCGACGGCGTCACGGTCGACGGCTCCACGGTCACCATCACGCAGGGCGGCGTCTACCGGGTCTCCGGCTCGCTCACGGACGGCCAGCTGGTAATCGCGGCTCTGGACGATCAGACCGTGACGGTCATCCTCGATGACGCCTCGATCACCAGCAGCACCGGCCCGGCCGTCTCCGTGACGAGCGCCGACGAGGTCACCCTGTACCTCGCGGAGGGCTCCTCGAACGCGGTCGAGGACGGCGCGGACTACGAGGTCGCCGACGACGCGACGCCGGTCGCCGCGATCGCCTCGGCCTCTGATCTGACGATCGCCGGCTCCGGCGCGCTCGGCGTCGTCGGCACCTCGAACGACGGTATCTCCAGCAAGGACGGCCTTGTCATCGCCGGCGGCGACCTCACCGTGACCGCCGTCGACGACGCGATCCGCGGCAAGGACTACGTGAGCATCACCGGCGGTACCTTCGACGTCACCAGCGGCGGCGACGCGATCAAGTCCGACAACTACGAGGACGAGGACCGCGGCTGGGTCCTGATCACCGCGGGCACCTTCTCGATCGATGCCGGGGACGACGGCATCGACGCCGAGCAGGCGGTCGAGATGCTCGACGGCACGCTGAGCATCACGCGATCGACCGAGGGCGTGGAGGCCGCGAACGTGCTGATCAGCGGCGGCACCGTGGAGATCACGGCGTCCGACGACGGGATCAACGCCACCGCCGCGACCACGGCGGAGGAGGCCGCCGCCGAGGAGACCGCCGCCGACGCCTCGGACTCCGGGAGCACCGACTCCGGGACCACCGACACAGGAACCGCGGACCCGCGCCAGCAGGGCGCGGGAGGCGGCGGTGAGGAGGACGACGGCTCGCTGCTGGCGGTCTCGGGCGGGACCCTCACCATCGACGCAGACTTCGACGGCCTCGACTCCAACGGCACCATCTCGTTGACCGGCGGCGACCTGACGATTACGAGCGCGGACAACGGCGGGGACGCCCCCGTGGACGCCAACGGGGACATCACCTTCGAGGGCGCGACGCTCACCGCGAACGGCACGGAGATCACCTCGGTGGAGGAGCTCGGCACGACAATGGGCGCTGGCCCGGGCGGCGGGCAGATGGGCACGCCTCCCGACCGTCCGCAGCGGGGTTCCGGCTCCTCGTCCGACACGACGGGGTCCACTGATTCCACAGGATCGACGGACTCCACGGGGTCGTGATCGCGGCGTCCTGATCCTGCGGCGGCTCCGTTCGGTGCGTTCTCGACCGGACGGAGCCGCTCGCTGCGTGCGGTCGGTGCTCGCCGGGCCGAGGGCGGCGGCGGTCGGTCGCCGGTGTCGGGACGCTGCGCTCAGTGACCGTCGGTCGTGGCGGTGAGGGCAGGCATCAGCGGCAGCCGGACCGTGAACACCGTCCGCCCCGGGGCGCTCTGCACGTCGAGGGATCCGCCGTGCGCGGTGACGATCGCGTGGGAGATGGCGAGGCCGAGCCCGGCGCCGCCACCCAGCCCGCCACCGCTGCCGGCGTCGACCGTGGGGTCCTCGTCGTCGGCCTGTCCCTCCGGGCGGGTCCGGGAGCGGGATCCGTCACCGCGGGCGAAGCGCTCGAAGAGCCGCTCGCGCAGGTCCTCGGGGATGCCGGGGCCGTCGTCGCTCACCCGGATGAGGGCGGTTCCCGGTTCCGCGTTCCCGTCCAGCGACGCGGTGACGGTGGAGCCGGCGGGGGTGTGCGCGCGGGCGTTGCCGAGCAGGTTGGTGAGGACCTGGCGCAGCCGGTCCTCGTCCCCGGTCACCTCGACGGGCTCTTCCACCTCGAGCACCCAGCGGTGCTCGGGAGAAGCGGCGTGGGCGTCGCTGAGGGCGTCGATCAGCAGCACGGCGAGGTCCACCCGCTCCTGCCGCAGGGGCTGACCGGCATCGAGCCGGGCCAGGAGCAGGAGGTCCTCGACCAGCGAGGTCATGCGCACCGCCTCGGAGGAGATGCGGGTGAGGGAACGCTGCTGCGTCGCGGTCATCGGCGCCCCCTCGGCCTGGGTGAGCTGGGCGTATCCGTGGATCGAGGCCAGCGGTGTGCGCAGCTCGTGGCTGGCGTCGGCGACGAAGCGGCGCAGGCGGTCCTCCGCGGCCTGCCGCCGCGTGAGGGCATCCTCGATGTGGTCGAGCAGGGAGTTCAGGGCTCCGCCCACCTGACCGACCTCGGTGGCGGGGTCCGTGTCGGCGGGATCGACCCGGTCCGGCAGGACCACGTCGCCGCTGGCCAGCTCCCGTTCGGAGACCCGCTGCGCGGTGC
Source organism: Brachybacterium sp. (assembly GCF_036379615.1). Lineage (GTDB taxonomy): Bacteria > Actinomycetota > Actinomycetes > Actinomycetales > Dermabacteraceae > Brachybacterium. The sequence continues at coordinate 69,341 of NZ_DASVGJ010000015.1, forward strand.
GGGCGAGGCGCCTCAGCGGGCGCAGGCTCCGGGTGATGACGAGGACGAGGCCGGCGATGACCAGGAGCAGCACCCCGCCCATGACGCCGCCGAGGGTCGCGGCGGTGGTGCGGGTGCTGTCCGTGACGTCGGCCAGGGAGCGTCCGGAGACCACGGTGCGGTCCGTGCCGTGCTCCACGGCGATGCGATAGCTGCCCAGGTCGTCCCCGAGGTCCACGCTGACGGGCCGGCGCTCGGGCAGGGTGTCGGCGGTGAGCTGGGCGATGTGCGCATCGGTGAGGGTGGAAGCGGTCCCGTCGTCGCCGATCACGGAGGCCTCCTCCACGGTGCCCTGGGCGTCGAGCACGAGGGTGAGCGTGCCGATCCGAGGAGCCGGATCTCCTCCGGAGTCGGATCCGGTGCCGGTCTGCGGCGGATTCGTCGGGGAGCCGTCGCCGCCCTCAGGGCCGGGGCCGCCGTGGGGCTGGACGGCGAGATCGAGGCCCACGAGGACCTCGCCGTCGAGCCGTTGCAGGGCCGAGGCGCGGACCGCGAGCAGGGTGGTGGTCCCGGTGACGAGGAAGGCGATCGCGACGAGGGCGCTCACCCCGATCACGAGGCGACGGCGCAGCGAGAGCGAGCGGCCCCTCATGCGGGCCGGATCGTGTAGCCGACGCCGCGGACGGTGTGGATCATCGGCTCGCCGACGGTGTCGACCTTCTTGCGCAGGTAGGAGATGTACAGCTCGACGACGCTCGACCTCCCGCCGAAGTCGTAGCTCCACACCCGGTCCAGGATCTGCGCCTTGGAGAGCACCCGGCGTGGGTTCCGCATGAGGCAGCGCAGCAGCTCGAACTCCTTGGCGGTGAGGGCGAGCGGGACTCCCCCGCGCGTGACCTCGTAGGTCTCCTCGTCCAGGGTGAGGTCGCCGACCACGAGCCGGGTGTCGCTCTGCGCCGCGGTCGCGACGTGCCGGCGCACCATGCCGCGCAGGCGGGCGATGACCTCCTCGAGGACGAAGGGCTTGGTGACGTAGTCGTCGCCGCCGGCGGAGATCCCGGCGATGCGGTCCTCGACGGCGTCCTTCGCGGTGAGGAACAGGACGGGCGTGTCGACGTGGGCGGCGCGGAGGCGCGTAAGCACCTCCATCCCGTCGATCCCGGGCATCATCACGTCCAGCACGATGACGTCGGGCTCGGTCTCCCGGATGACGGTGAGGGCCTCCTGCCCGTTCGCGGCGGTGCTGACCTCCCAGCCCTCGTTCCGCAGGGCCATGCGCAGCAGGTCGGCGAGGTAGGCCTCGTCGTCGGCGACGACGGCGCGCACCGCAGAGCCGTCCGGACGAGTCATCATCGGGGGCCGGCCACCAGGTGCCATGGTGCTCAACTCATCTCTCCTCGAGCGCGGGCGGCGCCGATCGCGCACCCGCCGATGGGGAGAAGCTACCGCGCCGTTCACAGGCGGGCGAGCGCCCCGCCGCTCTCATAGGAGATTCATAGGAAGCGCCGAGGAGTGCCATAGACGCCGTTCCTAGATTCGAGCATGTCCCCACCAGCCGGAGCGGCCGCGGGGACCGGACCTGGCCCCACCGGGACCGGCCGCCATCACCACGGGAGAGACAACTGATGAGCACGAACGCCGCACGATCGCAGAACGCCGGGACGCCCCTGTTCGAGGGTCGCCCACTGGATCGGCCCACGGAGGACGTCGAGGACCAGGGCCTCGCCTTCGACCTCGCCACCGTCGTCACCCGGCGCCGCACGCTCGGCGTGCTGGGCGCCGGAGCGGCCGCGGCCGTCCTGGCGGCCTGCGGCGGCGGCACATCCACGAGCAGCGGAGCCTCCGACTCCGGCGGGGCCGCGGCCTCCGACGCCGGCGGGAACGACGCCGCGACCTCCGGCACGGAGATGCCGACCGAGACCGCCGGCCCGTATCCCGGTGACGGCTCCAACGGCGCCGACGTCCTGGAGATCAGCGGGGTGGAGCGCAGCGACATTCGCTCGAGCATCGACGGCGGAGCGACCGCCGAGGGCGTGGCCCTCACCCTCACGATGAACATCGTCGACCTCGTCGAGGACGGTGCGGCGATGACCGGCGCCGCGGTGTACGTGTGGCACTGCGATGCGCAGGGCGGCTACTCGATGTACGGCGACGGCCTGACCGAGGAGACCTACCTGCGCGGCGTGCAGGTGGTCGGCGAGGACGGCACCGTCACCTTCACCACCATCTTCCCCGGCTGCTACACCGGGCGGTGGCCGCACATCCACTTCGAGGTCTTCCCCGACCTCTCGAGCATCACGGACGCGACCAACACGGTGCTGACCTCGCAGATCGCCCTGCCCGAGGAGGACTGCACCGCGGTGTACGCCCGCTCGGAGTACTCCGGCTCCGCGGAGAACCTGGCCCAGATCACGCTCGAGAGCGACAACGTCTTCTCCGACGGCGTGGACATGCAGCTGGCCACCATGAGCGGCGACGTCGACTCCGGCTACACGGCCACGATCGACGTGCCGATCGACACCAGCACCGCACCGGAGGTCGCCGACATGGGTGGCGGTGCGGGCGGCCCCGGTGACGGCGGGCAGCCGCCGGAGGGTGGACAGCCGCCGGCGGGAGCGCCCGACGGGCAGGCGCCGACGGATGAGGGCGCGTCGGACGGCGGCGCGTCGGACGGCGGCACGTCGGAGTCGGGGACGACCGGGCCGTGAGCGGGGTTGATCGCGCGGGGCGCACTGCGTCATGCCTTCGCGCGGCCGACGCGCCCGGGGCGCGAGGGATCGTCGCCGTCCCGCCCCCCTCAAGACCCGCATGGACGTGCTGGTCGTGGCCGACGCGGTGTCGCAGTCGACCAAGGCGAAGAATGCGGTGAAGTGGGGGAAGCCGGTGCTGACGGCGGCGGAGTTCCTGGAGCGGGTGGGGTGAGTGTCGGTGTCCAGCCTGTGGCTGATGCTGCCCCGTGAGACGTGAGACCCCTGTCGTCATTGCGTTGACGCAAAGGCGAGGACTCGATAAGTGTCATCTGTGACAGGTGCTGCAGATGTGACATCTGAGGAGAGACTATGAAGACCATCAGCACTGCCCCCATGCCTGAAGCGGCGATCGAACAGCTCGAGTCTGTCGCCGAGGCGCTGCCCGATGAGCTGCGCCACCTGCTGTTCTCGCTCGCAGCGAGCCTGCGCGAGGGTGACGACATCGTCGCGATCGGCGATGACAAGACCGTCACACCACAGTTCGCCGCGACGCAGCTCGGCATGAGCCGCACTCACCTCTACAAGCTGCTCGACAAGGGAGTCATCCCGTCCCATCGCGTGGGCCGAGATCGCCGCATCGCCGGCAAGGACCTGCTCCAGTTCGCCGCGCGACGTGATGCCGAGCGCCGCGAGTTTGCCGAGCGCTTCGCCCACCACGACGAGACTCGCACCGGGGCTGTCGAGGAGATCGCCGACCTCCTGTGACGCGGGTCCTTCCGTCGCCCCGCTGAGGCACTATGGAGGCATGTCCCGCCGAGCACGCCCCACTCTCCGCGTACTGCGGGAAGACTTGGGCGACGGATGGCCGACGCCGTTCACCCGACGCGCCATAGAGGCAGACGACATCGAAGCGATCCAGCCCCTCAACGCTCTCGACCACCCGATCCTCCAGACGGCGAGCAGCAGCTTCACGGATGACCCGGCGGACGACACCTATGTCGGCCCGATCGCCTCGGTCCGCAGCTCTCAACTCCTCGAGATCAAGAGCGGCCAATGGCGCGGCGGGGTGCTGGTCGAGCGCGACGCGTGCTGGGTGGTCGCTGCCGGGCTCGCGAAAGGCGACCACGAGGATCGAGATGACTTCTACAAGTCCCTCGAGCGGCAGGAGGAGAACGGCACGATCAGTGCGCTCCTTCCCTCTCAGGAGGATCGTCATGCGCTGAGGAAGGAGCGAGCGAGCGCGATCATCGAGGGCTGGCAGCTCGAGGTCCAGAACCTGCTCCTGGACGCCATGCGCACCGTGGCTCACGGCGGCGATGCCGAGATCTCGATTCCCTCGCCGGACCCGAAAGCGGAAGACGGTGAATGCTTTGCCAGCATCACCATCGATGTTGCTCTCCCCGAGAGCACGCCGAGGTGGTCCCGCACGTGAACCAGCTGCTGGTCCACGCCGGGAACACACCCCGGGAGCTGCTGGACCACTGCGCGGCGACGGGTATCCGCGTCCAGGCCTACTCCCCCATCGCTCATGGTGCGATCCTCGAGCATCCCGAGGTGGCGGCGATGGCCGAGCGGCACGGGGTGAGCGTGCCGCAGCTGTGCATCCGGTGCACGCTGCAGCTGGACGCCGTCCCCCTGCCGAAGACAGCGAACCCCGAGCACATGCGCGCGAACGCTGAGGTCGACTTCGAGATCACGGGCGAGGACATGGCCGCGCTGGAGCGTCTGGACGCCCGCGACTACGGCGAGCACGCCGCGTTCCCGGTGTACAGCGGAAAGTGATCTGCCCAGCTGCTCACCTGGCTCGGCCTGCGGACGCCCGAGAGACGACGCGGGTCGGCGTGCCCGGCGTCGGCAGCGCGCATGAGGTGGGCTGTGGAGCTCGGAGCGGGACCTCCCCGTCGGCCGCGACCTGGACGGCGGGCCTACACCGCGTCGTCGCGCAAGTACGCCGGCCGAGATGCGCGCGAAGACGTACCCCGCTCGTCATCTCGCCACCCCGGGCCCGCGGCCCCGTCACCCGTCGGCCGCGCCAGACCTCCGCGCCCGCAGCCGCGCCAGCCAGGACAGCAGCAGTGCCGTCTCAGCCTCCCCGAGAGCGCTCGGGTCCGCCGCGGCCAGTTCCACCACCGTCGCCACGGGGTCGCCGGAGTCGCCGTCGGCACCGGTGATCGCGGCGATGACCCCCTCGCGAACGGCCGCGGAGAGCGCAGGGTCGGGCTCGGCGAGGATGATCTGCCGCAGCGTGACTCCGATGTTCGCGACGAGGACGTGTGCCGCCGCCTGGTCGGACGGCACCACGAGCCGCCCCATGCCGGCCGCTCGGGCCGTCAGCTCGCGCAGTATCTCGCTGGGGCGGGACTGCGCCGCCGGCGAGTATCCGGGGCGGACCGTGCCGTACATGAGCGTGTAGAAGCCGGGATTCTGGAGCCCGAAGGCCACATGGGCGTCCCATCCCGCGCGGATGTCCTGGATCGGGTCCCCCGAGTGCTCCATCGCGCTCTTCTGTCCGAGATACAGGTCGAACCCGTGCTCGACGACCGCGTCGATCAGACCCTGCTTCGCGCCGAAGAAGTGATAGAGCGTCGGCATCTTCACGCCGACGGCATCGCACACGGCCCGCAACGAGAAGTCCTCGCCGGGGCTGGAGGCGATGAGCTCGGCGGCGGCGGCGATCAGCCGCTCCCGTGTACCGCTTCCCTCGTGCGCTGTCATCCTGCTACATTACCCTGCATATCGCAGCTACAGCGATATATACCCACGATATGGAGGTATCGAGATGACGGACCGGACCCTCAAGGGCAAGAACGTCCTGATCGCCGGCGGCGCGAAGAACCTCGGCGGCCTGATCGCCCGCCAGGCCGCCGAGGCCGGAGCGGACGTCGCGATCCACTACAACTCCGATGCGAGCCGGGGCGATGCCGAGGAGACCCTCGCCGCGGTGCGCGACGCCGGCAGGAACGGCGTGATCATCCAGGGCGACCTGACCGACCCCGCGAACATCGCCCGACTGTTCACGGAGGCGACCTCGGCGATCGGCACCATCGACGTCGCGGTCAACACCGTGGGCAAGGTGCTCCGCAAGCCGATCGTCGAGACCACCGAGTCGGAGTACGACGAGATGTTCGACGTCAACGCCAAGGCCGCTTACTTCTTCCTGCAGGAGGCGGGGAAGAACGTGGCCGACGACGGCAAGGTCATCACGATCGTCACCGCGCTGCTGGGGGCCTTCACCGACGGCTACTCCACCTATGCGGGCGGGAAGTCACCGGTGGAGCACTTCACGCGTGCTGCGGCCAAGGAGTTCGCGGACCGTAGGATCTCCGTGACGGCGGTGGCGCCGGGCCCGATGGACACGCCCTTCTTCTACGGCCAGGAGACCCCGGAACGGGTCGAATTCCACAAGTCGCAGGCGATGGGCGGTCAGCTCACGCAGATCGAGGACATCGCCCCGATCGTGCGCTTCCTCGCCACCGAGGGCTGGTGGATCACCGGCCAGACCCTCTTCGCCAACGGCGGCTACACCACCCGCTGAGACCCCGACGACAGGAGAGACCGATGACCCGCACGATCCCCGAGCCCGTGGCTTCATTCCTCGAGGCCGTCACCACGCAGGACCGGAGCGCGTTCACCGCATCGTTCACAACGAACCCCGTCGTGGACGACTGGGGCACGGTGTTCACAGGATTCGACGAGATCCACGCCTGGAGCGACGTCCAGTTCATCGGCTCCGCACCGACCTTCTCGGTCACGGAGGTCGAGACCGACGGCGACTCCGTCATCGTGGTCGGCGACTGGCGTTCGTCCCACGCCAACGGCCCTTCGAGCTTCCGCTTCGACCTCGAGGGGCCGAAGATCGCCAGGATGACCATCCGCGAGGGCTGAGCCCTCCGGCGCCCTCCCCCAAGGGGACGGCGCCGGAGGGCTCAGCCCTTGGTCGCCCCCGCCGTCAGCCCGGCGACGATCCACTTCGAGGCGATGCCGAAGAGCACCATCGTGGGGATCACGGTGAGCACGGCGGCGGCCGAGAGCGGACCCCACTCCACGTTGAAGCTCGTGATGAAGCCGTTCAGCGCGGTCGGGATGGTGCGCTTCTCGGCGCTGTTCAGCAGCGTCACCGACAGGAACAGCTCGTTCCAGCAGTTCACGAAGTTGAAGATGAAGGTGGCGGCCAGTCCCGGCAGCATGACCGGGAGGATGATCCGCACCAGCGCGACGAGACGGCTGCAGCCGTCGAGCATCGCCGCTTCGTCGAGCTCGTCGGGGACGTTGTCGAAGAACCCCTTGAGCATGATCGAGGAGAACGGGATGCACACGGCGACGTAGACGAGCGCCAGTCCGCCGCGATTGTCCACGAGGTCGAGGGCGACCATCATCTGGTAAAGCGGCCCGAGTGCGATGAACGCCGGGATCATCTGCGTGACGAGGAAGGCGAGCACCACGATGCCTCGTCCGCGGAAGGTGAACCGGGAGAGGACGTAGGCGGAGAGGGTGGCGATCGCCGTCGCGACGAGCGCCGCCGTGGTGGAGACCATCAGGCTCGAGAGCATGTTCTGGCCGAAGGACGACGCGGCGAACAGGGAGAGGTAGTTCTCCATGGTCGGTCGCAGCGGCAGGTACTGCACAGGATAACTGGCGATGTCGGCCGGGTTCTTGAACGAGCTGACGAGGATCCAGTACAGCGGGAAGATCGTCACCAGCAGCCACAGCGAGAGGCCTCCGGCGCGCACGATCCTCAGCGGGAGCGGGTCGCGGTGGATCATCGGGTGTTGTCCTTCGAGAGCAGGGAGAGGTAGACCGCGGCGAACAGCATGAGCAGCAGGACGATCGTCAGCCCGAGGGCGCTCGCCTCTCCGTAGTTGCCCTGCTGGGTCAGCTGGATCATCCAGGTCGTGGCGATGTGGGTCTGGTCCGCCGGGCCGCCGCCGGTCATCGCCCAGATGACGTCGGGGAAGTTGAAGATCCAGATCACCCTCAGCAAGATCGTCAGCACGAGCGTCGTGCGGATCGCGGGGATCATGACCGAGAACAGCGTGCGAGCCCTTCCCGCGCCGTCGATCGCCGCGGCCTCGAGCAGCTCGTCCGGAACGGACTGCAGGGCGGCGAGGATCATCATGGCGAAGAAGGTGACCCCGTACCAGATGTTGGCCACCACCACTGCGACCATGGCGAGGTTCGGGTCCGACAGCCATGGGACGGGCGCGTCGATAATCCCGACCTTCGTGAGGAGGTCGTTGATGACGCCGAACTCGGCGTTGAACATCCAGCGGAACAGCAGTCCGATGAGGAACCCCGAGACGGCCCACGGGTAGAAGATGAACGCCTGGTAGAGACCGCGGAAGCGGAAGGCCTTGCGCAGCCAGAGGGCGATCGTGAACCCGATGACCACCTGCGGGACGATCGAGCAGATCACCCACAGCACGGTGTTCAGCAGGATCCGCGGGAAGCTGTCGTTCCCGAGGATCGCGGCGAAGTTCTGCAGACCGACCCACGGCGTGGTCGTGAGGTCGTACAGGTTCCACTGGCGGAAGGCCATCTGGCTGCCGCGGATCATCGGGTAGTAGGTGAAGATCGCGACGAACAGGAACGCCGGGGCGAGGAAGGCGCCGATCAGCAGCGCGCTGCGACCGGTGAAGGGACGGCGCCGGGGCCGTGCCGGAGGCGCCGGATCTGACGGTCTGGTGTCGGCGGGGCGCTCCCTGACAGGAGAGGCCATTCTCAGCCCTCCGACTTCTGGGTCCAGTACTCGTTCCAGCCGGCGAGCGCGTCGGTGGTGCTCAGCGATCCGGTGAGAATCTTCTGGAGGTCGGAGTCGGAGCGCTGGCCCCATTCGGTCCACCAGGCGACGCCGCGTGGCTCCTGGCAGGAGAGATAGGTGTCGGGCGCCTCGGTCATGGTGACGTACGCCGCCCAGGGTCCGGTCGTGAAGAAGTCGTCCTCGGCGGCGGCCTGCTGGATCGGCACCAGGCTGTTCTCCTTGGCGAAGGTGGTGGAGGGTTCGCCCGAGAGCCACTGGACGAGTGCGACCGCGGCCTCCTTGTTCTCGGAGGACTCCGCGACGCCCCAGCCCGCGGTCGCCATCGGCCAGGTCGCCTTTCCGCCGGGGCCGGTGACCAGCGGCGCCACGGCCCACTGGTCCTCGGTCAGGGAGGACTGCTCGACCGCGGCGATCACCTCCGGGTCCTGGAGGAGGAAGGCGGTGGACCCGTTGGTGAAGGCCTCGACCACCTCGGGGTAGCCCCACGAGACCGAGGACTCGGGCGAGCCCTCCCGGTAGAGCTCGATGTAGAGGTCCAGCGCCTCCTGCGAGGCAGCGGAGGAGAAGATGGTCTCGCCAGACGAGAGCCGGTAGGCGTTCTCGAGGTCGAGGTCCTCAGCGTTGTAGGCCTCGAGAGCGGCGAGGGCCTGGCCGATCGCGTTGGAGGTGCCGCGGAAGGCGTAGCCGTAGCGGCCGCTTCCCGGGTCCTGGATGGCGCCGGCCTGCTCGACAAGCTCCTCCCACGTCGCCGGGGCCTCATCGAACCCGGCCTCCTCCAGCAGGTCGGGCCGGTAGTAGAGGCTGAGACCGTAGAAGCCGTAGGGGATGGCGTAGGTCTTGCCGTCCACCGACGTGGCGAAGGCGCGAGCTTGGGCGGTGAGCTCCTCGAACCCCGACCAGCCCTCGGTCTGCTCGCTCATGTCGTGCAGCCACCCGTTGTTGGTGAACGGTCCGATGGTGAGGTCGCGGACCTCGAGCACATCGACACCGGACCCCGCCTGGAGCATCTGCTGGAGCTTCTGGTCCGCCTGCTCGGTGGGAGGCGAGACCAGCTCGACGCGGACGCCCGGGGTCTCCTGCTCGTACTGGTCGAGGAGCCCGCGCAGCAGCTCCGTGCGGGATGAGCTGGTGATCGACTCGACCATCTGGAGGGTGACCGTGCCGTCGGAAGAGCCCCCTCCCCCGCCGCAGGCGGCGAGAGCGAGTGCAGTGCTGCCGGCGGCGGCACCAGCGAGGACGGTGCGGCGGCCGACGGTGTGCTTTCCGTGATTCATGAGGCGGTCCTTTCCAGGGGGAGGCTGCCGGTCATGGCGGCCAGGGTGGGGATTCCCTGCGACGCCATCGCAGCGATGTCGTCGGCAGTGGTGTAGGGGGCGGCGGAGAGGCGGAGGTATCCGACGCCGTGGAACTCGGTGAAGGCCGCGATGCAGTGCGTCGAGGTCATGAAGGGGACGCGAAGGGCATCGACCGTGTCGTGGTCCCAGCGACGGTCTCCCGTCAGACGGAACAGGCGCATCGGGGCGAAGGCATGGCCGGTGTCCGCGACCGGGTCGAGGACGCCGACCGCCTCGAGCGCCTGTCCGATCTCGCGTTCGGCGAGGCGCATCATCGCGGCGGCGTGCTCTCGGATCCGGTCCCAGCCGAGCTCCCGCTGGAGGTGGTCGAAGGCGGTGCTCGCGGCGAACCAGGCGGTGACGTCGACGGTCCCCTGGTGGTCGAAGCGGTCGGGGAAGGGCAGATGGCCTCCCCAGGAGTCCACCAGCGGGTACAGGTCGAGGTCGGGGTTGTTGCGCACGAGCACGGCGGTGCCGCGCGGGGCGCACCAGAACTTGTGAAGGTTGCCGATCCACACATCCGCCTCGCGGATCACCGGGTCCTCGAGCGCGCCGGGGGCGTGGGCGCCGTCGATGAGGACGAGAGCGCCGTGACGATGCGCGATTCTCGTCGCCTCGCGGGCGGGCATGCGGCGCGCGGTCGCCGAGGTGACCTGGTCGAGGACCAGCAGATCTGTCTGATGGGTCGCCAGGTGGTCGGCGATGCGCTCGAGAACCTCCTCATCGCTCGCCTCGAGCGGCAGCGCGATCTCGCGGTAGTCCCCGCCGGTCTCACGGGCGAGCCGTTCGGCGCCCATCGACACCGCCCCATAGCCGTGGTCCGTCACGGCCACGTGGACGCGGCTCCTGCGCTGGGCGAGGTTGCGGAACAGCACGGACGCTCCCGCGCTGGCGTTCGCCACCAGCACCGTGTCGTCGGCGGGCGCGTGAAGGCGCTCGGCCAGCTCGTCCCGGACGCCCGGCAGGCGCTCGGCGAGAGTGCTGAACCAGCGCACCGGATTGGACTCCATCTCCCGGCGACGCTCCTGCTGCACCGTGAGGACCGCGCGCGGCACGGCCCCGAAGGACCCGTGGTTGAGGTGGTGGAAGGAGGCGTCGAGGTCCCAGAGCTCCCGGGCCGGACGTCCCTCCGTCGTCCTCAGCTCGCTGTCGTCCATGCTCACCCTTCGTGCTGGGAGGTGCGTCCTCGAACGTGACCACCCCCGCGGATCTGTCAGACAGATCATGCACCCCGCTGCGCGCCGAACCCGCCTGACCGCAGAGTCCGTTACCGTACTGTCACAGATCCATCAGACAGATCGGGAGGATCGATGACAGGGACGTCCCAGGTCGACAAGGCGTTCGACGGCCTGCGCCGCATGATCTCCTCCGGGGCGATCGCACCGGGCCAGCGGCTCCCCAGCGAGCAGGAGCTGTGCAGCGAGCTCGACGTGTCCCGCAGCTCCCTGCGGGAGGCGCAGAAGATGCTCGGCTTCGCCGGAGTGCTCACCTCCCGCACGGGGGCGGGCACCTTCGTCTCGGATCTCTCGGCCGAGAGCGTCATGGCGGGGCTCTCAGTGACCGTGCCGCTGATCCCGCTGGACGAGTACCTGGGTCTGTTCGAGATCCGACAGCTCCTCGAGGGGCATGCCGCCGCCCAGGCCGCGGCACGGTTCACGGCCGACCAGCGCGCGGAGCTGGCGGCGATCGCCGAGGAGCTCGCCGCCCGCTCCTGGGAGGACGACGGAGCCGCTCTCGACGACGCCTTCCACGACCTGCTCGTCACCGGCGCGGAGAACGGCGCCATCGCGGCGCTGCTCAAGGCCATGCGCCAGCGCGGTCGCCACTACCGGGTGTTCGAGCACGACGAGGCGATCGAGCTCAAGCGCACCAGCGACGCCGAGCATCAGCGCATCGCCCGGGCCGTCCTCGACGGCGATCCCGTGCAGGCCCAGCTCGAGGCGATGGCACACATCCGCACCACGAGCGGGTGGCTCCAGGGCCTGCGGCCCGTGCCGGAGCCCTGAGACGGGGCCGCTTCACCGATCGCGGCCGCACCGAATCCTGGGCCATCGTCGACGACCCGGCCCGCGCCGTCCGCACCGCGTCCTGACCATCGTCGCCGCATCGACACGGACAAGGCCGTCGCCGCCGTCGCAGCGCGGCGCCCTCCACCCGGCAGGCGAGGATCTCACCGCGGCCACCGGGATCGCGCGGTGCAGTGCCCGCCACCGAGCTCGAGGCGAGGACTGACGCGGACGACACGGCAGCGCCCCGAGGACGATCGCCGCCCCCAGGCCGCGGATCGACGCGCTCGGCTCGAGCGGCTGGGCGCCTCAGACCGCGATGCCGACACGGTCGAGGACGACGGGGAACAGTCCCACCATGGTCAGCGTCCAGAGGGCGTGGACGAAGAGCGCCCCGCCGAGAGAGCCCGAGGTCTCGCGGGCCCACATCGCCACCGGTCCCAGCAGGAGCGCCATCGCCGCGAGAGCGGGGCTGCCGGTGCACAACGTGACAAGGGCGTACACCGCAGTGGGGAGCACCCACCGGGCCGGGCCGGTGAGCAGCCGAGGCAGCGCGCCGCGGAAGAACACCTCTTCGGCCGCGCCCGCCAGGAGCGCGATCGCGAGCACACCCCACCGTCCGTCGGCCGCTGCAGCGACGGGACCGGCCACCCACGGGGCAGTGGCCGGGACGCCGGCGAGGACCAGACCGCCCGCCAAAGAGGCCGCGGCCAGGCCGACGCCCACGGCGGCCACCGCGACCACAGGCGCGCGCCCCGGGCCCCGCCGGACGACGTCCGAAGGTGCCAGGCGCATGATCAGCACTCCGCCGACGATCCAGGTCAGGGCGACTCCCAGTGCCCATCCGGCGACGGTCCCCGGCCCCTCCCCCTCGGCGCGCAGCGACGCGGCCAGGAGCGGCGCAGCCACCACGACGGCGAGGCCGGCCACCCACCACGCGCCGAACCGGGACGCGGGGTGATCGGGACTCATGCGCCCAGCGTACGAGGCCGTTCGCCGCGTCGGGGCGCGGCGAATCCTGTCCAAGGGCTCCGGCACGTATGCATCTGCAGCACAGCTCGCGGCACGGGAGCACGGCCACGGAGGTAGAGCATGCGCGTTCTGGTCATCGGAGCCCGAGGGGGGTACGTGGGGAGCCGGGTGACCCCCGCACTGCTGGAGGACGGACACCAGGTGGTCGCCGGCGCCCGGGATCTCCGCAAGCTGGATGCCTTCTGGTGGAGCGACGCCGTCGACCGGGTCGAGCTGGAGTGACCGAGGACGAATCGGTGCGTGCGGTATTCGCCGCGCACACGTCGCTCGAGGCAGTGAGCCAGCCCAGAGTCACCGCCGCTGCCTTGGGAGGTTGGGCTCACCGATGGGGCAACGCCCCGACACGAGGTGTCCTACCTGGCTAGGTGGTGGCGGCTCGGCGGGTTTGCTCCAGCACGGGAAACGGTGATCGCTGCGCTTCGCAGAGCGGTTTGCGCGCAGGCATCAATGAGATCCTCTTCAGCCGCATTCGCGGTCAACGGGACTGCTGCACAAGCTGGTGACACCTCAACCGGACACATCTGTCACCTTGAGTACCACCCTGCGTAACAGCTACGGGGCCGTAGGCTCCCCCGTCACACAGGGTCCACGACGGCACTTTCGGGACACATATGCGCCGTGGGGTATACCCCAGGGAGACACTATGGACCCGAGGGGTCGGGTCCCCTGGGATCGGTGTCAGTTGGCGAACCGCACGAACGCTCGCCCGGGCACACCATCGCCGAGCTGCGCGAAGCCCAGCGACTCGTAGAAGGCTTTCTGCTCGCGCTCCTCGTCGGTGATCAGGACGTGTTGGCGCACGGCGCTGAACGGAGCGAAGGCTTCACGCACAAGTCGCCCGCCCACACCCAGCCGCCGGGCATCGGGGCTCACGAGCACATCTTGGAGATAGCAAATGGTGGCGCCGTCACCTATCACTCTCGCCAGCCCGACGAGCGAACGATCAACGCGGGCGACAACCACACGGAGAGAACCGCGCAGACCGCTCATGAGCGCGTCGAGGTCCCGCGTATAGGCGCTCCAGCCGACGGACGCGTAGAGCGTCTCCACCTCGGTGGCGCTCGGTAGGTCCGTCTCAGTGCAGGCGGCAATCGTGACAGCGTTCATGCCCCGACGCTAGCGCAGCCCAAGCGGGCAGCTACGGGGCCGATTGCGGAGCAGCCTTCTGACGCGCGGCGGTCCGCAGAGACGAAGCATCAATGCGGGCCGCGCGGCCGTGGGGACTGATGCGCGGGTAGGTGTCACGTGATCGGGGCAGCTGCGCGGATAGGTGACTCATGCGCAGGCGGCACCCCAACTCGACACTTGTGTCGCTTTGGGGATCACTCTGAGCAACAGCTGCGAACGAGCGGCGTTGCCTCGTGCTCGCTTCCTTCTCTCCAGTCAATCGGCGTCGATCAGTTAGCTCCGAGCCTTGACGTTGCTACGGTGAGGCTGTGACCCGTAACCCGCTGCTCGAGACCCTGCGCGCCTTCATGACCGAACGAGACTGGGGTCAGTTCCACTCACCCGAGAACCTCGCCAAGTCCATTGCGATCGAAGCAGGCGAACTGCTCGAGTGCTACCAGTGGAACGCCGATGTCGATCGCGACGAAGTCGCCGACGAATTGGCGGACGTCCTGACCTATGCACTGCTCCTCGCGGACAAACTCAATCTGGACCCCGAGCAGATCATCCGCGCGAAGCTCGAGCGCACCGGCCAGAAGTATCCCGTCGAGAAGGCAAAGGGGCGGAGCACGAAGTATGACCGCCTTTGAGATCGAGGAGCTCCGCTTCACGCCGGAGTCCGTGGAGGAGACCCGAGCTCGGCTCCCCCGGTTCTCGAACTGGCCGGTTGTGTACCTCCTCGAGGACGGCCGCGACATCTACGTCGGCGAGACCGGGAGCGCGGATCGCCGCATCCGCCAGCACCTGAAGTCCGAGCAGAAGGAGCACCTGCGCGAGGTCCGGATCGTCTTCGACGAGCGGTTCAATGGCTCTGCATGCCTGGACCTCGAGTCCCTCCTGATCCGTCTTCTCGGAGGTGACGGGAAGTACGAGGTCCTGAACCGCAACGAGGGCATCACTAACCAGGACTACTTCCAGCGCAGCGAGTACAACGACACGTTCAAGGAGATCTTCGAGGAGCTCCGCTCCCGTGGCTACTTCGAGCGGTCGATCCCCGAGATCGAGAACTCCGACCTCTTCAAGCTCTCCCCTTACAAGGCGCTCAACACCGAGCAGGGCGTCGCCGTGCTCGACATCATGGAGGGCCTCGTCCAGGACCTGCACAACCCAGAGGTACGCACCCTTGCTGCGATTCAAGGGGATCCAGGCACGGGAAAAACCATCGTCGGCATCTACCTCATGAAGCTCATGCGGGATCTCGCTAGTTTCGACCCGACCGACGAGGTCGAAGGCGACTCGATGTTCTCCGACCTCTTCGTCGAGGGGAACCGTGAGCTCTTCACCGGGCTCCGAATCGGCCTCGTCATCCCCCAGAAGTCCCTGCGGAAATCGATCAGCCGGGTTTTCCGGAAGGTGCCGGCGCTCCGGGATGCACTGGTGCTCACGCCCTATGAGGTCGCAGACGCCGAAGAGGACTTCGATGTCATCGTGGTCGACGAGGCTCACCGGCTCACCCAGCGCGGCGCCCAGGCTCACGGGACGCTCACCAAGCGGTACCGGGAGACGACGCTTCGGCTCTTCGGTGAAGATGATCTGGCGATCAACCAGCTCGACTGGATCCGTCGGCGTTCGCGCCACACCATACTGCTGCTGGACACCGCGCAGAGCGTGAGACCGATCGACATCGAACCTGAAGTCTTCGAGCGCGTGATCGACGAAGCCCGCGCGCACAAGCGCCTGTACCAGCTCGACACACAGATGCGGGTGAAGGGCGGCAAGACGTACCTCGAGTTCGCCCGAGCTCTCCTCTCCGACACTCCGCCTCGGGCTGTTCCCGACCTCGAGGACTACGAGTTCGAACTGTTCAACGACCTCGCGGCGATGCACCAACGGATCCGCGAGCGCGACGAGGAGCACGGATTGGCCCGGCTCGTCGCCGGCTACGCATGGAAGTGGCGCAGCAGGAAGAAGAGCGGTTTGCACGACATCGAGCTCGACGGTGTTGCCCTCGATTGGAACGTCTCCGACGTCGACTGGATCGCCTCGAAGACGTCCCTCGAAGAAGTCGGTTCTATCCACACCGTGCAGGGCTACGACCTCAATTACGCGGGCGTCATCATCGGCGGCGACCTGCGCATCGATCCGGAGACTGGGTTGCTCGTCGCTGACAAGAAGAATTACTTCGACGCCAAGGGCAAGGCGAACAACTCCATGCGCGGGCAGACGACGTCCGACGAGGATCTGCTTCGCTATATCGTCAATGTGTACCGCGTGTTGCTCACCCGAGGGATGCGGGGGACTTACCTATATATCGTCGACCCCCTGTTGCGGCGGCGAGTTCAACTGACTCTGCGGGGGCGAAAGCGAACTGCATGATGCCTGGACATTGTGAGTGCATTCGCGGACGTGAGTAGTCGGGGACCTAGCGGCGCAGGCGGTGGGGATTGATGCGCCAGAATGTCAGCGAGACTTCTATCCGCGCATCGATCTGATCGACCGAGTTGCTGACAGGCCGTGGTAGATGAGCCTCGAACTGTCCTCGCGTTGGCCGACTCGCACGAGACGTCAACGTCGGGTTGTAGGGTGCCTTGAGGTGGAGGCTGGCCTTATGCGCGACCTTCCCTTGCCCGCCGAGATCACCTGTTCTTCCGGCGTACGCTCAACTCGCTCGCGGCAACTCAAACCGCCGTCCGGACCCGAGACCGAAGACCTAAACGGCGCCACCAAGGAGTGTCCAGGTCCTGCACTTCCTTCCGCACAGCCCGGAGCTCTGCCAGCACCTCGAGCTGTGCGCTCTGGACGGCGCTGCCCGTCTCGATGACTTCCTCTTCGAGCTCCCGCAGTCGCAGGTCGATGGCATCCATCCGCTCGTCCAACAGCTCTCCATGCGTTCGACTCTCCGGGAGTGTTCTCTGAAAGCCTCGTCGCAGAAGCGCGATAACGACCGCTCCGACGACAGCGATGCCAATCGTCATGGCGTAGAACCATTCCGGGATGTGGTCCTGCGTCGAGAAGGTCAGCGCAACCAGCGCACCGACCAAGCTCGTGATGACGTATCCGAGCCCATCGACCAGAGCATGCAACATGTCCTTGAGAATCCCCATCCTCTGATTCTGCCTGAGCGTACGCTACGCCCGATGACGTTCTCATCGAGCAGGGGGAGACCTAGTACTATCTGATCGGCAAGTATCCGCTACACGCGACCGAGTGGCGTGACGGACGTCGGTCCCCATCCCTCAATCCCGCCGTCCACCACGCGCGGCCCGCTCAGTCCGCTTCCAGCACGAACGCCCCTGAGTCGTCGGCGAACAAGGCGGTCTGCCCCGGCCTCGCACCACGCAGGAACTCGCCCACGAAGGGGAATCGGTCGCAGAAGGTGCTGACGGACAGGACCTCGTGGTTGCTCGACTCCGCCATGTACTCCTCCGATTCGAGCCCGGTGGCCGAGTGGACCTCCCCACCGGTGAACGTCACCCACCGCGGAGGATGCTCGGCGTGCGGCGTCGAGAGGAAGACGGGCATCGTCTCGGTGAGTCCGGCGGCGGCGCCCCAGCGGGAACGCGTACCCCGAGCGCGATGAGTACGTCCGCGGTGCTGCCATGCTGCATGCTCCTCCCCTCCTCCGTGGGATCAGAGCCGCCACCAGGCCAAGGCGATTCGCTCGTCAGCTGCGCTGTGGCACTGAACCGCTCAGCTCTGGCGCGGCCGCGGGGGGACGAGACCGTCCGCCTCATAGCGGTCGAACAGTTCGAGGAATGCGCGTTCGGTGCTGATGTAGGTGTCGAAACCGGCCAGTCGGCTCTTGGTCATGTCGGCGAGGACCTCGACCTCGACCCCGAGGTCGCTGTCGGTGTGCCAGAACGAGGCCACCCGCTCGAGCCGGGATTCGATAAGCCCGTACCTGCTCGCGATCTCTTCCCACAGCTGCTCCTTGCCGACCATCTGCTCGGCCAGAGGACGGGGCTCGGAGGTGGGGGCCTCCCACTCGACGCCGAGCGCGTCAGCCAGGCGCGGCCACAGCCACCGCCAGCGGAAGACCTCGCCATTGGTGACATTCCATGCCTGGTCACCGATGCCCGGAGTGGTCGAGGCCCAGATCATCTGATCGGCGACGACGCGGGAGTCGGAGAAATCAGTCAGGCAGTTCCACACGAGCTCCGTGCCGGGGAACACGAGTGGGGTGCCGGTCTCTCGGGCGATCGCTGCGTGGACCGCGAGAGTGAGAGCGAAGTTCATCGCATTGCCGACCGCATGACCGGTGACGGTGTGAGCGCGGTGAACGCTCCAGGTGAAACCATCGCGCTCGGCGGCGGCGAAGACCTCGTCCTCCTGGGCGTAGTAGAAGTTCGGAGTGTCCAGCCGCTCGGACTCCTCCCGGAACGGCGTCTCGCGCATCTCGCCGGTTCCGTAGGCCTCGAACGGGCCCATGTAATGCTTCAGCCCTGTCATCAGCGCGGCATGCTGCACCGAGCCGGCTGGGGAGAGCGCATCGAAGAGGTTGCGCATCATCGCTCCGTTCACACGGATGTTCTCAGCCTCGTTCTCCTGCCGTGCCCACACGGTGAGGAACACGTGCGTGGGGCGGACGTCCTTCACCGCCTGCATGACGCTCTGGGCGTCCTGCAGATCGGCCACGATCGGGCGCACTCCCGTGGGGAGCTCGTGCGCAGAGCGGGAGAGTCCGTAGACGTCCCACTCGCGTCGGGTCGCCAGCTGACGGGCGAGCTCGGAACCGACGATGCCGTTCACACCGACGATGAGCGCGGTCGAGCGAGAGCTGTCCATATGTCCTCCTGCGGAACGATGACGTATTCGGGGAACTCGCGCGGGCCGATGGCCGGCGAGGCTGAGAGTCAGTCTCGACCTCGCTGACCGCCCCAGCCAGATACCCGGTGCTCGTGCGACCGGTGGTCGTACCACTGGCAGGGATACGCTCAGGAGAGCTGGCCTGCGTACCCTGGAGGCGTGAGCAGCGCACCGCAGTCAGGCAGTCTCGGCGAGTTCTTGAAGTCTCGCCGCGATGCGCTGACGCCGGCCGAAGCCGGCATCGCGGACTGGGGCAGACGACGCCGAGTACCCGGCCTGCGCCGTGAAGAGGTCGCTCAGCTCGCCGGGGTCTCCGTCGCCTACTACGTCCGCCTCGAGCAGGGCCACGCACACCACGCTTCCGACGAAGTGCTCCTTGCGATCGCGCGTGCCCTGCGCCTGTCGACGACCGAGACCGAGCATCTGCTCGATCTGGCCAAGCCGTCGCCGATGAAGGCCCCGCCGCGGACCCGTCCCGAGCGCCCCCACCCACTGTCGCTGGCGATGCTCGAATCTCTCGCCACCCGACCAGCAGTGCTCCTGGGCCGACGCAACGACGCCCTCGCGTGGACCCCGACCGGGCATGCACTGCTGGCCCCGCATCTGCCGTTCGACACCAGCAACCCCAGCACCCGACCCTCGCTCCCCCGGCTGCTGTTCCTGGACCCGCAGGTGCGACGCTCCTACCTGGACTGGGAAGCCGAAGCACGCACCTACGTCGCGTACCTCCGGCTCATCAGCGGCAAATACCCGGACGACACCCGCTTGGCCGAGCTTGTCGGTGAACTCTGCATGAAAGACGCCGACTTCGCTGCGCTCTGGGCCACCGGCCATGTCAAGGCATGCACCGGGGGCACGAAACAGCTCCGGCATCCGCAGGTGGGCGCAGTGACCGTCAACTTCCAGGTCTGGCTCCAAGCCGACACCCCTGATCATCGGCTGGAGGTGTACACGCCCGCGGACGAACCCTCCGCCGACGCCCTCGCCCTGCTGAACACCCTTGCCCACGAGAAGCCAGCGGGCCACACGTCTGTCTCCGGCGTCGAACAGGTGGATCACCCGCTCGGCAACGGTCGACGTGGAGCAGAGGGGTCTGGTCGATCTGCAGCGTGGAGAGGATGACGACGTCGCGGTCGTCATCCGGGTCACGGAGTTCGGATCTCCCGGTGAACCCGAGCGCCGTACGGCGAGCACCTCGCCCGTCTCGAAGCGGTCGCCCGTGACCGTCTGGGACGCTCACGGGTGCACCTCTCGGGGAGCCTGCATCCGGAGGACCTGCGCGGTCGCGAGATGCTCACCGCGAGAGCGGCCGACTGGCTGCGCGAGGCCGGCGCCGCGACGGTGCGACCGATGAGCCCGATCGGCCCGGGATCACCGCCCAGCGCCGGCCAGCATCAGGCCGGGACCTGCCGGATGGGCACCGACCCGCGCAGCTCGGTGGTGGATCCGGGTGGTCGGGTGTGGGGGCACGAGCACGCCCCCGGCCTCGGTGATCACGCGGGCCTGCCCCGAACCGCCGACGAACCGGTTCCGGCTCGTCAAGGCGAGCCTGTCGAAGCCCTCCCCGGCCATGACCGTCGGTGATCGGACGCGCAGGTCAGGCTGCGATCTCCTTGGGCGGGACGGCCGCAGCGAGGGCTCCGCCCACGCTCTGTCCCCACATCGCCGGGAACGCCGTGGGGAAGATCCTCAGGTCATCGGAGCCGCCGACCCGCGCACTCGTCGCGACGACCGCACCTCGCCCGGAGGCCACCCCGTCCACCTGGATCTGCGGGGCCTGTTCGCCGCGCTTGTCCTGGGCGAGAGCGAGATGGAGCCGGTCCGAGAGGTAGGAGACGTCGGCCGGGCCGAAATGGGAGGCGAGACGCCCCGCATATCCCTGGATCGTCACGCCGGAGTGGGTGTCCATCCCGAACCGCTGGGCCGTCTGGGACACGAGGGCGTGGATCCATTCGTGGACGGCACCGTTGGACAGCGCGGTGACGCGGAGTGTGTCGGCAGAGCCGTCCTGGCCCACGGTCTCGAACAGGGCGAACAGTGCATCGCCCATCAGGTCGTGCCGGGTCGTGGAATCCAGCGAGAGATGCACATCGGACATCCCGCGGATCGCTCCGGCGTGCACGGACGCGCCGACGGAGGTGCGGTTCCCGGCGGCGTACCCGACTCCGAAGGACTGTCCGAACATGCTGAACTGGTGCATCAGCGTGCCTCGCGCCTCGCCGGCGGTCTTCTCGTCGAAGTGGCGCTCCACCTCGAGCACACGCCGTGGATCACGCTCGATCACAGCACCGGAGGAGTACGCGCTGGCTCGCGGCTGGGCGAGAAGCTGATCGGCGTGCGCCGCGAGCGCGGTCGCCGTCGCCCAGTCCTCACGGTTGATCCGGCGTGCCTTGAGCTCGCCGAGGGCCCCCACGATCACGAGGACCAGTCCGATGATCCACAGCCAACTGGTGAAGAGCAGCACGGCCACCAGTCCGCCGAGCGCACCGTTTCCCGTTCTCGCGAAGATCAGGGGGAGGGCGCTGAGAACGACGACGATCACCAGCATGACGATGCCGACAGTGAGTGCCTTGCGGTGAAGTTGCCTGCGGGCTCGGCCGCACATGGAGGGTGCATCGCTCATGGCCGCCAGCCTACTGATCGATTCACGCCGCCGTCATCGCATCGTGGACTCGTGTGCACGAAAGCCGGGCAGGCCGTGCCCGGACTGCGCGGCCCCGACCATGCCACCGCCCGGAGCATCTGTACAGACGTCCCTACGAAGAGTTCGTCGCACCCCTCGAGGCCACTTCGCGGAACATTCCGGGCATCGATCTCGGGGCGCAGGCGCACCGCGCGGCGGGCGGCTTGCCCACTCTGTCACGGGGTTCCGAACTCGCTCGACGAGAGTAGGTGCACCCATCAGACCGATTCGGTCTTGAGCACCCACGTCGCCGCGCCCGCGCGATACTCCGCGAGGTCCTGTTCCAGCGCGAGGAGGACATTCGGAGCCTCGGTCGAGAGGTCGATGCTCTCCTCGGGGTCCGCCTCGAGGTCGTACAGAGCTCGGTCCACGGTGGCCGGCGGGTCCATGCCTTCGCGGCCATCCACCACGAGCTTGTGGCGACCACGTCGCACCGCGTACTGGCCCTCGTAGGTCCAGACGAGAGGTCTCTCCGCCAGGTCGCCCACATTGATCAACGCATCCAGCAGCGAGATCCCGTCGACGTCGAGCATCTCCGGTGCGGCGCCGTCGACGGCGTGCAGGACCGTCGGGAGCACATCCATCATCATCCCTGCTTGATCGAGCTCAGTGCCGCAGGGGAGTTCGGCGGGCCAGGAGAGAATGCCGGGGACGCGAATCCCACCATCGAACACGGAACCCTTGGAACCGCGGAGTCCGCCTGCCGAGCCGCCGTCGTAGGAGATCTCCTCACCGTCGAGCCAGTTCCGGCTCTCGCGGGAGGGTCCGTTATCCGAGGACATGAGCACGAGGGTGTCGTCCCGGGTACCGCTCTCGTCGAGCGCGCGGAGAACCTCGCCGACGGCGTCGTCCAGGGCCGCGATCATCGCGGCAGTTTCGCGCCGTCCGTCCGGAAGATCGGCGACGCGGTCCATGTGCTCGGCGGGTGCGTGCATCGGGTAGTGCGGGGCGTTGAACGGGACGTAACAGAAGAAGGGCCCGTTCGGCGCGGAGCGGGCGATGAAGTCGGCAGCGCGCTCTCCGATGACAGTGGTGAGGTACTCGCCGTTCAGCCAGACCTCATCGTCGTCCGCCCAGAGGTCGTGTACGGGATTATGAGCGCCCCAGTAGAAGATGTGGGAGTAGTAGTCCACGCAGCCGGCGCGGAATCCGAAGGTCTCATCGAACCCGTAGTGGCTCGGGGCGTAGTCGGCGTCGGCCCCGAGGTGCCACTTGCCGAACAGCCCGGTGCGGTAGCCGCGATCGCGCAGATGCGAGGCGAGGGTGGGCTGCGGGGGCAGACCCGGGGTGTGCCGGGTGCCTCCGAGGATCGATTCGACGCCAGCCCGCGCGGGGTACTTCCCTGTCATCAGCGACGCCCGAGAGGGCGAGCACACGGGCGAGTTGGAGTACCACTGCGAGAGCTTGACCCCGTCGCGGCACAGGGAGTCGAGGTGCGGGGTAGGGATGTCGTCGGCACCGAAGCAGCCCAGGTCACCCCATCCGAGGTCGTCGGCGTAGAGGATCACGACATTCGGGCGGCGGGGGTCGTTCATGGTCACTCCTTCACGGCTCCGGCGGTCATGCCGGCCACGAGCCGGCGCTGCAGGAGGGAGAACAGCAGGATCGTCGGCAGGGCGGCGAGCACCGAGGCAGCCATGACGACGCCCCAGTCGGTGCCGTACTCGCCGAAGAGGCCGGCGATGCCGACCTGCACGGTCTTGAGGGATTCGCTGGTGAGGAAGATCTGCGCGAAAAGGAACTCGTCCCACATCGCGATGAAGGCGGTGATGCCGACCGTGACGATGCCTGGCCACACCAAGGGGGTGATCACGCGGGAGATGACGGTGAGCGTGGAGGCTCCGTCGATCCGTGCCGCCTCATCCAGCGTTCTCGGCACGGCATTGAGGAATCCGGTCATGAGCAAGGTGGCGAGCGGTGTGGTGATCGCGACGTACACGATGATCAGCCCACCGAAGGAATTGAGGAGGCGGAGTTCCGCGAAGAAGAGGTACACCGGGGTGATCAGCACGACGAACGGCAGCAGCTGGGTAGCGACCAGCGCGATCATCACCACCGGCTTCGCCCGGAAGGAGAATCGGGAAAGAGCGAAGCCCGCGAGAACTGAGATCGCCACGGTGATCATCGAGCCGACCACGCATACGAAGATGCTGTTGGGCAGGTAGCGGCCGAAGTTCGTCTCGTCGAAGAGCCGGGTGTACGAGTCCAGGCTCAATCCGGAGAACGCGCTCTGCCAGCTGATCCCCTGAGAGATCTCCTGAACCGGGCGCAGCGAGCTGTACAGCATCCAGATCACGGGGAAGACGATCACGATCAGGACGAGTGCGAAGGGGATCAGGAACAGCAGATCTTTCGGACGCCTGCTCTCCCGGGAAAGGCGGCGTGGCCCCACTCCCACCGTGGCACGTTCGAGCTGTTGAGTCGCGGCCATCACGCCTTCTCCTTTGTCGAGGTCACGCGCATGTACACCACGGCAAAGATCGCCATGATCACTGTCATGAGCAGACCGATCGCTGCGCCAGCGCCGAGCTCGTTGTCGAAGAACGCTGCGCTGTACAGCTCGGTGGCGAGCACTGCTGTGTAGTTGCCCGGCCCGCCGCCGGTGGTCAGCCAGACGTACACGAAGTTGTTGAAGGTCTGGATCACGGTCACCAGGACCACGAGGGTCAGCACCGGCCTGAGGTTCGGCACCGTGACGCTCCGCCACGAGGCCCACCTGCCAGCACCATCCACCTCGGCAGCCTCGTACTGCTCCGCGGGGATCGACTGCAGCCCGGCGACGAGCACCATCACCACGAACGGCAGTTCGCGCCACACGATGATCGCGATGATCGACCACCACACCGTGCTGGTCTGGGCCAGGAAGGGGATTCCGCCGTCGATGATTCCCAGGCCGGTAAGAGTCTGGTTGAGGACTCCGGAATTGCCGTCGAGGATCCATCGCCACGCAGCGATCGCCACGACCTGGGGAACCATCCAGGGGATGAGAATGATGGTGCGCGAGACTCCGCGCAGCTTCCACCGCCGCAGGACCGGGGACTCCAGCGCGAGCGCGAGAGCGAGGCCCAGCGCGATCCGCAGCACGACGGTCATCGCAGTGAGCCAGAAGACGGTGTTGACAGCGGCGTTCGGGAGGTCGCCGCTGCTCCAGAGGTCGGTGAAGTTCTCGACGCCGACTGCCTCGGCGTCGCCCGGCGATTGGTACGGCGACAGGCTCTGGAAGGCGAGGACCACGTTGTATATCGAGGGGATCAAGAACAGAAGTCCGACGACGAGCAGCGCTGGGGCGCTGAGCAGGTACGGCTGCAATGCACGGAGTCGCGTGCCACCCATGTCGCTCACTCCTCCAGTCCACTGGTCAAGGTGCTGATGATCTTCTGCGCCGCGACGACGGGCTCTGACTGCCCGGAGTAGACGGCAGAGAATTGCTGATTGACGAGCTCCTGGAGCGAGCCGATCGTGATCGGCGCGTCGGCGTATCGCGCGAAAGACTCGGAGTGGGGTAGCTGGTCGATGAAACCCTGCTCCGCGGGATCGACGTCGACCTGCTCCAGAGTCGTGGCGGAGGCTGGGTACTGCGGGTAGTTCTCGAAAGTCTCCGGACTGCGCAGGAACTTCACGAACTCCCAGGCCGCCTCGGGTTCTTTGCAGTTCGCGTTGATTCCGAGCGCACGCCCACCCAGGTGCGTCGCGCCGTCCTGGAGTCCGCAGGGCATCGGGGCCGTCATGAGCTCGCCATCGACGGTCTCTCGTGCTGCACGGAACGCCGCCGGGGGCATGAAGGTCATCGCGCAGCTGCCCTCATCGAGCGCCCCGACGATGCTGGGGTCCCCATAGTCGGTGATCGCCTGCATGGCGGTCGGGGTGATCCCAGCGGTGAAGAAGCCGTCGAAGTACTCCATCGCCTCCACGAGCTCCTGCTCGCTGACATCCACCGCCCACCTCTCCCCGTCGACCCGGATCAGCTGCGAGCCGTGCGCCCAGAGGTAGTAGTTGATCGGGAACCACTGGGCGCTGGAGAACTGCGCACCGGCGGGGAACACGAATCCGCTGACGTCACCGCCGGAGTCCTGGGTGATCTGCGAGGCGACATCGGCAAGCTCCTCCCAGTCCTGCGGCGTCTCGGTGGCGCCGAACTGCTCGAGCACGTCCGGCCTGTAGACGAGCGCCATCGTGTCCGCAGTCCACGGGACCGCCCACATCGACCCGTCGTAGGTCGTCATGTCCGTTGCGAGGAGGTCGTCGTCCGCATCTGACGGCGCAGACGCCACGAGACCGGCGAGCGGGGTGAGGATGCGGGGCTCTGCCATGAAGGAGACATCCGTGAAGGCGAGCTGTGCAATGTCGGGGCCGGAGCCGGAGTTGGCCTCGCGGGCAAACTGCTGTGGGTTGTTCGGGGAGAGCGTCTCCATCGAGACGCGGTAGTCGGGGTGGTCCGCGTTCCAGATAGTGATCGCGTCGGCCAGACCTGAGGCCTGGTCTGCGGGGTCGAACTGTCGAAACACCCGTTCTCCCTCGGCGCGGCTGGCACAGCTCGCCAGAGGGGCAGCCATCAGTCCTGCTGCCAGCATCGTTCGTCGTCTCATCACCAGGTCTCCTCCTTGAGCCGCAGGGGCGTCAGTAGACATGATCAATTTGACTAAGTCAATGGGCGTCGTAGCATTCGGCCATGACATCGCCGTCCCACGACTCGACCACGGAGAGGCCGGATCGCCGCGGGACGAACCTGCCCCGCGTCGCTGGCTACAACCAGGTCCTGGTCCTCGATCTGATCCGGAGATTCCCGGGCACGAGCCGCAGCGATCTGGTGCGCCGAACCGGGCTGACGATGCAGACGCTGTCCAACATCTGCCATCGCCTCGCGGCGTCTGGCCTGATCCGCGAATCTGGCCGGGTCCGGTCCGGGATGGGGGCGCCCCGCATCGTCTACGAGGTCTCCCCTACCGGGCGCTACTCGATCGGCCTGCACATCGACCCGGCCAGGCTCAGTTTCGTGCTGCTGGACCTTGCCGGGGACAGCGTCCACAGCCTGACCGTCCCGACCCCAGCGGCGCCGGGCCCCTCGCACGTCCTCGACCTGATCACGGAGCAGACCGGCATTCTGCTCGAGGAGTCCGGTGTCTCGGTGGAGCGAATCACGGCCATCGGCGTCGCGACACCCGGACCTCTCGATATCGAGCACGGCTCAGTAGTCGGCCCTCCCTTGTTGCCCGGCTGGGGGAACGTGCGACTGCGCGACGAGCTCGAGCAGCGGCTCTCGGTGAACGTCGTGGTCGAGAAGGACAGCACCGCAGCGGCCATCGGGGAGATCTGGAAGGCCCCTCGTGACTCGGAGAACCTCGCGTTCATCTATCTCGGGAGCGGAGTCTCGGCCGGCCTAGTCCTGGACGGCACGGTGCTGCGCGGCTCCGGGCGCGCGGCCGGGCGTCTCTCTCATCTGGGAAATATCGGGCACCTCACGGCAGATCCCGACGGCGAGCCCTGCCCGTGCGGTGGCCGCGGCTGCGTGAGCGTCGCATCCCTCCCCGCCCGCATCGTCGAGATCGCCATAGAGCGCGGGGCACTCCCCGTCGGCATCGACACGCAGGATGCACGCGCCGTCGAGACCGCCTTGGTCTCGCTCTCCCAATACGCGGAGCACGACAGCGATTCCGTCGCCGCGGAGATCCTGGAGAACGCCGCCCGCGGATTCGCGCGCGTCGGCATGCAGCTCGCGAACCTCCTCGACCTGGACAGCATCGTCTTCGGCGGCCCGCAATGGCCGGCCTTCGCATCCGCGTGCCTGCGCATCGCGCCCGCGCTGGTCAACGAGCAGTACGTCGCACGGAGCGACCATGAGGTCGACGTGCGCGGGACGGCCATCGGAGGCCACGTCGGGGCGGTCGGGGCAGCTTCCCTCGCCATGTCGGAGACGATGTTCGATGCCCCGGCACAGTTGTACCTTCGGTGACAACCCGAGGTGTTGCGGTCATGGCGATATGGACGCCGAGCGCGATGTGAAGAAACGGGCCACAATGGCACTTCGAGAGGGGAGGACGTCCCCCTCGGGGACGCCCAGCAATCATCTCGGCATGCCCGGCGGGCGGCGCAGCGCAGGCCCGCGCTGCGCCGCCCGCACCGGAGCCCTGGCCTCAGCTCCCTTCGCGCAGCACGGTCTCCACTGTGTTGCCGGCATAGTCGCTCAGCTGCGCGACCACGCGGCTCGACGCGGAGGCGAGCTGCTGGGTGAG
>NZ_DASVGJ010000016.1:0-35548 GCF_036379615.1 Brachybacterium sp.
CGGGGTGTCGTCCTCGTAGAAGATCGCCTCGACGGGGCAGACGGGCTCGCAGGCCCCGCAGTCCACGCACTCGTCGGGCTGGATGTAGAGCATCCGGCTGCCCTCGTAGATGCAGTCCACCGGGCACTCGTCGACGCAGGCGCGGTCCTTCACGTCCACGCACGGCAGCGCGATCACGTAGGTCATGGGGCAGTTCCCTCCTGTCCTTCCTGGGACGACTGACTGGAGCGTAAGATCTCAAGTGCACTTGAGGTCAAGGCATGACCCGGAAGGGGGCGGCGTGAACCCTGCACATGAACCCGATGAGCTGCTGACGATCGGGGAGATGAGCCGGCGCACCGGGGTCGCCGCCTCGGCGCTGCGCTACTACGAGGACCTGGGCCTGGTCGGCTCGGTGCGCACCGGCGGCAATCAGCGCCGCTATCCCCGCCACATGCTGCGCCGGGTCTCGCTGATCTCTGTCGCCAAGCGCCTGGGCATTCCTCTCGCCGATGTCAGGGAGGCGTTCGGCGAGGTCCCGATGGATTCCACGCCCTCGCACGCCGACTGGCAACGGGCCTCACGCCGATGGAAGAAGCGGCTCGAGGAGCATCGCCGGGCGATCGAGCGGCTCGAGCACGAGCTCACGGGCTGCATCGGCTGCGGCTGCCTCTCCCTCAAGGCGTGCGCGCTGCTGAACCCCGGTGACGCCCTGGCGGCCACCGGCGCCGGGCCGCGCCGGCTCGAGGACGTGGTGGAGGGTGAGGATTCCGCTGGTGACGAACTGTGACGACCCCCGTTGACCTCAAGGGCGCTTGAAGTCCTAGGGTCGAGATATCCGTCCGCGGTCCCCGACCGGCGGGCATTCCGACGAAAGGATCGACCATGGCCGAGTACACCCTTCCCGATCTGGACTACGACTACGGGGCGCTGGATCCCTCGATCTCGGGGAAGATCATGGAGCTGCACCACTCCAAGCACCACGCGACCTACGTCAAGGGCGCGAACACGGCGCTGGAGAAGCTGGCCGCGGCGCGCGAGGCGAATGATTTCGCGACGGTGAACCAGTTCTCGAAGGATCTGGCGTTCAACCTGGGTGGTCACACGAACCACTCGATCTTCTGGAAGAACCTCTCGCCCGAGGGTGGCGACAAGCCCACCGGTGAGCTGGCGCAGGCGATCGATGAGTTCTTCGGCTCCTTCGATGCGTTCCGTGCGCACTTCACGGCCGCGGCGCTGGGGCTCCAGGGCTCGGGCTGGGCGGTGCTCGCGTACGAGCCGCTCGGCGGGAACCTGGTGATCGAGCAGTTCTACGATCAGCAGAACGGTGTGCCGGTGGCGACGATCCCGCTGTTCCAGCTGGACATGTGGGAGCACGCGTTCTACCTGGACTACCAGAACGTGAAGGCGGATTACGTCAAGGCGATCTGGAACATCGTGAACTGGGCCGATGTCCAGGCCCGCTTCGAGAACGCGACCAGCAGCGCCTCCGGCCTGGTCATCCCCACGGCCTGAGTCATCCCGGCGTCGCGGATCCTTCACGGTCCGCGACCGGGTCGCAGCGGCCGGTCCCTCGTGAGGGGGACCGGCCGCTGCGCTGTCCCGCACTAGTCTCGACCCCGTGACGATGTCGGCGAAGGATCTCCAGGTCTTCGAGAACGCCCGTCCGCGCCTCGGCGCGCTCGCCTATCGCCTGCTGGGCACCGCAGCCGAGGCGGAGGACGCCGTCCAGGAGGCCTACCTGCGCTGGGACGCCGCGGAACGTCCCGTCATCGAGAACCCGCCGGCCTGGCTCACCCGTGTCCTCACCAACCTGTGCCTGACTCAGCTGGACTCCGCCCGCGCCCGTCGGGAGGCCTCGGTGGGGCAGTGGCTGCCCGAGCCCCTGCTCGACGGCGACCCTCTGCTCGGGCCTGCCGAGACCGTCGCGCAGCGTGACGCCGTCTCCTTCGCGATGCTTGGCCTGCTCGAGATCCTGCCCCCGCGCGAACGGGCCGTCTTCGTGCTCCGGGAGGCCTTCTCCCACTCCCACGCCGAGATCGCCGAGATCCTCGGCACCAGCGAATCCGGCAGCCAGCAGGCGCTCGCGAGGGCAAGACGGCATCTGAGCGAAGGGCGACGCCGACGGGCCGTCGACCCCGTGACCTCCCAGGCCGTGGCCCGGGCGTTCCTCGACGCCGCCGTCGGCGGGGACATCGAGCGCCTGCTCGCCGTGCTCGCCGAGGATGCGACCTCCCGGGCCGACGGCGGCGGCACCTTCCCCGCCGCGCGCCGCCCCCTCCGCGGCGGCCAGGCCGTCGCCACCTATCTGCGCGGCATCTTCCGGCGGACGCCGGCAATGTCGCGCCTCGTCGCAGGACCGGTCGAGATCCACGCGGCCGACGTGAATCGCGCCCCCGCCCTGCTGGTCGCGGAACGGGGGCGCCTGCTCGGCGTGATCACGCTCGAGCTCGAGGGCGAGCGCGTCCGCCACGTGCGCATCCAGCTCGACCCCGCGAAGCTCGCGCGGATCAGTGCGGACTGGGCCGAGCGCGGGACCTCGGAGCCGCTCGCACGACTGTGGTGACCACGCTCACGTCATGGATCGGGGGGCTGTGCGGTCGAAGAGGCATACCCCCGCTCGCCACCACCCTCCGCAGGAGATGCTCATGACGCACCGCATCCTCGTCCTCGGCGCCGGCTACGCCGGAGCCGTCGCCACCGGCACCCTCGCCCGCCGCCTCCGGCCCGACGACACCGAGATCACCCTGGTCAACGCCGTGCCCGACTTCGTCGAACGCGTGCGGATGCACGAGCTCGCCGTCGGCCGCATCCTGCGCCACCGTCCGCTCGCGAGGATGTTCGACCGCACGCCCGTGCGCGTGGTCATCGACCGCGTCACCGGGATCGACGTGACCGCCAAGCAGGTCGCGCTCGCAGGAGGCGAGCTGCTGAGCTACGAGGAACTCGTGCTCGCCCTGGGCAGCGGCCCGGCGCCGCCGGCCGCCGAGATCACGGGGGACACGGTCCGCTCCGTCGGGAACCGGGACGAGGCCCTGCGACTGCGCAGCGACCTCGCCGCCCTGCCCCCCGGGCGCCGGGTGAGCGTCGTCGGCGCGGGGCTCACCGGACTCGAGGCCGTCACCGAGATCGCCGAATCCCGCCCGGACCTCGCGCTGAGCCTCCATGCCGGCGGCCGCATCGGCACCGGACTCTCCTCGCGCGGCCGGCGACACCTGCACGGGGTGGTCGGCCGGCTCGGCATCGAGGTGCGCGAGGGCGAACGGATCGAAGGCGTGGACGGGGAGAGCGTGCGCACCGCCGACGGTGCCGGTCATGCGGCCGACCTGGTGGTGTGGACGGGAGGGTTCGTCCCCAGCCCGCTCGTCGCGGCCAGCGGGATCGAGACCCATGCGGAGGGCCGCGCGCTCGTGGACCGCTCCCTGCGGTCCCGCTCCCACCCCGAGGTCCTCGCGGTGGGGGATGCGGCCTGGGCCCGTGGCCCGGGGGGCGCGCCCCTGAGGATGTCCTGCGCCTCCGGGATCCCGATGGGCTGGCAGGCGGCGGAGACCCTGGTCGCCGAGCTCCACGGCCGCAGCGCGCCGACGGTGCCGATCGGCTATGTCACGCAGTGCCTGAGCCTCGGGCGACGCGACGGGGTGATCCAGCCCGTCCACCCCGACGACACCGCGCGACGGGTCGCGCTGACCGGCCGGACCGCCGCCTTCACGAAGGAGCGGGTGTGCAGAGGGGCGGCATGGTCGGCCGGGCACCCCACCCTGGGCCTTCCCCTGCCGGCGAGGGCGGTCGCGGGCCGGGCGGGCTGACCCGTTCCGGTATATGCCTTGACGGGCATATGCCGGGACGAGTAGACATGGGCCATGCCCCCTGACGCTCCGGCCTCAGCACCCCCCGCCGCCCCGACCCCCGCACCCACCCTCGTGCACACCGCGCTCTCCCTGCCCCTGCGCCGGGAGATCCTCGCGGTGCTGCGCGGCGGGCCCGCGACCGTCGGCGAGATCATCGAGCGCACCGGCGCTGCCCAGGCGAGCACCTCCAAGCAGCTGCGCGTTCTGCGGGATGCAGGATTCGTGCAGGTCACGGTCGATGCGCAGCGTCGCTGGTACAGCCTGCGACCCGAACCCTTCGCCGAGCTCGCGGACTGGCTGGAGCCCTATCGCTGGCTGTGGGAGGACAGGCTCGACCGGCTCGGCGAGCGACTGGACCGGATGCAGGACGACGAGGAGACACGATGACCACGACCGAACCCCAGCTCCGCCGCGGCGGCCCCCGCCCGGAGGTCATCGTCCAGCGACTCTTTCCGCACCCGCTCGACCGGGTCTGGCGCGCGGTGACCGAGGCCGAGCATCTCGCGGCCTGGTTCCCCGGCGCCCCCGAGGTCGACCTGCGCGTCGGCGGCCGGGTGCGCTTCCACGAGTTCGCCGGCGATCCCGCCGAGTTCGGGGAGGTGCTGGACTGCGAGCCGCCGCGCCTGCTGCGCTTCACCTGGGACACCGACATCGTCACCCTCGAGCTCTCCGCACAGGACGACGGCACCCTCCTGGTGCTCACCAACGCGCTCGAGGACGCCCCGGCCGCCGCGAGCGTCGCCACCGGCTGGGAGGCCTGCCTCGGGATCCTCGCGGACCTCGTCGACGGCCGGACCCCCGCGGAGCCGGATCCGCGCTACGCCCGCCACGAGGAGCTCGCCCGCTCCTTCGAACTCGGCCGGCCCGAGGTCGAGGAGACCTCCGAGGGCTGGTCAGGGCGCTTCGAGCGTCAGCTGGTGTGCGAGCCGGAGGTCGCCTGGGAGCTATTCCTCGGCGGCGCCGCCGAGCCCGAGGTCACCCATCCCGTGCCGATGGTGGGGCAGGAGCTGCGCGCGCCCCGTGCCCCCGAGGTCGTGCTCGGCACGGTCACCGAGGTCCAGGCACCCCGGGTGATCGCCGTCGACACCGCAGCCGGGGAGCCCGGTGACCACGTCCGGTGCGAGCTCGTCGAGGGCACCGGGCACGGCGCCAGAATGGTCCTGACCGTGCGCGGCTCCGACCCGGCCGAGCGGGACGCCGCGCTCGAGCAGTGGGGCCTCGGGGCCATCGAGGCGATCGCCGCGGCGGCACTGCAGCACGTCTCCTGACGGCCGGCGCCGGATCACGACTCGCATGCCGGGATCGCGCACCGAACGCACGCACCGAACGCACGCGCTGACCGCACGCACCGAACGCACGCACTGAACGTACGCACGCGAGTCAGGCCGTCGGTCCCAGCACCCGGCCGTCGCGCAGCGCGATCACGCGGTCCGCGTCCTCGGCGAACTCCTCGTCGTGGGTGACCATCACGGTCGCGACCGACAGCTCGCGGGTGATCCCCACCAGCAGGTCCACCACCGCACGGGAGCGCTCGTGGTCCAGGGCGCTGGTGGGCTCGTCCACCAGCAGCAGCGCCGGCTCGGTGAACAGAGCACGGGCGATGTTGACCCGCTGGCGCTGACCGCCGGAGAGCTCGTGGGGCCGACGCTCGGCGTAAGCGCCCATCCCCACGCGTTCGAGCAGGCGATCTGCCCGTGCCCTCTCGGCGCGCAGACGCCTGCCGCGCACTCCGGCGAGGTGCCTCGTGACCAGCAGCTGGTCGCGCACCGTCAGTGCGGGCAGAAGGTTGGGCTGCTGGAAGACGACGCTGATCTGATCGCGGCGCCGCTCGGTGCGGCCCTTCTCGTCGAGCGCCGTGATGTCGGTGCCCTCGATCAGCACCCGGCCCGAGTCCGGGACCACCAGGCCCGCGGCGACGCTGAGCAGGGTGGACTTGCCCGAGCCGGAGGGCCCGAGGATGACGGCGAACTCGCCGCGGTCCACGTCCAGGTGCGCCTCGTGCAGCACCGTGGTGGTGCGCGGGGTGCCGTCGGGGTGGCGACCGTCGGGATAGGAGACGCTCACGCCCTGCACCGAGAGCGCGGGGTGCACGGTGCGGGCGGCAGCGGCAGACGAGTCGGCTGTGGTGACTGCCCCGGTGATGTCGGCGTGGGTGTCGGGGGTGGATGCAGTGGTCATGGAGATCAGTTCCCTCCCAGGGCGAGCAGCGGATCGACGCGGGTGACGCGGCGGGTGGCGAGGACGGAGCCCAGCAGGCCGATCACCAGCACCCCGGCGACGGGCAGCAGGACGGTGACGCCAGAGGCCTCGAAGGGGGCGACAGTGCTGAGCGCTGCGCCGCCGGCCCCGCCGATCACCCCACCGACGGCGGCGCCGACGGCCAGCAGGATCGCGGCCTGCCCCACGGTGTCCCGCAGCACGTAGCGGGCGGTCGCGCCGAGGGCCCGCAGCACCGCGATGTCACGGGTGCGCTGGATGGTCCACACCGAGAGGAACGCGATCGTGACCAGCGCGGAGATGCCGTAGAGGAAGCCCTGGATGAGGGTCAGCGAGCCGTTCTCCGAGGAGTAGGAGGGCAGTGCCTGCAGCGACTCGGAGACGCTCACGGCCCGGGTGCCGGAGTCCGCGGCGGCGGCCTCGAGGGCGGCGGGATCCGCGGCCTCGCCGGCGGCGCCTCGCACCAGCAGTGCGGAGCCGGCGGTGTCCTCGGCCTGGTGGGCGAGTGCGCGGAAGGTGTCCACGTGCACGTAGCCGACCGGGGAGTGGGAGTACCACTGGGTGGGGACGGTGCCGGTGACCGTGAGCTCCTGGCCGTTGACGGTGACGGTGTCCCCGGGGGCGACCCCGAGATCGGCGGCGATGTCCTCGGGCAGCAGGGCCTCACCCTCGGCGGGGTCGACCGGCAGCGACGCGGCGACCTCTCCACCGGGAGCGATCCCGAACAGGGCCAGGCTGGTCACCGCCGCGTCGGCGGCGTCGGCCGGGGCGGTCTCGATGCGCATCTGGCCGACGGACAGCGGTTCGGAGTCGAGCCCTGTCTCCGCCTGCCAGATGCCTGCCTGGTCCGTGGAGACCTGGGAGTCGGTCCAGGAGATCTCGTCCCCCAGCGTGGGGGTGAGCACGACGGCGTCGGCCGGGAGCTCCTCGATGGCGGAGATGTTCTGGTGGGCGAGGCCCCGGGTGAGGCCGGTGAGCAGCACCAGCAGCAGGGTGAGCAGGGCGATCACCCCGATCATCAGGGTGAAACGACCCTTGGCGTGGACGATGTCTTTCAGTGCGACGAACATGCCTCCATGTCATCGCGGATCGCCGCAGGCCACATCGGCCTCGAGGGACGGCCCTGCGCACCGGAAGGACGGCCGCGCGCTCGACCTTTCGGACGATGCCGTCGGGCGATCCGATCCCTCTACAGTGACGGGGTGGATCCCGACCCTGCCCCCGCCTCGGCCGAGGCCCGAGCACCCGCCGACGCCCCGCTCGAGGCCCGTGCGCCGGACGCCGCCCTGGCCGAGGTGCGAGTGCTGGCCACCGCCCCGGCCCCGACGGGCGGCGACACCGCCTCCGCCCTCGCCACCACCCTGCGCGGGGCGATGCACGTGGCCTTCGTGATCCTGCCGAGCGTCGGCGCACTGCGGGCGATCACCGCTGAGGGCGTCCCGGCGGCGCTCGCGATCCTCATCGCGGTCGCGATCGCCGCGATCTACCTGCTCGGCTCCTGGCGCGCACTGTCCCGCGGCGAGGCCGGCCGGGCCGCCGACACCGACCTGCTGCTGCCCTCGCGCGCATGGGTGCTGACCCTCTCCGGCGTGTGGATGGCCAGCACCTTCGTCTCCGCGTCCTTCGTGTGGATCGCCTTCCCGCTGTTCTTCCTGGTGCTGTTCGCGCTCGGCCGGATCGCCGGACCGCTGGTGCTGAGCGCCGTCGCGCTGTGGGCGGTGATCTCCCCGGTGCTCGCCCGCGAGCAGTGGACGCTGGGGATCGGAGAGATCCTGGGCCCGCTGGTGGGGGCGGCTTTCTCGCTCATCGCCCACGCCGTCTACCGTCGGCTGCTGCAGGAGACCGACCGCAACCGGGAGCTGGTCGCCCGGCTGCGCGCCGCCCAGAGCGAGCTGGCCGATTCGGAGCGGCGCAAGGGCATCGCCGAGGAGCGCCAGCGGCTGGCCCAGGACATCCACGACACCCTCGCCCAGGGCCTGAACTCGATCGTGCTGCTCAGCCGGGGTGCGCGTGCCGCCCATCCGTCGGCCGCCCCGGAGTTCTCCCGCATCGAGGACGCCGCCCGCGAGAACCTCGCCGACGCCCGCCGCCTGGTGCGGGACCTCGCCGACCGCGCCCCCCGCACCACGCTCGAGCAGGCGCTGCGCACCGTGCTCTCCCGCGCCGAGGCGATCGGGGAGCGGCCCCGCTGGGAGCTGCGCATCGACGGCACCCCGCGCGAGCTCGATCCCGCCCAGGTCGAGACCCTCCACCGCGCCGCGCAGTCCCTGGTCGCGAACGTGCAGCGCCATGCCGAGGCGCAGCGCTGCGTGCTCACCCTGGCCTGGTGGCCGGGGCGCGTCAGCCTGGACGTGGTCGATGACGGCCGTGGCTTCGACCCCGCCGCCACCGGGCATCGGGCCGAGGCCGGGACCGAGGGCGGAGGCGAGGCAGAGAGCGGGGGCGGTGACGGGCTGCGCCTGCTGCGCGCCCGGATGGACCGGGCCGGCGGTACGGTGGCCATCGACTCCGCGCCGGGGGAGGGCACCACCGTCGGCCTCTCGCTGCCGACCCCCGCCGTTCCGCCGCACCCCGAGGAGACAGCCCGATGAGCATCCGCCTCATGATGGTCGACGACCACCCCGTGGTCCGGGCCGGGCTGCGCTCCCTGCTCGAGGCCGATGACGGGATCGAGGTGGTCGCCGAGGTCGGCTCCGGCGCCGAGGCCCTGCGTGTGCTCGACGAGCTCGCTGCCTCCCCCGCGGGCGCCCCGGACCTGGTGCTGATGGACCTGAACCTCGGTGACGGGATCGGCGGCATCGAGACCACCCGCACCCTGCGTGCCCGGCATCGCTCGGTGCAGGTGCTCGCGGTGACCACGTTCGACGCGGAGGCCGACATCGTCGGCGCCCTCGAGGCCGGCGCCACCGGCTACGTGCTCAAGGACTCCCCGACCGAGGCGCTGATCGCCGCGGTGGGAGAGGCTGCGGCGGGGCGCAGCATCCTCTCACCCGAGGTGCAGCAGCGCCTGGTCGCGCGGATGACCAACCCCGCCACGGCCCTCTCCCCGCGGGAGACGGAGATCCTCGAGGCGCTCGCGACCGGCGCCACCAATCGCGAGGTCGCCAAGGCGCTGTTCATCTCCGAGTCCACCGTGAAGACGCACCTGGTCCACCTCTACGAGAAGCTCGGGGTCGAGAGCCGCACCGCCGCGCTGCGGGTCGCGCGGGAGCGTCGGCTGATCCGCTGAGCCTCGCCCCCTCACCAGCGATGGGCGACGTCGACGACGAGCCGGGACCCGTCGCCGGGACCGTCCAGCACGAACGCCCGCAGGGGGAGCCGGGCGCGCACGCCGAGACCGATCAGGGTCTGCCCCTCGAAGCTGCCGGTGAAGGCGACCTGCCGGAAGGTGCGGTAGCCGTCCACGTCCACCGCCCGGGACGGGGTGCGCGGGGAGTAGGTCGCCCGGCCGCTGTCGTCATAGGCGCGGGCCTCGACGAGGATGGCCAGATCGGCGGCGCCGCTCAGCGGGACGCGGTGGCCGGAGCCGAGCTGCGAGACGCGGCTGACGTAGGTCACCGAGTAGCCGGAGACGTCCCCCTCGAGATCGATGACGAGCCGGTCGAAGCAGCTGTGCCGGCCGGAGCGGAGGTTCTCGACCTGGGCGGAGGTGACCGCTGTGGCGGAGGCGGGGAGCGACCCCCAGGTGATGCCGCAGTAGGGGGCGGCGGTGGCCGTGGTCGGGGCGACCAGCCCCAGCCCGAGCATCACCGCACAGGTGGCGAGGACGGACAGGACTCTCTTCGTCAGGGTGGACGTCTTCATGGCGGGCTCCTCGGGGAGACGGCCAGGGCCACGGCGGCCGGGGTCGTATGTCCAGAGTGTCCGCCTTTGTCGGGCTGGGTTCCAGTGACCGGTCGGTCATGACCACCGGATCGTGATCTTGCGCTGACCAGGCAGTTCGCAGGCATCAGTCCGAAATATGGAGTCTCGACGACGGGGAGGACCAGACGGCGGTCCCGCCGTCGACGGGCCCGCCCTGACAGGATGTGCCCCATGACCCTGCTCGTCGCCTATGCGACCCACTCCGGAGCCACCCGCACCCTCGCCGAGACCGTCGCCGCCTCGCTGCGCGCCGAAGGGTTCCAGGTGGAGCTCGCAGATATCGCGGACGGCCCCGATCCGGCGGGCCACGAGGCCGTGGTGCTCGGCTCCGGGGTGCGCGTCGAGGCGATCGAGAAGAGCGCCGCGCGCTGGGCCGCGGCCCATGAGGAGGCGCTGGCGGCGATGCCCTTCGCCTTCTTCTCCTGCTCCGGCTCCGCCTCCGATCCCGCCACGGGCGGCAGGCAGAAGGCGACCGATGCCTTCCTGGGCCGGTTCCCCGTCACGCCGGTCGCTGTGCGGAACTTCCCGGGCTGGGTGCTGATGGACCGGATCCCCGTGCACGAGCGGGTGCTGCTGCGCTCGATGCGCACTCCCACCGGGGACTTCCGCGACCTGCCGGCCGTGGAGGCCTGGGGCCGGGAGATCGCCCCGCTGCTGCGGGGCTGAGCGGCGGCTCGCTTCCTGACGGAGGGGTCCGGCGCCCTCCATCCTTCGGCGACCCTCAGTCCTCGCGCGCCGTCTGCAGGAACAGCTCGTGGAAGCGCGTCTCCCCGGTGGACTCGGGGTGGAACGCGAGGCCGAGGAGGTGTCCCTGCCGCGCCGCGACCACCCGCCCGTCGGGCAGGGCCGCGACGACGCGCGCCCCAGGTCCGACCTCCTCGATGAGCGGCGCCCGGATGAACGCGGCGTGCACCGCCGGGCCCTGCAGTGACGGCACCGTCAGGTCTGCCTCGAAGGATTCGCCCTGGGATCCGAAGGCGTTGCGCCGCACCGTCACGTCGAGTCCGCCGAGGGTCTGCTGACCCGGGGTGCCGTCGAGGATCCGGTCCGCCAGCAGGATCAGGCCGGCGCAGGTGCCGAGCACCGGCAGGCCCGAGGCGATCGCCTCGCGCAGCGGCTCCTGCAGCCCGAAGCTCCGTGCGAGCCGGTCCATCACCCCGGACTCCCCGCCAGGCAGCACGAGCCCGTCGAGGCCGGCGATCTCCGTCGGCCGACGGACGAGCGAGACCTCAGCGCCCAGCGCCTCGAGCACCCGGGCGTGCTCGCGCACATCCCCCTGCAGCGAGAGCACCCCGATCGACGGGCCCGTCATGCTGATCCAGGGCTCGGAGCCAGGGCGCGGCAGCGCCGGGCAGCGGCGCCGGTCCCGCGGGCCAGGGGGATGCTCCCCGCCCTCACCAGCCGCGCTCGGCCAGGCGGTGCGGGGCGGGGAGATCGGCGACGTTGATGCCGACCATCGCCTCGCCGAGTCCGCGTGAGACCTCCGCGATCACGGAGGGGTCGTCGTAGAAGGTGGTCGCCTTGACGATCGCGGCGGCGCGCTCGGCGGGGTTGCCGGACTTGAAGATCCCGGAGCCGACGAAGACCCCGTCGGCCCCCAGCTGCATCATCATCGCGGCATCCGCCGGGGTGGCCACGCCGCCCGCGACGAACAGGACCACGGGGAGCTCGCCGGTCTCAGCGACCTCCTTGACCAGGGAGTACGGGGCCTGGAGATCCTTCGCGGCGAGGTAGAGCTCGTCCTCGCTCTTCGCCGCGAGCGCCCGGATCTCGGAGGAGATGGTGCGGATGTGCTTGGTGGCCTCGGAGACGTCGCCGGTGCCGGCCTCGCCCTTGGAGCGGATCATCGCCGCGCCCTCGGTGATGCGGCGCAGCGCCTCGCCGAGGTTCGTCGCCCCGCACACGAACGGCACGGTGAAGCGGTGCTTGTCGATGTGGTGGAGGTAGTCCGCGGGGGAGAGGACCTCGGACTCGTCGATGTAGTCCACGCCCAGCTGCTGCAGCACCTGCGCCTCGACGAAGTGGCCGATCCGTGCCTTGGCCATCACCGGGATCGAGACCGCCTCGATGATGCCGTCGATCATGTCCGGGTCGCTCATCCGGGAGACCCCTCCCTGCGCGCGGATGTCCGCGGGGACGCGTTCGAGGGCCATGACGGCGACAGCGCCGGCATCCTCGGCGATCTTCGCCTGCTCGGCGGTGACGACGTCCATGATGACGCCGCCCTTCATCATGTCCGCCAGGCCGCGCTTGACGGTGCCGGTGCCGGTGGTGCCGGGGGTGGATGTCGCGGTGGGGGTGTCGGTGCTGTTCATCAGGGTGTCCTCGTCGCTCTCGCGGCGCGGGCCGACGGCGTCCGGCTCGTCGACCCTCCCTGCACCACATTGACCTAGGCCAAAACTTAGCACGGTGCGCGGCGCACGGCGAGAGGGGTCCGCAGAGCGACCGCACAGCGTCCGCACACCGGCCGCGCTTCTGTCGCACGCGTCCGCGAGGCGCGGGCCGTGCTCGGCCGCACAGCGATCGCGGGGCAGGGGGCGCGCCCCGGAGGTTCGACCTAGACTCGAGCGGTGAGCAGCGACGGCCTGGGGATCAGCGGAGCGACCGCCGCGGAGATCGCCGACAGCGTGCGGACCCTCGTGGACCGCGGCGACCTCGCGCCCGGCGACGGGCTGCCCCCGGTGCGCACCCTCGCCGAGCAGCTCGGCGTCAACCGCAACACCGCCGTGGCCGCCTACCGCACCCTCGCCCGCTCCGGCGTGGTCATCTCCCTGGGCCGCAGCGGGACCCGCGTCGCCCAGCGCGCCTCACCGGCCCAGGAGGGGTTCACCGCCGCGAGCTCGCTCCGCGACGTGGGCACCGGCAATCCCGATCCGCGCCTGATCCCGGACCTCGCCCCCGCGCTCGCCGCCGCAGGCGGACGCCCCGTGCTCTACGGCGAGCCCGTCATCGACCCCGGCCTCGAGCAGTGGGCACGGCGGTGGATGGAGCGCGACGCGCCCGGCGACCCTGCGGAGCTGCGACTGACCCTCACCAGCGGTGCTGTCGATGCGGTGGAGCGCCTGCTCACCCAGGCGCTCATGCGCGATGACGCGGTCGCCCTCGAGGACCCGTGCTTCCTGGCCAGCATCCAG
The DNA here is from genome assembly GCF_036379615.1 of Brachybacterium sp. Classification (GTDB taxonomy): domain Bacteria; phylum Actinomycetota; class Actinomycetes; order Actinomycetales; family Dermabacteraceae; genus Brachybacterium. The sequence continues at coordinate 13,043 of NZ_DASVGJ010000016.1, forward strand.
ATCGCCCGCCACGGCGGCTACCGCGCCGTGCCTGTCCCCGTCGACGCGGAGGGCATGACCGTCGCGGGGCTGCGCGCCGCGCTCGACCAGGGCGTGCGGGCCGTGGTCTGCACCCCGCGGGCCCAGAACCCCACCGGCGCCTCGCTCACCGCCGAACGCGCCGCCGCCCTGCGCGAGGTGCTCGCCGAGCACCCCTACGTGCTGGTCATCCAGGACGACTACTACTCCTTCCTCTCCCGGCGGCCCTTCCACTCGATCATCGGCCCCGGTCATCGCCGCTGGGCGCTGCTGCGCTCGGTCTCGAAGTTCGCGGGCCCCGACATGTGCCTCGCCGTCACCGCGACCGACCCCGAGACCGCCGGGCGGCTCGCCCAGCGGCTCAGCCCCGGCACCACCTGGGTGAGCCACCTGCTGCAGCGGATCACGCACACGGTGATGAGCGATCCCGAGGCGCTCGCCCTCATCGAACGGGCCGGGGAGCACTACGCCGCGCGGAACGCCGCCTTCGCGGACCGGCTCGCCACCGCAGGACTGCCGGTCACGGCCGGTGACGGGATGAGCCTCTGGGCGCCGGTGCCCGCCCCCGCCCCGGAGGTCGCCGAGCACCTCCGGCACCGAGGCTGGCAGGTGCGCACGGGCGACGAGTTCCGGCTCGACCCCGGCGCGGAACCCTCCCGCCACCTGCGGCTCACCGTGCACGACCTGGACGAGGAGTCTGTCGAGCGACTCGCCGCCGATCTCGTCGCGGCCGTCCGTGAGGCGGGCTGAGCAGGACTCCGCCTTCCGGTGAGCGAGGTCACAGACTAGGCTCCTGCGCATGCTCGACTCCCTCACGCGCGTGCGCCTGTCCACGATGATGTTCCTCGAGTTCTTCGTGTGGGGAGCGTGGTTCGTCACCCTGGGCACCTACCTCGCCGCGGAGCTCGGTGCGAGCGGCAGCCAGATCGCTCTGGCCTTCCTCACCCAGTCGCTGGGCGCGATCCTCGCGCCGTTCATCGTCGGCCTCATCGCGGACCGCTTCTTCGCCGCCCAACGCATCCTCGGCGTGCTGCACCTGTTCAGCGCCGTGATGTTGTTCCTGGCCGGACGGCAGGAGGGGTTCGGCGCGTTCTTCGTCTTCGCACTGCTGGCGATGATCTCCTTCATGCCCACCCTGGCGCTCGCCAACTCGATCTCCTTCCGCCGCATGGAGAGCCCCGAGCGGCAGTTCCCCGGCGTGCGCGTGTTCGGGACGATCGGCTGGATCATCGCGGGGCTGCTGATCGGCTGGCTGGGATGGGAGACCGGCGGGGTGCTCGCCAACACCTTCGTCATGGCCGCGATCGGCTCCGCACTCCTCGGCGTCTACGCCTTCACCCTCCCGCACACCCCGCCCGAGCAGCGAGAAGGGCCCGCCACGGTGCGCGACATCCTGGGCCTGGACGCGCTGGCCCTGCTGAAGAGCCGCTCCTACCTGGTCTTCTTCATCGCCTCGATCCTGATCTGCATCCCGCTGGCGTTCTACTACAACTTCACCAACCTCTACCTCAACGAGATCGGGGTGCAGCGCGCCGCCGCCGTGCAGTCCCTCGGCCAGGTCTCCGAGGCGCTGTTCCTGCTGATCATGCCGCTGATGCTGAAGAAGCTCGGCATCAAGCGCACGCTGCTGATCGGGATGCTCGCCTGGGCGGTCCGGTACGCGCTGTTCGCCTTCGGTGATGCGGGCTCCCTGATCTGGCTGGTGCTGCTGGGACTGGTCCTGCACGGGGTCTGCTACGACTTCTTCTTCGTGGCCGGCCAGATCTACACCGACCGCTTCGCCCCGAAGCGGGTGCGCTCCGCCGCGCAGGGCCTCATCTCGCTCGCCACCTACGGCGTGGGCCTGCTGATCGGCTCGCTCGTCTCCGGTCCCATCGTCGATGCCTTCCTCGCGACCGACGGGACCCACGACTGGCTGATGATCTGGCTGATCCCCGCCGCGCTCGCCGTGGGCGTGACGATCTTCTTCGCCTCGCTGTTCCGGGAGCAGGGCGTGCAGGAGCCGACGGCCGAGGCGGGGGCCTGAACGCAGCGCGCGGCTCTGAGCGGTGTCTGCGGCCCGACGGACACATCCAGCAGGTCCACGCCCACGGCTCCGCTCTCACCGCCCGCTACCGGCAGGCAGGGATCTCCGTGCCCGTCGAGCAGGTGGCCGCCGGGTCGGTGCTCGAGGTGCAGGTGGGCTGAGACGCACGCCGCGCCCGCCCCGGGAAGGAACCCGGGACGGGCGGGCGGGATGCAGGCGATCAGATGATGAACAGCAGCCCCGGCGCGAAGGCCACCGCGAACACCACCAGCAGCCCCAGCCCGTAGAAGGGCAGCAGCGCCCGTGCCGTCTCCATGATCGGGACCTTGCCGATCGAGGCGGAGATGAACAGCGTGGTCCCCACCGGTGGGGTGTACAGACCCATCGCCAGGGTCACCACCATGACGATGCCGAAGTGGATGATGTCCATCCCGACCGCGTCGGCGACCGGCAGCATCACCGGGGTGAGCAGCAGGATCGCCGGCGAGATGTCCAGGAACATGCCCACCACCAGCAGGATCAGCAGCATCGCGAGCACCACCATCCAGTCCGCCTGGAGCGCGGAGGTGAGCGACTCGGCGAGGGCCTGCGGCGCCTCCTGGATCGTCAGCAGCCACGCCAGCGCCGAGGAGAACATGATCAGCAGCAGCACCACAGCGCTCGCCGAGGCGGACTCCACCGGGGCCTTCTTGAACTGCGTCATCGTGATGTCGCGATAGAGCAGCACCCGCACGCCCAGGGCGTACAGCACCGCGAGCACGGACACCTCGGTCACCGTGGCGATGCCGGTGAACAGCACGATGCGGATCAGGATGATCGGGATCAGGATCGCGGGGGTCGCGAACAGCAGGTCGATCAGCAGGCGCTTGAGGGTGAACTTCGCCTTGACCCGCGGGAACCCGGCCTTCCAGGCCACCAGCCAGCAGCCGATCAGCAGCAGGATCGCGGTCAGGACGCCCGGGCCGATGCCGGCGGTGAACACCGCCGCGACCGACGCCCCGGAGGCCGAGGCGAACAGGATCATCGGGATCGACGGCGGCAGGATCACGCCCAGCGAGGAGGCCGAGGCGTTGACCGCGGTGGCGTAGCCGCCGCTGTAGCCCAGGCGCTTGGTCCAGGGGATCACCACCTTGCCGATGCCGGTCGCATCGGCGACCGCGGAGCCGGAGATGCCGGCGAACACGGCGTTGGTGAGCACGCTGGTCATGCCCACGCCGCCGCGCAGACGGCCCACCACTCGGGTGGCAAGACCGATCACCTGCGCGCCGAGCTTCCCGCTGAACAGCAGATCAGCGGTGAGGATGAAGAAGGGGATCGCCAGGATGGAGTAGTCCCCGACCGGGCTGAAGGACTGCTGCGCGAGGCCCTCCATGGGCAGAGAGCCCACGACGAACAGACCCACGATGGCGCCGGCGATGATCGACAGCGCGACGGGGATGCCGAGCAGCAGCAGGATGATGAAGACGGCGACTGCGATGAGAGCTTCAAGCACCGGGGGTCTCCTTCGGCGAGTCCTGCGTCGGGGCGTCGGGGCTGCCCGGCGGGACGGTTGCGATGCCGTCGGCGGGGACCCCGTGGCGGAGGTAGTGGACGGTGCGGGCACCGGCCTGGATCGCCATCACGGCGACCAGCACGATGAAGGCGCTGAAACTGCCCAGCTGCGGCCAGCCCATGATCGGGGTGGACTGCGCGGCCATCGGCGGGATCAGGTACACCGCGAGATAGGTGAGGTAGGCCAGCAGCACGGTCGAGAACGCCCAGATCGCGATCTGCGCACGCTCGTACGCCCTGCCCGTCAGCCTGCTGATCAGGACGTCCACCGCGATGTGGCCGCGGCTGCCCTGTGCCACGATCGCGCCGCCGGCGATCAGCCAGGGGAACAGGTAGGTGGGTCCCTCGGCCGCGATCGGCAGTGAGGAGTTCAGGAAGTAGCGCATGAACACCGCGAGGGTCACCAGGATGACGATCGCAACGGTCGCGGCGATCGCGATCCAGCCGCCGATCTGTGCGGCGATGCGGTTGATCGGCTCCTCGGGCCGGGCGTCGTCACCGTGCCCCTCGGAGGTGTCGAGGGAGGCGAGGTCCTCCTCGGTGATCACCGGGTCGCGCTCGAGGGCGCCGCCCGCGGCGGGAGAGGTCCGGCTCATGCTGCACTCTCCTGGTGGTCGGTGCGCACGGCCTCCGCCGCGGCGTTGATCTGCTCGAAGAACTCCGGATGCTCCTGCTGCCACTGCTCGTAGACAGGCGCGGTGGCCTCGCGCAACTCGCCCCGGTCGGGGTGGGTGACTTCGAGGAGCTCCTCGAACTCGGCGTAGATCTCCTCGCTCTGCTCGCCCATCCGGCGCCGCTGCTCCTCGAGCGCCTCGGCGGAGGACTCCTCGATGATCGTGCGGATGTCCTCGTCGAGGTTCTCCCAGCGGGAGGTGGACATGACGAAGGGGTTCGTCTCGTACTTGTGCCCGGTCACGGCGACGTGGCTCTGCACCTCGTGCAGCGAGGAGCTGTAGATGTTGACCACCGGGTTCTCCTGGCCGTCGACCGCGCCCTGGCGCAGTCCCAGGTACAGCTCGCCGAAGGCCATCGGGGTGGGGTTTGCGCCCAGCTGGGCGAAGATGTCGATCGTCATCGAGTCATCCGGCGTGCGGATCTTCAGCCCGGCGAGGTCCTCGGGCACCTCGATGGGGCGCACCGAATTGGAGATGTCGCGCATCCCGTTGTCCCAGAAGCCGAGCACGTGGAAGCCCTTCTCCTCGGACATCGCCGCGACGCTGTCCTGGATCTCGCCGTCGAGCACCTGGTAGGCATGCTCGGCGGTCTCGAACAGGAACGGCAGCCCTATCAGGGCGGCCTCGGGCACATAGGAGGCGAAGGGGCCCTGGGAGTTGATGGACATGTCCAGGGTGCCGGCGGCCACCGAGACCATCATCTCGGTGTCGCTGCCCACGGATTCCTGGCCGAGGATCTGGATCTCGACCTCGCCGTCGGACTTCTCCGCCACCAGGCGCTGGAAGGCGAGGGCGCCGTCGGAGCGGGGGTTCCCGGGGGCGGCGCCATGGCCGAGGATGATGCGCACCGAGTCGGTGCGGCGGGGGCCGTCGCCACCGGCGCAGGCGCTGAGGCCCAGGCCGGTGAGTCCCGCGAGGGTCGCGCCGCGAAGGAGATCGCGGCGGCCCGGTGTGCGGGGAGGTGTCATGGGGTCCTCCTGGAGTCCAGGGAGCGTCGTCGCATGCCTGGGTAGGGATGGGGCCGGGCCGACGGGCGTGGGCACGGTGAGGGGGGTCGGGCCCTCAGGTGATCGGTTCAGGTGGCGGAAGAGAGCAGGCGGGAGATCTCGGCGTGGCTGCGAGCCGCATCCTGTGCGCGATCCTCCTCGGCCACGTCGTGGGTCTCGAGCTCGAGGACGTAGGTTCCGCTGAAGCCCTGCTCCTCGAGGGTGCGGACCAGGGCGGGGAAGTCGACGTCGCCGGCGCCGAGGGAGAGGTTCAGGTTCCCGGGCACGGCGTCGCGCAGGTGGACCCGCTCGATCCGATCGCCCAGTCTGCGGGCCCAGCTCAGCGGGTCCTCGGCAGAGGCCACCACGTGGGAGACGTCGAAGAGCACGCCGCACTGCGCGGGGGAGCAGCGGGCGAGCAGTGCGTCGGCCGCCTCGACGGTGTGGACGTACCGGCGGTGGTGCAGCACCTCCACCAGCAGGCGCACGCCGCGCGCGGTGCACAGGAGGGAGATCAGCGCGAGGTTCTCCGCGATCCGCTCGAGGTCGGAATCGTGGTCGACGTACGGGGCGTGGTCGGCGCGGCCGGCCGGCACGATCAACGCCGCACCGAGCGCCGAGGCCAGATCGACCAGAGGCGTGATCACGGCGGTGAGCTCCGCCTCGGTGAGGGCGGGGTCGTTCAGGTCGCCGGGATCGGCGTTCACAGCCCCCGTGCGCAGGTCCGCGCCGTGGATCGCGGCGACGTACTGCGCCGGATCGCCGTCGTAGGGCACCGGGACGTGATCGGTCACTGCGGGGATCGCCCCGAGGTCGATCTCCTCGGCGCCGATCTCGGCGATCAGTCGCAGTGCTTCGTCCAGCGGGCGGTGGCGGAACGAGATCGTCGAGAGACCGACCCGAGCGGACGCGCTGGTCATGAGATGTATGCACCGCCGTTGATGGCCTGGGTGGTGCCGGTGATGTAGCCGGCGTCCTCGCTCGAGAGCCACACCACCAGCGCGGCGATCTCCTCGGCGGTGGCCTGGCGGCCCATCGGGATCGAGGCGGAGAGCGCCGCCTCGGCCTCGGCGGTGGTGTTGCCGCGGATGTTGGTGTCCGCCGCGCCGGGGGAGACGGCGTTGACGGTGATGCCTGCGGGGGCCATCTCGCGGGCCAGTGAGCGGGTCAGGCCCAGCACACCGGCCTTCGCCGCGGAGTACGGGGTCTTGGAGAACACGCCGCCGCCCTGCTGTGCGGAGACCGAGGACATGTTCACGATGCGGCCGTAGCCGCTCTCGAGCATGGCCGGCAGGAACGCCCGGCAGGTGTAGAAGCTCCCGGTGAGGTTCACGGCGATGATCGTGTCCCACAGCGTGTCGGTGACCTCGAGGAACTCGACCGGGGAGGGGATCCCGGCGATGTTCGCCAGGGCGCCGACGGGCGGGAGCTCGGAGGCGGTGATCTGCGCGGCCACCTCGTTCACGGCCGCGGAGTCGGTGACGTCGAGTGCGTAACCCGCGGCGGGGACGCCGTGCTCGGCGGAGAGCTCACCGGCGAGGGTCTTCGCGCCCTCGCCGTCGAGGTCCACGATCGCCACGGCCCAGCCCTCGCGGGCGAAGCGAGCGGCGGTGGCACGACCGATGCTGCGGGGCCCGGCACCGCCGGTGACGACTGCGGTCCTGCGCTCACTGCCGGTGGTCTGTGTGTGCATCTGTGCACTCCCGTCACGTCGATGTGGAGGGCTCGGGGCCCGTGGTTCGGATCGAGCTGACGCTATGAGTGAAAGAGTGGTCGGACAACTGCCCGCGTCGGATGTGGCACGGATCTCGAGGCATCACCGCAGTTCAGAGGCCTGGATCCGGACGGCTATTGGTCAGACCACCGCGGCCGGGCGGGCCGCTGGTGTCGACCCGCAGCAAATGGTCGACCACTTAGGGTGGATGTGCGAGATCCTCTGACCTGCAGGGATCGGGCCCGGGGAGTGTCCGGAGAGCACCCGGCCCCGCCAGGCAGATTGCCGGTGGCGGGACCGCGTGCTTGCATCATCCCCACATCGACGGCGGACCTCGACGCACCCGGACGCACCGAGGGGCACCGCCCGGAGACCGACCGAAGGAGGTCCGGTGGACGCCGAGACGCTCGAGTTCCTCGACACCCTCGTGCGCGAGGGCGCCGAGGTGGAGGGCGGGACCCTCATCCCCACCGAGCGCCGCCTTGCCGAGGTCAGCGGCATGTCCCGCGCCAGGGTGCGCGAGCGCCTCTCCGGACTGCAGATGCTGGGCATGCTCAAGAAGGTCCAGGGCAGCGGGAACATCCTGGTCACGCCCTCCTTCGACGGCGGCACCGGCAACGTGTTCGAGCTGATGCTGCGGGCCGGGATGGTGAGCGTCTCCCAGCTCGCCGAGGCCCGCGAGATGCTCGAGGTCGCGATCGCCCCACGCATCGTCGACCGGGTCACCGATCAGCAGATCCACCACCTCGAGGACCTCGTCTACGCGATGGTCGACGCCTCCGCCAACCGTGATTTCGTGGGCGGCCTGCAGGCCGATCACGCCTTCCACATCGCCCTGTTCGAGATCCTCGGCAATCCGATCATGAGCTACGTCGCCGGCGGGATGAACCATGCCCTCCACGACCTGCTGCTCGAACGCCGCAGGGTCGTGATCGGCAAGGAGATCGCCGCCAACGGCGGCGAGGTCCCCGAGATGTTCGCGAGCGACTCGGTGCACTTCGAGATCACACGCGCCCTGCGCTCCCGCCGTCGGGACGCGATGGCCACCGCGATGGCCGAGCACTTCGACCGCTGGCGCCGCATCTCCCGCACGCCCGGGCCTGCGGCCCAGCCCACAGCAACCACCCCCATCGGAGGAGAACAATGACCGAGACGTCCGCGACGACCGCACTGAACGGAGTGGATCCGGAGCGGATCCAGCGCATCAGAGAAGCGGCGTACCGCATCCGCCACTACTCCCTGATCCAGGCCGAGGTGCAGGGCCAGGGCTACATCGGCCAGGCCCTCGACATCGCCGACGTGCTGGCCGTGCTCTACGCTGACCAGCTGCACCTGGACCCGCTGGATCCCGAGAGCGAGGACCGCGACCGCTTCCAGCTCTCCATCGGGCACTACGCCCTCGCGCTGTACGCGGCGCTGACCGAGGCGAAATTCTTCCCGTCCGAGGAGCTGCAGACCTACGCCGGTGACGACTCCCGCCTCCCGATGTCCGCGATGCGCACCTACACGCCCGGCGTGGAGATCTCCGGCGGCTCCCTCGGCCACGGGCTCGGGATCGCGAACGGCGTGGCCATGGGCCTGAAGCGCAAGGGGTCCGACCGCTTCGTCTACAACCTTCTGTCGGACGGCGAGCTCGGCGAGGGGTCGACCTGGGAGGCCGCGGCCGTCGCCGCCCACCACCAGCTCGACAACCTCATCGCGATCGTGGACTTCAACGACCAGCAGGCTGACGGGAAGTCCACCCAGATGCTGTCGATGGAGCCGGTCACCGACAAGTTCGACGCCTTCGGCTGGATGGCCCGGCGCTGCGACGGTCACGACGTCGAGGCCCTGCTGAGGAATCTCATCGAGCTCCGCGAGAGCGAGGACCCCCGCCCCCGTGTGCTCATCGTCGACACCACCCTCGGCAAGGGCGTCGACTTCCTCGAGGCCCGCGAGAAGCTCCACTTCATGAAGGTCACCGAGGAGGAGTGGGCGCAGGCCCACCAGACGCTGACGGAGAACCACCAGAAGCAGACGGAGAACCACCAGGCGCTGACGGAGGAGAACGCACGATGAACCGGAGCACGAGCACCCAGAACCTCCGCTCGGGAGCGATGAGCGCCGACCTCGCCACGGCCGGCCAGCGTGCGGTCGCCGCACCGCTCGGCCACGCCCTGGTTGCGGCCGCGCAGGAGGACGAGCGGATCGTCGGCCTCTCGGCGGACCTCGCCAAGTACACCGATCTTCACATCTTCCGCGACGCCATGCCGGAGCGGTTCTACCAGGTGGGCATGGCCGAGCAGGCATTGCTGGGCGCCGCCACCGGGCTCGCGATGGAGGGGTACGTCCCCTTCGCCTCGACCTACTCGGTGTTCGCCACCCGCCGCGCCTACGACTTCCTGCTGCTGGACATCGCCGAGGCGAACCTCAACGTGAACCTGGTGTGCGCGCTGCCCGGTCTGACCACCGGCTACGGTCCGTCGCACGCCGCGACCGACGACGTCGCGATCCTGCGCGCCGCCCCGAACCTCACCATCGTGGACCCGGCCGATGCGATCGACATCCAGCAGGCCGTCCCGCAGCTCGCGGCCTCCGAGGGGCCCACCTACATGCGGCTGCTGCGCGGCAGGGTCCCCGCCGTGCTCGACGAGTACGACTACACCTTCGAGCTCGGCAGGGCGAAGCTGCTGCGCGACGGCGCCGACGTCCTGTTCGTCTCCTCGGGCCTGATGACCGAGCGCGTGCTCGAGGCCGCGAAGGAGCTCGAGAAGGACGGCATCGACGTGGCCGTGCTGCACACCCCCACCCTCAAGCCCTTCGACGAGGAGGCCGTGCTCGCCCAGCTCGGCAAGGGCCGCCTCGTGCTCACCGCGGAGAACCACTCCATCGTGGGCGGGCTGTTCGACATCGTCTCGCGCACCGTAGCGGGTCATGGCGTGGGCGAGAGGGTCACCCCGATCGGTCTGCCCGACGCCTTCCTCGACGCGGGGGCGCTGCCCACCCTGAACGACCGCTACGGCGTGAGCGTGAGCGGCATCGTGGACAAGGTGCGCGCCCTGCTCTGACCAGTGCCAGACCACACCCTCACCCCAGCGACCCGAACCAGGGCCGGCACATCCCCTCCTCGGTCGGGGCGGTGGTGATCTCCAGCAGGTGCCCGGTGTCCGTGCGCACCGGGGTCGGGGAGTAGTTGGGGCAGTAGTTGTTCCACGGGTCCTGGACCGGGACCGGGGCGGGTTCGGTGACCCAGCGGACCCGTCCCTGCAGGGCGCGGTTCGGTGCCGTCTGCCGCGCGGATCAGCGGATCCCGGGCGGTGACCGGGCCCCAGTCGTGGGGAACCGTGGCGGTGCGCACGTACGTGCGGCAGAGGTCCTCCGGTCCGCGGACTGCCGGGCCTCTGGCCGCGCAGCCTCCTCCGCCTCGGCCCTTGACAATGTGTGTCCTACGACATAACTTCTGCAAGCAAGTTTTATAAGTGCGATCGGAGCACCCCGTCACGGCCGACGGGGCGTCCCGGTCCACCCCGCAGGGCAGCGGATCCGCTGCCGCGCGAACAGTCCTCACAGCGGAAGGCGGGCGAAGCCGATGGCGCACGAGATCGTCGATCCCGCTCTGCCCCGCACTCGAGCGGCCGTGCCGGAGAGCACGGGACGGCCGGATTCCCAGCGGCTGTACGCGGCCGCCCTCGCCCGGATCCTCCAGCGGATCAGCGACCACGGCAGCGCCACCATCGCCGAGCTGGTCGACATCGCCGGGGTGAGCCGACCGACCGTGCAGCGTGCACTCGCCGAGCTCGAGCAGCTCGGCGTCATCGATCAGGCCGAGCTGCGCGCCTCCGGCACCGGCCGTCCCGCCCGCAGCTGGGTCCCGCGCACCGGAGCGCGCCTCGTGATGGCCCTGGACATCCGCCGGGAGGAATCGCGGCTGGTGCTCGCCGGCCTCACGGGCCGCGTCGTCGTGGACGAGGTGTTCGGCCATCAGGCGCTGCTCGCGGAGGCGGAGCGTTCGGCCGCTGGCGGCCCGCCGGCCGATGGGATCCCCGAGCTCGTCCTGCGCCGGGTCGCCGCCCGGCTCGCCGCCGCCGGGATCGCCGGCACCGACGTGGTCGAGGCCGTCATCGGCGTCTCCGGGATCGTGGCCGATGACGGCACCATCCTGCTCTCCACGAATGTCCCCGGCCTGACCGGCTATCCCGTCGGCCGCCGGGCGGTCGAGCTCGTCGGACTGCCCTCGGTGACGGTGGAGAACGACATGAACCTGCGCGCCGTCGGCGAGCTCCATGCCGGGATCGCGCGCGGGCTGTCCTCCTTCGTCTACCTCACCAACCACACCTTCCACCGGCCCGCGGTCGTGCTCGGCGGAGCGCTGTGGCACGGCCACCACCGCACCGTCGGCGAGGGCGATCAGCTCACGCGCAGCGGGGTGATCAGCCCCCGCCTCACCCTCGACGGCCACAGCGTGGAGTACTTCGACGTCGCCGGGGGCATCGACTCCGGCGCCCTCGACCGCGCGTGGCTCGAGCTGCTGAACGACCAGCTCGCGAAGGTCATCGCCGTGCTCTGCTACGTGCTGGACCCCGAAGCGGTCCTGGTGCACGGGGGCCCGGTGACCACCGGACCTGCGGCGATCGCCGATCTCCAGGACCGCTTCCTCGGGTACACCGTCACCGACAGCGCCCCGCACCTCCTCGCCGCCGGCCACGGCAGCGAGCTCACGATCAGCGGCGCCCTCGTGCTCGCGCTGAAGCAGGCGCTCGGCACCACGCTGGGCATGCCGGACCCACCCGTGCCACGCATCCACGGAGCCCCCTCATGAGAAACCTGTCCAAGGAGAGAACCATGCAGCACACGACCCGACGTCTGTTCCTCGGCGGCGCCGCCGCCCTCGGTGCGACCACCCTCGCCGCCTGCGGAGGCGGCAGCGGCGGAGGTGGCGGCGACATCCCCGACGAGATCCCGGCCGACGAGGCCGCGGAGATCGCCTACAGCATCTGGGACCCGGCGCAGAAGCCCGCGATGGAGAAGATCATCGCCGCCTTCAACGAGGAGTACCCGGACATCACGGTGTCCATCAGCGTCACGCCCTTCGCCCAGTACTTCGAGAAGCTCCAGACCCAGGCCACCGGTGGTGACCTGCCGGACGTCTTCTGGATGAACGGTCCCAACTTCCAGCTCTATGCCTCCGAGGGCAAGCTGCAGGACGTCAGCGAGGTGCCCGGGGTGGACACCGCCAAGTACCCCCAGGCCATGAACGACCTCTACACGCTGGATGACGCCCAGTTCGCGGTCCCGAAGGACTTCGACACCATCGCGCTGTGGTGGAACCAGGACCTCTTCGAGCAGGCCGGGGTCGAGGCGCCCGACGGGAACTGGACCTGGGAGGACTACGCCCAGGCCGCGCGCCAGATCACGGACGCCCTCGGCGAGGACGGCATCTGGGGCGGCTGCAACGGCGTCGAGAACCAGGCCTACCTCTACCCGATGACGTTCCAGGCCGGCGGCGAGATCGTCTCGGACGACGGCACCACCTCCGGGTACGACTCGCCCGGGGCGATCGAGGCGTTCACCTTCGCCCGCTCCCTGGTCGAGGACGGCGCCCATCCCTCGATCGCCTACCTCACCGACAACAAGCCCGCCGACGTCTTCAACGGCGGCAAGGCGGCGATGTACTGGTCGGGCAACTGGTCCGCCGCCGTGTTCAAGGACTCGCCGGTCAAGGATGCGATCCGCACCGCCCCGCTCCCGCAGGGCGCCGAGCCCGCCAACGTCATCCACGGCATCGGCAACGCGATGGCCGCCGAGGGGGCGAACAAGGCCGCCGCCGCGGCGTTCCTGGCCTTCCTGGGCAGCGAGCAGGCGAACCTCATCCAGGCGGAGGAGGGTGCGGCCAACCCTGCCCACGAAGGCACAGCGACCGCGTACGTCGAGTCCGTCCCGGAGTTCGATCTGCAGATGTTCATCGACAACGCGGCCGATGCCCGCCCGTACCCGGTCTCGAAGAACACCAACGCCTGGCTGAGCCTCGAGGCCGACTACTTCCCGCGCATCCTGGGCGGGGAGCTCGAGGTCGAGGCCGGGCTGGGCGAGCTCGCCGAGAAGATGAACCAGGCGCTTGCCGATGAGCAGTGACCGCACCCGCCGGACCGCGGGGGACGACCTCTGGGCCTGGGCCTTCATCGGGCCGCTGATGGCCGGGGTCGTGCTCTTCTACTTCTGGCCGATCCTCAGCACCTTCTACAACTCCTTCACGGAGTTCGGCGCCTTCGGCGGGACCCAGTGGTCGGGCCTGTCCAACTACGCGACCCTGGTCGCCGACTCGGAGGTGCCGCGCGCGGTCCTGAACACCCTGATCTACACGGCCGTGGTGATGCTCGGGATCCCGCTGTCGGTCTACCTCGCCTCGCTGCTGAACCGGCCCGGCCTGCGCTTCGCATGGTTCTTCCGGGTCATGTTCTTCATGCCGATCGTGGCGATGCCGGCGGCGATCGCGATGGTCTGGCGCATGATCTACAACAGCGATTTCGGGCTGCTGAACTACGCCCTCTCCCTCGTGGGCATCGACGGGCCGTACTGGATCTCGAGCCCCGGCTGGGCGCTCGCGGCCGTCAGCATCGTGGGCCTGTGGGCGTCACTGGGGTTCTCGATCATCATCCTTTCGGGTGGTCTGCGGGCGATCCCTCCCGAGCTGTACGAGGCGGCCTCCCTCGACGGGGCGACCCCGATGCGCCAGTTCCGCTCGCTCACCGTCCCGCTGCTGACGCCGAGCATCTTCTTCCTGACGATCATCACGGCGATCAACGGGTTCCAGCTCTTCGACCTCCTCTACGCGCTGATGGGGCCGACGAACCCGGCGATGTCACGCACCCAGTCCCTCGTCTACCTGTTCTACGAGCAGGCCTTCGGGCAGAACGACAAGGGCTACGCCTCGGCGATCGCCATGCTCATCCTGCTCATCATCGGAGTCATCACCGTGATCCAGTTCCGCTTCCAGAAGAGGTGGGTGACCTATGACTGACCTCTCTCCCGCTCCCACCGGCACCCGAGATCCCGCCCCCCGGGCGGCGCGGCGGCGCGGCGGCTCCCGTCAGCCGCGCAACACCGACGCGTACCTCGTGCTCACCCTCGGCGGGCTGATCATGATCTTCCCGTTCGTGTGGCAGCTGATCATGTCGCTCTCCACCCAGGCCGAGGTGACGAGCGTGCCGCCCACCCTCGTCCCCGAGCGGCTGAACTGGGGCAACTACGTCGACGTGTTCGACCTGATGCCCTTCGCCAGCCAGTTCACCGTCTCCGCGACGGTGACCGTGCTGCGCGTGGTGGTCCAGATGCTGCTGTGCGCGATGGCCGGGTACGCCTTCGCGCGGATGCGGTTCCGCGGTCGCGGCATCCTCTTCGCTCTGCTGCTGTCGATCCTCATGGTGCCCAATCAGATCTACCTGATCCCGCAGTACTCGATCATCCAGAACATGGGGCTGCTGAACACGGCGCTCGGCATCGCGATGCCAGGGCTGTTCAGCGCCTTCGGCACCTTCCTGCTGCGCCAGCACTTCATCTCCATGCCCGCCTCGCTCGAGGAGGCAGCACGGCTGGACGGCGCGAACCAGTGGCAGACCTTCTGGCGGGTCATGCTCCCGCTGTCCGGCCCGGCGCTCGCCTCGGTCGCGATCCTCACCACGATCGCCTCCTGGAACGACCTGCTGTGGCCGCTCGTGGTGAGCACCTACGAGGAGCGGATGCCGCTGGCCGTCGGCCTGGCTACCCTCCAAGGACAGCACATGACGAACTACCCCGTGATGATGGCGGCGAGCCTGCTCGCGATGGCACCGATCCTGCTCCTCTTCCTCGCCCTCCAGCGCCGAGTGGTCGAGGGCCTCGCCCACTCCGGCATGAAAGGTTGACCATGACATCCCCACCCAGCGCGCCCACCCTGCGCGTCGGCATCGTCGGCACCGGCGGGATCTCCCGCGCCCACCTCCCCGGATGGAGGGAGCTCGGCGCCGAGCTGCACTGCTACAGCGAGGCCGGGGCCGAGCAGTACGCGGCCGAGACCGGTGCGAGAGTGCACGCCACCCTCGAGGAGCTGCTCGCGGCGGTCGACCTCGTCGACGTCACCGCCCCCACCCCGGCGCATCCCGCGATCGTGCGCGCGGCACTGGACGCCGGCAAGGACGTGATCTGCGAGAAGCCGCTCGCTCTGGACCCTGCGGAGGCTCGTGACCTGGTCGCTCATGCTCAGCGCGTGGGCCGCAGGCTGTTCCCCGCGCACGTGGTGCGGTACTTCCCGCAGTACGCCGCGGCGAAGCAGGCGGTCGACACCGGCGCCGTCGGGACTCTCGCCGTGCTGCGCTTCGAGCGCACCGGCTCCCTGCCGGACCGCTCCTGGTACGCCGACGAGCAGCTCTCCGGCGGCATCGTCATGGACCAGATGATCCACGACATCGACCAGGCGCTGTGGCTGGCCGGTCCGGTCCGCGCGGTCTACGCCCAGCAGGCGATCGCCCGCACCGATTCCACGATCCGCACCGCGCACGTGGTGCTCACCCATCGCTCCGGCGCGCTCAGCCACTGCCGCGGCTTCTGGGGCCCCGCGGGCACGCGGTTCCGCTACACCGTCGATCTCGCCGGGGACGGCGGCCGCCTGCAGTACGACAGCGCCGGTGATCCCGGCATCGTCTTCGACGAGGTCGCCTCCGCCCGGCAGGCCGCCGGCGACGGCTTCCTCCCGGACGTCTCCACGCTGCGCGATCCCTACGCCGCCGAGCTCGTCGACTTCGTCGAGGCTCTGCGCACCGGCGCCCCCACCAGGGTCGACGCCGCCGACGGCGCCCTCGCCGTGGAGATCGCCCACGCCGCCCTCGAGTCCCTGCGCACCGGACGGAGCATCCCATGCTGACCGCACGCCCCACCGACACCGCGTCCGCCGATCCGGCGCCCGCGCTCAAGGTCGCGCTGATGAGCTGCGCGCACACCCACGCCGCCGGCTACGCCGCGCTGCTCGAGGCTCGCGGCGATGTGGACCTGGTGGTCGCGGATCCCGACGGCTACGGCGACGTGCGCGGCGCCCGCGTGCTCCCCTCGTTCGAGGAGGCCTGGCGCGTCTGGCCCGAGGGGCCGGACGCGATCGTCGTGACCAGCGCCAATGCTCACCACAGGGACCTGGTCCTGGAGGCCGCCCGCCGCGGCGTGCACGTGCTGTGCGAGAAGCCGCTGGCCACCACCGTCCCCGACGCGGAGGAGATGGTCGCCGCCTGTCGCGAGGCGGGTGTGGTGCTGATGACCGCGTTCCCGGTGCACTTCGCGCCCGAGGTGGAGGCGCTGCGCACAGCGGTGGCCGACGGTTCGCTCGGCGAGGTCATCGGCCTCACCGGCACCAACAACGGCAAGCTGCCCGCCGCCCGCGACTGGTTCACCGATGTGGAGCTCGCCGGCGGCGGCGCGATGGTGGACCACACCGTGCACCTCGCCGAGATCCTCGACTCGGCGCTCGGAGCGCCTGCGAGCGTCCACGCCGTCACGAATCGGATCCTCTACGCGGACCGGGCGGGGGAGGGCGCCGAGACCGGTGGCCTGGTCACCCTCGCCTATGACTCCGGTGTCGTCGCCACCATCGACTGCTCCTGGTCGCAGCCGGCCGACGCCCCCACCTGGGGCGGCCTGCGCCTGCAGGCCCTCGGCACCGGCGGCCAGCTGCAGATCGACGCCTTCGCCCAGCACGTGGGCGGGCACGGCCAATGGCTGCCCTACGGCACGGACACGGACGCCCTGCTGCTGGACGCCTTCCTGGGTGCGGTGCGCGAGGGAACAGCTGTCGAACCGACGGGCGAGGTGGGGCTGCGCACGGTCCGCGTGGTCGCCGCGGCCCAGGAGTCCGTGCGCACCGGGCAGCCGGTCCCGCTCGCGGGACTCTGACCGAGCTCAGCCGCGCAGACCTGCCGGCAGCTCTGCGCGGCTGCGCGGCTGCGGGGCTCGACGGGGTGAGTGGCCCGCTCCGACCCACTCGCACCCCGCCGACGCTCACCTCCCCAGGTCCCGCTCCAGCACCGGGGCGAGGCGGAAGGGGATCAGCTCGCCCATCGCGAGCGAGGTGTCGGTGCGGATCACGCCCTCGCAGCCCAGGATGAGCTTGCTGACCCGGTAGAGGTCGTCGGTGTCGCGGCACACGCAGCGCACCAGGATGTCGTGCAGGCCGCTGAGGCCGTGCACCTGCACCACCTCGGGGATCGCCCGCAGCTGCGCGATCACGTGCTCGAGGCGGGGCTGGTCGACCTGGGTCTCCATGAAAGCGGTGAGCGGGTAGCCCAGGGAGGCCGCGTGCAGGCGGCGGTCGTAGCCCTGCAGCGCGGGCCCCGCCTCGAGGGCGGCCAGGCGGGACTGGACGGTGTTGCGTGAGAGCCCGAGCCTCTCGGCGAGGGAGACGATCGTCGAGCGGGGGTTCTCCGTCATGGCCAGCAGCAGCCGACGGTCGGTGTCATCCACGATGTGCATACTGCCCGATTCTACGGGAGCGTAGCCTCCAAGACTGAGCATTCTGCTGAATCTGCTCCACAATCGTTGTACGCCCTGCACTCCGCCCGTACCGTGGGTCACGACGATGACGTCACCGCACCCACCCGGTGCACACGGACGTCCCATGCGCCCACACGGCGCGGCGGATCCTGGAGGCTCGAATGTTGACGACCCCGTCAGCGCACGACCACGAACTGGTTGCTGGACTCGACACGCCCTTGCACGTCCTCGACGAGGACGGCACCCGACGCCCCGACCCCCTCCTCGACCCGCTGCTGAGCGACGTCGACGTGGAGATGCTGTCGGGCCTGTACCTCGACATGGCCGTGATCCGGGCGATCGACGACGAGGCCGTCGCCCTGCAGCGGCAGGGTGAGCTGGGTTTGTGGCCGCCGCTGCGCGGTCAGGAGGCCGCCCAGATCGGCCTGGGCCGCGCCCTCGCGGAGACGGATTTCCTGTTCACCTCGTACCGGGAGAACGGCCTGGCCTGGTGCCGTGGCGTGAGTCCGGGGGAGATGCTCGCGGTCTGGCGCGGCACCTCCCTGTCCGGCTGGGACCCCTTCGCCCACCACATGGCCACCCCGCAGGTGATCATCGGCGCGCAGACCCACCACGCCGTGGGCTATGCGATGGCGACCCAGGCCCAGGGCAAGGACGACATCGCCGTCGCGTGCTTCGGCGACGGCGCCATGAGCCAGGGCGACGTCAACGAGGCGATGGTCTTCGCGGCCTCGTTCCACGCCCCGGTGCTGTTCTTCTGCCAGAACAACCAGTACGCGATCTCCGAGCCGGTGGGCGTGCAGGCCACGGTCCCGCTCGCGCTGCGCCCGGCCGGGTTCGGGATCCCCTCCCTCCGGGTGGATGGCAACGACGTGCTCGCGATGCGGGCCGCGAGCCGGTACGCGTCCCGCCACCTCCGGGCCGGCAAGGGACCGATGTTCCTCGAGGCGGTCACCTACCGCCTCGGCCCCCACACCACGAGCGATGACCCCACCCGCTACCGCGACGAGAAGGAGCTGGAGCGGTGGCGCCGCCGGTGCCCGCTGGCTCGGCTGGAGCGGCACCTCGAGCAGCTCGGCGCCCCGATCGAGGAGGTCCGCGCCGAGGCGGAGCGGCGCGGTCAGGAGGCGGCGACCGCGATGCAGGAGGCGGTCACCGCGCTGCCCGCCCCCGCCCCGGAGAGCCTGTTCGAGAACGTGCTGTCCACCGAGCATCCGGGCCTGCTCCGCCAGCGCGAGCAGTTCCGTGCCTTCACGGGCTCCCTGGCCCCCGAGCACGGGGAGGGTGCGGCGGCATGACGGCGACCACCTCGTCCACCGGCACCGCAGGCTCCGGTACCGCAGGCTCCGACACCGCAGGCTCCGACACCGCAGGCTCCGACACCACCGGGTCGACCACCGCGATGACCATGGCCGCCGCGCTGAACACGGCGCTGCGCGACGCCCTCGAGGCTGACGGCGACGTGGTCCTCATCGGCGAGGACATCGGCACCCTCGGCGGCGTCTTCCGGATCACCGACGGGTTGAAGCAGCGCGTCGGCGCCTCCCGGGTGATCGACTCGCCGCTCGCGGAGTCCGGGATCATCGGCACCTCCGTGGGGATGGCCTACCGCGGCCTGCGGCCCGTGGCCGAGATCCAGTTCGACGGCTTCGTCTACCCGGGCTTCGATCAGCTGGTCGCGCAGGTCTCCCGCCTCCACTACCGCACCGGAGGCCTGGTGCGGATGCCGCTGACCATCCGGATCCCCTTCGGCGGAGGGATCGGCGCGGTCGAGCACCACTCGGAGAGCCCCGAAGCGTACTTCGCCCACACCCCCGGCCTGCGCGTGGTCACCGTCGCCGATCCGCAGGACGCCTACTCCACGATGCGGGCCGCGATCGCGTGCGATGACCCGGTGATGGTGCTGGAGCCCAAGCGCCGCTACTGGGGCAAGGGCGAGGTCGACACCACCCTCACCACCGACCTCGCCTCCGCGCGGGTGCTGCGCGAGGGCCGGGACGCGACGCTCGTCGCCTACGGACCGCTCGTGGTCACTGCGCTCGAGGCGGCGATCGCCGCAGAGGACGACGGCATCAGCCTCGAGGTCATCGACTTGCGCTCCCTGGCACCGCTGGACCGCGACACGATCGCCGCGAGCGTGCGCCGCACCGGCAGGCTGGTCGTCGCCCATGAGGCGCCGGGCACCGTCTCGCTCGCCTCCGAGGTGATCACCTGCGCGATCGAGGACTGCTTCGAGCATCTCGAGGCCGCCCCCGAACGGGTCACCGGCTACGACACCCCCTACCCGGCCGCCGCGGTGGAGGACCACTACCTGCCCGGCATCGACCGGATCCTGGATGCGGTCGACCGCACGCTGGGCCGGCGCAACTCGAGGGAGGCCGCCCGATGAGCGACTTCATGATGCCCGACCTGGGCGAGGGCCTCACCGAGGCGACCGTCGTGAGCTGGCGGGTCTCGGTGGGAGACACCGTCACCCGGAACCAGGTGATCGCCGACGTCGAGACCGCGAAGGCACTGGTCGAATTGCCCAGCCCGCGCGCCGGGCGGGTCACCGCGCTGTACGCGACCGAGGGAGAGACCCTCGCCGTCGGCGCACCGCTGCTCGGCATCGAGGAGGGCGCGACCCGGGCGGCCGACGACCCCGCCGGCAGCGGGTCTCCGGCGGCCGACGACCCCGGCCCGGGCGAGGATGCCTCGTCGGCCTCGTCGGCCTCGTCGGCCTCGTCGGCGCCTGCGACGGAGCCTGCGTCGGAGCGTGCTGCCCCGCAGCGCCAGCAGGTGCTGGTCGGCTACGGGCCGGTGCTGCCCGGCACCGGACGACCGCGCCGTCGGCCTCGCTCCTTCGAGACCGTCCCGTACGCGGGCCGCAGCGAGCAGCGGGCCGCCCACCCCGCCGCGAAGGCGATGCCTCCGGTGCGGCGCCATGCCCGTGACCTGGGCGTGGACCTCGCCGCGGTGCACGGCACCGGCCCCGGCGGGAGGATCCTGCGCGGGGACGTCGACGCCTGCGCGCGCGGCGGTCGGGACGTCCCGGACCAGAACCGGAGCAGCCGTGGGCGGGCCTCGACCCGGCAGCCCGTCACCGGTCTGCGCCGCGAGACAGCCCGCGCCATGACGGCCTCCGCCTTCACCGCGCCGCATGCCTCGGTGCACACCACCCTCGACGTCACCGACACCCTCGAGCGGTTGCGCCGACCGGACCGGGGCGGGAGGACGACGTCCTTCCTCGCCGCGGTGAGCCGGGCGATCATGCCCGCCGCTCGTCGGACCCCGTCCGCCAACGCCCGCTTCGACGCCGAGGCCGGGGAGATCGAGCTGTTCGAGCAGGTCGCGCTCGGCATCGCCGTCGCCACGGAGCGCGGTCTGGTGGTCGCCACCGTCCCTGGCGCGGACGACCTCGACGGCGCGACCCTCACCGAACGGATCGCCGAGCAGGCCGGCAGGGCCCGCGAGGGGGTCCTCACCCCGGCCGAGCTGACCGGCTCCACCCTCACCGTCACCAACGTCGGCGTGTTCGGGGTCGAGGGCGGGGTGCCGATCCTCAACCCCGGCCAGAGCGTCATCCTCGCGATCGGGGCGCTGCGCCGCCAGCCGTGGGAGCACCGGGGCGAGATCGCACTGCGCACCGTCGTCACGCTCACCCTGTCCTTCGACCATCGGGTGCTCGACGGCGCCGAGGCCAGCCGCTTCCTCATGGACATCGCCGATGTCCTGTCCGATCCCGCGATCCTGCTGACGAGGTAGTCCATGGATGACCTGCGCACCGCCGTCCCCGCGGACGGCCCGGCCACCGACCGCGCCACCTCCGACCGCGCGGCGACAGGCGGCGCAGCCACCGATCGCGCTGCGGCGATGGCGGCGCTGGTCAGCGAGCTGCGGCGTCGCCTCTCGGTCGCGGCCGACGGCGGCTCCGCCTCCGCGCGGGAGAAGCATCGTGCCCGCGGCAAGCTGCTGGCCCGCGAGCGGATCGACCGACTGCTCGATCCCGGCTCGCCCTACCTGGAGATCGCGCCGCTGGCCGCCGAGGGGATGTACGACGGCGCCGCGCCGGGTGCCGGGGTGGTCGCCGGGATCGGGATGATCCAGGGCCGGCACTGCCTGGTCCTGGCCAACGACGCCACCGTCAAGGGCGGCACCTACTTCCCGATGACGGTGAAGAAGCACCTGCGTGCGCAGGAGATCGCGCAGGAGAACCGCCTGCCCTGCATATACCTGGTCGACTCCGGCGGTGCCTACCTGCCGATGCAGGACGAGGTCTTCCCCGATCGAGACCACTTCGGCCGGATCTTCTTCCACCAGGCCCGGATGAGCGCCGCCGGGATCCCGCAGATCTCCGCCGTGATGGGCTCCTCCACCGCGGGCGGCGCCTATGTGCCCGCGATGAGCGACCAGACGGTGATCGTCCGGGACCAGGGGACGATCTTCCTGGGCGGGCCGCCGCTGGTGAAGGCCGCCACCGGCGAGGAGGTCAGCGCCGAGGACCTCGGCGGCGGCGTGATGCACACCGAGGTCTCGGGCGTCGCCGACCACCTCGCCGAGGACGATGAGCACGCCCTCTCGATCCTCCGCGAGATCGCCGCCACCTTCCCTGACCCGGCCCCCGTGCTGCCCCGCCACGAGCCGCGCGAGCCCGCCGTGGATCCGGCGACCATGGGCGCCGCCGTGCCGTCGGACCTCTCCACCCCCTACGACGTGCACGAGGTGATCGCGCGGGTCATCGACGCGGGCGAGTTCTCCGAGTTCAAGGCCGGGTACGGCACCACCCTGGTCACCGGCTTCGCCCGCATCCACGGCCATCCCGTCGGCATCGTCGCGAACAACGGGGTGCTGTTCAGCGAATCGGCGCTCAAGGGCGCCCACTTCGTGCAGCTGTGCGACCAGCGCGAGATCCCGCTGGTGTTCCTGCAGAACATCGCCGGATTCATGGTGGGCGCGGAGTACGAGCGCGGCGGCATCGCCAAGGACGGCGCGAAGATGGTCACCGCCGTGGCCTGCGCCCGGGTCCCCAAGCTCACCATCGTCATCGGCGGGTCCTTCGGCGCCGGCACA
>NZ_DASVGJ010000017.1:0-8415 GCF_036379615.1 Brachybacterium sp.
CGGCCTCGACGGCCGCTCGCCCACGGAGCACCGCTCCGAGCGCGTTCACGATCACCGCATCCGGCGCGATGTGACGCACGAGGAGGTCCGCATCGTTCTCGGTGAAGCCGCGTTGGACATCCTCCACCACACGGCGCAGGGCAGCGGAGACGTCGGCACCTGCTGCCGGCTGGTCGTCGTCCGCGGACACTGAAGAGGGAGAACTCGTCGTCGTCATGGGAGGAAGTCCACTTCTTCAAGTGCACTCGATGTCAAGCATGTGCAGGAGCGAGATGTCCGCCCTGGATCGGCCGAGACCCGCGGGAGCTCCGTCGCCACACCCTCTGGCTGATCGTCGCCGCCGGCGACTCGCGCCTCGGAATCCTGCGCGCGGCGGATCCACGCGGCCCATCCGGCTGCACGTGTGATCGTGCTGACCACCTTCGACGCGGACGAGCTGGTGCACGCCGACGGCCTCAGCAACCTGGAGATCGCCGGCACGTGCATCTGTCCGAAGCCACCGTCACGACGCATGTCGGACGCGTGCTCACGAAGCTCGCTCTGCGCGACCGCGTCCAGGTCGCGGTGCGGGCGCACCGCCACGGCATCGCTCGACCGCCCGCCTAGGGCCGGTTCCGCCAGACGGGGAGATCCGATAGCTCGTCCGTCCGGACGTGGACGGACGGTGCTGACGCAGGGTGCGCACGCCCCCGCTGGAGCCGCTTCCTGCCGCTCACGTGCGAGCATCCGTCGGCGCAAAGACCAGCGCGCCCCGCCAGGCCGAAGCCTGACGGGGCGCGCTGGTGAGGCCTGACATCAGGCACGCGGGGGCGTGCCGGCTGCCAGTTCGGCTCGTGTCCGAGCCGATCGGCTCAGGCTGCGACCAGCGACCGCAGCACGTACTGCAGGATGCCGCCGTTGCGGAAGTACTCCGCCTCGCCGGGGGTGTCGATGCGCAGCGGAGCGTCGAACTCCACCTTCGAGCCGTCCGCCGTCTCGGCGACGACCTGGACCGTCTTGGGGATGGACCCGTCGTTCAGGGCGGTGACCCCGGTGAACGAGAAGGTCTCCGTGCCGTCGAGTCCGAGGGACTCGGCGTTCTGGCCCTCCGGGAACTGCAGCGGCAGCACGCCCATGCCGATCAGGTTCGAGCGGTGGATGCGCTCGAAGCTCTCCGCGATGACGACCTGGACGCCGAGGAGCTTGGTGCCCTTGGCCGCCCAGTCGCGCGAGGAGCCGGTCCCGTACTCCTTGCCCGCCAGGACCACCAGCGGGATGTCCTGCTCCGCGTAGCCCTGCGCCGCGTCGTAGATGAACTCCTGCTCACCGGTCAGGAAGTTCTTCGTGTAGCCGCCCTCGACGCCGTCGAGCAGCTGGTTGCGGATGCGGATGTTCGCGAAGGTGCCGCGGATCATCACCTCGTGATTGCCGCGACGCGAGCCGTAGGAGTTGAAGTCCTTGCGAGCGACGCCGTGCTCCTGCAGGTAACGACCTGCCGGGGAGTCGAGCTTGATCGCACCGGCGGGCGAGATGTGGTCGGTGGTGGTCGAGTCGCCGACCTTGACCAGCACCCGGGCGCCGGAGACGTCGGAGACGGGCTCCGGCGTCGCGGCCATGCCCTCGAAGTACGGGGGCTTGCGCACGTAGGTGGACTCGGAGTCCCACTCGAAGGTCGCGCCCTCGGGGGTGTCCAGGTTCCGCCAGCGCTCGTCTCCGGTGAAGACGTCCTTGTAGTCCTCGGTGAACATCTCCTGGGAGATGGACTCCGAGATGACCTTCTCCACCTCGGTGGGGTTGGGCCAGATGTCGCGCAGGAAGACGTCCCCGCCGTCCTTGTCCTGACCGAGCGGATCGTTCTCGAAGTCGAAGTCCATCGTGCCCGCGAGCGCGTAGGCGATGACCAGCGGCGGGGAGGCCAGGTAGTTCATCTTCACGTCGGGGTTGATGCGGCCCTCGAAGTTGCGGTTGCCCGAGAGCACTGCGGTGACGGCGAGGTCCTTCTCGGCGATGGCCTCGGAGATCTCCGGATCCAGCGGGCCGGAGTTGCCGATGCAGGTGGTGCAGCCGTAGCCGACCAGGTGGAAGCCGAGCGACTCCAGGGCAGGCCACAGACCGGCCTTGGTGTAGTAGTTCGTGACGACCTGCGAACCGGGGGCCATGGAGGTCTTCACCCACGGCTTGGCGACGAGGCCCTTGTCCACCGCGTTCTGGGCGAGCAGGCCCGCGGCCATCATCACCGAGGGGTTCGAGGTGTTGGTGCAGGAGGTGATCGAGGCGATCGACACGATGCCGTGGTCGATCGAGAAGTCCTCGCCCTTGACCTGGACCGGGTTCGAGGCCCGGCCGGTGACGTGCTGGTGCACGGGCTCGGCGCCGCCGGACTCGTTGTCGGAGTCGGGGGTGGAGGGGTCCGACGCCGGGAACGAGCCGTCTCCATTGCCGGGGACCTGCTCGCCGGTGGCGTAGGAGGGCAGCACCTCGCGGAAGGATTCCTTGGCCTCGGTGAGCACGATGCGGTCCTGGGGACGCTTCGGGCCGGCGATCGAGGGCACCACGGTGGAGAGGTCCAGCTCGAGGTACTCCGAGTAGGCGGCCTCCTTCGAGGGGTCGTGCCACAGGCCCTGGCGCTTGGCGTAGGCCTCGACCAGCGCCAGCTGCTCCTCGGAGCGGCCGGTGAGGCGCATGTAGTCGACGGTGACCTCGTCGATCGGGAAGATCGCGCAGGTGGAGCCGAACTCGGGGCTCATGTTGCCGATGGTGGCGCGGTTCGCGAGCGGGACCTGGGTGACGCCCTCGCCGTAGAACTCGACGAACTTGCCGACGGCCCCGTGCTGGCGGAGCATCTCGGTGATGGTGAGCACGACGTCGGTCGCGGTGGCGGCCGTGGGGATGGAGCCGCTCAGCTTGAAGCCGACGACGCGCGGAATGAGCATCGAGACAGGCTGGCCGAGCATGGCTGCTTCGGCCTCGATGCCGCCGACGCCCCAGCCGAGCACGCCCAGGCCGTTGACCATGGTGGTGTGCGAGTCGGTGCCGACGCAGGAGTCCGGGTAGGCGCGCAGGACGGGCGCGGCGCCGTCGACCGAGACCTCACGGGTCATGACGGTGCGGGCCAGGTACTCGATGTTGACCTGGTGGACGATGCCGGTGCCCGGGGGGACGACCTTGAAGTCGTCGAACGCGGTCTGGCCCCAGCGCAGGAACTGGTAGCGCTCACGGTTGCGCTCGTACTCGAGCTCCATGTTCTTCTCGAGCGCGTCCAGGCGACCGGCCACGTCGATCATGACGGAGTGGTCGATGACCATCTCGGCGGGGGCGAGCGGGTTGATCTTCTCGGGATCTCCGCCGAGCTCCTGCATCGCCTCGCGCATGGTGGCGAGGTCGACGACACAGGGCACACCGGTGAAGTCCTGCATGATCACGCGGGCCGGGGTGAACTGGATCTCGACCGAGGGATCGGCCGTGGGCTCCCAGCCCGCCAGCGCACGCACGTGGTCGGCGGTGATGTTCGCACCGTCCTCGGTGCGCAGCAGGTTCTCCAGCAGGATCTTGAGGCTGTAGGGAAGCTTGTCGGCGCCGTCCACGGCGTCGAGGGCGAAGATCTCGTAGTCGGTCCCACCGACGGTGAGATCCTGTTTCGCGGAGAATGAGTCGACAGTGCTCATCGGGCGAACTCCTTTGGTGAGAGGTTGACCCCTCCATCGTAGGCGCGTCGGCCACCGAGGGCGGACGAATGCGCACCTCGCGTCGGATCGACGTCCGTGCAGGTCGAGGCGGGGGTCGGCCGGGCGAAGCCGGCAGGTATCTTGAAGTCAAGATAAATAGTACCACGTTCGAGGCGCAGATCATGACACCTCGTCAGCTTGCAGGGACGTGTCGCCCGTCGGCGCAAAGGCCCGCGCCCGTCGCGAGCTGCCACGCCCGCCGCACGGGCTCGCGCCCGTCGCGACGCCCGGCACCGGCAGCGAGGCCCGGGCTCAGCTCGTCGCGCGCTCCAGCACCGCCACGGACTCGATGTGATGGGTGTGCGGGAAGAGATCGAAGGCGCGCAGATCGGAGATCCGCCATCCCTGCTTCTCGATCGCGGCGAGGTCCCTGGCGAGGGTGGAGGGCTCGCAGGAGACGTACACGATCCTCTGGCGCACCGCCTGGGCCAGCAGGCCCATCAGCTCGGTGCCCGCACCGCTGCGCGGCGGGTCCAGGACGACCGTGTCCACGCCGCCGCGTCGCGCACGGACCCAGTCGGTGACGTCGGCGGTCGCGGTGGAGACCTGGGGCAGGTCCGCGAGGTTCTCGGCAGCGAGCTGGGAGGCCCGTCGGTTCCCCTCCACCGAGACGACCGCCCCGTCCTGGCCGACCTGCTCGGCGGCGACCGCCGAGAAGAGGCCGACCCCTCCGTAGAGGTCCCAGGCGCTGCCGCCCCGAGGGGCGCGCAGCGTGCCCGTGACGACCTCGGTGAGCAGTTCGGCGGCGCGACGGTGGGACTGCCAGAAGCCGGTGGCGCTGACGGTGAACAGCCGCTCCCCCACCCGCTCATGGACGGTGCCCTCGCCTCGCAGCGGAACGATCCCGCGCGCGGTGCGCACGGCGACGTCGGCGTCCCCCCATGCCTCCGGGATCTGCACGCTCTCAGGGTCCAGGTCACGGCCGATCAGCACCACGGAGGCGGGGCCCGCCGAGGGCGCCACGGCGTCGATCGCCTCGGTCCCCTCGGGTGCCGTCAACTCCCCCAGGCGCAGTGCGCGGACGGCCCGGGCGGACAGCGGATCCTCCCCCACCGGACGGACCTCGTGGGAGCGCCAGCCGCGCATCCCGACGCGTCCCTCGGCGTCGACGGCGTAGCGCACGCGCGTGCGCCACCCCAGCCCCTCGGCGTCATGCGGTGCGGGCTCGACCTGCACCTGCTCGATCGGGAAGGACGTCACCCCAGCGCGGCGCAGCAGCTCCTGCATCACCTCGCTGGCGATCCGCCGCTGGGCCGGCAGGGCGATGTGAGCCCATTCCGCGCCGCCCACGCCGTCGACCCCGGCCTCCTCCCAGACCGAGGGGACCCGGTCCACTCCGGCCTCGAGGACGTCCAGCGCCTCGGCCCGCCAGAAGCGCGCCTCCGCCTTCTCCTGCGGGTCCTCGAGCAGCCGTGCGGTGACGGTCTCACCCGAGGTGGTGCCGCGCACGAACACGACGCGGCCCTCATGACGGGCCACGAAGGTGCCGCCGGCCGCGGGCGGGCCGACGGTCAGGGTGAGGAGGCGGTCGCCGAGGGCGGGAGCGCTCGACACTCGTTCGGCATCCGGACTCATCGGACACTCACTTCCCGTCCGGGTCGGGGCGACACGGACCGTGGCTGCTCAATCGGAAGGGGACCCGGCCGCGCGAGAGCTCACGAGGCCGTCGGGGACATTGTCTCATCCAGTGGACGCACCTCGCGCACGGCGCCCGACGGGGGCTCAGTCGCGCTCGCGACGGGCGAGCAGACCTCGATGCATCAGCCACACCAGGTAGGCGATGATCGCGAAGGCCGGCAGCCCCATGGCGATCTTGGCGGCGCCCAGCGCGGCCACCTGACCGGTCAGCAGCAGCGGGAGCTGCACGGCGAGCTTGGCGGCGTAGAGCCCCACGAACAGGAGCGTGGCCCGGGTGTAGACCCGTCGGGCATCGGGATCCTCCGCCCAGTCCTTCACCCGCGGATCCAGCAGACCCACCATCAGTCCCACGAGCGGGCGACGGAGCAGGAGCGAGACCAGCAGCACCAGCAGGGCGACCGCATTGGTGGCGATGCCGGGCCAGTAGAAGTCCGTCCCCTCCCCCGAGCGGATCGCGAGCACCGCACCGAGCGCGGCGGCGATCAGCCCGCCGAGGACCGTGCCGACGCTCTGACGCTGCACGAGCCGTGCGATCAGGAGCGCGAGGACCACGACGGTCGCGCTCACCGCGGCGATCATCACCGAACGCGTGGAGACGAAGAGCACCACGAACAGCAGGGTGGGCAGCACCGATTCGATGATGCCGCGGGGCCCGCCGATGGCCTCGGCGACCGAGAACTCCTCCTCCTGGAGGATGGCGCCGAGCCCTCCGGAACGCTCGCCCTCGGGGCCCGGGCCCTGGCTCGGTGCCGGGGTCGCTGCCGAAGTCTCCGGGCTCTCGGCCCCTGCCTCGCGGGCCTGATCGGGCGTCGCTGGGGCCTGCTCGGTCGCCGCCCCGTCCGCGTGCGCGGTCGACGCCCGGTGCCGGGGCGGGACAGGGCGATCAGCTGAGGGGCTCATCCGATCTCGGTGATCTCGGGGCCCCGCGCGAGCGGATCCAGCGGGCCGGAGCGGATCTGGCTCAGCCCGGCGCGCTCGCCGGGGAGGTGCAGCGGGATCAGCTCCTGCGGTGCCATCGCCTCGCTGCCCCGCACCACCACCAGGCGGGAGATGAGGGTCTCGAAGCTGCGGGACTGCTCGGGATCGCCCAGGGCCTTGCCCGTGAGGATCGCGCGGAGGAACCACCGTCGTCCGTCGATGCCGATGAACCTCGCCGGGCGGTACCCGGTGCGCCCATCGGTGCGCTTGATCGGCAGCCGAGTGATCAGCTCCGTGCCGAAGACTCCGGGTCGGGTCTCGGCCGTGCCGCCCTGCTTGACCACGGAGTCGCGCAGCGAGCCGCGCACGTCCTCCCACAGGCCGCGCGACTTCGGCGCCGCGAAAGCCTGGATCTGCAGCGAGGAGCCTCCGAGGACCAGGTTCGCGCCGGTCACGGCACTGCTGCGCTGGTCGACCTCCATCCTCAGCTCCATGCCGTCGACCGTGGGGATCTGCAGACCACCCAGATCGATGCGGTCCTCCTCGGGCGCGTCGTGCTCGTCGTAGGGGCCGTCCTCGAGGTGCTCGCCGCGCACGGGGACCTCTGCCGTGCCCTCCTCGGCGGCGGACTGCTCCGCGGCCACGGCGCCCTCTGCATCGGCGTCTGCGCCGGCGTCTGCATCGGGCTCCGCGTTCGCGTCGTCCGCTGCATCACCCGCGTCCCGCTCGGGCTCGAGCTCGTCGAGCGCGTCGAGGCCGTCGATCTCCTCGACCTCGCGTGACTTCCTGCGGGAGAACAGTCCCATGGTCATCCCTCCGTGTTCTGGTCGGCGCCCGTCGGGGCGGGAGCGGCACCGAATCCGCCGCTCGAGCCGAAGCCGGCACCGGCGCGTGCTGTCTCGTCGAGATCCTCGACCTCGACCAGCTGCGGGGCGAGGAAGGGCACCACCACGAGCTGGGCGATGCGGTCCCCGACCTGCAGGGCGAAAGGCTCCAGAGGGTCCGTGTTGTGCAGGGCGACCTTGATCGGCCCTCGATAGCCCGCGTCCACGATACCGGGACCGTTGAGCACGGTGATGCCGTGGCGTGCGGCGAGGCCGGAGCGCGGGCAGACCATCCCCACCGTGCCGGGGGGGAGCGCGAGGGCGAGCCCGGTGTCCACCAGGGCCCGACCTCCCGCGGGGATCACGAGCTCCTCCGCGCTGGCGAGGTCCAGGCCGGCGTCATCGGGGTGCGCACGCCGCGGCATGGGAACGGCCGGCGCGCGGCGGATCCGCAGGGAGGGCATGTGCTCGGTGGGGGCGCCGGAGGGCGATGCCTCGGCGGCCGGGGTCGGGTTCTCGGCACCCGTCCGGGTGTCAGCTGGTTCGACAGGCATGGCCCCAGGGTAAGTGCTCCGCGCGTCGGCGCTTCCAGCACCCTCGGAGCATCCCGGGTGCGCACGGGAGCCGTCCCGTGCCGGATCATGCCCCCAGGCGGTGCGTGAGACGATGGCGGCATGCCCGCAGCCTCCGAACATGCCCTCGACCCCGCCTCCTCGGCCGCCCCGCTCCCGGTTCCCGCGGACGCCCCCGGGGAGGGCGCCGCGCTCTTCCACGAGCGTGTCCTGGCCGGACCGGGGTTCTGGATCGCGGCAGTCGGGGTGGGCGCCGCCCTGGGACTGATCCTGATCCCGCTGCACCTCACCGTCGCGATCGTCGTCGGCGTGGTCTCGATCCTCGCCCTGCTGGTTCTGGTGGTGATGTACTCCCCCGTGGTCGAGGTGGCCGACGGCTGGTTCCGGCTGGGGCGCGCACGGATCGAGGTGCAGCACCTCGGAGAGCCGACCGCCCTCTCCGGCGAGGTCTGGGCCCGCACCATCGGTCAGGACTTCGAGCCGCTCGCCCACCACTGCGTGCGGGGCTGGACCACGACCGGCATGCGGGTCGAGGTGCTGGACGACGACGATCCCGCCACCGCGTGGGTCGCCTCCACCCGTCGTCCCGACGACCTCGTCCTGGCGCTGCGCACGGCCCAGCGCCTGCAGGCACGTTCGCAGGACTGAGGGCGCCTCCCGCTCCGCAGCACGAGCGGCTCGCGGAGAGCGGCCCGTGCACGGAGCCACGTACCGCCCAGCTCGTACACCCTCGGACAGCGCAGCGGCGCCGCCCCCGAT
>NZ_DASVGJ010000018.1:0-74682 GCF_036379615.1 Brachybacterium sp.
CGGGGTGTCGTCCTCGTAGAAGATCGCCTCGACGGGGCAGACGGGCTCGCAGGCCCCGCAGTCCACGCACTCGTCGGGCTGGATGTAGAGCATCCGGCTGCCCTCGTAGATGCAGTCCACCGGGCACTCGTCGACGCAGGCACGATCCTTCACGTCGACGCAGGGCAGGGCGATGACGTAGGTCATGGGCGGCTTCCTTCCGTCGGAGACTGCTCCCATCCTCTCATCCCGCCCGCCTCGGCGACCGCGCGGCGGGGCGCTGGAACCCGGAGGTGACCGGATGCACATCCGACGTCCCGCCAGCGGTCATGCGGGACGGGGCAGCCACGGGGATAGCCTCGGAGGATGACGATGGACGAGGCTCCGCGGGTCCGCGCCGGCTGGGCGCCCTTCCTGCACGAGGGACGCCGGGTGGTGCTTCGCTACGCGATCGACGCGGAGGCATCGCTGCACGGCGAATCGATGACGGACGCCCTGGGCACGATCCTGAGCAGCGACGACGACTCGGTGGAGGTGATGACGAAACGTGGCGCGGTGAGAGTGCCGCGAGCCCTGGTCATCGCCGCGAAGGAGGTGCCTCCACCTCCTGTGCGGCGGCGGGGGCGCGCCACGCCCTGACGATGTAGTCGATCCCCGAGGCCGCGTGCAGCAGCACGCCGGCCCACAGCAGCCACTGCGCGGCGGGGATCAGCGACGGCACCCAGGCGGCCACGGCCACCAGCAGGAACACCGAGGACATCAGCACGAAGGTGCGGATCTTGCCGAGCCAGGAGACCGAGATCCTTCCGCCCAGCGCGGCCCGGGTCGCCAGCACGACCATCGCCAGGTCCACCACGACGATGATCGCGAGGGCCGCCCAGGGCAGCAGGTCCGCGACCGCCAGCGCGAGCACGATCGCCGCAAGGCCGATGCGGTCCGCGATCGGGTCGATGATGGCCCCGGTGCGACTGGTCTGATCCAGCACCCTGGCGAGGAGACCATCGATCCAGTCGGTGCTGGCCCAGACCAGCAGCAGCACCACCGCGAGGGTGTCCGGCCCGTCCAGCAGCAGCACGCACACCGGCACCAGCAGCACGAAGCGCGCCAGGGTGACGAGGTTCGGCAGGGTCGCCCAGTCGGGCCGCGTGGAAGCGCTCATGTGCTCAGCGTGCCCGGGAACGAGCCCGTCCCGCCACTGTGATGCCCCCCGCCACGAGGAACGGGATGACCAGGCCGAGGCCCTGCACGATCCATCCCGAGTACTGCGGGACGTCCGCGACCACGGCCGGCAGCATCACGCCTCCGCCGACACCCTCCCCTAGGAAGGGGGTGGCGAGGAGCCCCCACAGGCAGCCCATCACGAGCAACGGGAACCTCGACCCCGTCGCGGCCCACAGGAAGACGCACGTGAGGCCCTGGAACACGGCCCCGAACAGCAGGCCGGCGGGCAGGTCGACCCCGAGCAGATCGAGCTCCACCCGGTGGGTGGAGAGCATCAGCAGCACCGAGATGATCGCGAGCACGATCGCCATCGCGGCCTGGGCCAGCCGGGCCGCGAGGGAGGTGGTGTCGACCTGACGGGCCGACCCCACCGAGCGCTGCTGCGGGGTCGTCACCGACTCACTTCCCCGACTTGGCCTTGGAGTGCGCGCGCTTGCGCTCGTTGGCGTCGAGGATGACCTTGCGGATGCGCACGATCTCGGGGGTGACCTCGACGCACTCGTCCTCGGCGGAGTACTCGAGGGACTCCTCGAGGGTGAGGCGACGCGGCGGCACCAGGTTCTCGAAGGAGTCCGAGGACGCGGCGCGCATGTTCGTCAGCTTCTTCTCCTTGGTGATGTTGACATCCATGTCCTCGTTGCGGGAGTTCTCCCCGACGATCTGACCGGCGTACACCTCGGAGGTGGGCTCGACGAAGAAGGAGCCGCGCTCCTGGAGGTTGATCATCGCGAACGGGGTGACGGAGCCCGCGCGGTCGGCGACCAGGGAGCCGGTGGCGCGGAACTCGATCTCCCCCAGCCACGGCTCGTGGCCATCGGCATAGGAGGAGGCGATGCCGTTGCCGCGGGTCTCGGTCATGAACCGGGTGCGGAAGCCGATCAGTCCACGGGCGGGGACGACGAACTCCATGCGCACCCAGCCGGAGCCGTGGTTGCTCATGGTCTCCATGCGGCCCTTGCGGGAGGCCATCAGCTGGGTGACGGTGCCGAGGTACTCCTCGGGCACATCGATCGTCATGCGCTCGACGGGCTCGTGGACCTTCCCGTCGATCTCGCGGGTGAGCACCTTCGGCTTGCCGACGGTGAGCTCGAAGCCCTCGCGGCGCATCTGCTCGACGAGGATCGACAGCGCGAGCTCGCCGCGGCCCTGCACCTCCCAGGCGTCGGGACGCTCGGTGGGCAGCACCTTCAGGGACACGTTGCCGACCAGCTCGGCGTCCAGGCGGTCCTTGACCTGGCGGGCGGTGAGCTTGTGGCCCTTGCCGTTCTTGCCGGCCAGCGGGGAGGTGTTGATGCCGATGGTCATGGAGATCGCCGGATCGTCGATCTCGATCAGGGGCAGCGGGCGCGGATCGGAGAGATCGGCGAGGGTCTCGCCGATCATGATCTCGGGGATCCCGGCGACGGCGACGATGTCGCCGGGCAGGGCGGTGCGGGTCATCGGCTCGCGGGAGAGACCCTTGGTCTCCAGCAGCTCGGTGATCTTCACCGTCTTCGTCTCGCCCTCACGAGTGCACCAGGCGACCTGCTGGCCCTTGACGAGCTGACCGTTCTTGATGCGCAGCAGCGCGAGGCGGCCCAGGAACGGGGAGGCGTCGAGGTTGGTGACGTGCGCCTGCAGCGGCACCTCGTCATCGAAGGCGGGCGCCGGGATCGACTCGAGGATCGTCTTGAACAGCGCCTCGACGGTCTCCTCCTCGGGGAGGGTGCCGTCTTCCGGCTGGGTGGTGGAGGCACGGCCGGCCTTGCCGGAGGCGTAGACGACCGGGACGTCGAGCACGGCGTCGAGGTCGATGTCGTCCATCTCCTCGGCGAGGTCCGAGGCGAGGCCCAGCAGCAGGTCGGTCGCCTCTCCGACGACCTCCTCGATGCGGGCGTCGGGACGGTCGACCTTGTTGACCACGAGGATCACGGGGAGCTTCGCGGCGAGCGCCTTGCGCAGCACGAAGCGGGTCTGCGGGAGCGGACCCTCGGAGGAGTCCACCAGCAGCACGACGCCGTCGACCATCGACAGCCCTCGCTCGACCTCGCCGCCGAAGTCGGCGTGGCCGGGGGTGTCGATGACGTTGATGGTGATGCCGTCAGGCTCGCCGATCGCTGCGGCGGAGGGGCCCGTGTACCGGATCGCCGTGTTCTTGGCGAGGATCGTGATGCCCTTCTCGCGCTCCAGCTCGCCCGAGTCCATCGCCCGCTCGTCATGCTTGTCGCGCTCGCCGAAGGCGCCGCCCTGGGTGAGCATGGCGTCGACCAGGGTGGTCTTGCCGTGGTCGACGTGGGCGACGATGGCGACGTTCCGCAGGTCGTTGCGGTGCTGGATGGTCATACGCAGGTGCTCGTTTCAGGTTGCGCGGCGGGTCGAGGACCGAGCAGCGCCCGGCCGCACTTGAGTGCGACCCGCTCCAGGGCCCAGGCGAGTCTATCCGCCTGCGGGCGACCCGCCAGGGTCTCGAGGTGAGACCTTCGACGCCATCGCGCTGCCGAGCATGCCCGGCAGCGCGTCCCGGCGGTGCTCTCCTCGTGCTGAGAGCTCTGCTCAGACGTGCCCGGCGCTCGCGAAGGGATCGATCGGGCCCTCGTCGACCTGCGAGCCGTCAGCCTGCTCGTCGTCGGCGTCGACCTCGGCAGCGACCACGTCGATCGTCTCCGAGCCGGCCAGCGGGATGGAGCCGCCGGGGATCGCGGCCAGCAGGCGCTTGGTGTACTCCTGCTGGGGCGAGTGGAAGACCTCGTCCGTGGTGCCCTGCTCGACGACCTTCCCCTTCTCCATGACCAGGGTGTTGTCGGCGATCTGCCGGACCACCGCGAGGTCATGGGTGATGAAGAGGTAGGACAGTCCCAGCTCGGCCTGCAGATCGTTGAGCAGCTCGAGCACCTGGGCCTGGACCAGCACGTCGAGAGCCGAGACGGCCTCATCGCAGATCACGACCTCGGGGTCGAGCGCGAGCGCGCGGGCGATGGCGACGCGCTGGCGCTGGCCGCCGGAGAGCTCGTTGGGATAGCGCCGCATCATCTCCGCAGGGAGGGCGACCTTGTCGAGCAGGTCACGCACCTTCGCCTCCCTGCTCTTCGCATCCCCGATGCCGTGCAGTCGCAGCGGCTCCTCGATGGTGCGGAAGATCGAGTACATCGGGTCCAGGGTGCCGTAGGGGTTCTGGAAGATCGGCTGCACGCGGCGGCGCAGCGACTTCAGCTCCCGACCCCGGTAGGTGGTGACGTCCTTGCCCTCGAAGAGCACCCGTCCCGAGGTGGGCGCGAGGAGCTTGAGCACCATCTGCGCGACGGTGGACTTGCCCGATCCGGACTCCCCCACGATCGCCGTGGTGGTGCCGCGCTCGATCTGGAAGGAGACGTCGTCCACTGCGAGGAACGGGGTGGAGCGCCACGGCACGCTGCCGCGGATGGGGAACGACTTGGTGAGCTTCTGGACCTGGATCACGGCATCCGAGGCGACCTCCCCGAAACCGAACTCCGGGGCCTGCGCGTCGGCGGGCGCGAGCTGTGCGTCCTCCTGCGTGCCGGGGGCGTCCGTCGACGTGGACGGTGCGCTGCCGGGGTGGGCGTGCTCCTGGGCGTGCTCCTGGGCGCGCTCGCGGATCTCGGCGCGCTGCGTTCCCGAGACCAGCCGGCGCGAGGCGAGGGAGGGCGCCGCGCCGATGAGCCGCTTGGTGTACGGGTGCTGCGGGTTCTGCAGCAGCTCGAGCGCGGGCCCGGTCTCGACCACCCGCCCCTTGTACATGACCACCAGGTGCTGGGCACGCTCGGCGGCGAGGCCCAGATCGTGGGTGATCAGCAGGACTGCCACTCCCAGCTCCGCGGTGAGCGTGTCGAGGTGGTCGAGGATCTGCTGCTGGACGGTGACGTCGAGCGCACTGGTGGGCTCGTCGGCCACCAGCAGCTTCGGCCGGGCGGCGAGGCCCATCGCGATCAGGGCGCGCTGCTTCATGCCGCCGGAGAACTCGTGCGGGTACTGCTCGGCGCGACGGGCGGCGTCGGAGAGCCCGGCCTCCTCGAGCAGCTCGACCGTGCGGGCCTTCGCGGCGGAGCCCTTCGCGATGCCGTTGGCCTGGAGCGTCTCGCGGATCTGAGAGCCCACGCGCCACATGGGGTTGAGGTTGCTCATCGGGTCCTGCGGGACCAGGCCCACCTGGTCACCGCGCAGCACCCGGATCTCCTTCTCGGAGATGTGCGTGATGTCCCGGCCCTCGAAGAGGATCTGGCCGCCGGTGATGCTGCCGTTGGTCGCCAGCAGGTGGGCGATCGCCATGGCGGTGGTGGACTTGCCCGAGCCGGACTCGCCCACGATCGCGACGGTCTCGCCCGGGTAGACCTCCAGGCTCGCGCTGCGCACGCCCTTGACCGGACCGTTGGAGGTGGAGAAGGTGATCTCGAGGTCGCGGATCTCCAGCAGCGGCTGCGCACCGCTGGTGGGAGTCCCCGCCGAGGAGGGGGTCGTGGAGGTCGTGGTCATCGCTTCCTCGCCTTCGGGTCCAGGGCGTCGCGCACGGCGTCGCCGAGCATGATGAAGCTCAGCACCGTGATCGCGAGCGCCACGGACGGATAGAACAGCATCGACGGCTGCGTGCGCAGCGCGTCACGGGCGTCGGAGATGTCCCCGCCCCAGGAGACCGCGCTCGTGGGCAGGCCGACGCCGAGGAACGACAGCGTCGCCTCGGCCACGATGAAGACGCCGAGGTTCACGGTCGCGGTGACGATCACCGGCGCGATCGCATTGGGGATCACGTGCTTGAGCAGCACGGTCGGGCTCGAGGCGCCGAGCGCGACCGAGGAGGTCACGAAGTCCTGCCCCTTGGTGGAGATGACGGCGCCGCGCATGATGCGAGCGATGTTCGTCCAGCCGAAGACGCTCAGCACGCCGATCACGGTCCAGAGGTTCATCTCCCCCAGCCGGGTCGCGACCACGATGGCGCCGAGGATCAGCGGCACCGCGAAGAAGATGTCGGTCACGCGGGACATGAGCTCGTCGAACCAGCCTCCGACGTAGCCGGCGAGCGCGCCCATCGCCCCGCCGATGAGGGTCGAGCCGATCATCGCGAAGAACCCGATGATCACCGAGGTGCGGGCGCCCCAGAAGGTGCGGGCCATGATGTCGTAGCCCTGACGGGAGGTGCCGAAGGGGTGCTCCCCGCCGGGCGGCTGGTTCGCACGGGAGAGATCGCCGAAGCGCGGGTCCTGGCCGGTGAACACCTGCGGGAAGGCGGCGACGAAGAGCACGAACAGGATCAGCAGCGCAGAGATCACGAACACGGGATTGCGGATCAGGCTGTGGAGCGCTTCGCTCCAGAGCGAGCGCGGCGCGGTCGTGGTGTCGGCGGCGTCGACCGCCTGCAGCGGGGTCTCCTCCAGCGGTGCGACCCAGTGCTCCGACCGGGGACGGGTGGGGGTGGCGTCACTTGGCATAGCGGATCCTCGGGTCGAGCACGCCGTAGAGCAGATCCACGACGAGGTTGGAGAGCAGGAAGATGATCACCAGCAGCGTCACCAGGGAGACGATCATCGGTGCCTCGCCGGCGTTGATCGAGCTGAACAGCAGCGTGCCGATGCCGGGCACGTTGAAGACCCGCTCGGTGACGATCGCGCCGCCCATCAGGGCGCCGAGGTCCGCGCCGATGAAGGTGACGACCGGGATCAGCGAGTTGCGCAGGATGTGCTTGCTGACCACGCCGCCCCGGGAGAGTCCCTTCGCAGTCGCGGTGCGCACATGGTCGGCGCCCGCGGTCTCGGCGATCGACGTGCGGGTCAGGCGCAGCACATAGGCGAAGGAGACGCCGCCGAGCACGAATCCCGGCATCAGCAGGTTCTGCCAGGAGGGATCACGGCCCACGTTGATCGGGGCGATCCCCAGCTGCAGGCCGAAGACGAACTGGGCGAGGAAGCCGAGCACGAAGGTGGGGGTGGCGATCAGCAGCAGCGAGAGCATCAGCAGCGAGGTGTCGATGAGCTTGCCCTTGCGCAGCCCGGAGATGATGCCGGCGATCACGCCGAAGATGGTCTCGACGATCACCGCGATGATCGCGAGCCGGAACGTGGTGGGGAAGGCCGCGGCGATCTGATCCCAGATCGGCCGGCCGTTGAAGCCGACCCCGAGGTCGAAGGTCACCACGCTCTTGAGGTAGAGCAGCCACTGCACCAGCACGTGCTGGTCGAGGTGGTACTGCTCGCGCAGCTGCTGCTCGACCGCCGGGGAGATGGGCTTGTCACCTGCGAGGGTGAGGATCGGATCACCCGAGGTGTAGAAGGCCATCAGGTAGATGATCAGGGTGGCGCCGAGGAAGACGGGGATCATCTGCAGCAGTCGCCGCGCGATGTACCAGAGCACGTCGTTCTCTTTCGATGGAGGAGGGGCCTTGCGGCCCGGTGGAACGGCCCGGCCGAGAGCCGGGCATGGAACAGCGGGAACCGGGCGGAGCCGGCTCCCGCTGTCACGGGTGGGTCAGCGGATCACTTGGTGATCAGGTGGTACATCGGCACGGTGTCCCAGCCGTACTCGACGTCGGAGACCAGCGTCGAGTAGCCGCCGATGGTGTTCTGATACCACAGGGGCACCACGGGGAGGTCGCGCATGAGCAGCGCCTCCGCCTCCTTCCACAGGGCGATCGCCTCGTCCTCGGTCTCGGCGGCGAGGCCGTCCGAGAGCAGCTGATCGAACTCGGGGTTCTTGTAGTCGCCGTCGTTGGAGCCGTTGCCGTCCGCAGCCGCGGAACCGTACAGCGGGCCCAGGAAGTTGTAGGCCGAGGGGTAATCGGCCTGCCATCCCGAGCGCCAGGTGCCCTCGAGGTCACGGGCACGGATCTGCTCGCGCATCTCGCCGAAGGCGGGGAACGGAGTCGGCTCCGCCTCGATGCCGAGGGTGTTGATCAGCGAGTTGCACACCGCCTCGACCCAGTCGGCGTGCGGGCCGTCCGCGTTGTAGGCGAGGGTCAGCGGGCCCTCGAAGGGCGAGATGGCCTCTGCCTCTTCCCACAGCTTCTTGGCCTCTGCCTCGTCGAACTCGAGGACCTCGGCGCCGGGGATGTCGGTCGCGCCGCCCCCGGGGATCACCGGGGAGACGAAGTCGGTGGCCGGGGTGCGGGTGCCGAAGAACAGGTTGTCGCAGATCGACGTGCGGTCGATGGCGCGCGAGATCGCCTTGCGGCGCAGATCGCCGGCCTCGCCCTCGAAGTTCGCATCGTAGCCGGGCAGGGTGATCGACTGGAACACGGCGCCGGGGGCGTTGACGGCCCGGTCACCGAGGTCGCTCTCGAAGGTGGCGAGCGCCGAGCCGGGCAGCTGGTCGACGACGTCGACCGCATCCGACTGGAGGTCGAGGTACATGGTCTCGGGGTCCTGGTAGACCACGAAGGTGATGCCGGAGTTCTTCGGGGCACGGGGGCCGTCGTAGGACTCGTTGGGGACCAGCACGAGCTCCTGGTCGTGGGTCCAGGACTCGAGCTTGTAGGGGCCGTTGGCCAGCGGCGCCTCGCCGTAGGCCTCCATGTCCTCGAAGGCGCTGGGGGGCAGCGGCATGTAGGCGGAGTAGCCCAGGCGAGTCGGGAAGTCCGACTGCGCGGAGACGAGGCGCGCGGTGAAGGTCCGCTCGTCGACGACCTCGAGGCCGGAGAGGGTCGCGTCCTCGGCGACGCCCTCGGCGGAGAGCTCCTCATAGCCTTCGAAGGGCTCGAAGAAGTACTGGCCGAGCTGGGCGTTGGAGGCGTTGGCGCCGAAGTTCCAGGCGTCGACGAAGTCCTGCGCGGTGATCGGGGTGGAGCCGTCTGAGTAGGTCAGGCCCTCCCGGATCGTGATGGTCCAGTTCTGGTTGTCCTCGGACTCGATGGACTCGGCGAGATCGTTCTCGGCGGTGCCGTCGGCGGTGTAGTACACCAGTCCGGCGAAGAGCATCACGATGATGCGACCGCCGCCGACCTCGCCGGTGTTGGTGGGGATGAGCGGGTTCTCCGGCTCGGTGGTGTTCGCGAAGATGGGCTCCCCGGTGCCTCCGCCTGCACCTCCGTCGCCGCTGCCGCCCTCATCGGCGCCGCAGGCGGCGAGGGTCAGCGCGGCGGCGCCGCCAGCGGCGGTGCCCAGCATCATTGATCGGCGCGAGATGGCCATGTGTGCTCCTGAGATGGCTCGTGTCATGAACCGCACGACAGATGTGCGGCACTCATCCAGTGTGCACCCTGGAATGTCAACAGCATTCCATCTGCCGGTAACGCTTCGGTCTCGGCGATTTTTCAATCATCCGTCCCGCCCCGTGGGAACACCCGGCAGGACCTCACATGTTCCGCTCCTGCGGTGTTCAATGGCCGTATGACTGCTTCCACCTCCCCCGATGCCCCCATCGACCCCACCTCCACCGACGCCTGGGCGGAGCTCGAGGCGCACAACCTCGAGATCGCGGGCTCGCTGCGCGAGTGGTTCGCCGACGACCCGCAGCGCGCCGAGCGTTTCACCCATGACGCCGCGGACCTCCATGTCGACCTCTCGAAGAACCTGGTCACGCCGCAGACCGTGGACCTGCTGCTGCGACTCGCCGGCGAAGTGGGCGTCCTCGCCCACCGCGACGCGATGTTCGCCGGCGCCCATGTCAACACCACCGAGGACCGGGCCGTGCTGCACACCGCGCTGCGCCGCCCGGCCGGCTCCTCCCCCGCCCTCGTGGTGGACGGGCAGAACATCGATGAGGACGTGCGCGGCACGCTGCACCGCGTCTACGAGTTCGCCCGGAAGGTGCGCTCCGGCGAGTGGACGGGGCTGACCGGCAGACGGATCGAGACCGTGGTGAACATCGGCATCGGCGGCAGCGACCTCGGCCCGGTGATGATCTACGAGGCGCTGAAGCCGTCGGCCCAGGACGGCCTCGAGGCCCGCTTCCTCTCGAACATCGATCCCACCGACGCGTTCGCCACCACGGAGGGCCTGGACCCCGAGACCACGCTGGTGATCGTCGCGTCGAAGACCTTCACCACCCTCGAGACGCTCACCAACGCCCGCCTGGTGCGGCAGTGGCTGCTCGAGGGACTGCGGGAGAACGCGGGACTGACCGCCGAGCAGGAGAAGGAGGCCATCGCGAGGCACTTCGTCGCGGTCTCCACCGCGCTGGACAAGGTCGAGGACTTCGGCATCGATCCCGCCAATGCGTTCGGCTTCTGGGACTGGGTGGGCGGCCGCTACTCGGTGGACTCCGCGATCGGCACCGTGCTCGCCACCGTGCTGGGACCGGACGTCTTCGAGGAGATGCTGGCCGGCTTCCACGCGATGGACGAGCACTTCCGCACCGCCCCGGCGGAGCAGAACGTGCCGCTGCTGATGGGCCTGCTGAACGTGTGGAACGTGAACTTCCTGGAGGCGGAGACCCATGCCGTGCTCCCGTACTCGCAGTATCTGCACCGTTTCCCCGCATACCTCCAGCAGCTCACGATGGAGTCCAACGGCAAGGCGGTGCGCTGGGACGGCTCGCTCGCGACCACCGAGACCGGCGAGGTGTTCTGGGGCGAGCCCGGCACCAATGGGCAGCACGCCTTCTACCAGCTGATCCATCAGGGCACGCGCGTGATCCCGGCGGATTTCATCGCCTTCGCGACCCCGAATCATGCGCTGGTCGACGGCGACCAGGACGTCCATGAGCTGTTCCTGGCGAACTTCTTCGCCCAGACCAAGGCGCTGGCCTTCGGCAAGACCGCCGAGGAGGTGCGCGCCGAGGGCACCGAGGGCGCCCTGGTGGCCGCTCGGGAGTTCTCCGGCGACCGCCCCTCCACCTCGATCATGGCCCCGAAGCTCACCCCCTCGGTGCTGGGCCAGCTGGTCGCGCTGTACGAGCACATCACCTTCGTGCAGGGCGTGGTGTGGGGCATCAACTCCTTCGACCAGTGGGGGGTGGAGCTGGGCAAGCAGCTCGCGAACGGCCTCGCCGGAGCCGTCGCCGGCGACGAGAGCGCGATCTCCGCCGAGGATCCCTCCACCGCTGGGCTGATCCGGTACTACCGCGCACAGCGCCGGCAGGGCTGACCCGGGCAGAGCGGGCACGGCCCGCCGCCACGACGAGAAGGGCGCCCCCGGAGAGTTCCGGGGGCGCCCTTCTCGCGAGGTGATGCTCAGGCGAGGTAGTCCACCTCGCGGGTCTCCTTGCCGATCAGCAGCGCGACGCCGGTGATGATCGCGGCGAGGGACAGGTACCCGCCCACGAGCCACAACGGCCCGTCCAACAGCTGCCAGAGAGCGATCATCGCGTAGGGCGCGGGGGCCGCACCGATGACCGAGGCCATGTTGTAGCTGACGGCGCTGCCGGTGTACCGGACATCCGCGGCGAACATCTCGGGCAGGTACGCGGCCATCGGGCCGAAGGTCAGGCCCATCAGGGTGAAGCCGACGATCAGGGTCGCCATCGCGCCCACGGTCCCGGCCTGCACCATCGGCTCGATGAGCAGACCGAACACGCCGATCCCCGCGGTGACGGCCAGCAGCAGCTTCCGACGACCCAGACGGTCCGCGAGCGGCCCGGAGACGAGGGTGAAGAGGCCGAAGAAGACCACACCGATGATCAGC
Organism: Brachybacterium sp.; assembly: GCF_036379615.1. Classification (GTDB taxonomy): domain Bacteria; phylum Actinomycetota; class Actinomycetes; order Actinomycetales; family Dermabacteraceae; genus Brachybacterium. The sequence continues at coordinate 11,742 of NZ_DASVGJ010000018.1, forward strand.
ATGGTGAGGAACTGCGGGCGGTCGAAGCCGAGGCCCGGTGCGAACCCGGCGGCGTCGAAGGTCGTGCCGGAGGCCTCGGCGGCGGCGCGGGCCGTCGCCTCATCGGCCGCGGTGGTGCCCACGACCATGAGGAACGCCGTCATCAGGTAGAAGAGCACATAGGTCGCGACCATCGCGATGGTGGCGAGGACCAGCGGCCGCCAGGCGGTGCGGAACACGCGCGCGATCGGGACCGCGGCGACGCGCTCCTCGTCGATGACCTTCTGGAAGGCGGGGCTCTCCATGAGCTTCAGCCGCACCCACAGGCCCACGATGACCAGTGCTGCGGAGAGCAGGAACGGCAGGCGCCAGCCCCAGGACATGAACTGGTCCTCGGTGAGCTGCACGCTGAGGACCACGAACAGCAGGTTCGAGAGGATGAAGCCGATCGGCGCGCCGAGCTGCGGGAAGGTGCCGTAGAGCGCGCGCTTGCCGGGCGGGGCGTTCTCCGTCGCCAGCAGCGCGGCCCCGGACCATTCTCCGCCCAGTCCGATGCCCTGGCAGAAGCGCAACAGCACCAGGAGGGTCGGGGCGAGCACGGTGAAGCCCGGGGTGGAGGCGGTGGGCAGCACACCGATCAGGAAGGTCGCGATGCCCATCACCAGCAGGCTGGCCACCAGCGTGGTCTTCCGGCCGACGCGATCCCCGTAGTGCCCGAAGATCAGGGAGCCGAGCGGGCGGGCCACGAAGGCGACGCCGAAGACGGCGAAGGAGCTCAGCAGCTGGTTCGCGGGGGTCTGGGTGGGGAAGAACAGGGCCGGGAACACGAGCGAGGCCGCGGTCGCGTAGGCGTAGAAGTCGAAGAACTCGATCGTCGTGCCGACCATGGAGGCGGTGATGACGCGCCCGCGGGTGTTCGCCGGGGCGGCGGCGGGCGCCGAGCCGCGCACCGGCGCGGCGGAGGGAGTGGGAGGTTGTGCGGTATTCACGACCGGCGACCCTAGACCCCGCATCCCGCTATTCGGACCGAGTCGCCACACTCTGAGACCGGCGGGGCGGGGGCGGCGTGGAATGACCTCCCGGCAGCAGAGATCACGAGAGTGTCTCCACTCCCGGGACGGGACGACGGGAACACGGTTTCAATGAAAGGATGCCTGCGGCATGCCTGTACTTACCTGAGGGGGACTCATGGAACTGTTCGTACCCGTCGTCGGCGTCATCGTCGTCGTGGCGGTCGTCCTGCTGATCGCGGTGATCATCCTGATCCGCAGCTACCGGATCGCGGCGCCGAACGAGGCGCTGATCATCACCGGTCGCAACGCGAAGACCAGCCCGACCGGCGACATCGACCTCGAGTCCGGCAGCGCCCGGGTGATCATCGGCGGTCGTGCGATCGTGCGCCCGATCTTCGACCGTGCCTTCGTGCTGAGCCTGAGCTCGCGCCAGATCCCGGTCGAGGTCGACGGCTACTCGATGAACGGCATCTTCCTGCGCCTGCGCGGGGTGGCACAGGTGAAGGTCGGCGGCAACATCGAAGACGTGCGCAAAGCCTCGCAGCGCTTCCTCGACCAGCAGCAGCAGATCGACCATTACACCCAGGAGATCCTCTCCGGCACCCTGCGCGCCGTGGTCGGCACCCTGAGCGTCGAGCAGATCATCCGCGACCGCGCGTCCTTCGCCTCCCAGGTGCAGGCCGAGTCCGAGCACTCGATGAACAACCAGGGCCTGGTCATCGACACCTTCCAGATCTCCGCCATCGAGGATGACGGCTCCTACCTGCGGGACTGGGGCCGCCCCGAGGCGGCACTGGTCGCCAAGCGCGCGGCGATCGCCGAGTCGGACGCGAACCGCGAGTCGACCCAGGCCAGCAACCTCAACCTCCAGCAGGAGGCCGAGTCCAAGCAGGCCTTCGACCTCCGCAATGCGGAGATCAAGGAGGAGACCGACGCCCGGCAGGCGATCGCCGATGCCTCCGGCCCGCTCGCGCGTGCCGCGCAGCAGCAGCGGATCATCGAGCAGGAAGAGATGATCGCGGTCCGCAACAACGATCTGCGCGAGAAGCAGCTGATCGCCGAGGTCCACAAGCCGGCCGAGGCCAAGCGCTACGCCGAGCAGCAGGATGCGGACTCCAAGAAGTACACGCGCATCGCCGAATCCGAGGCCCAGCTGACCGACGAGCGCAACCGCGCCGAGTCCCGCAAGGTCACGGCGGATGCCGAGGCCCATGCGATCGAGGCTCGCGGTCGCGCCGAGGCCGAGGTCGAGCTGCAGCGTCGTTCCAAGGACGCCGAGGCAGTGCGGCTCGAGGGTCAGGCCGAGGCCGACTCCCTGCGCGCCAAGGGTGAGGCCGAGGGCGCCGCGATCCGTGCCAAGGGCGACGCCGAGGCGGAGACCACCCGTGCGCGCGCCGAGGCGTACAAGCAGTTCAATGACGCCGCCGTGCTCAACCAGGTGCTCGAAGTGCTGCCGGCCGTCGCGAACGAGCTGGCCGCGCCGTACTCGAACATCTCCAACCTGTCGGTGTTCTCCACCGACGGCGAGGCGAAGATCGGCCAGAACATCTCGGTCGGTCTCGCCCAGGTGCTCGACATGGTCAAGTCCACCACCGGGGTCGACTTCCAGGACACGCTCCAGCGCGCCGCCGACGGCGGTCGTGTGGTGCGCGCGCAGGCGGAGCAGACCCCGCCGGCCGAGTCCTCCGCGCGCCGCACCGAGGACGACGCCGCCGAGGGCGACGTCACCGAGGACGACGCCTGAGTCCACTGGGTTCAGCGCGAGCGCCCCGGTCCTCCCTCAGGGAGGATCGGGGCGCTCTCCGTTCAGCGGTGGATCGTCCGCGCAGCACCTTCAGCCGAGGGCCTTGAGCGGAGGGCCTTGAGCGGAGGGCCTTCAGCCGATGACCCCCGCCCGAGGTCCTTCGAGGACCTCCGCGGAGCTCACCGGTCCAGTGGCGGGCGCGACATGCCGATCTCGCCGAGCAGGGCCTTCGCGTACGAGGCGTGCACGGACTCCTCGTCGGAGGGGTGGTACATCCCGGCGCGCACGTCACGGGAGAGGCGCTCGAGCTCGCTGCGCCGGAAGTACTGCGCCCCGCCGCTGGCCCGCAGCACCTGGTCGACCGCGGCGATCGCCGCCTCCGTCGAGCGGGCCTTGACGCCCGAGAAGTGGAGGAACCAGCGCGGTCCGTGATCGGTGATCCCCGGTCCGGCGTCCCCCGTGCCGAGCGCGTCCAGATCCGCGACGACCTTCTCGATCTGCAGGATCGCACCGTCCACGGCGAGCGCGGCAGCGGCCAGGCGCCGGCGGATGTCGGGGTCGTCGGCGTGGACGATGTCCTTGGTGACGCTGCGGCGAGTGGTGGCGATGTCGATGCCGAGGGCGACCGCGCGTTCGGCGATGCCGGTGTAGACGGACGCGATCAGCAGCTCGAAAGCACCGAAGACGCCCATCACGAAGGGGTCGGGGTTCGGGCCGACCGGGGTGTGCGTGAGCACCCGGTCCGCCCGGATCGCAGCCCCGTGAAGGCGAGTGGTGCGGGACTGGGACGGGCGCATGCCGTGGGTGTCCCAGTCATCGAGCGTCTCGACCTCCTGGGTCCTCTCGAGCACCCCGAAGACCAGTCGCGGCTCGGCCTCACTGGCCTCGGCGATCCGTCCGTGCACGACCAGCCGATCCCAGACCGGGGCGAGGGAGGTGAAGATCTTGGTGCCGGTGACGCGGTAGCCGCCGTCCTCCTGCGTCTCCGCACGCGTGGAGGAGTCGAAGAGCATCGCGTCATTGCCTGCCTCGGAGATCCCGAAGGCGAACAGCGTGTCCGCGGCCGCATCCTCCAGGACGGTGCGCACGGAGTCCATCCCGAGGCGATGCGCGTGCAGGGCGGCGCCGGTGACCACCAGATGCATGTTCATCGACAGCGCGGTGGCGGGGGCTGCCTGGGCGAGACGGCGCTGGATCCGCGTGGCCTCCAGCAGAGAGGCGCCGAGACCTCCGAGCTCCGTGGGCACCAGCAGGCGCAGGTAGCCGTGCTCGCGGAGGTCCGCGAGGTCCTCGGCGGGGAAGGTGTTCTCCCTGTCGTGCACCGCGGCGCGTTCGCGGAAGGTGCTCAGCAGCGGGTCGGGCAGGAGGTCCTCGGCAGTGGTGCTCATGGCTCCACGCTAGTCCAGCGCAGTGACCGTGGCAGGACCCGTCGGTACCGGGGCGGGCCCCGGAGCGGAGCGCTCGCGCTCAGCGCGGGAGGTGCAGGGTCGCCGTCACCGCTCGGTGATCGGAGCTGCCGCGAGGGCCGACGGCGAAGGCGGAGACGGCGATCCCGCCCCGCACCCAGAGGGCATCGATGCGCCGCACCGGGAATCCGGCAGGATGCGTGGCCGCCATGGGGCGGACAGGACGCCGCCCCATGAGGTCCCGCAGGAGCATCAGGCGCCGGTGCAGCGGTGGGGGAAGGGCGCGGCGCGAGGACGCGCGGATCGTGGCCGTCGCGGACTCCACCAGCTGGGCTGCGTCCTGCCATCCGGTGGCCGGGAGGGCGGCGAGCTCCGGGGAGGCCGGGTCGGCGTTCATGTCCCCCATCATCACCACCGGTCCGGCGAGCGCGTCGGTGAGGCGCACGATGCCCTGCACCTGGGAGACGCGGTGCGCACCGTCCCCCGCCTCGAGGTGGGTGACCAGCACGTCGAGCTCCTCGCCGTCGGCCCGTCGCAGCCGTGCGCGGAGCACCCCGCGGGGCTCGCCGGGGGCGGCGGCCGCCGGGTGGTCCGGCAGCGGATGCATGTGGTGGGAGAGGATCTCGTGGCGGGTCAACAGCGCGACCCCGTAGCGCCGGCGCGGCTCGCCGGCCCGTGCGGGCGGGAGGTCCAGGGCGGCACCGAAGGCGAGCTGCATGCCCAGCAGCTCCGCGAGGAGCGTCGGCTGCTCCGCACGGCCGGAGCGCGGCCCGTAGGCCGCATCGATCTCCTGCACGCCGATCACGTCGGCCCCCAGGGCGCGCAGCTCCGCAGCGGAGCGGCCGAGGTCCACCCGGCCATCCGGGCCGAGTCCATGGCGGATGTTGGCGCTCGCCATCCTCCACGGGCTCCTCGGTTCTTCCGCCCGGGTCATCGGCTCACTGCAGGCAGCCGGGACCCAGCAGCGTCTTCAGCGAGGCGTAGAGCGCGGCCGACGGAGTGACGGAGAGCCGCTTGTCCAGCTGCATGAGGGTGGTGCGTCCGGGCTCCTGCAGCCGCAGCCGCACCTCGCTGGCACCGGGGTTGTCCTCGAGCACTCCGCGCAGCTCCGAGACCACGCGCTCGCTCGCGCGCATCGCAGGCAGGGCGATGACGACGGGCCCGTCGGCCCCTCCCCCGGTCTCCGGGATCGACATCTCCATGACCCGCAGCTCGGGCATGCCCTTGGAGGTGTCCACGCGTCCCTTCATCGAGACGACGAGGTCCTCGGCGAGCTCGGTGGCGACGGTCTGGTAGGTGGAGGGGAACATCAGGCAGTCGATCGAGCCCTCGAGGTCCTCCACGGTGGCGATCGCCCACATGTCGCCCTTCTTCGTGGTCTTGCGCTGCAGGGAGGTGATGAGCCCGGCGATCGTGACCATGGCCCCGTCCTCCACCGCGCCGTCGTCGGCGAGCGCGCTGATCGAGGTCGAGGAGTTCTGCGCGATCACGTGCTCGAGCCCGTACAGCGGATGGTCGGAGACGTACAGGCCCAGCATGTTCCGCTCGAAGGCGAGCTTCTCCTTGCGGTCCCACTCGGGCAGGTCCGGGATCGTGATCGTGGCCGCGGAGCCCGAGGCCATCTCCCCGTCGCCCCCTCCCCCGCCGCCGAACACATCGGCGAACAGGTCGTACTGGCCCTGGGCCTCCTTGCGCTTCACATCGACGACCGAGTCCACGGCGTCCTCATGGATGAGCACCAGGGAGCGACGGTTCGCGCCCAGCTCGTCGAAGGCGCCGCCCTTGATGAGGGATTCGATGGTGCGCTTGTTGCACACGCTCAGGGGGACCTTGTCCAGGAAGTCGGTGAAGGAGGTGAACGCGCCCTTCTCCTCGCGGGTGCGGATGATCTCCTCGACCACGTTCGCGCCGACGTTGCGGATCGCGGAGAGGCCGAAACGGATGTCGTCGCCGACGGCGGAGAAGTAGAGATCCGACTCGTTGACATCCGGCGGCAGCACGGTGATGCCGCGGTGGCGGCAGTCGCCGAGGTACAGGCCCAGCCGATCGCGGTTCTCCTGGCTCGAGGTGAGCAGCGCGGCCATGTACTCGGTGGGGTGGTTGGCCTTCATATAGCCGGTCCAGTAGGAGATCACGCCGTAGGCCGCGGAGTGCGACTTGTTGAAGGCGTAGTCGGAGAAGGGGAGCAGGGTGTCCCAGAGCGCCTTCACGGCGGCGGCGGAGAATCCGTTGTCCTTCATCCCGGCTTCGAACGAGGCGTACTGCCTGTCCAGCTCCGCCTTCTTCTTCTTGCCCATGGCGCGACGGAGGATGTCCGCCTGGCCCAGGCTGTACCCGGCGACCTTCTGCGCCGTCTGCATGACCTGCTCCTGGTACACGATCACGCCGTAGGTCTCGCCGAGGATCTCCGAGAGCGGCTCCTCGAGCTCCGGGTGGATCGGCGTCATCTCCTGCAGGCCGTTCTTGCGCAGCGCGTAGTTGGTGTGCGAGTTCATGCCCATCGGGCCCGGCCGGTACAGCGCCGAGACCGCGGTGATGTCCCCGAACTGGTCGGGCTTCATCTGCCGCAGCAGGGTGCGCATGCCGGAGCCGTCCAGCTGGAACACGCCCAGGGTGTCACCGCGCTGCAGCAGCTCGTAGGTCGCCGGGTCGTCGAACGGCAGCGCCTCGAGGTCGAGCGCCTCCTTGCCGTTGCGCTCCATGTTCTGCACCGCATCGGAGAGGATCGTGAGGTTCCGCAACCCCAGGAAGTCCATCTTCAGCAGGCCCAGGGTCTCGAGCGTGGGGTACTCGAACTGGGTGATGATCTGGCCGTCCGAGGGGCGGCGCATCATCGGGACGATGTCCACCAGCGGGTGGCTGGACATGATGACCGCGCAGGCGTGCACGCCCCAGCCGCGGGTCAGGCCCTCGACGCCCTTCGCGATCTCGACGACCTTCTGGACGTCCGGGTCCTCGTCGTGGATGCGACGGAACTCGCCCGCCTCGGCGTAGCGCTTGTCCTCCGGGTCGAAGATCCCCTTGATGGAGATGTCCTTGCCCATGACGGTGGGCGGCAGCGCCTTGGAGAGTCGGTCGCCCATCGCGTAGGGGTAGTCGAGCACTCGCGAGGCGTCCTTGAGCGAGTTCTTCGTCTTCATCACGCCATAGGTGATCACCTGGGCGATGCGATCGTCGCCGTACTTGCGCTCGACGTACTCGATGACCTCGCCGCGGCGGCGATCATCGAAGTCGACGTCGAAGTCGGGCATCGAGACGCGCTCGGGGTTCAGGAACCGCTCGAACAGCAGACCGTGCTCGAGCGGGTCGAGGTCGGTGATGCGCATGGCGTAGGCGACCATGGAGCCGGCGCCGGAGCCTCGGCCCGGGCCCACGCGGATCCCCTGCTCCTTGGCCCACTTGATGTAGTCGGAGACGACGAGGAAGTAGCCGGGGAAGCCCATCTGGAGGATGACGGAGACCTCGTAGTCGGCGCGCTTCTGCACCTCGTCGGGGATGCCGGAGGGGTAGCGGTACTCCAGCCCTCGCTGGACCTCCTTGACGAACCAGGACTCCTCGTCCTCACCGGCCGGGGTGGGGAAGTTGGGCATGTAGTTCGCGCCGTCGTCCGTGGTGCGGAACTCGACCTCGCACATCTCGGCGATCGTCAGGGTGTTGTCGCACGCCTCGGGGAACTCGCGGAACAGCTCGCGCATCTGCTGGGCGGACTTCAGGAAGTAGCCGGAGCCGCCGAACTTGAACCGGTCGGGGTCGTTCAGGCGCGAGCCGGAGTTGATGCACAGCAGGACGTCCTGGATGGTGGCGTCCTGCTCGGTGACGTAGTGGAGGTCGTTGGTGGCCACCAGCGGGGCGCCGACGGCCTTGGCGACCTCGAGCAGGTCCTTGGTGACCCGCTTCTCGATGTCGAGCCCGTGGTCCATGAGCTCGATGAAGTAGTGGCCCTTGCCGAACATGTCCTGGTATTCGCCGGCGGCCTTGACCGCCTCGTCGAACTGCCCCAGGCGCAGGCGGGTCTGGACCTCCCCGGAGGGACAGCCGGAGGTGGCGATCAGCCCGTCGGAGTACTGCGAGAGGATCTCGCGGTCCATGCGCGGCCACTTGCCCATCTGGCCGTCCAGCGAGGCGGCGGAGCCGAGCCGGAAGAGGTTGTGCATGCCCGCGGTTGAACGGGAGAGCAGGGTCATGTGCGTGTAGGCGCCGCGGGCGGAGACGTCGTCCCCGGCGAGCTGCTGCTCGCGCGTCCCCCACTGCACACGGGTGCGGTCATGGCGGCTGGTCCCCGGCGTCACATAGGCCTCGATGCCGATGATCGGCTTGACGCCGGCGCTCGTGGCGGCCTTGTAGAACTCGTAGGCGCCGAAGAGGTAGCCGTGGTCCGTGATCGCGACGGCCTTCTGGCCCTGGCGGACGGTCTCGTCGACGAGTTTGTCGATCTTCGCGGCCCCGTCCAGGAGCGAGTAATCGGTGTGCACATGCAGGTGCACGAAGTCATCGGAGTCCGCGGAAGCCATGCCCTCCAGCGTAGCCCGGGAGCAGACGTCCGAGACCCTCAGGAGGGGGTCGGAGAGGTCACCTCGGCGCGTCCGGCGTGTCGCCGCGGGGAACCGATCGGGCGGCTCAGCCCGCCTCGCCCTCCGCCCCTCTCTCGGCATCCTGCTCACGCCGCGTCTGCGCCAGCAGGGACTGGAGATAGTCGTGGACGTCCTCGTAGCTCAGCGAGCGCTCATCCCGACGCGGCGGGATGCCGCCGACGAAGGCACCGCCGTGCCAGGACATCGAGTCGTCCGGCAGGGACGGGTCATCGTCGCGCCACAGATCGATGGGGATCGCGTGAGCGGCGAGGTCCCGGGCGATCTCATCGGCCTGGGCGGGGCTGCCGGAGCGCTGCAGCACGGAGACCAGCAACGACTGCGCGGCCCAGGCGAGGGCGTCGCGCTCGCTGTCCTCCCCGGGGTCGATCGCCTCCTGGACCAGGGCGAGGTAGCTCGCGGCGAGCTCATCGGCGCCGTCCTCGTAGTGGTCCTTCGCGACCCTCAGGGCGACCCGCGGGACCATATCGCGGGCGTCCCACAGCACCGCCGCTCCCACCAGGGCCATGCCCACCTCGGTCGGGAAGTCGGGATCCAGGGCGAGGGCGGAGGACGGGGTGCGACCGGCCCGGCGGTCGTCGTCGGCCGCGAGGTACTCCTCGACGGAGCGGGCCAGTGCGGCGCGCACCATGTCATCGTCGCGCAGCGCGACCTCCGCCTGGGCCGGATCGATGCCGAGCCGTCGCGCGACACGGGCGAAGGGGAAGTCCGGGCGGGACAGGGCGGCGTCCCGGGTGGGAGTCAGCGCGCCGGAGATCTGCTCATCGGTCATGGTCCCGACGGTACCGGTCCGTCACTGTGCCGTGCACCAGCCCTGCCACGCCCGGCACGACCCCGGTCCTCTCCGGCGGAGCGGGCGGCGCCGGCAGCGCGTACAGCGCGGCGACTTCCGGCAGAGCGCGCGGCTCGACGGTCGTCGGCGGTGCCGGTGACGCGGCGAGCGTCGAGGACCGGTCAGCCGGCGCGGAGCCTCTCGAGCGCCTGCTGGAGGTCCGCCGGGTACTGCGAGGCGTAGGTGACCTCGTCCCCCGTCGCGGGGTGGGTGAAGGTCAGCTCCATCGCATGCAGCCACTGCCGGATGAGCCCCACCCGTTCGGACAGCGTGGGATCGGCGCCGTACAGCGGGTCCCCCACCAGCGGATGGTGCAGGGCCGCCATGTGCACCCGGATCTGGTGGGTGCGACCGGTCTCCAGGCCGATCTTCAGCAGGGTCGCGCCCTGGAGGTCCTCGAGCGTCTCGTAGTGGGTGACGGCGTGCTTGCCGTCATTGCGCACGGCGAACTTGTAGTCGTGCTGCGGCGAGCGGCCGATGGGCGCCTCGATCGTGCCTCGGGACTGGTCCGGCGTGCCCTGGCAGACGGCGTGGTAGACCTTGCCCACCTCCCGCGCCCGGAAGGCGTCCTTGAGAGTCGTGTAGGCGCGCTCGGTCCGGGCGACGACCATCAGACCGCTGGTGCCCACGTCCAGGCGGCTGACGATGCCCTGCCGTTCCGGATCGCCGGTGGTGCGGATGCTGACGCCCGCGGCGGCGAGGTGGCCGAGCACGGTGGGTCCCGACCAGCCGGCACTGGGATGCGCTGCCACGCCCACGGGCTTGTCGATCACCACGATGTCGTCATCCTGGTGGATCAGGCTCATGCCGTCGGCGATCTGCGGTCGCACCGCGACAGCGGGCTTCTCCTCGGGCAGCTCCACGAACACCATGGTGCCGGGCTCGAGCCGGGTGGATCGAGCGGGGGGCTGACCGTCGACCAGCACGTTCCCGGCGCTGACGAGGTCGGCGGCACGGGTGCGGGACAGGCCCAGCATCCGGGAGATCCCGACATCGACCCGTTCGCCGGCGAGCCCGTCGGGCACCATCAGGGTGCGCGAGGAGCTCATCGCGACCCCTCCGGATCCTCGCTCGTGCTCGTTGCGGGCTGCGCCTCCTGCTCGTCGGTCGCGGGATCGGGGGCGACGCCGAACAGACCCAGCACGACGATCAGGATCGCGCCTCCCACGACCGCCATGTCCGCCACGTTGAAGACCGGCCAGTTGGGCAGCTCGAGGAAGTCGACCACGGCACCGTGGAAGGGCGAGGGATCCCGGAGCAGGCGGTCGTGGATGTTCCCGAGGGCGCCGCCCATGATGAGGCCGAGCGCGGCGGTGTAGCCGGGGGACCGGACGGACCGCACCGCGAAGATGATCACGCCGATCACGATCGCGATCTGGAGGCAGGTGACCACGGGGGTGATCTCCGAGCCCATCCCCCAGGCCGCGCCCGTGTTGTAGAGCAGGGTCAGCTGCAGGAACTCACCGAGGAAGGGCTGGGGCTCCAGCAGCGGGAGCGACGCCTCGGCCCAGTTCTTGGTGACCTGGTCGACCACGGCGAGCACGACGGCGATCGCGGCCACGACACCGAGGACCGTGCCCCGGCTGAGACGGCGACGAGCGCCGGACCCCTCGGGCCCGGCGCTCGTCGACTGGGAAGCAGAGGTGCTCACAGACCGAAGTTCGCCTGCTTGTCCTGCGTCTCGCTGGTGTCGAGATCGCGGAGCTGGTTCTCCAGGTAGTTGCGCAGACGGTTGCGGTAGTCGCGCTCGAAGTTGCGCAGGCCCTCGATGGTCTTGTCGAGCTCGGCCTTCTTCTCCTCGAGGTCGGCGAGGGTGGCGCGGGACTTCTCCTCGGCCTCCCCGACGATTCGCGAGTGCTCGTCGTTCGCCTCGGTGATGAGGCGGTCGCGCTCGTCCTCGCCGTTCTTGACGTACTCGTCGTGCAGACGGTTCGCCAGGGCGATGATGCCGGCTGCGGACTGGTCCGGGGACTCCGACGAAGCGGCGGCGGGAGCAGCCGGGACGGCATCCTGCGGGGCGGTGGCGTCGTCCTCGGAGCCGCGGTCGAAGGAGCCGGCGACGTAGAAGTCATCGTCCTTCGACTCGGCGCTGTTCTTCTCGTCCGCGCTCTCGTCGCCCTCGGTCACCGGGGTGGTGTCGATGATCGCGGAGGTCTCACCGGTCGCGGGGGCCTCTCCGGCCGCGGAGGTCTCCGCAGCCGGTGCGGCCGGCGCAGCGGCGCCGGCACCGGACTCGAGCTCGGCGATGCGGTTGTGCGCCTCCTCGAGCTCCTTCTTCAGGCGCTCGTTCTCGGCGATGAGTTCCTTGAGACGAGGCTCGACGTCGTTGTCGAGGAAGTTGTCGACCTCGTCCATGTCGTAGCCCTCGGAGAACCGAACGGGGGTGAACCGCTGATTCTGCAGGTCTTCGGGCATCAGAGCCATGGGTCACCTTTTCCTAGTGATTACGTCAGAGGCGCGGTGGGCGCGGTGCCGATAAGCCTAGCGGATGTGGCGCGGGTTCCCGAACCGGGGAGCGCTCGCATTGCGGTGCTCACATCGCCATGCCGGCGAGGACCCGCATCAGGATCCACCCGACGAGGAGCAGGATCATCAGGCTCAGGTCCAGGGAGACCGCGCCGAGGCGCAGCGGCGGGATGAGTCTGCGCAGCCCCTTCACCGGGGGGTCGGTCAGCGTGTAGACGACCTCGAACAGCACCAGCACCAGTCCCGCGGGCCGGTACTCCCGGGCGTAGGACTGGATCCACTCGAGCACCAGGCGTGCGACGAGCAGTATCAGATAGAGCAGGACTGCGAGGTACAGCACCCCGGCGACGAGCTGCACGGAGACGCTCAGCTCTGGTTGTAGAAGCTGCCCTCGTCGGCAGAGGTGTCCCCGTCGACCTGGACGAACTCCGGAGAGAGCAGGAACACCTTGGAGGTGACGCGCTCGATGGTCCCGCGCAGGCCGAACACCAGGCCGGCGGAGAAGTCGACCATGCGCTTGGCGTCGCCGTCCTGCATGTCGGAGAGGTTCATGATGACGGGCACGCCGTCACGGAACGACTCGCCGATCGCCTTGGCATCGTTGTAGGACCGCGGATGGATCGTGGTGATGCGGTGCATCGACTCCTCCACTGCCGGGGCCATGGCGACCACGTTCGAGTGCTGGCGGATCGGGGTCACCTGGGCCTCCCGTTCGGGTGCGGGCTCGGGTCCCCGCTCGGTGCGGCGGGACGGAGCGGCGACCTCGTCGTGTCGGGCCCGCTCGTCCTCGTAGTACTCGTCATCGACCTCGTTGGCGAGGCCGAGTGCGACCATGGCGTTGCGCCAGGTTCCCATCGCAGATCTCCCAGTCTGTTGTTCACGCTGACCTGGGCTCCAGGGAAGCACGGGGAGTGCGCGGGAGCCCTTGCCCACTGAAAGTACAGCAGGCGTTTCCTTCACCTCGGGAGGCGCCCGGCGTGTCGTGGGCGTGTCCGCGGCGTCCGACCGGGGGCGCCTGGTCCGGGCGGCACCGTCAGCAGCGGCGGATCACCCCGGCGAAGCGGCCGGTGCGTGCCGTGCGGCGGTAGGAGAAGAAGCGCTCGTCCTCGAGGGTGCAGGGGTGGTCGGCGTGGAGAGCCGACCGCGGCACCCCGGCCTCCTCGAGCACGGCGACCGCGCCGGCACGCAGGTCCAGGGACGGCGTCCCCCAGCGGGTGCTCGAGCGGGTCTGCGGCAGTCGGGCAGCGGCCTCGTCCCGCATCTCGGCGGGCACTTCATAGCAGCTGCCGCAGATCGACGGTCCGATGCTCGCGGTGAGGTCCGCGGCCCGGGTCCCGAGAGCGACCATCTCCTGGACGGTGCGCTGCAGCACCCCGTCCAGCAGGCCCTTCCGGCCCGCATGGGCGACGGCGACCACGCCGCCGATGGGATCCGACAGCAGCACGGGCAGGCAGTCGGCGACCATGATCGCGAGGGCGACATCCCGGCGGTCGGTGACCAGGGCGTCCGCCGTGCGGACCGGCACCTCACCGCTCGGCGGCAGGACGTGGACCTCGGCGGAGTGGACCTGGTCGACGAAGACGACGGGTGCCGCGATCTCCTCGGCGAGCAGAGCCCGGTTGCGTCGGACGGAGGCCTCGTCGTCACCGACATGAAGGGCGAGGTTCAGCTGCGCATGATCGCCGGTGCTGACCCCTCCTCCCCTCCCCGTGAACAGGGCACGGGCCCCGCGAATCCGCGGGGCCCGTGCTGGGAGGGTGGGGTTCACTTGAGGAACGAGGGAAGATCGAGATCGTCGTCGTCCGCCGGGGGCTCCTCGATGTGGGGCGGGCGGGCAGGCTCACGCTCGGGTGCCCTCGGGGCGGGCTGCGGAGTGGTGGGCTGCGGTGCAGCAGCCTGCTGGCCGTACTGCCCGTCCTCGCTCTCGGCGGCGTCGAGGACCTCGGTCTCGGGCTCCTGGGTGCCGGGGTGCGACGGGGAGAAGGACTGCTGGGGCAGTCCCCAGGCGCCGGGGGCCGCTGCGGCGCCGCCCTGCGAGGCGGTGCGCTGCTCCTGGACCGCCGGACGGGGCTGCGGGGACCGTGCCGGAGCCTGCTCGGCGCGGGGTGCGGAGCGCTGCAGCGGTGCCTGCTCCTGACGCGGGGCGGGGCCGCCGCCCTCGAAGCCGGCGGCGATGACGGTCACGCGGACCTCGTCGCCCAGCGCGTCGTCGATGACGGAGCCGAAGATGATGTTCGCATCGGGGTGCGCGGCCTCCTGCACCAGTCGCGCCGCCTCGGAGACCTCGTACAGGCCGAGGTCGCTGCCGCCCTGGATGGACAGCAGCACGCCGTAGGCGCCGTCGATCGAGGCCTCCAGCAGCGGGCTGGAGACCGCCAGCTCGGCGGCCTGCAGCGCACGGTCCTCGCCCCTGGCCGAACCGATGCCCATCAGGGCGCTGCCGGCGCCCTGCATGACGGACTTCACGTCCGCGAAGTCGAGGTTGATCAGGCCCGGTGTGGTGATCAGGTCGGTGATGCCCTGGACACCGGAGAGCAGCACCTGGTCCGCGCTCTTGAAGGCGTCGAGCATCGAGACCTGCTTGTCCGCGATGGAGAGCAGGCGGTCGTTGGGGATCACGATGAGGGTGTCGACCTCGGCCTGCAGGCCGGCGATGCCGGACTCGGCCTGGGTGGAGCGACGGCGGCCCTCGAAGGTGAAGGGGCGGGTGACCACACCGATGGTCAGCGCGCCGAGGCTGCGGGCGATCTTGGCCACGACGGGCGCGCCGCCGGTGCCGGTGCCGCCGCCCTCGCCGGCGGTCACGAAGACCATGTCCGCCCCGCGCAGGACCTCCTCGATCTCCTCGGCGTGGTCCTCGGCGGCGCGCTTGCCGACCTCGGGATCGGCGCCGGCGCCGAGGCCGCGCGTGATCTCCTTGCCGACGTCGAGCTTGACGTCCGCATCGGACATCAGCAGCGCCTGGGCATCGGTGTTGATGGCGATGAACTCGACGCCCTTGAGACCGGACTCGATCATGCGGTTGACGGCGTTGACACCTCCGCCGCCGACGCCGACGACCTTGATGACTGCGAGTGAGATCTGGGTTCCGGCCACGTTTGGGTCCTTGCTCTTGTCGTTCCTCCGCGGAGAGGGGCCTGCGTCGCACCTGGTCGTGGACTTCCGAAACCCTGGACCTCGAGTTGAGGTTAGGACTTCGGGGCGCCTCTCCTTTCCCTCGACGCTAGGGACCCGGGCACCTGCACGCAAACACCGCGTGCGCGTGTCGTCCCCCGAGGGCGGGCCAGATCACCGTCGCGACCTCGCAGTCCGTGGCCCGGGACCGTCGGCACGGTGGGGACGCCGCGGAACCCTCACCACGTGCCGGGCGCGGGCGTGGGGTCCCCGGCTCGCTCAGCGGGTGACCGGGGCCACCGGCGAGGAGACGTCGATGACGCCGCCGGGCTGTCCCAGCAGTGCGTGGACCGCCTCCGCCTTGAGCTCGGCGTCCTGCGCATCGCCCCACACGACGGTCTTGGTGCTGCCGTCCTCGAGGCCGATCACGAGGGTCACGTCGCTGGTGCTCGAGGCGGTCACCTCCTGCACCGCTCCGCGCAGCGGCGAGGGGATCTCTGAGAGCACCTCGCTCATGGCGGCGGCGGCTCCCTGCGGGTCCGCCGAGCCGCCGTCGACCGTGAGCGGGACCAGCGTCGCGCCCTCGGCCGCGGCGGCCGGGAGCTCCTCCCCTGCCGCGTCGAGCACTGCCGTGGTGCCGTCGGTCCGGGTCAGCATCGCCACGGGCACGGCCTCGGTGATGGTGATCCGGGCACCGTCCGGCCAGTGCCTGTCGACCTCGACAGAGGCGACACCGGGCACGTCGCCGATGGCGTCGGTGAGCGTCCCGGTGGGCAGCAGCAGCACGCTGCCCCCGAGGTGCGGCGAGGCGGCGTCCCGGATGGCCTCCTCCTGGACGTACCCGGTGCCGCGGACGGTGACGTCGCGGACCTGCAGCGCGGGCAGGAAGATCGCCGTGAGGAGCGCGGCGACGAGCACCAGTGCGGTGATCGTGGTGCCGATGATCAGCGCCCGGCGACGGCGGCGCCATGGCTGCCCGACCACGAGCGCACGGAACCGCTCAGCGGCCTGCACCACCCGCCCACCGCTGTCGGGCGCCTTCTCGGCGCCCGCTGCGGGCGTCGGCTCGGGACGCGGACGGCCGACGACGCGGGAGCGACTGCTGGGACGGGACCCGGGCGCGGGGGACGGCGAGGACGCGGAGGGCGCAGAGGACGTCGAATGCGCCGAGGGTGCGGGGGACGCAGAGCGGGCCGAGGTGCGACCCGACGTCCTGCTCCTCGCCCCGGAGGCCGGTGACGTTCCGCGGGCGCCCCCGGCCCCTGCGTCAGTGCCCCCGGTCGCGCGCGCGTCCGCGTCGGAGGGCGACCGGCGCGGCGTGGTGGCAGGTGCCGCGCGGCGAGCGCCCGTCGTGGGCCGGGGCCCGCCGGTCCGGGGCGTACTGGGCCGGGCCGTACCGGACGTGGGGGCGCTGGGGCGGGGCGCGCTGGGGCGGCGTGCCATCATTCGCGCGCTCCCGGTGCGTCCAGGGCCGCCCTCACCGACGGCGTGATCTCGACGATGTCGCCGGCGCCCAGCATCAGCAGCAGATCGCCGGGTCGGGCCGCGAGGACGATGCTGGCCGTGAGGGCCTCCGCACCGTCGACCGGCGCCACCGACTCGGCGGCGAGGTCGGTCACGGTGCGGGCGTCGACCGAGGGGTCGGGGTCCTCGCGCGCCGCATAGACCGGCAGCACCCAGGCCAGGTCGGCGGCGGAGAGCGCCGCGGCGAAGTCGACCGAGAAGTCGCGGGTGCGCGAGAACAGATGAGGCTGGAATCCGACGAGGACCCGCCCCGGCGTGGGCTGGGCGGCGACGATGCCGCGGGCGGCGGCGATGGCCGCGGCGACCTCCCGGGGATGGTGGGCGTAGTCGTCCACGACGGTCACTCCCCCGCTGACCCCGGCCACGTCGAAGCGGCGGGATGCGCCGGTGAAGGTGCCGAGTCCGAGGGCGAGGGCGGCCGGATCGGCGTCGGGGACGGCCGCGGAGGTCGCGGCGAGGGCGCCGAGGGCGTTGAGCACGTTGTGGTGCCCGGTCACCGACAGCTGCAGGGTGAGAGGCCCACGGGGGGTGTCGATCTCGACCTCGGCGCCGCGGGCACCGCTGCGCTCCGCTCGCAGCGACCAGCGGGCGTCCTCGTCGGCGCCGTAGTCCACGATCTCGAGGCCGCGCTCGGCGGCACGCCGACCCAGTGCCCGTGCCCCCGGGTCGTCGGCGCACACCACCAGCGTGCCGCCGGGTGCGAGCTGCGCGGTGAGGGCGTCGAAGGCTGCGACGAGGGTCTCGGCATCGCCGTGGAAGTCGAGATGATCGGGCTCGAGGTTGGTGACCACGAGGGAGCGGGGGGCGAAGGCGAGGAAGGAGCCGTCGGACTCGTCCGCCTCCACGACGGCGAGACCGCCGGCCGAGCTCCCGGTGGCCGGGGGCGGGAAGGCTGCCTCCGCCCTGAGGCCGGCATTGCGGCCCAGATCGGGCACGGCGGCGCCCAGTGCCCAGGCCGGATCCAGCCCGGCGCCGCGCAGCGCCGCGACGGCCATCCCGGTGGTGGTGGTCTTGCCGTGGGTGCCGGCGACGGCCACCAGGTCACGGCCGGCGAGCAGTCCCGCCAGAGCGGCGGCGCGGTGGATGACCGGGATCCCCCGCTCCCGAGCGGCGCGCACCTCGGGGTTGTCCGGTCGGACGGCGGTGGAGACGATCACCAGGTCCAGATCAGGAGAGAGCAGGTCCGCATCGAAGCCGATGCCGATCCGGGCACCGGCCGCGCGCAGCGGGGCGATGAACTGCCCGTCCTGCGAATCGGAGCCGCTCACGGCGAGCCCCGACTCG
This sequence comes from Brachybacterium sp., assembly GCF_036379615.1. GTDB lineage: Bacteria > Actinomycetota > Actinomycetes > Actinomycetales > Dermabacteraceae > Brachybacterium. The sequence goes on from NZ_DASVGJ010000018.1 coordinate 29,693, forward strand.
AGCGCGAGGCGGGCGACGGCGCTCATCCCGGCACCGCCGATGCGGATGACATGGACCGAGCGCACCTCGGCCCCTGCGGGCCAGTCGGGCCGGGTGATCACGTCCCCTGCGCGCAGGATCGTGCGCGGCGTCGCCTGCGGGCGGGGGGCGTTCTCGAGGCCATCAGTCATGAGGTCACCGTAATCCGCTCGGCGGGCCGACCGGGTCAGGCTCGACGTGCGACGCCGGTCACCACGTCAGCCATCACCTCGGCGGCGTCGGTGATGCCGAAGGCGCGTGACGCCGCGGACATCGCCTGCAGCCGGTCCGCATCGCGCAGCAGCGGCAGCACCTTGCCGGTGAGGTGGTCGGCATCGAGCTCGGCGTCGGCCACCATCAGGGCGCCGCCGGCCGCGACGACGTCCTGACCGTTCAGCGCCTGCTCGCCGTTCCCGATGGGAAGGGGGACCAGCACAGCGGGAAGGCCCACGGCGGTGAGCTCGCAGACGGTCCCGGCCCCGGAGCGGGTGAGCGCGAGATCAGCGGCGGCATAGGCGTCCTCCATGGCGGAGACATACTCGAGCACGCGGTAGCCCTCGAGCTCCGGGAGTCCCTCGGCCTTCCCACGCCCGGTGACGTGCAGGATCTGCGCACCGGCCTCGATGAAGGCCGCAGCAGCCTGGGCCACGGCGGCGTTGAGCCGCTGGGCGCCGAGCGAGCCGCCGGTGGCCAGCAGCACCGGCAGGGCGGGGTCCAGGCCCATGCGCCGCACCGCCTCCTGCCTGCGGGCGGCACGGTCGAGGTGGGCGATCTCCTCCCGCATCGGCATCCCGATGCGCCGGGCACCGGTCAGGCTCGAGCCGTCGAAGGCGGTGAGCACCGCTTCGGCCCGTCGCGCGCCGAGACGGTTGGCCAGACCGGGCCGACGGTTCGCCTCATGGACCACCAGAGGGCGACCCAGCGAGGCTGCGGCGAGATAGGCCGGGGGGCACACATAGCCGCCGAAGCCCGCGACGACGTCGATCTCCCGATCCCGCAGCAGGGAGCGGACCTGCCGGAGGGTCCCGGCGAACCGGCCGGGGAAGCGCAGCGCCGTGCCGTCGGGACGGCGGGGGAAGGGCACCTTGTCGATCGTGACCAGCTCGTAGCCGGCAGCCGGCACGAGATCGGACTCCAGACCCTCCCGGGTGCCGAGCACGAGGACCTCGGCCTCAGGGCTGCGACGGGTGATCTGGGAGGCGGTGGCCAGCAGCGGCGAGACGTGCCCGGCGCTGCCGCCCCCGGCCAGGAGGATGCGGGGTGCGGTGGTGGACATCAGGACCTTCGGGAGGAGGAGGCGGGGCCGCGCCCGGAGCGCTTGGAGCGGGCGGAGGGGGAACGCTTCGCAGGAGCGGAGCGCTTCGCAGGAGTCGAGCGCTGGGCGGAGGCCGAACGCCGGGTGGAGGCCGAACGCTGGGCCGCGGTCGAGCTCTCGGCAGCGGCAGGCTCGGAGCGGGCCGCGGTGGCGTCGGCGCGAGCCGAGCGCTTCGAGAGCGAGGGACGCGGCGCCTCCGCGCGGCGTGCACGCGGTGCCGGCAGGATGCTGATCGAGCTGCGCACGGCGCTGACCCGGGCGCCGATCGCCTCCGCCGCCCCCGGCTCCCTCCGGGCGAAGGACAGCAGCAGGCCCAGGGCGGCCATGGAGGCCAGCAGCGCGGAGCCGCCCGAGGAGATGAACGGCAGCGGTACGCCGATGACGGGCAGCAGGCCGGTGACGACCGACATGTTCACGAACGCCTGGCCGAGCAGCCAGGCGCTGATGCCGGCCACCGTGATCTGCATGAAGTGGTCGTCCAGGCGGGTGATCATGCGGAACATGATCAGCGCCAGCACCGTGAACAGCAGGACCACGCCGAGGGTGCCGATGAGGCCCAGCTCCTCGCCGATGATCGCGAAGATGTAGTCGTCCTCCGCGGCGGGCAGACGGCCCCACTTCTGGCGGGACTCGCCGAGGCCCACGCCCCACCAGCCGCCCTCGGCGAGACCCATCAGGCCCTGGTCCGACTGATAGCAGGAGTCGCCCTCGCAGATCCCGTGGATCCAGTTGGTGATGCGGGCCATGCGGTTGGCGCTGGTGACGGTGAGGATGAGGATCCCGATCAGGCCGAGCCCGCCGGCGAGGGCGAACCAGCGTCGCGGGATGCCCGCCACCCACATCCCGCCGGCGACGAGCATCGCCATGATCAGCATGGTGCCCAGGTCACGCCCGAGCATCACCAGGCCCAGGGAGAGCACGACGCCGGGGATCAGCGGGAACAGGAGATGGCCGGGCTTGTGCAGGAGTGGTCGCTTGACCGAGAGCAGGGCACCGATCCACACCGCGAGCGCGAGCTTGAGGAACTCCGAGGGCTGGAGGGTCTGCCCGAAGATGCGGATCCAGTTCTGGTTGCCGTCGACCGCCCAGCCCAGCCCCGGCACGAACACGAGCGACTGCAGGCAGAGGCCCACGCCCAGCAGCGGCCAGGCCGCACGGCGGTAGAAGCCCGGCGGGAGCGAGGCGGCGATCAGCAGGAGCACCAGCCCCATCGCCGCGAAGGTGCCCTGGCGGAAGAGGCCCGCGAAACCGGAGTTGCCGCGGGAGATGTTCAGGACCGCCGAGGAGGACAGCACCATCACCAGGCCCATGCCCACCAGCAGGGTGCCGACCACGATGAGTCCGTAGAAGTCCAGCGCCGGGGACCTCAGCCAGCCGGCCACCCCGTCGCGCACACGACCGCCGATGTTGCCCAGCGGCTGCTCGTCGTCGGGGCGCACGACGTCGGTGGTGCGACGGGCATCCCGACGGGACTCCCGGCGGGTGTCCTCCATCGTCATGCGCGCTCTCCTGGCAGTCGGGTCACCGCCGCCGCGAACAGATCCCCTCGTTCCGCGTAGTCACGGAACTGGTCGATGGAGGCGGCCGCGGGAGCCAGCAGCACCACATCCCCCGCGGTGGCGAGGGAGCGGGCGACCTGCACCGCATCCTCCATCAGCCGGGATCGCCCGGCGGTGTCGTCAGTGTCGCCCGGATCGATGCGGCGGAGCGGGACCTCGGGCGCGTGTCGTGCCAGTGCGCTCATGAAGGGCTCCTCGTCCGTGCCCAGCAGCACCACGCCGACCAGACGGTCGCGCGAGGCGGTGACCAGCGGTGCGAGGTCCGCCCCTTTGGCGTCGCCGCCGGCGATCCAGACCACGCGCTCGGCGGCGCGCAGGGAAGCGGCGGCGGCGGCGGGGTTGGTGGCCTTGGTGTCGTCGACGTAGTCGATGCCGTCGATGGTCGCCAGGTGCTGGGCGCGATGGCTGCCCATCCGATAGGCGCGCAGTCCGTCGCGGACCGCCTGGGGCTCGACCCCGTGGGCGCGGGCGAGCGCGGCGGCGGCGAGGGCATCGAGCACGAGGTGGGGCCCGGCGCCCTGCGGTCCCAGGTGGGCGAGGTCCTCGAGGGTCGCGAGCTCGGCGGCGGCCGTGCGGCGTTCGGCGAGGAAGGCGCGGTCCACCAGGACGCCGTCGATCACGCCGAGCTCGGAGAGTCCGGGCGGGCCCAGGCTGAGGCCGACTGCTCGCGCGCCCTCGACCACGTCCGCCTGCTCGACCAGATCACGGGTGGCGGGATCACCCACGCTGTAGACGCAGGCGGTGCGCACGCCCTCGAAGATGCGGCCCTTGGCTGCGGCGTAGGCCTCGGCCCCGCCGTGCCAGTCGAGGTGATCGGCGCTGATGTTCAGCACCACGGCGGCGTCGCAGTCGAGATGCTCGGTCCAGTGGAGCTGGAAGCTCGAGAGCTCGAGGGCGAGCACGTCGAAGCCCTCGGGGTCCAGTGCCGCCTCGATGACCGGCAGACCCACGTTCCCGCAGGCGACAGCACGGAGGCCGGCATGCTGCAGGATCGATTCGAGCATGGTGACGGTGGTGGTCTTGCCGTTGGTGCCGGTGATTCCCAGCCAGGCGGGCCCGTCGGCCGCCTGCATCCGACGGGCCAGTTCGACCTCGCTCCAGACGGGGATCCCGGCGGCCTGGGCGGCGACCAGCAGCGGCTGGTCGGGGCGCCAGCCCGGGGAGGTGACCACCAGGTCGATCTCGCGGTCCCGGGGCAGCGTGTCGAGGTGCTCGGCGCCGAGGCGGAACTCCACGCCGAGGACCTCGAGGATCTGTGCGCGCTCGCGCAGCGCAGGGGTGTCGGCACCGTCGATGACGAGCACCTGGGCGCCGCGCTGCATCGTCTGGTCCGCGATGGCGTAGCCGGAGACCCCGAATCCGGTGACCAGGATCCGCAGCCCGGCCGCGTCCATGCCGGGCCAGGCCCGCTCCTCGGCCGGGAGCGTCGCCTCCCGGGCGGTCATGAGGTGACCCTGGGCAGGGCGTCGAGGTAGAAGATGCCCAGCCCGATCCCGGCGAGGATGCCCGCCACGATCCAGAAGCGCACCACGATCGTGACCTCGTTCCAGCCCTTGAGCTCGAAGTGGTGCTGCAGAGGAGCCATCCGGAACACGCGTTTCCCGGTGAGCTTGAAGCTGGTGACCTGGATGATGACGGAGGCGGAGATGATCACGAACAGCCCGCCGATGATGGCGCCGACGATCTCGGTGCGGGAGATGATCGTCAGTCCCGCGATCGCGCCGCCGAGGGCCAGGGAGCCGGTGTCGCCCATGAAGATCTTCGCGGGCGAGGTGTTCCACCACAGGAAGCCGACGCAGGCGCCGATGATCGCGGCGCACAGCACGGCGGTGTCCAGCGGGTCGCGGGCGTCGTAGCAGTGCACCACTCCCCCGGCGTCGAGATCGACGCTGCACACCTGGCGCCACTGCCAGAAGCTGATGATGAGGTAGGCGGCGGTGAAGATGATGGTCGCGCCGCTGGCGAGCCCGTCCAGACCGTCGGTGAGGTTCACGCCGTTGGACCAGGCGGCGACCAGGAAGTTCGCCCAGATGGCGAAGAGGATGAATCCGACGACTGTGCCCATGACGGCCAGGTCCAGCCACGGGATGTCCCGCACGAAGGAGATCTGTGTGGAGGCGGGGGTGATCCCGTTCTCGTCCGGGAACAGCAGCGCCATCACGGCGAAGGCGGTCGCGACCAGGAACTGGCCCACGAGCTTGTAGCGGGGGCGCAGTCCCGTGCTGTCCTGCTGCGAGATCTTGAGGTAGTCGTCGAGGAAGCCGACGATCCCGAGCCCGACGGTCAGGAACAGCACCAGCAGCACCGAGATGCTGGGCGAGGTCCACAGCACCAGGTGGGTGAGGAAGTACGCGATCAGGACGGACAGGATGATCGCGACGCCGCCCATGGTGGGCGTGCCGCGCTTGGTGGCGTGGGAGGTGGGGCCGTCGTCGCGGACGAACTGGCCGTAGCCGCGGCGCTCGAGGACCTTGATGAACATCGGCGTGCCCAGGATCGACAGCAGCAGCGCTACCGCGCCGGAGATGATGATCGCGATCACTGCTGGGCTCCCGTCCGCGCCGGGGCGTCGCGCCCGTCGCGCTGTGCGAGGTGCTCGACGAGCGGGCCCGCGATCCGGCGCAGTCCCGAGTCGCGGGACGACTTCAGCAGCACGGCGTCGCCGGGCTGCACGACGTGCTCCAGCACCGCGAGGGCCTCCTCGACGGAATCGAGGTGCTCGGACTCCCCGCCGAAGCTGCCTTCGAGGCTCGCGCCGTGGTGGATGGGGGCGGCACCGTCGCCGATCACGTAGAGCTGGCCGATGTTCAGGCGTACCGCGAGGCGGCCGATCTCGTCATGCAGCCGCACGGTATCGGTGCCGAGCTCGAGCATCTCGCCGAGCACGGCGATGGTGCGGTGGCTGCGGCCGAGGTGCGCGAGGGTCTTCAGCGCCTGCCGCATGGAATCGGGGTTCGCGTTGTAGGCGTCGTCGATGATCAGTGCCCCGCCGGCGCGCAGCGCCTGCATCCGCTGCGCCGACGCGAGCGTGGCGCCGTCGAGGGCTGCGGTGGCCGTGGCGGGGTCCACTCCGGCGATGAGCGCGGCGGTCAGCGCCGCGAGGACGTTGGCGGCCTGGTGCTCGCCGAGGAGGTCGGGACGCACCGGGAACCTGCCGGCGGGGACGACGTCCCCGCTCAGGGTGGTGAGGTAGTCGGGGACCTCGAGCTCGAAGGCCACCCGTGCCTGGTCATCCAGGGTGAGCTCGGCGCCGCGGACCTGGCCGGCGGTGAAGCCCCAGGTGACGACCGGGGCGGCGGAGCGCTCCGCCATCGCGGCGACGAGCCTGTCCTCGGCGTTGAGCACGGCACGGCCGTGCGGGGAGAGGGCCTCGACGAGCTCGCCCTTGGCCTGCGCGGTGGCGGCGATGCCGCCGAACTCGCCGAGGTGGGCGGAGCCGACGTTGAGCACGAGCGAGATGTCCGGGCGGGCGATCTCGGTGAGCTGGGCGATGTGCCCGATCCCGCGGGCGCCCATCTCGAGCACCAGGAAGCGGGTCTCGGAGGTCAGGCGCAGCACGGTCAGCGGCAGGCCCAGCTCATTGTTGAGGCTGCCGACGGGGGCGATGGTGGGCCCGGCGGCGCCGAGGACCGTGCCGAGCAGGTCCTTAGTGCCGGTCTTGCCCGCGCTCCCGGTCACTGCGAGGACGACCAGCTGCGAGCACTCCTCGCGCGCACGGTCGAGCTGGGCGCGAGCCAGTGCGGACAGCGCCTCGCGCACGTCCTCGACGCGGATCGCCGGGGTGCCGCGGTCCTCGGTCACCAGGGCGAGAGCTGCACCGGACCGCTGGGCGGCGGCGAGGTAGTCGTGCCCGTCGACGTGCTCGCCGGGGAAGGCGGCGAACAGATCACCGGGGCGGACTTCACGGGAGTCGATGCGCGCGGTGCCGGTGACGAGCTCGTCACCGGTGGCGCCTCCCACGAGTGCGCCGCCTGTGAGGGCGGCGATGTCCCGTGCTGTGGTCTGGAGCATGCTCAGCGTCCTTCGTCCATGTCGTCGGCGCCCCCGCGCGCCGTGTGCGCATTTCGCAGTGCGTCCCGCAGTCGGAGGCGGTCATCGAACGGATGGACGATACCGCCGATCTGCTGTCCGGTCTCGGCACCCTTGCCCGCGACGAGGATGGTGTCGGACACGTCGGCCAGGAATGCGGCCAGAGCGATCGCCTCTCCTCTCCCTGCCACGTCGTGGACCTGCACGTTCGTGGCCTGTTCGATGCCGCTGAGCACCTCTCGGCGGATCGCGGCGGGATCCTCGGTGCGCGGGTTGTCGTCCGTGACGACCACCACGTCCGCGAGGCGCGCGGCGACCTCGCCCATGAGGGGGCGCTTGGTCCGGTCTCGGTCCCCGCCGGCGCCCATCACCACGATCAGGCGCCCGGTCGAGGGAAGGGCACGGAGCGTGGTGAGGGCCTGGTCGAGAGCATCCGGGGTGTGCGAGTAGTCGACGACCCCGCGGATCGGCGCATCGGCGACGGACTCCATCCGGCCCGGTACCGTGCCGGCCGCTGCGAGCGCTCGGACCACGTCCTCCCCCGTGTGGCCGATCGCGGCCAGGAGCAGCTCGGCGGCGAGGGTGTTGGCGACGTAGTGGCGGCCGGGCAGGGCGGCGTGCAGGGTGCGGGTGCCTTCCGGTCCGTCCACCTCGAAGGTCGAGCCGTAGCCCTCGGTGCGGTGCTCCCGGGCGCGGTGGTCCGCGTCGACGTCGTCGCGCGTGGTGTAGGTGGTCACGGGGATCTGCGCCTCGCGGGCGAGTCGGCGCCCCCAGTCGTCGTCGACGCAGATGATCCCCCGGCGCGCGTGCGCGGGCGTGAACAGCAGCCGCTTGGCTCGGTAGTACTCCTCCATCGTGCCGTGGAAGTCGAGGTGGTCCTGGGTGAGGTTGGTGAAGCAGGCGACGTCGTAGACCACCTCGTCCGCGCGGTGCAGCGCGAGAGCATGGCTGGAGACCTCCATCGAGACCACCTCGACCTCGTCCTCGGCCATCCGTGCCAGGAGGCCGTGCAGCTCGGGGGCCTCGGGGGTGGTGCGGACCGTGGCGATCTGATGTTCCGTGCCGGCGGCATCCCGGTAGCTGGTCCCGCTGGTGCCGATCGCGCCCGCGGCGACCCCGAGCTCCCGCAGGGTGCGGGTGATCGCGGTGGTGACGGAGGTCTTGCCGTTGGTGCCGGTCACCCCGATGGTGGCGAGACGGTCTGCCGGGCGTCCGTGGACGAGTGCGGCGGCGGTCGCGGTGGCCGCGCGCGGGTCCTCGACCACGAGCACGTCCAGCCCGGCCGCCTCGCAGCGCTCACGCCCTGCGGGATCGGTGAGCGCCATCGAGGCGCCGAGGTCGGCCGCCTGCTGCGCGAACTGTGCGCCGTGGGCGTTCGCGCCGGGCAGGGCGCACCAGAGATCGCCGGGCTCCACCGCTCGAGAGTCGAGCGTGACGCCGCTCAGCCTCGGATCGGTCCTGGGTGCCGCGGCGCCGAGCGCCCGTGCGAGGTCCGACGCTCTTGCGCCGTGGGCGCGCCGGGGACGGGCGGGTTCCGGAGCCGGCCGGGTCAGGGAGGTCATGAGGGGTTCACCACTCGTTCTCGAGCTCGCGACCGGCGACGCCGGTGGGGGCGATGCCCTGGTTCTGCAGGGCGAACGTGGTCAGCTCCGAGAAGGCCGGGGCCGCAGCGCGGTTGCCGGAGATGAAGGTGTCCAGGCCGAAGATGAACACGCCGACGACGATTTCGGGATCGTCTGCCGGGGCGAACCCGATGAAGGAGGCGGTGTAGGTGCCGTCACCGACCTGGGCCGTACCGGTCTTGCCGCCGACCGCGTACCCGTCCACCGCGGCGGAGGAGGTCTCGTCGTCCACGGAGTTGTCCATGAGGGCGCGCATCGCCCCGGCAGTCTCGCTGGAGATCACTCGGGTGCTCTCCGGCTCGCCGAGAGGGCGCACGGAGCCGTCGGCCTGACGGGTGCCGGCGATCAGGGAGGGCTCGACCCGGACCCCGTCGTTGGCGAAGGCACCGACGGCGGAGACCATCTGCAGCGCGTTGACGCTGTACCCCTGGCCGAAGGAGGTGGTGTACCGGGTGCGACCGGTCCAGTCCTCGGCGGGGTGGACGAGACCTGCGGATTCACCGGGCAGCTCCACGCCGGTCTTCTCCCCCAGCCCGAAGGCCTTGAGGTAGTCGTGCCGGACCTGCGGGGTGAGGGTCTCGGAGATCTTCACGGTGCCCACGTTGGAGCTGTTCTTGAGCACCCCGGCAAGGGTCAGCTGCTGGTCCGGGTGCTGGTGGGAGTCCTTGATGCGATGCCCGTCGAACCACGTCTCGTACGGGATCTCGTATTCCGACGCGGTGGTGACCGTGCCCTCCTCGAGGGCAGCGGCGAGGGTGAACAGCTTGCCGGTGGAACCGGGCTCGAACACGTTGGAGATCGACCGGTTGCCGAGGAAGTCGCTGTCGGAGGCACCAGGGGTGTTCGGGTCGTAGCTGGGGTACTCGGCGAGGGAGAGCACCTCGCCGGTCCGTGCGTTGTAGACCACGGCGCTGCCGCCGGTCGCGCCCCACTGCTCGACGGCGCCGGCGACGACCTGCTGCGCCTTCCACTGCAGGTCCCGATCAATGGTGAGCACCACATCGCTGCCATCCGCTGCAGCGGTCGTCTCCTGCTGGCCGGTGGGGATGATCTGGCCCTGGGCACCGCGCTCGTAGGAGGTCTTGCCGTCGGTGCCCCGCAGCTCCTCGTCGAAGGAGAGCTCGGTGCCCGCCAGGGCGGCGCCGTCGTCCCCCACGAACCCCAGCACGTTCCCGGCGACGGAGCCGGCCGGGTAGATCCGGTCCGCCACCCTGTCGGCCCCGATGCCAGGGATCTTCAGGGCGATCGCCGCGTCGCGCACCTCGGGTTCGAGGTTCTTCTCGAGGTAGGAGAACCCGGCATCGCCGGTCAGAGCCGCCTTGGTGTCCGCGACGCTCCAGCCGAGCACGGGCGCGAGGTCCTGGGCGGCGGCGTCGACGCCCTTCACGTCGGCCGTCTTCGAGTTCGCGAGGTACTCGTCGACCTGGAGCTGATTGACCCAGAGGTCATAGCGTTCGACGGAGCTGGCCAGCACTGTGCCGTTGCGGTCCGTGATCTCCCCGCGCAGGGCGGGTATGGTCCGGGTGACGGTGCGCTGGGCGATCGCCTCCTCGGCGCGGGCGCTCGCATCCAGGCCCTGCACCCAGATGAGCCGGCCGGAGAGAGCGAGCACGGCCACCAGGATCACGCTGATCAGCAGGCGGTGACGGGTGGACGGGTCGCCGACCCGGGCTCGAGGGAGCACGGATCGCAGGGTGCCGCCGGAGCGGGGCCGCCCCGAACCGCCGGTGTCACGGCGGCTGGTGCGCCGACGGCTGCTGCGCGGTGGCGTCATGCTCAGGCCCCTTCGTTGCCCATGCCGTGGTAGGCGGTGGGCTCGTCATAGATCTGCGCCGGCGGCACGGCGACCTCTGCGGGCACCTGTGCGAGCTCCGGACCGCTCCCAGTCTGCGCTGTCAGGGACGTCTCGCCGATGATCTCGCCCGTGTCGAGGTCGATGTATGCCGGGTTCGACACCGGGACCATGCCGATCTCCCGCGCCTGGCGCTCGAGCTCCTGCGGGGTGCCCAGGCGCTCGTTGGTCTCCACGAGCGCCTGGCGTTCCTCGGTGAGCCGCTGGGACTGGCCCTGCAACCGGGTGATCTCGTAGCTCGTATCGGACATCTGGATGTTCATGTAGAGCAGCGCGGCGAGGGTCGCGGCGACGATCAGCGTGCACAGCATCGTGAACGGCATCGAGCTGCCGGCGGTCTTCGGCGAGGCGACGACGGTGAGACCGGGGCGCGCGGCGGGAGCGCTCCGGGACCCGCGGACCGGGCGGATAGCGGGCGCATGAACGGCGGAGGTGCTGGCCATCTCAGTGTGCTCTCTCGGCGGATCGGGTACGGGTCAGGGCGCGCAGCCGGACGGAGGCCGCGCGGGAGTTGCTGCCGCGCTCGTCGTCGTCCGCCTGGAGGGCGCCGCGCACGAGCGGGGAGAAGGTGGGCTTGTGCTCTTCCAGCTCGACCGGGAATCCGGGCGGCGCGGAGGAGCGGGTGCGACGAGTGAAGGCCGTCTTGACCAGGCGGTCCTCACCGGAGTGGTAGGACTCCACCACGATGCGACCCTCGACGTGCAGGCAGTCCAGCGCGGATTCGATCGCGGAGGCGAGGATCTCGAGCTCCTCGTTCACCGCGATCCGCAGCGCCTGGAAGGTGCGCTTGGCGGGGTGTCCGCCGCTGGCCTTGGAGACGGCGGGGATCGCCCGCTCGAGCAGCTCGACGAGCTCCCCGCTGCGGGTCAGCGGTGCGCTCTCGCGCTGCTCGACGAGGCGGCGGGCGATCCGCTTGGCGAATCGCTCGTCACCGAGGTCACGGAGGATCCGTGCGATCTCCGCCTCGGGGAGGTCACGCAGGAGGTCTGCCGCGGTGGGTCCGTCGGAGGAGGGATCCATCCGCATGTCCAGCGGGGCGTCCACGGCATAGGAGAAGCCGCGGTCGGCGGTGTCGATCTGGAAGCTGGACAGGCCCAGGTCCATCATCACGCCGTGGGCACCGGGCAGCCCGAGAGCCGCGAGCACCTCGGGGAGCTGGTCGTAGGTGGCGTGCACGAGGGTGGCCCGATCCCCCACCCCGTCGCGGTCCAGCCGCTCCCGGGCGAGGGAGAGCGCCTGGGGATCGCGGTCGATGCCGACGAGCTGAGCCTGCGGGGCGGCACGCAGCACGGCAGAGGCATGGCCGCCCATACCGAGGGTGGCGTCGACATGGATCGCCCCCGGCTCCTGCAGGGCGGGGGCCAGGAGGTCGACGGACGTCTGGAGGAGGACGGGCACGTGCCGATCCTCGGCAGGTCGCTCGCTGTGCGTCTGGTCCATGTCACCCCTCCCCGAGGTCGTTGCTGTCGTGCTGTCTGCGGCGGTCCGGGTCCTGCGACCCTGCCCGGCTCCGCGCTGTCTGCGCGGTGCCGTCCTGCCAGATTCCCCGTCGTTCCCGACCCGCCACCGGGGAAGTTGCATCGGGGCGGGAACGACGAGAGGTCTCACAGGACGGAAGTCCATCGAGCCGAGCTCAGAACAGGCCGGGGATCACCTCCTCGGAGGTCTCGGCGAAGCCCTCCTCGTTCTGCTCGAGGTAGCTCTCCCAGGCCGGGAGCGACCAGATCTCGAGGCGGTCGAGAGCGCCGATGACGGCGCATTCCCGGTCCAGATCCGCATAGGTGCGCAGATGGCCCGGGATGGTGATGCGGCCCTGCTTGTCCGGGATGACGTCCTCCGCCCCGGAGAGCAGCACTCGCAGGTAATCGCGGGTGCGCTTCTGAGTGGTGGGCGCCTGGCGGGCTTCCTCGAGCTTCTGGCGGAACTCCATGAGCGGGTACACGGCGATGCAGTGCTCCTGCCCACGAGTCATGACCAGTCCCGAGGCGAGCTCGTCACGGAACTTCGCCGGGAAGATCAGTCGCCCCTTGTCGTCGAGCCGAGGCGTGAAGGTGCCGAGGAACATCAGCACCCTCCTTCACCTGCCGCAGCTCGCGATCCGGAACTCCCTCTCCTCCCAACGAGCCCCACTTTACCCCACTACTCCCCACCAATGCGCCCAGGTTGGCGAGATTGACCCTCATTCGACCGCATTGTGGCAGGTCACAGAGGTGGAGGAAGGTGGGGGGAAGTTCGCGTCACGCGGGCATGGCGTGGCGTCCTCGCCGTGCCACCGACTGCGCGACGAGTTCCCGCCGTGCGGGTCGAGCTGAAGAAGCGCAGGTCAGAGCACCCCGCGGCGGGAGGGTCCAGGCGCGGGGCGGCAGTGGAGGGAGGTGGAGGGCTCCGGTGGAGGAATGTGGGGAGCCGAGTGGGGAGCAGGGTGGGGAGCGGAGCGGGGGCTGGATGGGAGCACCCCTGTGAGGGCCGAGAGCTGCGCGCGGATCTGAAATGGGCCGCACGCCGGGCAGTGCTGACGAGGTCGCAGGACGCTGCGGCCCCGCGCTCAGATCGTCGGCAGCGGCTGGGCGGTCAGATCGTCGACGGCGCAGATCGTCGACAGCGGCTCGGCGACCAGGTCGCCGGCCGTGGCGACGGTTCCGTGCTCACGGCGCAGTCGGGCCGCCCGTGAGGACCCTCGAGGAGAGGGCGAGCAGCTGATCAGCTCGTGCGTGGTCCACCGCGGGGCAGGCAGGGCGCCCCCGTCAGGGCCCTGCGATCGCGGCGACGCCGTCGACGGCCCGCATGCTCACCGACCACGGTGGTCAGAGGCGAGGGTCGTCCCCTGCGCGCTTCTCCCAGCGGTCCTCCATCTTGCGCATGAAGGTGCCGCCATCATCCTTTCGGGGTGCGTCGGGGCCGGAGTCTCCGCCACGGCCGCCGTCGTCGGTGCTCGCCGTGCCTTCGGAGGAGCTACCGGGGGACGTGACCGCGTAGACGGCACCGGCGAGCATGCCGATGAAGGCGATCACCCCGAGCCACACGGCCGGAAGGCTCACCGCGAGCACGAGGACCCCGAGGCCCACGACCACAGCGCCCAGGCCGATCAGGATGCGACGCCCGCTGCGTCGCGGCGGCGTCTTCGGTGCGAATGCTCGAGCGAGGCGCGGATCGTCCGCGAAGAGCTGGCGCTCCATCTCGTCGAGCATCTTCTGCTCGTGTTCAGACAGCGGCATGATCCCGCTCCTTGTCCCCGTCCTCTCGCGCCGGTCGGCGCCACATCCGCCGTGCGAGGCCCGTAGCCCTCGTCGGCGGTTCATCCAGTTTAGAGCGTGATCCTGAGTTATGGGAACCGAGCGGAGCACTCCTCACATGCCTCGCGTCTCCGCGTCGTCCGGACCGGGCGCTCCGGGCTGCTCGGTGGGGCGTCGTGCGAGGTCAGCCGTGGGGCCGAATGTTGATCCTCGGCCCAGGCTGTCGGCGCCGAAGCGGTCCAGCGCGCGATCCATCGCGGCCTCCAGGTCCTGCCAGCCGGCCGACCTATCGGTCAGCTCGGACTGCAGGGCGACTCCTGCGGCGGGCTCCAGATGCGCGGCCCGCACCCCGGCCAGGCGGATCCGGCGCATCGTCGACCGCTCGCGTTCCCACAGGGAGACCACCTGCTCCCGCAGCCTCTCCCCGCTTGCGGTGGGGTGATCGAGGGTCGAGGACCGGGTGATCGTCGTGCCGTCCGGCGCGCGGAGCTTGAGCACCACCGTCCGCGCGACGAACCCTCCGCGGCGCAGCTGTCTGGCGACGTCATCGGCCATCTGGGTGATGCGGCGGCGCACCTCGGCGGGATCGGTGAGATCCGTGTCCCAGGTGCGCTCGGTGCCGAGCGAGCGGTCCTTGGTCCGTGTGCCCAGCCCCGTGCGGTCGCTGCCCTCGGCGAGCGCCATGATCTCGGGGGCTCGCGGCCCCACGGCACGCGTGAGGGTGGAGCGTGGGATCTCGCGCAGCTGTCCGATCGTGCGCACACCGATCCGCGCGAGCGCCTCCTGCGCCTTGGGGCCGATGCCGGAGATCACCGAGACCGGGAGCGGGGCGAGGAACTCGGCGGTACCGGCGGCGGGCACGATGAGCTGCCCATCAGGCTTGGCCCGGGCGGAGGCGATCTTCGCGACCGCTCGCGAGACGGATCCTCCGACCGAGCTGGGCAGGCCGAGCTCCTCGCGGATCCGCGCCCGCAGCAGGCCGGCGATCTGCGCAGGTTCGCCGAACAGCCGACGGGCCCCTCGCACGTCCAGGAAGGCCTCGTCGACGCTGATCTGCTCGATGTCCGCGACGACGTCCCCCAGCAGCTCCATCACCCGGCCGGAGATCGTGCGGTAGACGTCGATGCGCGGCGGCACGATGACCAGGTCCGGTGCCAGCCGGCGCGCCGTGGCCATCGGCATCGCGGAGCGGATGCCGCGGGTGCGGGCCGGATAGCTGGCCGCCGCGACGACGCCCCGGGCGCCGGCGCCTCCCACGACCACGGGAAGTCCCTGGAGGGTCGGATCGTCCCGCACCTCGATGGAGGCGAAGAAGGCGTCCATGTCCAGGTGGAGGATGCCGGGAAGCTCCTCCTCTGCGTACGCCTCACCTCGCGCGTCCATCGGCACCTCCCTCGTCGGGAGGCACTGTACCCGGGCTCCTCCGTGCTCCTGGCACCGCCCGGCGACCAGCTCCGGACTCGCCGCTCAACCAGCCGCCGCGAGGTCGGCGAGGTGGGTGGGGAAGTCCTCGAGGAGGCGAGGGGCGATCTCGTCGAGATGCGCGGCGGTCTCCTCGAGATGGCGGCGCAGCAGATCCGGATCCGGAAGGGCGGAGGAATCCCGATCCAGTCGCATCCGCTCGTCCACGAGGGGGCCCAGGCGGGCGGCGCGCTCGGCGTCCCGCCCGCCGAGCCGCTCGAGCGCGGCCCACACGTTCAACGGCAGCGCGCGGCGCCGTTCGCGGTTGGCCCGCGAGACGAGGACCCCGGCACCCCGCAGGGCCGCACGATGCACGAGCTCGTAGGCCTCGCGCGGATCCTCCTCGGTCAGGTTGCGGCCCTGGCGGAGAAGGTCCCGTGCCCGTTCGAGATCTGCCTGGTCCTGGTCGAGGCGGGCCAGACGCAGTCGCACTGAACGGGCGTCGGCGACAGTGAGCGCCGGGGCACCTCGGCGGCGGGGCATCGTGCGGTTCATCTGTCTCCTCCTCCCGGGACTGGGGCCGACGCCTGCGCCGACCTGATGTCCAGAAACCTATGCGCGGGGTGTGACGGACGACGGTGTCCACCGCCCGGTGTGGAGGGAGCGGGAGTGGGGAGGAGCGGTCATCGGATCTCCTAGAGTGGAGCGATGTCCCGCCGCGACCGCTCCCGCCGTGCCGCCTTCGCGCAGCTCGGTCCCCTCGATGCCCCGATCCCCCTCTCCACGGGGACGGCCCGGCTGACCATGGAGAACGACGGCTCGGTGCTCCTCGAGGTCAACGGGGTGCCGTCCTCGCACCTCCACCCCGACCCCGAGCATCTCGTCTTCGAGTACATGCGCTGGATGCTCCTGGTGATCGACCGTCACCTGGAGGGGTTCAGCACCTCGGGCACCCCTGGTGAGGCGGGGACCACCGCTCCTCAACTCGCCCATCTGGGCGGCGGGGGCTGCTCGCTGCCGCGGGCTGTCGCGGCCCGCCACCCCCGGAGCCGGCAGATCGTGGTGGAGATCGACGCCCTGCTCGCCGAGCAGGTGCGCGGGTGGTTCGACCTTCCGAGATCACCGCAGCTGCGGCTGCGCACGGATGACGCCCTCAGCGCGCTCGAGTCCTGGCGCGAGGACCGCTTCGACGTCCTGGTGCGGGACGTCTTCAGCGGGGCGGTCACCCCTGCGGAGCTGACCTCGGCCGCGGCCGCCGCTCACGCCGACAGGGTCCTCAAGGACGGCGGGATCTACCTGGCGAACTGTGCGGCACCGCCCGGGAGCGGCTTGATGGCGGACGAGGTCGCGACCCTCTCCTCGGTCTTCCCGCACGTCGGCGTCATCGCCGAGCCGGCACACCTCTCGGGCAAGCGGCGGGGGAACTGCGTCCTGCTCGCCTCACGCCAGCCTCTCCCCGAGGCGATCGACCGCGATCTGCGATCGGATGCGGTCTCCGTCCGGCTGGCGCGACCGCCCCAGGTCGAGGCGCTCGCGCGGGCCGGTCGCGTGCTGCCGCCTCGCTGAGATCTCCGCGCTCGGGTCTTCCTGCCGGGGTCTACCCGCACGCGGAGGCGCAGCCGCACGCGCTCGCACGCCCCTCACCGGGCCACGCCCCCGTTGCGGCCGTGCCGACGACGACGGACCGGGCAGGAGCGCGATGCTCCTGCCCGGTCCGCGATGCTTACGGAAGTACCGTCGTTCAGAGGGGGCGGACCTGCTCGGCCTGCGGACCCTTGTCGCCCTGGGTGACCTCGAACTCCACGCGCTGACCCTCGTCGAGCGCGCGGTAACCGTCCATGTCGATCTTGCTGTGATGAACGAAGACGTCAGCGCCGCCTCCGTCGATCTCGATGAATCCGAAGCCCTTTTCGGCGTTGAACCACTTGACCGAGCCCTGTGCCATACCTGTCACCTTCTGTGTCGTCCTTCATCGATCGCACGACGCGATCGCGGTGCCGCGTGAAGCCGTCCCCCGCCGGAGCGGGTGGCGCATTGGTGCGTGCCGTACTGCGTGCCGAGGCACCGTCGTCGGACTGTCCTGCTGGACCTGCATCACCGCAACAGCTTCATTCTGTCATGACCGTGGCCCGGTTCACACGGAGACGGCCGAGACCCGATCACGAAGAGGTAACGAACTGGCCTCCGGCAGCGTGAGCGGTCCGTCCGCGCGGTCTCCCCGCACGGTCTCCCCCACGGCGTGCCGGAGTCAGCGGGACGGCGGCTCCTCCGGGGAGTCGCCGTCGTGATCGGCGAGGAACCGCTCGAAGTGCTCCCCGAGCTCCTCGGCCGTCGGGAGGTCCATGGTGGTCGCGAGCGGGGAGGAGTCACCCTCCTCGCTCATCGAGTCGTACTGCTCCTCGAGGGCGCCCACGATCTGTCGCACCTCGGCGTTCTGCGCGATCGTTCCCTGCAGCGCCACGGTCGCCGCGTCGGTGAGATCACCGAGGTGGACCAGCGGCAGATCGAGCTCGGCCGCCTCGCTGACCCGGCGCAGCAGCGCGAGCGCGCCGCCGGGGAAGTCCGTCCGTGCCAGATAGTGCGGGACCTGGGCCGCGTACCCCATCGCCGGATGCCCCGCCTTGCCCAGCCGGTGCTCGAGCAGTGCGCTGAACGCCGCCGGGATCACCAGTTCGGGGGTCCCCTCCTCGCCCGCCTCCGGCGTCGTCCCCGGTGCCGGGGTGGCCCGCGTGCCGGGCCTGCCCAGCAACGACGGATCATTGGCGTGGGCGTACAGGCCGATGGGACGGGTGTGCGGCACCGCCATCGGCACCGCTTGGATGCCGACCACGCGCGCCACGTCGAAGTACTCCACGAGGTCGATCAGGGCTTCGGTCAGTCGGCGCCATTGCAGGTCAGGCTCGGGACCGTCGAGGAAGAGGAAGGGACGGTCGCGCTCGTCGTACATGAGGGACAGGGTCAGCTCGGGGATCTCCACGTCCACATAGGAGGTCCCGTCGAAGGTCGCATGCGGCCGGGCGCCGCGATAGTCGAGCAGCTCGTCCGTGTCGAAGGAGACCAGCCGAAGGTGGCGCAGCTCGTCCCGGAGGTAGGTCGCGGCGATGCGGCAGGCATTGCCGGCATCGACCATCCCCGGCAGCGCGTGGACGAGGGTGAGCCCCGAGCGGGGCACGGCCTCCAGCACCTCGGTGGACTCGAACCGGTACAGGTCACGGGGGTCACGCATGATGGCTCCTCCCTGACTGGCGACCGGACGACGTTCACCTGATGGCTCACGAACCCAGGCCCGTCCACCATAATGGACCACCGTGCTTCGCAGATCCGGGGTCCACCGGGCGAAGGGGCGGCACGAGGACGCACAGGGTGAGAGGCAGGGCCGTGGACGACGCTGAGGGACAGATCGCCCGGGAGATCGCACGTGAACAGGCATACGCCGACCGGCTCTACGAGCGGTTGGACGAGCTGATCACCCAGGTCGAGCGAAATCTCGACCAGATCCAGGGCTCACAGCACGCCTCCACCCATCAGAACCGGTCCGAGCGGGACTCGTTCATGGCGCTGTACGAGGATCGCCTCGCGCTCCTGCGCTCGGTCGCGCGGGGCGTCGTCTTCGGGCGCCTGGACATGGACGACGCGGCCCGGCACTACATCGGCCGCATCGGACTGTTCACCTCCGACCGGGAGCAGCTGCTGGTGGACTGGCGAGCCCCGGCCGCGGCGGCCTTCTACCGAGCCACCAGCACGGACCGCCTCGCGGTACGGCTGCGGAGGCATCTGATCAGCCGGGGACGCACGGTGGTCGGGCTTGAGGACGACGTGCTGGACCAGACGGTCCTGGAGGGCCGGGACCACGACGTCGTGCTCCAGGGAGAAGGCGCTCTGCTCGCCGCAGTCTCCGGCAGGCGCACCGGGCGCATGGGCGACATCGTGGCGACGATCCAGTCCGAGCAGGACCGGATCATCCGCTCGGACAACCGCGGCGTGCTCGTCGTCCAGGGCGGCCCCGGCACCGGCAAGACAGCGGTCGCACTGCACCGCGCGGCCTACCTGCTCTACACCCATCGGCGGCGCCTGGAGCACACCGGCGTGCTGATCATGGCCCCCACCACCGGATTCCTGCGCTACATCGAGCGAGTGCTGCCGAGCCTCGGCGAGTCCGGCGTGGTGATGCTCACCCCCGGCGAACTGTTCCCCGGCGTGGAGACGTTCCTGCATGACGAGGACGACGTCGCACGCATCAAGGGCGACGTCGCGATGGCCGAGCTCATCAGCAGTGCGGTCAAGCAGCGGCAGGTGGTTCCCCGCGAGGACGTCTCCCTGCGCGTCGACGGCGTCCCCCTCACCCTCACCCGGGAGGCGATCCGATCCGCCCGCCGGGAGGCCCGCGCCTCGCACAAGCCCCACAACGCGGCACGTGCGGTGTTCGTCCGCGCCGCCATGGACCGCCTGGTCGAGAGCTACGAGAACTCGCTGAAGGCACAGGGGAACACGGTCATCCCCGAGGACCGCCCGGACCTCCTCGCCGACCTGCGCCATGATCCCGAAGTCAAGCGCCAGCTCAACCTCGCCTGGCTCCCCTACACCCCGCAGGGATTCCTGCGGATCCTCCTCTCCCGACCGGACCGGCTGCGGGCCGCCGCACCCCAGTCCCTCGCCGAGCGGATCGACCTGCTGGCCCGGCCCAAGGACTCCCCCTGGACGGTCGAGGACATCCCGCTGCTGGACGAGGTCGCCGAGCT
Organism: Brachybacterium sp.; assembly: GCF_036379615.1. GTDB lineage: Bacteria > Actinomycetota > Actinomycetes > Actinomycetales > Dermabacteraceae > Brachybacterium. The sequence goes on from NZ_DASVGJ010000018.1 coordinate 49,461, forward strand.
GCTCGGCGAGGACTCGGCACCGGCCGAGGCGCGCGCGCGGGACGACGCCGAGCGCCGCAAGGCAGATGTCGAGTACGCACGGAAGGTCATCGAGAACATCGACACCTCGGGCATCGTCCGCGCCGAGGACCTGGCGGACCAGGTCAGCCAGGTCCGCGACGGCAGGACCCTCGCCGAGCGCGCCTCCGCCGAGCGGAGCTGGACCTATGGCCACGTCGTGGTCGACGAGGCGCAGGAGCACTCCCCGATGAGCTGGAGAGCGCTGATGCGTCGGGCCCCCACGAAGTCGTTCACCGTGGTCGGTGACGTCGCCCAGACCTCCTCCGCCGGCGGAACGGACTCCTGGGCGGCAGCACTGTCCCCGTACATACAGGACCGGCTCCAGGTCGAGCACCTCACCGTCAACTACCGCACCCCACGCCGGATCATGGACCGGGCTGTCGCGATGGCCCAGGCGCACGACCTGCCGGTGACTGCCGTGAGCTCCGTGCGCGATGGCGATCGGGATCCGCTGATCGAGAGGACGGCGGACGCCGAGCTCGCTGCGCGGGCAGCGGACGCCGTGACCGCCGTGCACGAGGAGCGGCTGGGACGGACCGCCGTCATCGCGGCGCAGGAGCGCGTCGGGGAGTTGGTGTCCGTCCTACGATCCCGTGCGGGGCTGCCGGCCATCGGCGTCGGGTCCGCGGGCGTGGACGACGAGATCGCGGTCATGACCGCTCAGGATGCCAAGGGCCTCGAGTTCGATGCCGTGGTGATCGTGGAGCCTGCAGAGCTGATCGACGCCCACGGCGCCGGAGACCTCTATGTGGCGATGAGCCGGCCGACCCAGCACCTCGGAGTCATCCACTGCCGCCATCTTCCCGCCGGCATCTCGGACTGACTGCTCACGGCTCCCCGGGGACGGGCCTGGGGAGCCCACGGACACGGTGCCGTCCCGGCCGCACCACCGGCCTCGGGACGAGGATCGGCGGCCGTGGCTTCCCCTCCACGACCGCCGATCTGGTGTGCACTGCGAGAGCGCACGAGGGATATCTTATGCACAGGAACCGGTGTCTCCGCACCAGATCCGCGAAATGTGGACGGACCGCCGCCTCGGTGCCACCCGAGGAGCCGCTCCGCTCCCCTGGCGTCACCCCTCAGGCAGGCGCGGACCCGGCGCCCTGAGGTGCCTCTGCGCGCAGTCGCGCGATCGCGGCCTCGAAATCCTCGAGCGTGTCGAAGCCCTGGTAGACGCTCGCGAAACGCAGATACGCCACGACGTCCAGCTCCTGGAGCGGCTGCAGGATGGACAGACCCACCTGATGGGCGTCGATCTCCGCGACTCCGCTGGAGCGGATGCTCTCCTCGACGCGCTGGGCGAGCAGAGCGAGCTGGTCGTCGCTGACCGGTCGCCCCTGGCACGCCTTGCGCACCCCGGAGATCACCTTGGCCCGGCTGAAGGGCTCGCTGACCCCGGAGCGCTTGAGCACCGAGAGGGAGGCCGTCTCCGAGGTGGAGAAGCGACGCGAGCAGTTGGGGCACTGACGGCGCCGTCGGATGGTCGCGCCGTCATCGGACGTGCGGGAGTCCACGACGCGGGAATCGGAGTGGCGGCAGAACGGACAGTGCATCCGCTCAGGGTACCGGCACCGGAGCGCCTCAGCGGGTGGCGCCCTCGACCGCCGGCAGCTCGATCTCCTGCCCGGCCGTGACGCGGGGGGTGGTCAGGTGGTTGTGGGCACGCACCTCGGCGACGTACTCCTGCGTGCTCATGCCCTTCGGCGCGTGCTCCTCGGCGTAGCCCCACAGGGTGTCGCCGGCCTCGACGGTGATCGTCACGGGCTGCTGGCCCTCGGTCCCGGCCAGCGCGGGCAGATCGACCAGCAGCAGCACGGCGGCGGCCACCAGGAGGCCGAGCAGGAAGGCGGACGCCGTCAGGAGCATCCTGCCGCGCCGGGTGGGCTCGAGTCGAACGCGTGCTCGAGAATCCTGCCCGTGACGGGCGGCCTCCTGCGACGGGAAGGGAAGAACCGTGACGGTGGCGGTACGCATGTCCGAACTCCTGTTCGATCGAATGTCTGTGCGACTGTAACCCGGTCCGTCCGCGACACGCAACAGAAACCTCGAACACATGTTTGGATTCCGCGGTGAGCCGACCTACTGTGGGTCACAGGACAACAGAACCGCGAGGGTCCGACAGACGACGCCCGCACGACGACGCCAGGAGGCCTCACGATGACGCCGAGCACCCCCAAGCCGACCCGGGCGCGCGGCGACGCCCCGGCCGACGAGCGCACCGAGGGCCTCACGCGCAGGCAGCGTCTGATCCTGGTGACGATCAACGAGGCGGTGGCGGCCCACGGCTATCCGCCCACCATGCGCGAGATCGGCGACGCGGTGGGGCTGACCTCGTCGTCCTCGGTCGCCCATCAGCTCCAATCCCTCGAACGCAAGGGATTCCTGCGTCGCGACCCCAAGCGGCCGCGGGCGATGGAGGTCGTGATGCCCGATGCGGACGACGCACCGGCACCGCCCGCCTCGGCGCCGGAGCCCGAGATCGTGTCGAACTCCGTGTCCGTGCCGCTGGTGGGCCGGATCGCGGCCGGTGTGCCGATCACGGCCGAGGAGCAGGTGGAGGACGTCTTCACACTCCCCCAGCGCCTGGTCGGCGACGGCGACCTCTTCCTGCTCCAGGTGGTCGGCGATTCGATGATCGACGCGGCCATCTGCGACGGAGACTGGGTGGTCGTGCGGTCACAGAACACCGCGGAGCGCGGGGAGATCGTCGCCGCCATGATCGATGGCGAGGCCACTGTGAAGACCTTCGTGCAGCGGGACGACCACGTGTGGCTGATGCCCCACAACCCGGCCTTCGCCCCGATCCTCGGTGATCACGCCGAGATCCTGGGCAAGGTCGTGGCGGTGCTGCGCACCGTGTGACCGCCCCTGCAGGTCGCTCAGGCGCTCCAGCCGCAGGCCGGACGGGTCTCCGCCGCAGGCCGCGCCGGTCTCCGCCGCTGGCGAGGCAGTGCGCGGCCGCAGATGAGGCAGTGCTCAGCCGTCGGCGAGGCGGCGCAGTGCGGCCAGAGCGACCTCCGGGTCCGCCGTCGGCCACAGCGGCGGCATCGACTCCCGCAGGAAACCGCCGTATCGCGCCGTCGCGAGCCGCGGATCGAGCACTGCGACCATGCCGCGGTCCGCGTCGGAACGGATCAGGCGCCCAGCACCCTGCGCGAGCAGCAGTGCGGCGTGCTGCGCGGAGATCGACATGAACCCGTTCCCGCCGCGGCGGCCGATCCGCTCCTGGCGGGCCGCGGTCAGGGGATCGTCCGGGCGCGGGAAGGGTATCCGGTCGATGGTGACCAGGCGCAGGGATCTGCCGGAGACGTCCACGCCCTGCCACAGGGTCAGGGTGCCGAACAGGCTGGCGTCCTCGTCCTCGCGGAAGGTGCGCACCAGGTTCGCCATCGAATCCTCGCCCTGGACCGCGATCGTGAGGTCGAGCCGCGCCCGGACGTGCTCGGCCGCGAGCTCCGCTCCCCTCCGCGAGGAGAACAGGCACAGCGCGCCGCCGCGGGAGGCCTCGACCAGCTCAGTGAGGTGGTCCAGCATCGCCGGCGACGGCCCCTCCCTGCCCGGCTGCGGCAGGTGGCGCGCGGTGTAGAGGATCCCCTGACGTCGGTACTCGAACGGGCTCCCCACGTCGAGCCCGGCCCAGGCGTTCGCATCCTCCAGGGGCGGGACCTCCTCGGGGTCCATGCGGGCCGTCCTGGCCAGCCCGACCTCACCGGCGGCCGGTTCGAAGCGTCCGCCGAGGGCGAGGGTCGCCGAGGTGAGCACCGTGGTGCGCTCCTCCAGGATCGCGCCGCGCATGGCGCCGGCGACGCTCATCGGAGCCACCTGGATGCTCGAGCGGCCTGTGGCCTGGGAGTGGGAGATGGAGACCACGTCGTCCTCGCCGGGCGCGGTCAGCCGTTCGCAGACGTCGATGATCTCCTGCAGAGTCGCGCGCACCGTCTTGCGGGCACCGGCGGAGGAGTCCCCACCGGCGTCCTTCGCCTCCGAGTGTGCAGTGCGCGCCTCGACGCGGAGCTGGACGAGGGCGTCGGCGAGCCGTTCCGGGAGATCACCGATCACCCGACCGTCCGGTGAGAGCTCGAGGGCCTCGCGCAGCTCCTCGGAGGCGTCGTCGAGCGCGGTCGCGGCCACGGCGAGGCTCCGCAGGTCCCGGACCGTCCCCCGCAGCATGCCCGGCGTGAGCACATCGGTGACGGCGCTGGTGACCCGGGCGGAGAGGTCGTGCGCCTCGTCGAAGACGACGACGTCGTGATCGGGTATGATCCCGTGGCTGTCGAAGGCGTCGATGGCGAGCAGGGCGTGATTGGTGACCACGATGTCGACCTCACGGGCGATCTCGCGGCTGCGCTCGGCGAAGCAGTCCTCGACCATCGGGCAGCTGTTGCCGATGCACTGGGTGCCGGTGACGGAGACCTGCCGCCAGGCGCGGTCCGAGACCGCGTCCTCGAGCGAGTCGCGGTCGCCGCTGTCGGTCTCCTCGGCCCACTCGCGCAGGCGACGCACCTGCTCCCCCAGACGCTCCCCGCCGCCGCGGGAAGGGTCGGTCGATGCCTCGGCGAACAGGGCCCCAGGCTCGATGTCGACCGGATAGCCACCGGCGATCTTGTGCTTGCACAGGTAGTTCGCCCGCCCCTTGAGCAGCGCGAAGGTGGGCGTGCGCGGCAGGTGCGCAGCGACGGCCTCGACCAGGCGAGGGAGGTCCTTGCGCACGATCTGGCTCTGCAGCGCGATGGTCGCGGTGGAGATGACCACCGGTCGCCCGCTGACCAGGGCGTGGCGCAGCGCAGGCACCAGGTAGGCGAGGGATTTGCCGGTGCCGGTCCCCGCCTGCACCAGCAGATGGCGGCCACCGGACATCGCCAGGTCGACGGCCTCGGCCATCGCCTGCTGGCCGGGCCGCGGGCTCCCTCCGATCGCCGTGACCGCGGCGTCCATCAGCGTGTCCAGAGGGATGCGGCCTGCCGCGGGAGCGGTGGGGTGTTCGGTCGCGGCGGTCATCCGCTCAGCCTATCCGCGCCTCCCCCACCGTGCGCTCAGGCGCCCTGCGACTGGCCGCAGCCTCCCGGGCTCAGACGGTGCTGCGGAGCTCGGCGGCGAGGGCGTCGTCCACCCGGGCGTGCAGGCGGGTGCCCTCCATCAGGTGCTCCTCCGAGAGCACCTCCCCCGTGGTGTGGACGCGGGAGATGAGATCCCCTCGGGAATAGGGGACCACCAGGTCCACCTCGATGGCGGGGCGCGGCAGACGCTCGGCGATCAGCTCGCGCAGCTCCTGGATCCCGTCCCCGGTCCGCGCGGAGACGACCACGGAGTCGCCGACCTGGCTGCGCAGCCGCGCGATGGTCTCCGGCTCCGCGATGTCCGTCTTGTTCAGCACCACGATCTCGGGAACGTCGAAGCCCTCGAGCTCGCCGAGCACCGTGCGCACCGCTGTGATCTGCCCCTCGGGGTCGGGATGCGAGGCGTCGACCACGTGCAGCAGCAGATCGGAGCCGCCGACCTCCTCCAGCGTGGAGCGGAACGCCTCAACGAGCTGTGTGGGCAGATGCCGCACGAAGCCGACGGTGTCCGCATAGGTGAACTCGCGGCCGTCCGGGGTGGTGGTGCGGCGGACGGTCGGGTCCAAGGTCGCGAACAGGGCGTTCTCCACCAGCGCCCCGGCCCCGGTGAGCCGGTTCAGCAGCGAGGACTTCCCGGCGTTGGTGTAGCCGGCGATCGCGACGGCCGGGATCCGGTGGCGTCGCCTGTCCGCACGCTGGGCCTCTCGGCCGGGGGCCATGGCCTTGATCTCACGGCGGAGCTTCGACATGCGGTCGCGGATGCGCCGCCGGTCCAGCTCGATCTTCGTCTCGCCGGGACCGCGGGAGCCCATGCCGGCGCCGGCGCCGCCCACCTGGCCACCGGCCTGGCGGGACATCGACTCGCCCCAGCCTCGCAGGCGGGGCAGCAGGTACTCGAGCTGGGCGAGCTCGACCTGCGCCTTGCCCTCCCGGGACTTGGCATGCTGGGCGAAGATGTCCAGGATCAGCGCGGTGCGGTCGATGACCTTCACCTTGACGACGTCCTCGAGTGCACGGCGCTGGCCGGGGGCGAGCTCGCCGTCGGCGATCACCGTGTCCGCACCGTTGCCGGCGACCATCTCGGCGAGCTCCGCCGCCTTGCCCTTGCCCAGGAAGGTCGCCGGGTCGGGATGGGCGCGGCGCTGCAGCACCCCGTCGAGCACCTCGGAACCGGCGGTCTCGGCGAGCGCGGCGAGCTCGCGCAGGCTGACCTCCGCCTCCTCAGCGTTTCCGGTGGTGTACAGACCGGCGAGGACCACTCGCTCCAGCCGGAGCTGGCGGTACTCGACCTCGGTGACGTCCTCGAGCTCGGTGGAGAGACCCGCCACACGGCGCAGGGCCTGCCGATCGGCGAGATCGTACTGCTCGCCGTCGGCCTCGGAGCCGTAGGTGACGGCGGACAGTGAGGCGTCGCCCCGGGCGAGGATCCGCTCGGTGAGCGGGTCCCGAACGGGAGCGGGGGTGGCATCGGGCTGGTCCGCACTGCTCGAGTGCTCCGCGGCCCCGGTTCCTCCCGAGCTGGTCCCGTCGACGTCGGTGTCGGATTCGGGTTCGGGGTGGAAGGCGATCGGCACGGTGTGGGCACTCCTCGGGTGGGGGATATCGAGGTCCCCAGAATCCCATGTCCGGCGGCGCGGGTCGAGGGATTTTGCGCTGGGCGGAGCGGTGCCTCGCGCGGAGATCGTCCGCAGGGGTCGTCCGCGCAGGCCGTCTGCGGAGACCGTCCGCGGCGGCGCCATCGGCCCCGTCGGCCCCGTCGGACCCTGCGGCTCCGTATCCTGCTCGGGTGGACGAGCACTACTTCACCCCCTCCCCTGCCACCGACGATCGTCGCTTCCCGCTCCGGGTGCGCCTGGCCGGGCGCGATCTCGATCTGGTCTCGAGCGCCTCGGTGTTCAGCGGTCGGGGCCTGGACAAGGCGACCGCCGTGCTGCTGGATCGACTGGACGAGATCACCGACCCTCCTCGTGGCGCGACGATCGTGGATCTCGGCTGCGGCTGGGGTCCGATCGCGCTCACCGCCGCCCTGCTGCATCCGGAGTCGACGGTGTGGGCGGTGGACGTCAGCGAACGCGCTCGGGAGCTCACCACGGAGAACGCCCGGCGTGCGGGCCTGGACAACGTGAGGGTCGTGACCCCGCAGGAGGTCCCGGAGGACCTCGCACCGGACGCGATCTGGTCGAATCCGCCGATCCGCATCGGGAAGCAGGCCCTGCACGAGCTGCTGCGGGAGTGGACGGCGCGGCTCGCCCCCCAGGGCACCGCCGCGCTCGTGGTGGGCAGGAACCTCGGCGCCGATCCGCTCGCCCGATGGCTCGGCGAGCAGTTGCCCGACCGCACCGTCGAGAAGGTCGCGAGCGCGAAGGGATTCCGCGTGCTCGAGGTGGGACCGGCCGAACCGAGCTCCTGAGGGCCTGTTCAGACGAGCGTGGTGCCGTCCGCCACCAGCTGGGCGGGCCCGGTGAGCAGGACCTCGCCGTCCGGTGCCCAGCTCACCTGCAGCCGCCCGCCCGGGACGTCGACGGTCCAGGGCTCGCGGGAGTCGTCCCCGGCACGCAGCGCCGCAGCGACGCCGACCGCAGCCACCCCGGTCCCGCAGGAGCGGGTCTCCCCCACTCCTCGTTCGAGGACCCGCATCGCCACGTGGCGATGACCGCGGGGGCTGACCAGCTCGATGTTCGTCCCCTCCGCAGGAGCGGGATCGGCCACCGGGGGGCGGACCGTCAGATCCAGATCCTCCAGCGCGAGGTCCTCGGGGAGGAAGGCGACAGAGTGGGGGTTGCCCATGTCGACGTCAGCCGCCTCCAGGTGGTGCCCGTCGACCACGACCGCTCGCGCCTCCGGCACCAGCCGGCTCCGCCCCATCCCCACCCGCACCGACCACGGGGCGCCGTCGGTGGCGGGGGCCTCGAGGATCTCGACGGTGCGCACGCCCGCCCGGGTCCACAGCGCGAAGCTGTCCTCGTGCACATGGCCGGCGCGCCGCAGGTGGGCGGCGATCACCCGAACCCCGTTGCCGCACATCTCCGCGAGGGAGCCGTCGGCGTTGCGGTAGTCCATGAACCACTCCGGAGCGTCCTGCGGGGCATCGATCCCTGCCCGTCGCGTGCGGACGGCGCGGATCACGCCGTCCCCTCCGATGCCGGCGCGGCGGTCGGCGAGCGCGATGACGGCGGCGGCATCGAGCTGGAGCCGGCCCTCCGGATCGTCGAGCACCACGAAGTCGTTCTCGGTGCCGTGGCCCTTGGTGAAGTCGATGTGCTCCGTCATGGGTCCCGAGCCTACGGCCCGAGCGCCTCCGGCGCCGTGACCGCCGCCTCGATCTGGGCTGTCGCCCGATCGAGGAGCTCCTCGCCCGCGTCAGCCTCCAGCCAGTGCACCCGCGGGTCCCGCCGGAACCAGGTGTCCTGCTTGCGCACCAGGCGCCGGGTACCGGCGATGGTGTCCTCGATCGCCTGCGTGCAGGTCATGGTGCCCTCGAGCACGGCCAGTCCCTGCTCATAGCCGATCGCGCGACGCGCGGTGCGGCCCTGCTCCAGTCCCTGCTCGCGCAGGGAGCGGATCTCGGCGAGCAGGCCGTCATCGACCATGCGGTGCACACGTCGTGCGATGCGCTCATGCAGCGGCGCCCGGTCCAGTCGCAGCCCCAGCTGGACCGTGCTCGGATCGTGATGATGGGGCCGGGGCAGGAAAGCGGCGAAGGGTCGTCCCGTGAGCTCGCCGACCTCGAGCGCGCGCACTATCCGGCGTGTGTCGCGGGGGCCGATGGTCCGCGCCGCCTCGGGATCCGCGGCCAGGAGCTCCCGGTGCAGGGCCGCGACGCCCTCCTCGGCGGCGCGCTGCTCGAGACGGAGGCGGACCTCGGGATCCGTGGGCGGGAACTCGATGTCGTCGAGCGCAGCGCGCACGTAGAGACCGGAGCCACCCACCAGGATCGGGACCCTCCCCCGGGCGCGGATGCCGGCGACTGCGTCCCGGGCCGACTGCTGATAGGCGGAGACGCTCGCCTCCTCGGTCACCTCCAGCACGTCCAGCAGGTGGTGCCGGACGCCACGGCGCTCCGCCTCGGTGACCTTGGCGGTGCCGATGTCCATGCCCCGGTACAGCTGCAGCGCATCGGCGTTGACGATCTCCCCGTCGAGCCGTTCGGCGAGGGCGATCGCGAGGTCCGACTTACCGGTGGCGGTCGCGCCGACCAGTGCGATCAAGGGGCTGCCCTCGGTGCTGCCGCGGCCGACGGGTGCGCTCCCGCGGGGCGTGGGCGATGGGTCCGAGGCATCCATGATCGGCATGCTATCGGCGGGAGGACCCGCCCTGAACGGCACCGCAGTCGGAGGGTCAGCGGGATCACGGTCGTCACCGAGCCCATTCCGAGGAGGAGGGAGTAGGGTGATCCGCGATCCGATCCCTCGGATCGCTGTGGACCCCGACGCCGAACGCCCGAGGTGGGAAGTGACTGCACCGAACGAGTCCCCTGTTCAGGCGGGCAAGGACTCGACCGACGAGCTCGCCCCCCTGTCCCTGTCGAGGGTCGAGGGGAGCCTCGCCCGACATGGCTACGCCTTCGTCGAGGACGAGGAGCACCCGGAGATCCTGCGTGCTCGCTTCGACGACTACCGATTCCAGTTCATGGTCTCCGGCGATGAGCACGGCGTGCTCCAGACCCGTGGCCGCTGGAGCCATTCCGTGGACGTCTCGCGCAAGGTCGAGATGGTCAAGCTCTGCAACGAGTGGAACATGAACCGGATCTGGCCGAAGGTCTACGTGCGCCGCGAGTCGGAGGGCCTGCTGGGCGTCTACGGCGAGCTGGCTGCGGACTTCCGCACCGGAGCGCTCGACGCACAGATCGACAACGCGATCTCGTGCGGACTGAGCACGGTGATCGCCTTCTTCCACAGCCTCGAGGAGAGACTCGGAGCGGAGCTCGACGAGCTCGACAGCTGAGGCGCACCACCGGGTCGGGCAACCGCACTGCCCGACCGGGCGACCGCCCCGTCCAACCGCCCGACCGGGCGACCGGACGACTTCGCAGAACGGCACCTCACCCCGTCGGGGAAGAGGTGCCGTTCTCGAGTGCGGACGGGGCGCCGGGTTCAGCGCATGCGCAGGCTGGGCATCCCCAGGACGACCGGGCCGCTCGGGGCGGAGGCCCCGCCGGTGCCGCAGGAGCTGCCGGCGTCCAGCCCCAGCTCCCCGGCCTCCCAGGCGTCCCCGGAGCGGGTGCGCCGCACCGAGAAGCGCTCCAGCGGCGTTCGACCGAGACCCGGCCCGGCGCCGTCGGTCACAGCGAGAGCGCTGTCAGCGATCAGGTAGTGCGGGGCCGCATGCGTGACGATCGCGGTGACCAGGTCGCCGGGACGCGGGCGGTCCTGCTGCGCGATCCCCTCAGGCAGCGAGAAGTGGACCAGTCGGTGGTCGCGGGCCCGTCCGGAGAGACGGTCGGTCCGAGAATCCCGCGTGCCCTCGCCCTCGGCGACCAGGATCTCGACCGAGCGACCCTCGAGTGCCAGATTCTCCTCAAGGGTGATGCGGTCCTGCAGCGCGGTGAGCCGCTCGAAGCGCTCCTGGACGACCTCCTTGGGCAGCTGGCCCTCCATGGTCGCTGCCGGCGTGCCGGGGCGGATCGAGTACTGGAAGGTGAAGGCGCTCGAGAAGCGGGAGGCCTCGACCACCTCGAGGGTGCGCTGGAAGTCGTCCTCCGTCTCACCCGGGAAGCCGACGATGATGTCGGTGGTGATCGCCGCTTCGGGGATCTGCTGCCGCACCCGATCCAGGATTCCCAGGAACTTCTTGGACCGGTAAGAGCGCTTCATCCGGCGCAGCACGTCGTCGCTGCCGGACTGCAGCGGCATGTGCAGCTGCGGCATCACGTTCGGGGTCTCGGCCATGGCCTCGATGACGTCGTCGGTGAACATCGCCGGGTGCGGGGAGGTGAAGCGCACCCGCTCCAGTCCGTCGATCTCACCGCAGGCCCGCAGCAGCTTCGCGAAGGCGCCGCGATCGCCGAACTCCACGCCGTACGAGTTCACGTTCTGCCCCAGCAGCGTCACCTCGATCGCGCCGGAGTCGACGACGTCGCGGACCTCGGCGAGGATCTCGCCGGGCCGACGGTCCTTCTCCTTGCCGCGCAGCGAGGGCACGATGCAGAAGGTGCAGGTGTTGTTGCAGCCCACGGAGATCGAGACCCAGGCGGCGTAGGCGGATTCACGCCGGGTGGGCAGAGTGGAGGGGAAGACCTCGAGGGACTCGAGGATCTCGACCTGTGCCTCCGTGTTGTGGCGCGAGCGCTCCAGCAGCACCGGCAGCGAGCCGAGGTTGTGGGTGCCGAAGACGACATCGACCCAGGGGGCGGCCTCGACGATCGCGGAGCGGTCCTTCTGGGCGAGGCAGCCGCCGACGGCGATCTGCATGCCCGGGTTGGCGTCCTTGCCGGGCCGCAGCGCCCCGAGGGTGCCGTAGAGCTTCTTGGCGGCATTCTCCCGCACCGCGCAGGTGTTGAACACGATGATGTCGACCTCGCCCCGGCGAGCGTCGGCCCCGGCGGGGGCTGCGACATAGCCGGAGTCCTCGAGCATGCCGGTGAGCCGCTCGGAGTCGTGGACATTCATCTGGCAGCCGAAGGTGCGCACCTGGTAGGTGCCACGGGGCTGGGGAGCGGTGCCGTCGGTGCGAGGGTCCGGCGCCGAGTGCGGGGCGAGGGAGCTGAGGGACATAGTGCCTCCAGGGTACGGCGCTCAGCTCTCCGGGGCCTCCGCGGCGGAGCGCAGTTCGCCGGAGATCACGTGGACTGCGAGGGACCCCGGATATCCCTTGCGGGTCAGCAGGGCGTCGAGTCGCCGGGAGAGGCGTCGGCGGTGGCTGCCGTCCCGCTCGCGGCGGAGCCGCTCCCGGTCCCCCGCGCCGATGCGGGAGCGGACCAGCTCCCGGCAGCGCTGCTCCTCGTCCGACTCCCCGGACTCGAGCGCGGCCCGGATCCAACGGTCCTCGACATGCTTCGCCGAGAGCTCCCGTCGCAGCGCCTCATCGCCCAGCGCCCGCAGGGCACGGCGCTGTGAGACCCAGTCCCGGGCGAAGGCCTGGTCGTCGATCAGCCCGGCGCGGTCGATGCGAGCCATCACCTCGTGGGCGATCGCTCCGGGCACCTCGCGCTCGGTGAGCCGTTGCCGCATCTCCCCCGCCGACCGTCGCCGTGTGGCCAGCAGTCGCATCAGGTATCGGCACTCGTGGACCACGGCCTTCTCCCGTGCGGCGTGCTCCGGATCAGGGGCGGAACGGGGGCTCTCGAGGATCCGTCGGGTCCGGTCCTCGAGCTGTCCACGGATCTCGCCCGCCGAACGGCGATCTCCAGGCACCGGGGCAGCGCGATCGCCGCCGGCGCCGGCGACCCTCGGGTCGTCGGCGCCGGCGGCACGGGAGGGAGGCACCACTCAGATGGTGACAGGGACGTCCTCGTCGAGGAACTCGTCCTCGCCGAGGGTCTCCTCGACCTCGGGGGCGGCCTGCTCGGCCGCGTACTTGCCCACCCCGAGGGTGCGCAGGATCTTCTCCTCGATCTCCGCAGCCAGATCCGGGTTGTCCTTGAGGAACTGGCGGGAGTTCTCCTTGCCCTGGCCCAGCTGGTCCCCCTCGTAGGTGAACCAGGCACCGGACTTGCGGACCAGACCATGCTCGACGCCGAGGTCGATCAGGCCGCCCTCACGGGAGATGCCTTCCCCGTAGAGGATGTCGAACTCGGCCTGCTTGAAGGGCGGGGCCATCTTGTTCTTGACGACCTTGACGCGAGTGCGGTTGCCCACGGCGTCGGTGCCGGTCTTGAGGGTCTCGATGCGGCGGATGTCCATGCGCACCGAGGCGTAGAACTTCAGCGCCTTGCCACCGGTGGTGGTCTCGGGGCTGCCGAAGAACACACCGATCTTCTCGCGCAGCTGGTTGATGAAGATCGCCGTGGTGCCGGAGCTGGAGAGCGCGCCGGTGAGCTTGCGCAGCGCCTGGGACATGAGGCGAGCCTGCAGGCCGACGTGGGAGTCGCCCATCTCGCCCTCGATCTCGGCCTTGGGCACCAGCGCCGCCACCGAGTCGATGACGACGACGTCCAGTGCTCCGGAACGGATCAGCATGTCCGTGATCTCAAGCGCCTGCTCTCCGGTGTCCGGCTGGGAGACCAGCAGCGCATCGGTGTCGACGCCGAGCTTCTTCGCGTACTCGGGATCCATCGCGTGCTCTGCATCGATGAAGGCGGCGATGCCGCCGTTGCGCTGGGCATTGGCGACCGCGTGCAGGGCGAGAGTCGTCTTGCCGGAAGACTCCGGGCCGTAGATCTCGACGATGCGGCCTCGGGGCAGGCCACCGATGCCGAGCGCGGCATCCAGCGCGACCGAGCCGGTCGGGATCACCTCGACCGGGGGGCGGGTGTCGTCGCCGAGACGCATGATCGAGCCCTTGCCGAACTGGCGATCGATCTGGGCGAGGGCATTGTCGAGCGAGGAGCCGCGATCCTTCGATGCGGACTTCGGTGCTGACTTGGGTGCAGCCATGAGCGTGTTCCTTCCTGGGGGCCGGGGGTGCCGACGCGGTGACCATTGCGGCCACATTAGGCGCCGCCCCCGACATTCGCCGCCGTCCCCGTCCCACTGTGGAGACAGCGGCATTGGGGAGGAGACGTCGATGCAGGGATGGGTCCGGCCGGACCGTCGAGCACCACATTACCGAACAGACGTTCGAACGTGGGTCAGGGAGCGGCGTGGGACATCGGCGTGTCGCGCGCCGGCGTCCGGGCCTCAGCGCCGGCGCTGGGCCGCCGGGATCTCCCAGCGAGAGGTCTCGGGAACATCCATCGCGTCGCAGAGCGCCGTCCACACCGCACGCACGGCGACCCCGCGCTCGAGGGCCTGGGCGGCGGTGAGGCCGTCGATCTCCTCGAGCACGAGGTCGTGCGTGTAGGTGCGGGAGAGGGTCGGGCCGAACACGTGGTCGGCCAGCTCCGCGAACTCGCTGCGCCGCACCTCAGTGGGCGCCGACCAGCGGCACCGCGCCGTCGGCGAGGCCCTCCGGGACCGTGTCCGGGATCGTGACCTGCTCGGCGACCGCGATCCGTTCGGACACCTCGCGGAGCACGAAGGACAGCGGGAGGCCGAGGGCGTCGGTCACGGAGACCAGCAGTTCGCTCGAGGCCTCCTTCTGGCCGCGCTCGATCTCGCTGAGGTAGCCCAGCGACACGCGGGCGTCGGAGGACACCTGCCGCAGAGTGCGGCCCTGGGAGCGGCGCGCGTCGCGCAGCACGTCGCCCAGCTCCTGGCGGAACAGGATCATCGACCTGCCTCCCTTCCTCTGGCTCGGAGTGAACTGATGTATGGCGGGGTGGTGGTACGTCGATGTCATCACGAACAGCTCAACGCCGCTCCCCACGAAAGTGTTCCCCAGAGTGTAGTGGCCCACGCCCGGACTCCGCCTGAGAGGTGTGCATACCGGGACGGTGGGGAGGAAGAGTGTGGCCTGCACGGGCCCGAGCTGGCCTGAGCTGGGGAGGCGCTCAGTCGTCGAGCACGGAGCTCAGCAGTGCGAGCGCGGCGTCGACGGTCCGGGAGCGGATCAGGGCTCTCCCGCCGCTGAGACGGAGTTCACGGGTGAGGGTCGGGAGACCGCGCCGGGCGAGACCGAGGTGCACCGTGCCCTCGGGGATTCCGCGATCGTCGGCCCCGGGACCTGCCACCCCCGTGGTGGAGAGTGCGAGATCGGCGCCGTACAGCCGCAGGGCGCCGTCGGCCATGGCCGCGGCGACCGTCGCGGTGACCGCGCCGGTGGCGGCGAGCATCTCCGCGTCGACTCCCAGCACGCGGGTCTTGGACTGCAGCGAGTAGCAGGTCGCGCCCCCGGCGATCACGGCGCTCGCGCCGGGGACATCCACCAGGCGCGCGACGAGGGCGCCGCCGGTGAGGGACTCCGCGGTGGCCAGCCGCCACCCGCGCTGCGCGACCCGTCGCAGGAGCACGGCCGGGTCCAACTCCTCCACCGGGTCCGGCTCCCCCACCGGGTCCGACTCCCCCACCGGGTCCGGCTCTCCCGCCAGGCCCGTTCCTGAGCGGGGAGCGGTCCCGCCGACCGTCGGGCCGGTCATCAGGAGCCGCTCACCGCGAGCAGGTCACCGGGCATCGGCGCCGCCCGCCAGGGCCTCGCGACGCAGTCGCATGCCGTCCTTGATGTTGACCAGGCCGGACCAGACGGTCAGCACCACGGCCAGCAGGATCAGGGCGAGCCCGATCCACGTCGCGGGCGACCACCACAGCTCGAAGGGGATCAGGCAGAACGTGATCGCGATCGTCTGGACCATGGTCTTGGCCTTGCCCGCCATGTTCGCCGGGAGAGCGCCGTGCTTGAGGATCGTGAAGCGCATGACGGTGATGCCGATCTCGCGCACCAGGATGAGGATCGTCATCCACCACGGCACGTAGTCCCAGACCGAGAGCATGATCAGCGCCGCCCCGGTCATCGCCTTGTCCGCGATGGGGTCCATGAGCTTGCCGAAGTCGGTGATCAGGTTCCGGCTGCGGGCCAGGTGACCGTCGGCGAAGTCCGTGATCATCGCGAGCACGAACACACCGGCCACGAGCAGGCGTCCCGGCACCGTGTCCGGGTACAGGACGGCGAGCACCACCAGCAGCGGCACCATCGCGCACCGCACCATGGTGAGGATGTTGGCGATGTTCCAGAGCGGGACCTCTGCGGGGCGAGGTGCGGTCATCGGGGGCTCCTGGGCTGCGGGACGGATCGGGGTGGGAGTGGACGAGCGGTCGGTGCGCGACGAGGACGGGAGGTGGGGAGGGCGCTCACCGCCCGGTGAGGCTCCAGGCGTCCTCGCCCTCCTGCTCGTCGCCGTCGTCGTAGTAATCGATGGCGGGTTCGGTGCCGTCGTCGGCCAGGGGATCGCTCCCGTAGCGGTCCGAGGAGCCGTCCTCGTCCGCGCTCGGCGCGGGCGTGCCCGCTCCGAGGTCGACCGCCTGATCCGCGCCGTAGGGCTCCTCGCCCTCCCCCGCCGTGGGGGCCTCCTCGCCGCGGATGCGGGCGATGGCGGTGCCGAGCTCGTCGGGATGGACCATCACATCGCGGGCCTTGGACCCTTCGGAGGGGCCCACGATCTCCCGCGACTCGAGCAGGTCCATCAGACGGCCGGCCTTCGCGAAGCCCACCCGCAGCTTGCGCTGCAGCATCGAGGTCGAGCCGAACTGCGTGGTGACCACGAGCTCCGCGGCCTGCAGCAGCACGTCGAGATCGTCGCCGATGTCATCGTCGATCTGCTTCTTGGCCGCGACGACCTGGACGTCCTCACGATAGTTCGGCTTCATCTGGGTCTTGACGTGGTCGACGACCTTGTGGATCTCCGACTCGTTGACCCAGGCGCCCTGGACGCGCATCGGCTTGGCCTTGCCCATCGGGTGGAACAGGGCGTCGCCCTGCCCGATCAGCTTCTCCGCGCCGACGGAGTCGAGGATGACGCGCGAGTCCTGCAGCGAGGAGGTCGCGAAGGCCAGACGGCTGGGCACATTGGCCTTGATGATGCCGGTGACGACATCGACCGAGGGGCGCTGGGTGGCGAGGATCAGGTGGATCCCCGCGGCACGGGCCAGCTGGGTGATCCGCTGGATCGACGCCTCGACGTCGCGCGGGGCGACCATCATCAGGTCCGCGAGCTCGTCGACCACGACCAGCAGGTACGGGTACGGCGCGAGGCGGCGCTCGCTGCCCGCCGGGACCTTGACCTCGCCGGCGCGCACGGCCTTGTTGAAGTCGTCCACATGCTTGAACCCGAACGCGGCGAGATCGTCGTAGCGGGCGTCCATCTCCTTGACGACCCACTCGAGGGCCTCGGCGGCCTTCTTGGGGTTGGTGATGATCGGCGTGATCAGGTGCGGGATGCCCTCATAGATCGTGAGCTCGACCCGCTTGGGGTCGACCAGCACCATCCGCACCTCGTCGGGGGTGGAGCGCATCAGTATCGAGGTGATCATGCCGTTGATGAAGCTCGACTTGCCCGAGCCGGTGGCGCCCGCGACCAGCATGTGCGGCATCTTGGCGAGGTTGGCGACCACGTAGCCGCCCTCGACGTCCTTGCCCACGCCCATCACCAGCGGGTGCTCGTTGCGTCGGGCGACCGAGCTGCGCAGCACGTCGCCGAGCGCGACGGTCTCGCGGTCGGTGTTGGGGATCTCGATGCCGATGGCCTTCTTGCCCGGGATCGGCGAGAGGATGCGCACGTCGGCGCTGGCCACGGCATAGGAGATGTTCTTGTCCAGGGCCGTGACCTTCTCGACCTTGGTGCCCGGAGCGAGCTCGACCTCGTAGCGGGTGACCGTCGGCCCGCGGGAGAAGCCGACCACCTCGGCGTCGACCTTGAACTGCTCGAAGACCTCGGTGAGCGCGGCGACGACATGGTCGTTGACCTCGGAACGGGTCTTGTGGGGCGGTCCCTCGAGCAGGTAGGTGGACTCCGGCAGGGTGTAGACGATGTCTCCGGCCAGCTCCAGCTGTTCGCCGGCACGCGGCAGGTCGCCCATCGGCGGCGGGACCAGCTCGGGCTTCTCCTCCGCCGCGGGCTTCGGGGCCGCCTTGGTGGCTGTGGGGCGGGTCGCAGCACCACCCCCGGCCTCGGTGGGCATCGGTGCGGTGGGCTGCGGCGCCGCGGCCGCACCCTTGCCCGGGAAGGTCTTCGCGCGGTGGTTCTCGTCCTCGACCACGTCGAAGACTTCGGTCGAGTCGACAGGGGCACCCCGGCGCGGTCCGGTGCGACGGCCCTTCTTCTTCGAGGTGGCCACGGCGGCTTCCTCGTCCACTCCCTGCTCGAAGGCCTCATCCCCCACGTAGCCGAAGCCGTCGTGGTCGCGCTCGGCGGCCTCCGCCTCCGCCTTCTCCTTGCGGGTGCGACGGCGCGGCCGGCCCGCCGGCTGAGCCTCGGTGGTCTGCTCGTGCACCGCGGGGTCGACGCGCCGGGGGCGCAGCCCGAAGGCGACGCGCTCCTCGTCCTCCTCCTCGCTGCGGCCCATCATGACCTCGTACACGCCGCGCAGACGCGCCGGGATGGACTCGACGGGAGTGGCGGTGAGCACCAGGATGCCGAAGGCGATCAGCACCGAGTGGGCGATGATCACCGCGACGGGCGGGATCAGGGCCTCGAGCGGTGCCGCGGCGAGGTAACCGAGCACGCCGCCTCCGCGAGCCAGGGCGCCGATCCCGTCCGCCGGGGCGGGCAGCCGGGCCGAGACCGAGGCGATCGCCGAGATCGCGGTGAGCAGGATCGCGATGCCGATGGCGATCCGGGAGTTCGCGCGCACCTGGTCCGGGCGGCGGAACATCCGCAGCGCCCAGCCGGCGGCCAGCAGCGGGATCACCATCGAGGAGATGCCGAAGGTGCCGGCGACCACGGTGTGCACAGCGCCGAACACGGGCCCGGCGGACTGCCACCACTCGACGACGGCGACCAGGGTGGCGATGACCAGGAGGAACAGCGCGTAGCCGTCCCTGCGCTGCTCGGGCGGGACCTCCCAGCGCTGCACGCCGATCGACCGGACCATGCCGCCGACCATGCGCGCGATCGCGAGATAGCCGGAGCGCACTGCGCGCACCGGCAGAGGGAGCGTCGAGGGGTCGTTCGCCCCGGTGCCGCTGGTGCGCGAGGTGCCGGCAGCAGCGGTCCGGGAAGAGCCTTTCGACGCACGTGCGGGGGAAGACGTACGTGTCGCCATGGGGCCGATCCTACCGTCCGGGGGCCCTCACAGCCGGGAGGCTGGGTGCCCGGCGTCCCCCGGGAGGGCGCAGATCACGCGGCGCGGGGAGGGCGCGGGAGGTCAGGACTCGATGGCGAGGGGGATGATCATCGGGCGGCGTCGCAGGCGCCGGCCGACATGGCGGCCCACCACGCGCCACATGACCTGCTGCAGCTGATGAGGGTCCCGCCGCTCGCCCTGCTCCGCGAGGGCCTTCTCGAGAGCCGTGATGATCTCCGGGCGGATCCGTTCGAACACCTGGGCGTCCTCCGCGACGCCCCGGGCGTGGATCTCGGGTCCGCCGAGCGGGACGATGCGCAGGGTCCCCTCCGCCAGGGGCGGAGGCTCCGGGAGCGGGGAGGAGAAGGCGGTGGACATCGGTGCACCTCCGGGCGCTGACCGACGGGAGAGCCGGCCGGGTGGGACCGGAACCCCTCCCGATCCGGGGGCTCAGAGCAGACCCGCGGCCTCCAGAGCGGCGGCGAGGGCGCGCACCTGGTCCTGATCGGCCGGGACATGGGGGCCCCGCATCACGGCATGGGGCAGCACGCCCTGCAGGTGTAGCGCCGTCTTGGCCGCCACCGCACCGGGCAGCTGGCCCATGATCGCCTCGACCACCGGCACCAGACGTCGATGCGCGGTCCTCGCGGTGAGCAGATCGGAGCGGTCCACCGCCTCGATCATCTCCTGCTCGAGATCGCCGGCGACCTGGCTGACCACCGAGACGATCCCGGACGCGCCGAGCGTGAGCCAGGGAAGGTTCAGCGCGTCCTCACCCGAGTAGTAGGTCAGGTCCGACTGCGCCATGATCCGCGAGGCCTGCTGCAGGTCCGCCTTGGCGTCCTTGACCGCGAGGATCCGCGGGTTCTCGCCGAGCCGCATGATCGTCTCGTAGGCCAGCGGGATCCCGGAGCGTCCGGGGATGTCGTACAGCATCACCGGCAGGTCCGTGGAGTCCGCGATGGCCGTGGTGTGCGCGATGACCCCGGCCTGGCTGGGCTTGGAGTAGTACGGGGTGACCACCAGCAGTCCGTCCAGCCCGAGCTTGGCGTGCTCGCGGGCGAGGTCGATCGAGTGGGCGGTGTCGTACGTGCCCACCCCGGCGAGCACCGTGATCTCGGACCCGACCGCCTCGCGCACCGCGCGGGCCAGGTCGAGCTTCTCCACGTCGGTGAGGGTCGGGGCCTCTCCGGTGGTGCCGGAGACCACGATCATGTCGTGGCCGTGCTCGACGACGTGCCGGGCGAGCCGCTGGGCGGCTTCCAGGTCCACGCCGTGGCCGTCCTCGGTCAGCGGGGTGACCATCGCGGTCCCCACCGCGCCGAACGGCCGCGCGGGACGCAGGTCGGTGCTGGTCATGGTGTCCTCCCGATGATGCGGTGCTGTTCGGAGCCTAGACCAGCTCGTGGTGCTCTCACCGCCGCGACGCGTCGCCGAGATCCACCAGGATCGCCAGCGGGGTCCGCTGACGGCCCTGGCCGAGGGGGTTGTCCGCGAAGGTCGCCTCGAGATTCTCGTGCGGGGTGGCGACGTCGGAGCCCAGGACGTTGCGGCCGATGTCGTTGGCGTCCATCACCACGGTGCCCACGAAGCTGTCACGCAGCGAGGCGGGGATGTCCGCCCCTCGGATCGCCGCGGAGATCCGGGCGGAGACCGCATCCGGATCCTTCGGCGGGAGCTTGGCGGAGACGTTGGACGGGAAGGCCGAGTACGGGGTCGGTCCGTCGATCGCCCGCACGTTCGCGCCGACGACCTCGTAGAACAGCCCCTTGCGACGGACCACCTTGCCGGCGGCGCCGACGGCGGAGGCCGCCAGCACCCGAGGCAGTCCGACCTCGCGGATCGCGAGCTCCATCGTGGTGGGATCGCCCAGGCCGATTCCGGCCGGGGTACGGCTGACGAAGCGGCTGAGCACCTTCGCCGAGCGCCGGGGCCTGACCTCCCAGGTGAACCAGGAGCGTCCCTGTGCGATCGCGACGATCTTCTCGCTGATCACGAAGTACCAGGGCCTCCCCTCCGGCACGGTTCCGGCGGGCAGTCCCGCCGCGAAGCGCTCGACGCGCTCGCGCACCAGAGCCTCGATGTCGTCGCCTCGGGCCACCAGGGAGGTCTGCAGCGGGAGCCGCCGCCAGGTGTGCCCATCGGTCTCGGAGACCAGGTCGAGCTGCTTGTCGGGGTTGGCGACGTAGTCGCTCTTGGGCTGCTCGAGCTCGTCCTCTCCCGGGCTGGTCGCTGCGACGGGCGCCGCGGCAGGGGCGGCGTCCGGGGCCGGCTGGGCGGCGATCTCGGCGGAGCCGCCGAGCGCCCGGGTGGCGCCGTCGGCGTCGTCGAAGAAGGTGCGCATCCACAGCTCGACGTTCAGCAGTCGCCAGAACATGAGGGTGCCGTGGTTCTCGGGGTGGGCGATGTAGTCGTCGAACAGCGCCAGCACGCTCGGAGCGTCGAAGAACGGACGCGAGGCGAAGGACTCCGAGGCGAAGATGTCCCTCAGCTGCGGCGCGATCGAGCGGAACCACTCCCCCTCCGGGGTGGTGAAGCCGATCTTGTTGCGGCGCTTGGAGATCATGTCGGGGAGGATCCCGTCCATGGACTCGCGCAGGATCCGCTTGTTCCAGCCGTCGTGGATGATGGCGGACTCGTCGAGCGAGAACAGGAACTTCAGCAGCTCCTTGTCGACGAAGGGCACTCGACCCTCGATGCTGAAGCGCATCGTGTTCTTGTCCTCGTAGCGCAGCAGGGAGGGCAGCGAGGCCTTGAAGGTGTCCTCGAGCAGCCGCTCCTTGAGGTCGTCCTGGATCGAGGTGACCCTCTCTCCGCTGTGCTCGGCGACGAAGCCGGAGTTCAGCAGCGCCTCCATCGGCACCGAGGTGCGGCCGGAGAACCTGGTGCGTGCGAGCTTGCGCAGGATGTCGCGGGAGCCGACGACCTCGCTGGCGAGCTCCGTGAACCGCTTCTGGCGGCGCAGCTGACGCAGGTAGACGTAGAAGTACGGGTTGTACCCGGCCATCATCTCGTCGGCGCCCTGCCCGTCCAGCAGCACGGTGACGTGCTGGCTGGCCTCGCGCATCACCGCGTACTGCGCGTAGGGGCCGGTGGAGATGATCGGCTCCTCCTGGGTGCGCACGAAGTCGTGCAGGTCCTCGAGGAATGCCTCGGGCTGGGGCATGATCTTGTGGGCGGTGATCTGCCCGCGGTTCTCCTCCAGCAGCGCGTCCACGTAGCGCTCCTCGTCGTTCGAGGATCTGGGGAACACCGCGGAGAAGGTGTTCTGCCGGGAGCCGACGGCGCTGAAGCTCTCGTCCTGGGGCTGCTCGCGCAGGTGGCGGGCGATGACGGCCGCCACGGCCGAGGAGTCCAGGCCGCCGGAGAGCGAGGTGCCCACCGGGACCTCGGACTGCAGACGCAGCCGCACCGCCTCCTGGAAGCGCTCACGGTACTCGTCGACGACGGACTCGTCGTACGGGCGGCTGGGCCGGGCGGCGATCTCGCGCAGCTCCTCCTTGAGGCGGGTGAAGGAGGAGATCTCGGTGCCATCGGCGCGGATCTCGAGCACCTCACCGGACATCAGCCGGTGCACGCCTGCGAAGAAGGTGCGGGAGTCGTCGTCCTGGACGCGGAACTTCAGGTAGCGGTAGACCGCGCGGTCATCCGGTGCGGCCTCGAAGACGCGCGCGGCGAGCAGGGAGCGGATCTCGGAGCCGAAGACGACCCGCGGGCTCTCCCCCTCCCCGGCTGCGGGGTCGATCCAGTAGTAGAGCGGCTTGATGCCGAAGTGGTCGCGGGCGACGGTCACGGTGCCGGTCTCCGCGTCATGGATCGCGAAGGCGAACATGCCGTTGAAGCGATCGTAGGCGGCGGTCCCCCACTCCGCATGCGCCTCGAGCAGCACCTCGGTGTCGGAGTCGGTGCGGAAGGTGTGCCCGAGCCCCTCGAGCTCCGCGCGCAGGTCGAGATAGTTGTAGGTCTCGCCGTTGTAGATGATCGTGTAGCGGCCGTCGGCCGTGGTCATGGGCTGCGCGCCGTGCTCACGATCGATGATGGCCAGGCGGCGGTGGGCGAGGCCCGTGCGGTCGTCGACGAAGAGACCTTCGCCATCGGGTCCGCGATGGGCCAGCGCGCCGCTCATCCGACGGGCGATGCCCTCGGTGTCAGCACCGAATCCGTAGGTACCGGCGATTCCGCACATGCGAGGAGTCCTTTCGAGGGGAACGACTGCCGCTCCGGGTCACGGGGCTGGAGCGCTGAGCGTCCTCGACACCCTGGCGAGGGGGGCCTCCGGACGGATCGGGGTCGGCCGCCCGAGCTTATCAACGGGGTGGGCTGCGCCGAGACAGGCGCGACGTGACGTCAGTGACCGCGGCGCATGAGCAGCAGCTCGTCGCCGTCGACCCGCACTTCGAGATCATCCAGCGACGTGACCAGGGCATCTGCCAAGGGTGCGAGATCGCCGGCCGGCGTGGTGCTGGTCACCGCGATCGTGAGCGAGCCGGCTGCCGCGCCGGAGCGCAGCCCACCGATCGAGTCCTCGATCACGATGCTCGTGGTCGGATCCGCCTCGAGCCGCTGCGCGCCCAGCAGGTAGGGCTCAGGGTCGGGCTTGCCCTTGCCGACCTGGTCCGCGGTGACGAGACCGTCGGGGACGGGCAGTCCCGTGCGGGCCCAGCGGGCCTCGAACAGGGGCCGGGTGCAGGAGGTCACGATCGTCCAGGTCGGTCGGCCGAGCTGTGCGGCGGCGGCATCGAGCTCGCCGAGCAGCCGCTCCGTGCCCGGCAGCACCATGATCCCGTCGACGTCCTCGATCTCGAGCTGTTCGATCCGGCGGTGCGCCGCGGCCAGCTCGTCCTCCCCGAGATCGGGCAGCACCTCGCCGAGCACCTGTCGCGCCGGCTTGCCGTGCTGCTCGGGCCCGAACCGGAGGTCCGTGCCGAGCTCCGCGAACAGCCGGTCCCAGGAGCGCTCCACGGCGGGGCCGGAGTCGATGAGGGTGCCGTCCATGTCCAGCAGCAGCACGCCGCCGCGCAGCGGCAGGGTGTGCTCGGGATCGCGAAGGGAGGCGGGGTCCGAGGGTGCGGTCATGGCTCTAGATTCTCACACCACCGCGCGGACGGAGAAGCGGTGTCCTCCCTGGTGATCGTAGAGTGCTGAGCATCATGACCACTGCTGCACCGCCCCCGCGGCGGGGACGCCGCGCCCGCGTGGACGCGCCCGTGGGATCACCCTCGGAGTCCTCGCGTGACCGCCTTCGAGGCATCCGTCGCACCGGCCTGTCGATCGGTGTCGCGACCGGGCTGTACGGCATCTCCTTCGGGGCTCTCGCGACCGCCTCCGGCCTGGACGTGTGGCAGGCGATGGTGCTCTCGGCCGTGATGTTCACCGGGGGCAGCCAGTTCGCCTTCATCGGTGTCGTCGGCGGCGGAGGCTCGGCACTCGGCGCGGCACTGGCCTCACTGCTGCTGGGGATCCGCAACACCCTGTACGGGCTGATCCTCGCCCCCTCGCTGCCGCGGGGCGGGTTTGCGGGGCTCGCCCGCGCGCACCTCACGATCGACGAATCCGCCGCTCTGGCGGCCGGCGGCACCACCACCGAGGAGAAACGGGTCGGGTTCTGGTCGGCCGGGATCTGGGTGTACGTCTTCTGGAACCTCTTCTCCCTGGCGGGAGCCCTGGCCGGCCAGTATGTCGCCGATCCCGGGGCATGGGGGCTGGACGCGGCCGCAGCCGGTGCCTTCATCGCGCTGCTGTGGCCGCGGCTGCGCAGCGGGGAGGCGGTCGCCGTCGCGGTCGCCGCAGCCTTCGTGGCGCTGGTGACCACGCCGGCGCTGCCTGCGGGGCTGCCGGTGCTGGCGGCGGCGCTGGTGGCGGTGGTCGCCGGGATGCTGCCCTCGCGGCGCCGCCCCGTGCATCAAGGGATCCAGGACGAGGAGCGCCGTTGAGCCTGCTGTGGATCGCGGTGATCGCCGCGTCGGTGCTGTCCTTCGCACAGAAATGGATCGGCTACCAGGCTCCGCCGGACGTCCTCGAACGCCCGCGCGTCTCCCGCATCACCACCCTGCTGCCGATCGCCCTGCTGGGAGCGCTGGTCGCGACCCAGACCGCGACCAGCGGCAGTGAGATCGTGCTGGATGCTCGTCTGGCGGGCCTGGGAGCGGCCGTGGTGCTGCTGTGCCTGCGAGCCCCCTTCCTGGTGGTCGTGATCGGCGCGGCGGCCGTCGCCGCCGGACTGCGGGCGCTGGGCTGGGCGTAGTCGCGCTCGTCGCCGACTCCCAGGGGGCATCGCTGAGAGGAGACCGTCGCTCAGCCGCGGTGCTCGGCGATGGCTCGCCGGGTCGCCATCCGGGCGCCCTTGCGATC
>NZ_DASVGJ010000019.1:0-64561 GCF_036379615.1 Brachybacterium sp.
GGGTCGACTGGTATAACAACAGGCGCCTCCACGGGACCCTTGGGATGCTCACCCCGATAGAGTTCGAGACGCTCCACTACGAGGCCCTCACCCGAGAGCCCGAACCCGCAAAGTAGCGGCAGAGAACCTGAGCCGGTTCACTTGCAGAGCGACGTTCGAATGGTTGCCGTGATCGTGGTGTTGACCTTGTCCTTGGGTGAACGTCTCTCCTTGATGGAGGCCCCTCCGAGAGTCGGCGGGCGACCAGGAGGACGATGATGACGGGATTTGTTGTCGAGGAGCGTGCGGAGCGTCCGTGGGTCGGTGTCGCGATGACGGCCGAGCTCGCTCATTAGAATCGCGTTAATGCGTACGTTCCGAAGATCTATGCGGCTCTCGCGGCGGCGGGCGGTATCCCCCTGGGAGGTCCGATTTATCAGTACCACCGCTTGAAGACCGCTGCGGATCCCATGGACATCACCGTTTCGGTGCCCGTAGCCGCGCCCCTCGAGCTCGGGGAAGGATTCGCGACAGGCGCCCTTCCCGCTGGGCGCTATATCGTGGCGCGGCCCGATGGGGGCCCGGATGTGCTCGAGAAGGTGCACGCCGAGATGTGGCAGTGGGCCGGTGACCAGGGGCTCGAACTTGCGATCGATGAACGCCAGGACGGGATCCTCTGGCATGCACGCACGGAGCAGTTCCTGACGGACCCGCAGTCCGAACCGGACCGCAGCAGGTGGGATGTGGAGGTTGCATACTTGCTGGCATGAGCGAGCCCGTCGAGAGGCTGTCGATCGGAGAGTTCAGCAAACTCACCTGGCTGTCTCCGAAGGCGTTACGGCTCTACGAGCGTCGTGGACTGCTGCGCCCGGATCTCGTCGATGAGTACACGGGATACCGCTACTACCTGCCGGCACAGGCGGACGCCGCACAGCTGATCGCCCTGCTGCGCCGGGCCGGGATGCCTCTTGCGCGCATCGGCGCGGTGCTGGCCGCCACGGGTGAGGACCGAGCCGCTCTGCTCGATGAGTACAGAGCAGAGACGGTTCGGGCGCATCAACGGGCCGTCGCGCTGCTCGACGATCTTGCGAGTACCCGCGGCGGCAATCGGCCTGCGGGCGATGGGTGTACGACGGGGGTGCGCAGCCGCGAGGTGGCTGCCCAGGCCTTCCTCTCGCGCACCGTGCGTACCACTGCCGCCGATCTTCCCGCGCATATCGAGCGATCCGCTGCGGCCCTCGTCGACCGCGCAGGAGCGAACTTCGATCGCTCGTCGCACCTTGTCGTGGTCTATCACGGCGAGGTCAGCTGGGAGTCCGACGGGCCGATCGACGTACGTGTCCCGGTCGTCAACGTATCGCTTGCGGACGGAGTTGAGCACGCTGGCTCGGAGTTCTTCGTCGAGGTGCCGTTCGGGGAGGTGCAGTTCCCGACGATCCTACGCTCGTTCGATGCCGTGCGTGACGCCGCGTCCCAGGGTGCGCACTGCCCGGTGGGACCGCCGCGCGAGATCTACCTCGACGGGGACCCCTTCCGATGCCAGGTCGCACAAAGATTCGAGGGGACCACGCCTTGGATGGATGAGACCTCGGGTGACCCATAGGCGGCGATCATGTGCCGAGTGGAACCAACGTCGCGGTTGGGCATACCCATGCGGGCCATAGGTCCATCTCTTAATGGAAGTCCTCTCTCGCCGTCTATGCTTCGCGCCGCAGGCTGTGCCGAGTGGCAAGGAGACTCGCGGTGACGATGCATCCGGCCGAGACGACAGTCGCTGAGAGAAGCGGCCTCGCAAGTTCCGCAGGCTCGAGCCCAGGCGCAGCGAGGAGTGTGGTCGGAGCCCACGCCGTCAGGTGATCGATGCTGCTGAGGAGGGGCAGCATCAACATGAGCACGGTTGCCGAGGCGATCGCTGCGGCGGTTCGGCGGGTGAGCGTCATGATGAGGTAGCCGATGCTCATGGCCATGACGAGGTAAATGGCGGAGGCCGTCCCTACCCCGATGAGCTGTCGGGGCTCGACTGGGCCCAGGAACATCGCGGTAAGCCCTGCCGCGAGCACCAGGGCGATGGTGTAGCTGGCGATGACGGCGATCCAGCCGATGATGAGTCGGGGCACTGTGAGGCGAGCGAGGCGCGTCACGCGGGTGCGGTAGAAGATCGAGGATCCCGGTCGGGAATCCCAGCTCAGTGAGGTGATCGCGACGGCCACTGCGAGGATGAGCCCCAGCTGCATGGCGCTCTGGTTGAAGAGCGCGACGCCGTCTTCGGGCGTGGCCTCAGCCGCTTGGATGGAGAGCTGCTCGGTACCGGCTGCGGCTCCGAGGATCTCGGGCATGTAGAGCGCCAGGGCAGGCCCGGCGAGTCCGAAGAAGGCGAAGACGGCGAGCAGTCCGACGAGCAGACCCGAACGGGTGAGGCGGCGGACCTCGACGGCTGCCGAGGCAAGGATGAGGCTCATGGTCGGTCCTGGTTCTGGACGATGCGGGCGAAGGAGGCGTCGAGGTCGCGGTCGCGCAAGGTGACCTCGAGCAGGGGCGCGCGGAGGTGGTGCAGTGCCGTCATGAGCTGGGTGGCGGCGGCGTCGAAGCTGCGGAACCGGGCGGTGCACAGGGTGTCGGCCTCGAACGTGAAGCGAGCTTCGGGAACGGCGGCGGCGAGGTCATCCTCGCTGATCTGCGCCGGTGCGCCGAGGCGGATGGTCCACACCGGCTCGAGGCCCTCGGTGAGGATCGATACGGTGTCGCCTTGCGTGACGAGGCGTCCTTTGTCGATGACGACGATGTGGTCGGCGAGCTGTTCGACCTCGCTCAGCAAGTGGCTGGACAGCAGGATGCAGCGGTGGCGTTTCTGCTCGGTGATGAGTGCGCGCATGTCGGCGCGACCGATGGGGTCGAGTGCGCTGTGGGGTTCGTCGAGGATCAGGATCTCGGGATCGGTGATGAGCGCCGCGGCGATCCCGAGCCGCTGCAGCATGCCGCGGGAGAAATCGCCGACGCGACGGTGCATGACCGCACCGAGGCCGCAGATCTGGAGCGCCTCTCGTGCGCGGTCCGCGCGTGCTCGGCTTCCAACGACGCCATCCCGACTGGCACTCTCGGCGGCGACAGCGAGGGAGATCTGTACGACCTCCAGCGCGGTGAGCCAGGATTCGAACTGGGGCACGTCGGGGCAGTAGGCGACCCTCGCGTGCGGCAACGCGATGTCCACGGTCCCGGACTCCGCCGAGGCGAGACCCGCGATGATGCTGAACAGCACGGTCTTTCCGGCCCCGTTGGGGCCGATGACGGCCGTAACGGAACGCTCGTCCGCAGTGAAGTCGATGGCGCGCACACCCCCGCCTCCCGGATAGACGCGGGTGAGGTTCTTGACGGTCAGCGCTGTGGTCATCGCAGATCCTCGTCCCGGAGCTTCTGGCCTCGGGTGCGTCCGGTGACGAGATAGATGACCGCGCCGAGCGGCACCGCGACGAGCACGAGCAGCGCCCACGCCCATTTGGGGAGGTGCTGAACTGGTCTTCGCGCGATGTCGATCAATGACCACCCGACCAGCAGGAGGGTCAGTATCAGCACGGGGATGAGCGGCCCGAGCATCGCCGCATCAGCGTTCATAACGTTCACTTTTTTCCGTTCATTTGGGTTTCTGCTGCCGAGCGGATGCATATCCGGCCGCCCCGCGTGAGCAGCTGTTCGTCCTGGGAAGCGCCACAACAACCGACCACTCGGCCGACAGCCGTTATGGGCTCGGCGCACTCATTCGTCTGACTCTCCTGGGGCCGCTTCGTGGTCAGCGGTGCCCCTCGGTGGGTTTGCGTCGCGCGGCATCAGCACTGTGCTCAAGATGCGACGCCGACGGCCCAGACCTGGACCGTTGGCCCTCAGCTCCGCAAGCGCAGCCATGAGCGCCTGACCGAACACATCGAGCTCCTCGTCGCTCGCCCAGAAGGAGGCCTGCGCGAAACTCACCCGATCCGCGTACAGGTCAGGATCTCCCCCTTTGAGGTAGTCATCGAAGTCGCCGATGAGGCCAGAGGCGAACACGGTGAACGCGGTCAAGAGCTCCTCTGCGCTGAGAGCCTTCAGCTCCTCCGCTGAGGGGTTTGCAATTTCTGGGACCAGCCGGTATGTCTTCTCGCTTGCTCCCCGAACCTGCTGCTGGTCGGCCACTTCGAGAACCTCGTGCGTGACCAGGTGGCCGACGTGCCGGTACAGCGTCGCGATCGGAACATCGCAGAGTCGCTCGTGAAGTTGATGTGTCGTCAGCTCCTCGTCGCCCAGCAGTGACTGAACGATCCGAAGCCGGACGGGATGCAGCAGTGCTGACGGTGTAGCCATCCGCGAATTATATCAGTATTGATAGCGATACCGGCGTCTGGCTCTCGGAGGACGACTGCCGTCAGGTGTTTCCGCACTCTGCAGCACGTCCGTCGGCACTGGCTGCACCCCCAGAGGGGACTGGAGCCGTGCCGCATCAACTGGCTCTACAACGCTAAGCACCAGCGCTGTCAACGGGTCGGCGTCCACGGGAAGCGCCACAAAGAAGTGGTGCTCGGGACTGATGCGCGATGAGGTGTCAGCTGGGGTTAGGCCGCCAGGCTGACGGGCTGGTTCATGATGGTCTCGTATTCGATGGGGGTCAATCGGCCCAGGCGCGCCTGCCGGCGTCGGCGGTGGTAGGTGCGTTCGATCCAGGAGGGGGTACCTCCCGCTTGCGGGGGAATGATCGCGGTCCGCAGCTCTTCTCTGGTCCGCCAGCGTTTGCGGTCCAGGACGTTCTTCTGGAGCAGGGCGAAGAAGGACTCCATGGCGGCGTTGTCACCGGCCGCACCGACCTGGCCCATCGAGCCGATGAGGTGGTGGAGGTTCAGAGCATGGACGAATTTCCTTGCTCTGAACTGTGACCCTCTGTCGGAATGCACGATGCAGCCAGCCGCATCTCGGCGCCGAGATAACGCATTGTCCAGGGCGTTCACTGCGAGGCGAGCCTTCATCCGGGAGTCCATGGAGTAGCCAACGATCCGGCCGGAGAAGACGTCCTTGATAGCGCAGAGATAGAGCTTCCCCTCGTCGGTCCAGTGCTCGGTGATGTCGGTGTGCCAGAGTTCGTTGGCGTCGTCGGCGGTGAAGTCGCGCTTCACGAGGTCGTCGTGGACCGGTGGACCGGGCCGCTTTCCATTCTTGCCGCGCTTCTTCCCGAATACGGACCACCATTGGTTGTCCCGGCAGATCCTCCACGCCGTGCGCTCACACATCTCTACGCCTGCTGCTGCGGCTTCGCCTGCCAAGAAGCGGTAGCCGAACTCCGGATCGTCGCGATGGGCATCCAGCAGGGCATTGGCTCGATAGGCCTCGGTCAGCTCGGCTGCAGTGACCTGCTCGTGCAGCCAGCGGTAGTAGGGCTGGCGGGAGAGCTTCAGGACCCGCAGGGACACCGCGACGGGAATGCCGTCGGCGGCGAGCTCGCTCACGAGCGGGTAGAACTGTAATGGCCTCTGGCGGGCCTGCGGCCGGCTGGGATGCTGAGCCGTAGCTCGGCCGAGTGGCTCCGGGTAGAACCGACTCGTGAAGAGTTCACGATGTCTTCAAAAGGACGTGCCCTCGGCCGGGCTTCGGCTCGGTCTCTCCGCCCAGATGCCTTGATCAGAAGCCTGTCCGTCCCCAGGGACGTGACTCATTACAGATGTGACTCTGAGCGACCCGGGCCAGCCCGCTGAAGTGCTGACGACTGGAGGAACTCACCATGGCCGCCGTTACCGAACGCTACGAGCACGTCGCGGGGATCGATACCCACGCGCGTACTCACACGTATTGCATCATCGAGTCCCGAACAGGAGCGATGGTCGATACGAGATCGTTCCCGACTACGGCCCCCGGGATGCAGCGTGCAGTCTCCTGGATCCGACGAAGAACTCAAGGGACGGCGGTGCTCGCAGCCGTGGAGGGTACTTCCTCGTACGGTGCTGGCATCACCGCCGCCCTTCTGACCGAGGGGATCGAGGTGGCCGAGATTCGAGCTCTCTACCGCCGTTCCCGAGCACGAACAGGCAAGTCAGACCCGCTGGATGCAGAAGCAGCCGCTCGAACGGCGCTTTCCACGGATACCGAGAAGCTCGCTCATCCACGTCGCTCTGGTGACCGCGCGGCGCTCCGCGTGCTGCTCACGAGCCGGTCGCTGACCGATCAGCAGCGCACGGCCAACAAGAACGCGCTCACGGCACTCCTGCGCACCACCGACGTCGGAATCGATGCGCGCAAACCGCTTACTGACGCTCAGATCGCCACCATCGCGGCCTGGCGGACCGGGCGAGATGAGCGATCACATCGAGTCTTCCGTGAGGAGGGACGAAGACTGGCCAAGTCGATCATCGAGCAGACCAGGTCACTGCAGCAGAACCACCGGGCGCTGTCCGTACTCACCGAGACTCTCGCCCCGGGCCTCCAGAGCATCCCGGGGGTCGGCGCGGTCACGGGAGCGATCTTGGTGGCGTCGTACTCACACCACGGACGGGTGCGCTCTGAAGCGGCTTTCGCGGCGCTCGGCGGCATAGCCCCGTTGCCGGCCTCCTCGGGCAACACCAGTCGCCATCGGCTCTCCCGCTCAGGCGACCGGCAACTCAACCGTGCCGTCGACGTCGTCGTCCGCACGCGGATGAGCTACGACCCCGCCACCTGCGAATATGTTGAGCGTCGGCGTGCCGAAGGGCTTTCCAAGCGCGAGATCCGACGATGCCTCAAACGTTACGTCTGCCGGTCTCTGTTCCGAGAACTTCGGACTCGGATGGCTTGACAACAAGGCATAGAAGCGTCCTTTTCCCGGCAGGTTTGCCTGGGACAGGTAGGCGGCCGCGCGGCGCAGGACCTCGTTCTCTTGCTCGAGCAGCCGGTTCCGGCGACGCAGATCGCGCAGCTCAGTCGATTCTTCCCGGGTCTTTCCGGGCCGGGCGCCGTCCTCGACATCGGCCTGACGCATCCAGTTCGTCAGGCACGACTCGGAGATCCCAAAGTCCTTCGCGATCACGACGAGCTTCTGGCCAGGTTCACGGTTCCTCGCGACGCGGACGACGTCGTCCCGGAACTCCTGGGGATAGGGAGCGGGCATGGCACACATCCTTCCCTGCAACGCTCCTCAGCGCCACAGATCACGTGACACCTACCCGCGCATCAGTCCCCGCCGATGACCCGGAGGGACAAGGTTCTTATCGGAGGCATCTTCGGTGGCCTTCTGTTGATGCTCGCCTCGCTCCCCCTGCGACCGTTTCTCGTCGCCTCCTCGCCCGTCGCCCTCAGTGCACTGACCGGTGGTCTCCCCACCATCGGCGCTGGCGCGGCCTTCGCTCGGATCGGTGAGACGTCTCTGTGGCTCGTGATCGTCGCCGGAGTGCTTGGCATGATCAAGCTCGACTGGTTGTTCTGGCTCGCCGGACGCACGTGGGGCCCGAAGGCACTGACCTTCTTCACCCCAGGCCGGTACGCCGAACGCTTCGCGAAGCGACTCGAGAAGATGCCACGCTGGGTCCTGGTCCTGATGGTCCTGTTGTCCTTCCTGCCCGGCATCCCCAAGCTCCTGGTCCACCTGTTCGCCGGACTCGCCCAAATGCGCCTCGCCACCTTCTTGATCGCCGATGCCCTGGGCGCGCTCCTCATCACCGGCACCGTGGTGTGGCTCGGATACAGCGCAGGACAAGACGCGGTCGACATCGTCATCGCTGTCGACAAATACGCACTGTGGGTGACCCTCGCGATCCTGGCAGTCGGTGGATACCTCGCCGGCGCCGCGGCCAGCAAACGCCGCAAGGAAACAGCAGCCTGACACTGAACCGGCCAACGTTCTCTGTCGCTTTCTAAGACCTCCCGAGAGGCTGTTCACTCGCGGCTGCGCCGAGCCGGTGCAAACAGAGACACCCCAGCGGAACAGTTACGAGCCGGTAGTTTAGGGTACTCAATAGGGCCCGGGAGTGAAAATTTTGCGACACATCTTTCACGCCTGGCACGGCCAAACGATACGTTGCTCTATCCCGCTTTTATAGCGGAGGTAGGGGGTCACGAACGTTCAGGATGAGCTCGAGGCCTGCTCCCTAGCTAGGCCGCCCCACTCGGCGTGCTCCACGCTCGGTTCCGAGTATCCGGGGCGTAGTTGCCAAAGCCGCAAGGAACTTATAGAGTTGCCGACATGGAAAACAACCAGAGCGCCGAGGCCCGAGGTGGCGACGTCAGTTCTCAGCAGGAGGCGCTCGAGACCTTGGCCAGTCTCGATGTCGACCGGGCTCTGTTGGCCGAACGCGTCGTTACTCCGTGGTGGTACCACCCAATACTCGGTGGGATAGTGACACTCCTCGTCGGAGCGCAGGCCCTACCGGGGGTGCTCTCCATGGCCGTACTCGCCCTCGGGGTCGTGATGATCCCCGTGCTCGTGACGGCCTATACCCGGAGCTACGGCGTGTCGGTGACCGCGCCCGTCGGCCCGCGGACCCGACGGCTCATGACAGTCCTGGTCGGCGTGCTCACCGTAGGCATGGTCAGCAACCTTGGCATCAAGTTCACTGGCATCGAACCGGCCTGGGGCCTCGTGTCTGCCGTGATCTGCGGGGCGGTCACCGCCGTACTCGGGCGTCACTACGACGACGTCCTCCGTACCGAGCTGGCCAGCGGCGGGCGGACCGATGGGCGAAGTCGCGGGGCGGCATGAGCGCCGAGCCCGCCGCAACCTTCCACGTGGTGATCCACGCTCCGTTGCGCCTGCGCATCTGTGGCCTGTTGCGGCAGGTCTCCGAGCTCGAGTTCGGCGTCATTCGCGACGCGCTCAAGCTGACGGACGCGAACCTGTCCAAGAACCTCAAGGTCCTCGCCGAGGCCGACGTGGTCGTACTGCGCAAGGAGAGATCGCCATCGCGCACCGATGCGCGCCGACTCACGTGGGTGGCGCTCACCCCGGCCGGCCGAACAGCGCTCGAAGAACATCTCGCCTCGCTCGACCGCATCGCCGCTGGCGAGGTATGAGACCTCGCGCGCTCACACGACCTGGCCAGCGCGCTCCCAGCGCATCGGTCAGCTCGCCCGAGACACTGCCGGAGGGGAAGTTGCGCGTTCTGATGACAGGCCCTAGCTCTGGAGTAGGTGGTTGTTCTTCGCGTAGGCGGCGGTGAGTTCGACCTTTCTGAAGCGCCGGCCGTGCTCGGTTCGCACCGCTTCGTTGTCGTCGAAGCCGACGATGAGCCAACGGTTCGGACCGCCCGCCGCGACGTCCTCGAGGACCCAGTGCTCAGCGCGTACGTGCGCATGAGCGGTGGCGTGGTCACCGGCGATGTCGATGACGTGTCCTGTGATCGGGAGGTGGGTGGCGACGAACCTCGAGAAGGAGCCGCTGAGCATGGCGGCGTGATCGTTCAGGGAGGTGCTGGGAGCAGCCGTCCCCGTGATCGATTCGGAGTCCATGGTGTAAGGGTCCGTGTGGACGAGCTGAGAGAGTTCCTCGAACTGCTTCATGTCGGCGATGTCGGCATAGCGTCCGAAGAGCTCGATGACGTCGGCGCGGCCGCCTTCTAGGGTCATGAGGATTGCCCTTTCGTGAGGTTTTGGAGCGGGGAGGTCAGCGGGACACGATGCGGTCCATGAGACGAGTCGGCAGGACGCGGTTGAGGGGAAGAGTGGTGGCTGCATCGGGGCCGAGGCCGTACCGGGGCCGGGGATGCTTGGCAGTGACGATCCGCGCGATCTTGACC
Organism: Brachybacterium sp.; assembly: GCF_036379615.1. Taxonomy (GTDB): domain Bacteria; phylum Actinomycetota; class Actinomycetes; order Actinomycetales; family Dermabacteraceae; genus Brachybacterium. The sequence continues at coordinate 9,696 of NZ_DASVGJ010000019.1, forward strand.
GCTGCCTTCTCGGCGGTGATGGCGTTCTGCAGGAACGAGGACTGGAACTTGACGGTGGATGCAACCAACTCGCCGTAGAGGTTCGAGTGCCGAGTGGTCATGCCGGTAGCCAGCTCTAAGGAGAGCGGCCCGCTGCGGTCGGCCATGGGTGTCTTCACGCCGCCAGATTGGACGATCACGACCTGTACGCCCTGCGAGCGAACTTCCCGTCGGAGCGCATCACTCGCGGACTCGAGCGCGGCCTTGGACCCGGCATAGGCGCCGTAGATGGGGAGTGCGACCTCGGCGCCGACGGAGCTGATGTTGACGATCCGCCCTCGGCTACTCCGTAGAGCGGGCAGTAATGCCTGGATGATGCGGATGGGACCGAACAGGTTCACGTCGAACTGCTCGCGCCAGATCTCCAACGGGAGGACCTCTACGGGAGCGTTGATCTCGATGCCGGCGTTGTTGATCACTGCCCGAAGGGGACGGCGCTGCGCGTCGTCGCTGACGCGGGACGCGAGCGCTGCAACGTGCTCCCCGACCGTGACATCGAGGATCACCGGTTCGATGCGTTCGCCACGGATGGCCGCTGCATCTTCCTCCCGGCGGACTCCGGCCAGGACGTGGAACCCGCGCGACGCAAGCTCACGGACCGTCGCCTTCCCGATACCTGACGAAGCTCCCGAGACAACGATCAGCTCCCCGGTCATCGTGGTGCGCCATCGTTAGGCCGGGCACCCGTGAGTGGGAAGGCGGCGCCGGTGAGCTCTTCGGACTCCTCCCATAGGCGTCGTGCTGTGTGCACATTCCGCGTCTTGGCTGCGCGCCGGGCGGGTGCTGGCGCGCCCCGCATCCCCATCATGCGGTTGGGGCCGACGTAGCTATCACCGGGTAAGTCAGCGGTCGCCGCGTAGAGGCTGGGCAAGGCCCCAGCTTCGGCGGACTGCGCGAGCGAGTGGACGAAGAACCTCTCGATGCGGGGCCTGAGCCCTTGCCCTTCGACATTCATCAGGCTCGTCGAGGCGATGCCCGGGTGGGCGAGGACCGAGATCACCGGCGAACCGGCGGAGACGAGTCTGCGGTGCAGCTCATGAGCGAACAGGTGGTTCGCGATCTTGGACTGCCCGTACGCGCCGTAGGGCCGGTAAGGCCGTCGGCGCCAGTTGAGGTCCGTGACGTCGATGCGGCCGATGAGGTGCACGAGCGAGCCGACCGTGACCACCCGGTCACGCACCTGGGGTAGGAGCAGGTTGGTGAGGGCGAAGTGACCGAGGTGATTGGTCCCGAACTGGGATTCAAAACCGTCGACGGTGCGCCTTAGCGGTGGGATCGATATGCCGGCATTGTTGATCAGGACGTCAATCGGCTCCGTGAGTGAGGCGGCGAACCTCCGCACCGACGACAGGTTGGCCAGATCCAGCTGCCGCACCTCCGTGTCGCCGCCCATTGCCCTGGCCGCGGCGCGCCCCTTGCTCAGGTCGCGCACGGCGAGGGTTACCCGTGCTCCCTTGCCGGCGAGTACGGCGGCAGTGGCGTAGCCGACTCCGCTGTTGGCGCCCGTGATCACGATCGAACGGCCGCTGAGTGCCGGGATGTCACCCGGTCCGGAAGACGTCATGACGCCAAAGTAGTCACTGACTACTCAAGTTGTCAACGTCTACTTCACCCCCTGCGCTTGACGCCACGAGCGACAGTTCGGACCAACCATCGGAGCAGCGTCGGTTCCATCACGGTGATCTGCGCGCCGCCCTGTTGGAGGCCGCCGAACGCACCCTGCGTGCTCGCTGGGCGGCGCAGTTGTCATTGCGGACCTTGGCGAGAGAGGTCGGTGTCAGCCACGCCGCATCCCGGCGACACTTCCCGGAGCGCCAGGATCTGCTCGACGCCCTGGCTGAGAACGGCTATGCCCGGCTGAGGAAAGGCCTCTGCGACGCGGTCGCTCCTCACGATGCGGAGTTCTCCACCCGCATCCGGCGAGCAACGTCAGCCTTTGCGCACGTCGCCACGGAGAATCCCTCTCTGCTTGAGTTGATGAACGCGGCGAAACTCGTCACCACCGGGGCGATCGACGTGGAGCGGCTGGATGAGCTCACCGACATCGCCCTCGACAAGTTCCTGACAGGCACGACCACGCGAGGGTAGCGACGCCCCCGTCGACCGCCCAGGGACGGAAGTTCTCAGAGATCGTGTTCCAGCTCCCGAACCGTTCAGGCGGGTGACACCACGCCGATCCGGTTCGGAACCGTCCTGACTCGCACTACCTAGGCGATGAGGGAGGTTGGCCTCTACTGGCGGTCTTTTCGCGCGAGGAGGGCCGCGTCGAGTGCCTGTCTAAGTACGGCGACCAGTAGCACTCCGATACCGACTACGATCACGGTCGCCATGGCGACGGCGGCGAGGGCAAGGGCGATGTGCGCAAGTGCCATAGGGCAATCTTACGCTGGGCTGTGACATCCCAGTGTGGCGCAAGCCCGACGTAGCCTCATCGAATCATTCTCGGTGAACGAAACGAGCGATTTCCACCCGTGTGGAGATTTTCATTTCGCCACGCCCTGGGAGTTGAAGCCCCAAGTCCTGCGGGTCATGCTGCTCGGCCGCCATGCAGTGCCAGAGGGGCCATTATTCGGGCACTGACACAGTTCGATGTTGGGCGCCCGCCCCGTACATCGGTAGCACGGCAACGCCCACCTCGGCCGGGTGGGCCACGGCAGGGCGGGCAGTCCGTTAGCCACAAGGCCTGCGGTGAGACCCGACGAGGGCGCGCCTGACAGGATGAAGGCATGTTTGGAGACCAGGTCAAGAACCGAACGGACAGTCTTCGTGGGTGTTACACCACCGCCCGCATCGTCCACACGGAGGGCCCACCCGGGAGATCGCGCCAGCCTGTGACCTGGAATCCATGGCGTTCGTAGAGCCGCACGTTGTCCTGACTGGAGGTCTCCAGACGGATTGCTCGCGCTCCGCGCCGGGCGGCCAGGGCGAGGCCGAACTCGAGCAGCGCACCGCCGGCACCTCTCCCCTGGGCCTGCGGATGCACGCCGAGCGTCTCGAGTGTCCAGTCCCCGTGAGAGGAGGCCTCTTGCGTGAGACGGTCGAGTCGGTCACCGTGCAGGGTCATGATCTGCTCGAGAGTGTGGCTGTCGGGACCTGGAGCGTCGGGGGGCAGCAGTGCGATCACGCCGGATCCATCGTCGACGACTGCCGTGACCCCGTACTGGAGGGCGTGAGCGAGATAGAGGTGCTGGAGTGCGTGCAGGCGCCCCGGGTAGTCGTCGTCAGGGATGACGTAGCGCGTCCACGGGTAGTCGGTGAAGGCGGCCGTCAGTGTTCGTGCTGCCAGGTCGAGGTCTGCGGGTGCGCACAGGCGGACGAAGGTGCTCACAGGGTCAGGTGTTCGCTTTCGGTTCGGGGCTCGAGGATTGAGATTCCGGGGTGGCCACGTCGCCTGACTCGACGATCGCTTCCAGCGTGGCCAGGTGCTGCAGGAAGGCGGCACGGCCGGCGTCGGTGATGCTGATCCAGGTGCGGGTACGTCTGCCAGAGGGTTCCTTGCGCACGTCGACCAGCCCGGCGTCCAGTAGTGCCGTCAGGGTCTGGGACAGCGTCGAGTCGCTGACCTCGAGCAGGTCGGCGAGGAAGCGGAAGTCCACGTCCTCGAGATTCCGCAAGGCTGCGAGGAGGGAGAATCTGACCGGGGAGTGGATGAGGGAGTCGAGGTTCTTGCGCGGATGGCTCATCCGCGCGAGCTCGCTGACAGGCGGGCAAGAATCGGGCTCGCTGCGATGATGCCGGCCAGGGCCCACCACCATGAGGAGGTGGCCCCGACGAGCCGCAGCGCCGGGTCGAGCATCAAGGTGTAGAGCGCGAACCACGTCGCCATGGCGATCCCCATGTTCCGCAGCCCATGCCGCGGGGCAGACCGGCGCTGGAGATAGGCAACCATCCAGATCGATGCGGTCCCCAGCAGCATCGGAACGAAGGCGTTCCAATAGGGCATGTGGCGCACGTCGAGCGAGATCGTGAACGACAGCGAGAAGAAGGTCTGCGCGACCACGAACCAGCGCACTGCTCGTCGCGCCTCGGCTGAGATCTTCACCTCCGAGGCGATGAGAGCCCGAACCTCATCTACAGAGATACTGTGTTGCGACACGAAACTAATTTATCACGCATAAAGCGAGGTGCAAGCTCGCGCGAACTCCAGGTGTGGCAGGTGCGAACACAGCGCCCTAGGTGTAGTCGGTCATGACGTTGTCGACGCCGGCGTGGAGGCGTGAGGCTGGGGGCTGGTCGCCGCAGGCGGTGTGGGGGCGATGGTAGTCCTGGTGATGGACCCAGACCGCGATGGCCTCTCGCCGTTCGTTCTCGGAGGCGTCGGGGCGGGCGTAGAGGCACTCATCGGTCAGCAGCCGCCGGTAGCGCTCGATCTTCCCGTTGTGCCGGGGCGTGTAGATCCTGGTGCGCTGGTGGCGGCGGATGAACGCGCAGGTCGATCGGTGGAATGCCGTCGAGGTGTAGTTCGCGCCGTTGTCGGTGATCAGCCGCGTGATCCGTGTGATCCCGTGGGCAGCGAAGAACACGCGCGCGCGGTAGAGAAGGCGATCGTCGTGATGGCTTTCTCGTCCCCGAGAGCCTCGGTGTAGGCCAGGCGGGAGAACCCGTCGATGATCGAGTGGAGATAGGTGTAGCCGACCTTCTGCTTGTGGGCGCGCTTGTCGGCGAGGGCCTGTTCGCTGCCGCGGCTGTGGGCCCACCAGCCGTCGCCGTCGGGGATCTTCCCGACCTTCTTCACGTCCATGTGGACCATGTGGCCGGGATAGCGGGCGATGATCTTCCCTGGTGAACGGAGGTTCTCGCCGTCCGGGGTGATGTCGCGGATCCGATTGAGTCCGAGCCGGTCCAGCCAGCGCGTCACGGTCCTCACGCAGCACCGGACGCCGTGCCCGTGGGCGAGCTCACGAGCAATCCGTCGAGCGGACCACATCTTCTCTCGTCGCCAGTGCTCGATCAGCTCCACCACCCGCACGGGCAGCCGCGATGGCCGGTTCGCTGGTGCACTGGAACGGTCTTCCAGATCGGCCAGGCCGTGCGCGCGGTGGCGGGAGACCCATTTCGACAGCGTGGGCCGAGCGAGATGAAACTCCGCGGCGACGTGTGCGATCGGACGGCCAACTTCGAGGACCTGAGCGACTGCGCGGTGTCTTCCGACAGCGGTCAGCGGGGCATTACGGTGGGTCATGGAACGGGTCTCCTCCAGCAGATGAATGGCTTAAGCACCACCCATCGTGCCGGTCAGGGACCCGTTCCCTCATCCCCTGCGCGGTGCCTACAACGTCATGACCCGCAACACTTAGTGTGGCCGCTATGTTCTCGAGCTCGACGAAGAGGGGTTGCTCCACTCTTGCGTGGCGACCAAGAGTGATCGCGCGCGGGAGTGGGAACCGGTCTACAGCATCGCTCCGCGCACCAAGGCGCCGGTGGTGCGCGAGTTCGTCGACGACGACGGCGAGGTGCAGCGGAGTCTCGAGCTCGCACGTTGGGGGCTGCACCCCGCGTGGGCGAAGGACAAGGGTCTCCGCCCGATCAACGTGCGCCCGGAGACGATCGCGACCCACGGCATGTTCCTCGGCCGTTCTCGAGCGGCCGCGCCGTCGTGCCCGCAACCGGCTGCTCCGAGTGGGTCGAGACCGACGACGGCGGCAGGGCCTCCTTCCTCATCCACCACCCCGGCGGGCAGCTGCTGCACGCCGCCGGCCTCACCGCCGCACGCAAGGCCGAAGACGGCGACGGCTGGGACGTCACCTTCGCTCGAGGGTTACTTCAGCGTTGATGCAGATCGTCCGGCACCGCGTCGACGATCAGAGGCAGCTGAGGGACGTCGGGCTGATCCCTACCACCGCCATCACCAGTCCGAGCAGGACCGCGCTCGCCGCGCCGCGTGCAGCGCCGCGCCGTCGATCAGATCGGGCAGTCCTTGGGCCTCCTGCTCTCTCCGCTTCAGGTCGGCACACTCCCTCTGAAGACTCACATCGGCGCGTAGCGTGAGCGCAGCACCGCGTAGATCCCGTAGAGCACCAGTCCGGCGCCGATGACGGCGAGGATGACCCCGCCGGCCGGCAGTGCGGCCATGGACTGCAGGGCGCCGTCGAGGCCGGTGGCCTTCTCCGGGTCCGCCCCGATCGCCGCCCATCCGAACATCAGGCCCACACCCAGCAGGGCGAGGCCCTTGGCGAGGTAGCCGAGCACGCCGGTGACGACGATCGCGCGAGCCGTGGTCTGTCCGCTCGGCACCCTCAGATCGTCCTCGAAGCCGCGGCTCGCGCCCTTGAACACGTGGTAGCAGCCGATGCCGATCACCACCAGGCCCACCACCACGACCGCGATGCGGCCCGCGGCGCTGCCCATCAGCCCGGCGGTGAGCTCGGAGGTCTGCTGGCCGGAGTCGCTGCCGGACCCGGCCGCGAAGCGCAGGGAGGTCACCGCGAGCGCGCCGTAGACGACCGCCTTGCCGAGGGTCTTCACGACGTGGGCGAGGCGGTCCTTCGTCCCGTGCGTCCAGCGCGCGCCGAACCAGGTCTCGGCCAGGTGCCACAGCACGAGCGCCGACATGGCGAGGCCGCCGATCCAGAGCAGGATGTTCCCGCCCGGGGCGGAGGCGACCGTGCGCAGGGCGCCGCTCTGATCCGCCTCCTGCGAGGAGCCGCCGAGCGCCATCCGCAGGGTGATCCCCCCGATCAGGATGTGCACGAGGCCGCTCATCACGAAACCGCCGCGGGCGATGTTCTCGAAGACCGGGTGCTCCGCCATGTCCTCGGCGGTGCGTCCGACGTTCTCCGCGCCGTCACGGGCGCTCTGCAGGGATGCCATGGGGGCATCGTAGAGCGGCGGAGAGCCGCCCGACGACCGTGCAGCTCCTGCTGCGGGGCGCGGGAGCTCAGCCGGGACTGCGCGCCGCCATCCTCTGTCGTGTCTCCTCGTCCGCAGGGACGAACGTCTCCAGATGCAGTGCATCGAGGGTCACGTCCGTCGGCCCGTCGAGCCGACCGGCCACGCTGAAGAAGCGCAGGAGGCCGTCCCGCGTCTCCAGCTCGAGCACGACCACCGGGCCCTGCGCCGCGCCCGACCCGGTGCCGCCGGGGTAGGTGAGGAGCTCATCGTGCAGCGCCTGCAGCACAGCATCCCCTCCGGTGCGCTCCAGCCGGTGGGCGAGCTGATCCATCAGGTGGCTGCGCCAGATGGCCAGATTGCGGATCCGCGGCGCCAGGCCCCGGGGATGCAGCGCAAGACGCAGCACGTTGATCGGTGGCTCGAGCAGCGTGGGATCGCAGCCCGCGAGGAGCGCCTCCATGGAATTGTTCGCATCGATCAGGTCCCAGTGGTCGTCCAGCAGCAGCGCGGGCCAGGGGGCGTGGGCGTCGAGCAGGGCGCGCAGCCCGTCCATGACGGTGGAGAGGTCCTGGTCCTCGAGCGCGCGCTGCGGGTGCTGCGGCGCATAGCCGCCGCTGAGCAGGAGCTGGTTCTGCGCGCCCAGCGGGACGTCGAGCTCGTCGGCGAGCTTCAGGATCATCTCCGGGGTGGGCCGTGACCGGCCGTTCTCGACATAGCTGAGATGCCGGGTGCTGACCTCCGCCCGGGAGGCCAGGGCGAGCTGGCTGAGCGCTCGGTGCTCACGCCATCGACGCAGCTCGGCCCCCACGCCCTCGCGGGATGCGGTGCGGGTCATGGGAGGAGCCTATCCGGGCATGACCTCCGACGTCATGGTCAGGGCGGCCCCGGAGCAGGAAGAGTACGAGCACACCGCCCCGTGGAGAGGCACGGGCCCTCGGAAGGATGCCCCATGAAAGCCCACAACTCCCCGGCATACGCGATCGCGATGCTCCACGACGTCCGCGTCACCGACGAGCTGCTCGCCTACATGGAGGCGGTCGAGCAGACCATGCAGCCCTTCGGTGGGCGCTGGATCAGCCACGGCCGCTCCCCGGAGCTGCTCGAGGGCAGCCGCCACGAGGACATCGTCATCATCGGCTTCCCGGACCTCGACGCGGCCCGGGCCTGGTACCGCTCGTCCGCCTATCAGGACCTGGTGCCGCTGCGGACCCGACATAGCCGCTCCACCGTGGTCCTCCTCGAAGGGGTCGGGGAGGGCTACACCAGCTCGAGCACGGTCGAGAGCCTGCGCGCCGCGGCATCGCCCTGAGCACCCCTCACCGCGTCCGCACCTGCACGACCACCTCCGCGTCGTAGTTCTGCGAGGAGCGCAGGGTGCCGCGGTACCAGGCGAGCACCTCGCGGCCGGAGTCGACGGGCACCGCGATCGGGCGGACGTTGTCCACCGTCGAGTCCTCGGTGACGGGGGTCCAGGTCCAGCTCCCGCCGCCGTCGGCGGTGATGCCGTGGAAGATCTCGTGGTGGGCGAGGGCGGCCCCGGTGCGGGGATCGACGGAGGTGGAGATCCACAGCGCGTCCGGGTCCTCGGGGTCGACGCTGGCCAGGCCCGTGTAGTCCTCCTCGTGGGGGAACAGCTGCGGGCCGGCCGTGGCGAGCTCGTGCACCTGCCACTGCGACTGCCCCGGGGCGAGCACGGCTCGGAAGAAGCGGTGGTCGATCGGATCGGTCTCGTGGCGGCTGGTGGCCGTCCCGAGGGTGTCATCGGCCCGGGCGGTCATGAGGGCGACGAGCGTGCCCTCGGCGAAGCGGCGCAGATCCGTGGTCCAGGCATGGGTCATCACCGCGCCGTCCCAGGTGGAGCCGTTGCCGAGCACCAGGGTGAGGTCCTCGGCGCGGGGGGTGGGGTCGGTGAGGCCGCGGCCCAGCGGCCCGACGGCGGTGCCGTCGGCGCGGTGGAGCCGCCCGTCGGCGAGATAGCCGTGCCAGATCGAGGTGCCATGGTCGCGCGGGTGATGCTCGGTGATGATCAGGTCGATGCGGTCCTCGGTGCCCAGGTGGGTCCCGGAGGCGTAGCGGGCGTAGCCGTTGACGTAGCCGATCTTCTCGCGGGTCAGGAGGCGGCCGCCGAACTGCCAGGTCTCGCCGTCGTCGTGGGAGATGAGATAGCAGGGGTCGTCGTTGATCGCGCGGACGAAGCAGTGCAGCACCCCGTCGAGCCGGTGCACGTTCTGGTAGGTGACGCCCCGTGCGCCGCCCAGCGCCGCGGCCTGCTGCTCGGTCTCGAACAGCCCGGTCCAGTCGAAGGAGTGCTCCGGGCCCCAGCGGGTGGGGTCGTCGACCTCGCTGAGCCGCCAGCGGGTGAGGTCGTCACTCTTGTGGCGGCTGTAGACGGCGAGCCAGCGGCCGTCGGCCCGTCGCCACAGGGCCGGGTTGTCGTGGTCATCGGACTCCAGGCCCGCGTGGAGGACGATCGTCGCCGCCGCGCCCTGCTCTCCGAGCCGGTCGAGGTCCACGACGTGCAGGTCGACGTCCCCGCCGCGGCTGTCCCCGTCGGCCCCGCCGGTGGAGGCGACGGCGCCCAGCAGGAGGGTGCCGGTCGCCGGATCGACCAGGCCGCGCTCGTCCTGGAACCAGCACCAGCCGCCGTTGGAGGTGATCGCGGCGGTGCGGGCACCGGTGGCCGGGTCGATGCTCGCCCCGGCCGCCGTCCCGGCGGTGCCCGCGCTCGGGCGGGCCGACGGGATGCCGTCGGCCTCGCGCACCGCGGCGAGCGCGGGGGCCGCCTCGGAGGCCAGATCGGCCCAGATGCACTCGATGGAGACGGCGCCGCGGTAGCCGCCCTCGCGCAGCGAGGCGAGGAAGGCGCGCAGCGGCCAGTCGCCCTGGCCGGGCGGGCGGCGACCGGAGTCCGCGATGTGCGCATGGGCGACCCAGCCGGCGTGCTCGCGGACCACCTCGAGGCTCTCGTCCTCGAGCATGATGTGGAAGAGGTCCGCGACCACACGCATGCTCGAGAGCTCGTGCTCCTCCAGGAACTCGACCGCCTCGGCGATGCTGTTGATCTGGTCGGTCTCCCCTTGGTGGAGCGGTTCGAGGATCGCCTCCAGTCCGTGCTCGGCGGCCAGGTCGCGCGCGCGGCGCACGCTGCGGGCGAGCTGGGCCCGGGCGGCGGCGGGATCGACGCCTGCGGGGGTCCGACGGGACGCACCGCTGCCGAGGACCACGGTCGCGCCCGGCCGTGCCCGGCGCGCCGCGGCCGCCATGACACGCCGCAGGTGTTCGGCGATGCGGTCCTGGTCGGCGGCGGGATCGGAGAGCCCCAGATCGGCCGGGCAGATCACCGCGAAGGACGGTGCGGGCTGCCAGGCGTCGGTCAGCGGCGCCTCCTGCCAGGCGCCGTCGGCGTCCTGGACCAGGAGGTTGCCGAGCACCGTCGGTTCGACGTAGTCGGCGCCGGCGGCGTAGGCGGCGGCGGTGCCGGCGCGGTCGGTGAGGATGCCGTGCTCCATGCTCAGAGCTCCTTCATCAGGGCGGCCAGACGGTCGCGGGATGCGGCGGCCTGGGGCAGGCCCACCTTGTTCAGGTGCCCGTGGGTGACGCCGCGGCGCACCTCGTGCTCGACCTCGACCCCGGCGACGGCGAGCTGCTCGGCGTAGCGGCGGGCGCTGGTGCGCAGGTCGTCCAACTCGTCCGACTCGAGGTAGGTGCGCGGCAGCACGGACAGCTGCTCCGGGGTGGCCAGGCCCGGGAAGTCGTGGGCTGTGGCCTGCTCGAGCGGAGCACCGAGGTAGTTCTCGCTCATGCGACGCATCTTCTCGGGGGTGAAGCGGAGGTGCCCGGGGAGGTCACCGAGGGCGCGCGCCTCCTCGTCGGTGGCCTCGGGGTTCAGCGGGTGGATCACCGGGTACATGAGCAGCGAGGCGGCCGGCGCGCGGCCCTCCTCCGCCAGGCGCAGCGAGGCGGCGGCGGCGAGGTTCCCGCCGGCGCTCGCCCCGCCGAGGGCGAGGCGGCCCGGATCGATGCCGAGCTCGTCGGCGCTGGCACGGGTCCAGTCCACCGCGGCGATCACGTCATCGCACGGGATCGGGGCGCGCACGTCGAGATCCGGTGCGGTGCCGGGCAGGCGGCGGGCGGGGCTGCCGCCGGGCGGCTCGTCGCACAGCCGATAGTCCACCGAGACCACCACCGCATCGGCCCGGCCCGCGACGCCGCGGGCGGTGTGGTCGCCCTCGGGCATCTCGAGGTCGCCGTGCTGGAAGGAGCCGCCGTGGCAGAACACGAGCACCGCGCGAGGCCCGTTCGCGGGAACGATCGGGGTGTAGACCCGCACCGGGACGGGCCCGTGCGGCCCGGGCGCCTCGCGGTCCTCGATCCGCAGGTCCCAGCGCTCGGCGCGACCGTACGGGGCGTTCCAGGCGGCCTCGTCCTCCGGGGTGAGCGGGCCGTGCGCGAGGGCGCTGACGAGCGTGCGCAGGCGCCGCTCCATCTCGGTGGGGGCGGTGACTCTCATGCGTCGGTCCTCTCGGGGATGGGGGTGCGCCGACGGGTCAGGGGAGGTGGAAGTACTGCGGCAGGATCTGCTTCTGGCCGCCTCCGGGGGCGAAGTACTCGCTCATCGCCGCCTCCCAGTGCGGGCTGATGGCGGCGCGGGAGATCGCCTCCTGGGCGGCGTCGACGTCCTCGGATTCGAAGTAGCCGACGACCATGCCGTCCTCGGCACGCAGGAACAGAGAGTAGTTCCTCCACCCCGCGGCGGCAAGCGCTTGCCGCATCTCGGACCACACCTGCTCGTGCGCGGCGACGTACTCGGCGAGCTTCTCGGGGCGCACGTGCAGCAGGAAGCAGCAGCGCTGGGAGCTGCGGGCGGGGCTGGTGGCGAGCAGGTGGTCGAGCTCAGGGGTGCTCATGCGGGGCTCCTGGGGGTCGGGGCGCTGTCGGCGGTCTCGAGATGCTCACCGATCAGCGCCAGGTTCTGGATCGCGGCGAGCCCGTACTGGGCGGCGTCGTTGGTGGAGACGAAGGGCGCTTCGTCGACCGGCTCGAGCACCGTGGGGCCGTCGATCCGGGTGCGGTGCCAGTCCCTCTCCCCCACCAGGGCGTTGACGTTCAGCTGATCGCCGAGGCCCACGAAGAACGCGTCCCAGGCGCGGTGGGCGAGACCCCGGTCCCCGCGGTGGGCGGCAGCGACGGCGAGCAGCCTGCTGTAGGCCGGGACCAGCGAGATCCCGGTCAGCGGGGCACCGAACCGTTCGGCCTGCTCCTCGGGGGTGGCGAGGTAGCAGCGGCAGTACTCGAGCCAGGCCTGCTCGAACGCCGGGTCCTGCACCAGGTCGATCGCCTCGGTGACGATCTCGACCAGCCCGAACACGGCTGCGAGGTGGGAGACCTGCACCCGGTCGCGGGAGGTGTCGAAGCGGCGGGTCTCCAGGTCCCACAGGGCCTCACCCGTGAAGAACCCCTGCGGGAGGTCGCCGATGCCGGCGAGCGCGCCGCGCACCTTGTCCTCCGCCTCGGCGTCCCCGTGCCGCTCCCAGGCGGTGATCCAGGCGGCGAGCAGGGCGCCGAGGTCGGTGCCGAGCCCGATCGCCAGCGCGCGGGGATCCGGCGAGTACACGTCGCCGCGCACCTTCCGGGTCGCATCGACCGCGAGCAGGGCATGCTCGGAGGCGGCGATCTCGTCGAGCAGCTCACCGGTGCGCTCATCCGCCGTGAGGAAGTAGAAGACCCGGCGGTACTGGGCGCCGGAGATCCGCAGCTGCTTGGCGCTGCAGCCGAAGTGCTGGACGTTGTGCCGCGTGCCGAGGCCCGCGAAGCGGCCCGAGTGGTAGACGTCGACCTCGCCGGTATGGCGGGTCATCGCCTCGGCGAGGCGGAAGGCATCGGCCGAGCCGCTGCGCAGCGCATCGAGCCAGAGCCACAGGTCCGGGGACAGCTCCGAGTTGTCCCAGGCGTACCCGCCCACGTCGTACCGCCAGGTGTGCCGGTCCGCGTCGTAGGCGTGCATGACGTCGCCGTAGTCCCAGAACCCGTACCAGCCACGCTGGTCGACCTGATCGCGGTAGAACTCCCGCAGCCACACCAGGCGGTCCTCGATCGCCGCGCGCTGCGGGGTCGAGCGGTCCACCACGTCCCAGGTGCCCAGCACCCCGGCGGCGCGGAGCCTCTCCGGCCTCGCCAGCAGCTGAGGGGGCAGGGCACTGGTCCCGGCGAGGTCCGCGAGCTCCTCGGGGCGCGGCGTGGCGGCGAAGGCGTCGATCACCAGCTCATGGGTGCGGGCGATGCCGCGGGCGTCGCCGTAGCCGGGCTCGTAGTCCTCATAGGTGATCTCGAGCGCCTCGAGCTGGTCCTCGTAGGTGTCCTGGCCGAGACCGTCGTGATAGAAGCGCAGATCCATGGGCTCGGCCGACGGGGCATGCATCCACACCGTGACCGCGCCGCGGTCGGTCGCGGCGCCGGTGACGTCGAGCTGGGTGGGCACGAGCTTCCAGAAGTCCCGCAGACCGACCCCGATCCCTCCGGCCGTGTCGCCGAGGTAGGCGTAGCCGCGGCTGCGGGTGCCGCCGCCCGCGGTGATCCACGGCCGGTCCGTCGCGGTGCGTTTGGCTAGGGTGTAGCCCTGGGCGCTGAGCTGGCGCAGCGTCCAGTCGTTCCAGGTGGGGATCAGGTGCAGCCGGTCGGAGACGGCACGTGCCCACGTCTCGATCGGTGGTGTGGGACGGCCCGCGATCTGCGCCTCGCGCACCTCCGCGCCCGGATCGCGCCGCAGCCCGGTCAGGCCCCGCACCGCCTCGGTGAGGAAGCCTCCCTCGGAGCCCGCGATCCGCACATGGCGGTCGTGCGCGGCCGAGCGCAGCGGCACCTCGAGGCGCAGCCCCAGCGAGGTGAGGAACAGCGACTCGGGGTCCGCGTCCCACACCAGGGAGTGCACGGCCCGCAGCCGCCGGGACCCCGCCGTCGCGTACAGGCGCAGCACGAACGGCAGCACCCGGCCGCCCGCGACCTCGTGGTGGCCCTCGAGGCGCAGCACGACCTGCTGGGCTCCCTGGCGTTCGATCCGCACCGCGGTGGTGCGCACCCGATGCTCCCGGCGGCTCGCGCCCGAGTCCGGAGACGGTGCCGACGAGGCGACCAGTCGTCCGTCCTGCCCGACCAGGCGCCCCTCGATCTCGAGGCTGCGCAGCGGCGCAGCGTCGTGCGGGGCGATCACTGCCCTCAGCGCTCCGGTGTCCACGAGCATCGAGCCGTCGGCCTGCTCGGTCAGGTCGACCCCGGTGCCCGCCCGGGGCGCCGCCGCTCCGTCGAGGCCGTCGGCCCCCTCGGCGGGCACCAGATGGGCGTCGCCTGCCGGCGCGAGCCCGGCGTGCCCCGTCCACTTCACCGACCCGTCCGGCCAGCGCGCCGTGACCCAGGTGTCCACCGGTGCCGCTCCCCCGTCGTGCACGAGCTCGAAGGCCGGCGGCTCGGGCAGCACGCCCCGCGGCCAGGGCACCCCGAACTGGGTGGGCACGGCGGCGGTGGCCTCGCGCGGTTCGAGCACGCGCAGCGGGGTGGCGGGGATCGGCGCCGCGGCGTCCGACGGAGGATAGGGCATGGGGTCTCTCTGACGTGGTGGAAGGGGACTGGCACACCGGCCGAGCGCCGAGGCGCGACCGGCCGGCGTGCAGGTCAGCCGCGTTCGTGCCCGCGCACGGGCTCGTTCTTCGGTGCTGGGGTGGTGTAGCGCAGCGCAGGCGCCGCAGGGGTCTCCATCCCCTCCCCGAGGAAGTACGAGGTGTGCGGAGGCTGGTTGTAGGCCACGTGCTGCCCGGCGATCGCCAGACGGTACTGCGGGTCGGACATCAGGGTGCGCAACCGGTGCTCGGTCAGGTCGGTGGTGGTGAAGATCCGCAGAGCGGTCGAGTCCTCGGTGCGGACCACGAGCTCCTCGCGCCAGTCGCCGAGCAGGTCGGCCTGCAGGGCCGGGTTGCCCTTGGTGTCGTTGTTGCTCGCGGTGCCCTCGGCCCGGAAGATCGCCACGGGCCGCTCGTTCTCGTAGTCCCACCTCGAGATGGTCGGGACCCCGGTGCGCGGGCCGTCGTCGAACTCGTGATCGACGATCTCGCTGAGCAGGTCGCCGTCCCAGAGCATCACGAAGTTCGCTGCCGGGATCTCGGTCGAGATGAGCTCGCCCTGCGCGGAGCGCAGCGAGCCGACCGGGGAGTTCCACTCGGCGTCGTCGCCGACGTTCCAGCCCTCCGCGCCCTCGTACCGGGGGTCGATGTCCGCCATCGCCCCGCGCCCGGTGTCCCTGGCCGCAGGCACGCCCCAGAGCACCTCACCGGTGGCGGCGTCACGGAAGGTCGCACCGAGGCCGCCGCTCTGGCTCATCGACTCGTGGACCGAGAAGACCTCCAGACCCGGCCTCGAGGGGTCGAAATCGCTCACGTGCTGCGCGTCGCCGTGGCCCAGGCCCGTGGAGTACAGGCCGGTGCCGTCGTCGTCGATGGTCGCGGAGCCGTAGACGATCTCGTCCCTCTGGTCTCCGTCGACGTCCGCGACGGTGAGGCCGTGGTTGCCCTGGCCGGCGTAGCCCTCGTCGCCGGGGTCGTCGGAGTCGAAGAGCCAGCGCTCGCTGAGGCGCTCGCCGTCGAAGTCCACGGCCCAGAGCGTCGCCCGGGTGTAGTAGCCGCGCGCGAACACGGCCGACGGGTGCTCCCCGTCGAGATACGCGGTCGCGGAGAGGAAGCGGTCCACGCGGTTGCCGTAGCCGTCGCCCCAGTCCGAGACCGTGCCTCGCGGGACGCCGTAGTCGATGGTGTCGATCGCGGCTCCGGTCTCCCCGTCGAAGACGGTGAGGAACTCGGGACCGTCCAGCACGTATCCCTCCGCGTTGCGGTGGTCGGCGTCGGGATCTCCGATCACGGTGCCCTCGGCGTCGATCGTGCCGTCGGCCGTCTTGACGATCAGTTCCGCCTTCCCGTCGGAGTCGAAGTCGTAGAGCTGCGGCTGGGAGTAGTGGGCGCCGGCGCGGATGTTCACGCCCAGGTCGATGCGCCACAGCTGTTCCCCGTCGAGCTCATAGGCGTCGAGATACACGGTCCCCGTGGCGCCGGGGCGGGAGTTGTCCTGGGAGTTGCTCGGGTCCCACTTGACGACCAGCTCGAGCTCTCCGTCGCCGTCGACATCCGCGGTGAGGGTGTCGTTGGCGCGGTAGGTCTGCGCGGTGCCGTCGACGGCGAGGAAGTCCGCGGGCTTGTCCAGCGGCACGTCGAGGTGGCTCTGCGCCCACGGCGCGAACGTCTCGCTCACCCACACCAGGTTCCTGCCGCGGGGGGACTGCTGACCGGAGTCCGGGCTCGCGTTCCCGCCGACCCGCGCGATGCGGTACGTCGAGTCCGCCGTACCGCCTGCGTCCAGGTGATTGGTCGAATCGGTGATCGGCTCCGGGGTGATCCGCTCTCCGTCGCGGAACAGGACGAACTGCGTGTCCATCGACTCGTCCCCCAGCAGGCGCCAGGAGAGGAAGACGCCGTCGTCGGTGACCGCAGCGACGGCGCCGCGGTCCAGGCGTTCGGCGTCGCGCTGCAGCGCCGTCCCCGAGTTCGGCGCTGCGACCGCCGGGGACGCGGTCTCCACGACCGCGATGCCGGCGCCCCCGAGGGCGAGCGGGATCGCGAGCAGCAGCGACGCCGGGCGGTGCAGGACCCGGGACCAGCCCGCGCCGGAGGGAACTGGGGCCAGGGAGGAGGTCGGGGACGAAGGTGCAGGGGACGAGGGTGCAGGGGACGTCGGGTGCATCGTTGCTCCGTTCGGGGGGCGCTGCATCGGGCGGGTGCCGAAGAGGTGGATCCGGCCGACGCACGGCGGAACCGGTTCGTGAGGTCAGCCCTTGACGGAGCCGATCATCACGCCCTTGGCGAAGTGCTTCTGGAGGAAGGGGTAGACGAGCATGATCGGCAGGGTCGCGATGACGATCACCGCGAACTTCAGGCCCTCCTTGGGCGGCACATAGTTGGGGTCGAGGTTGCCGAGGGTGGTGGAGGGATCGCTCGAGATGGTCACCTGGCGCACGAACATCTGCAGGGTCCACTTCGAGCTGTCGGAGATGTACAGCAGCGGCGACATGAAGTCGTTCCACAGCCCCACCGCGTAGAACAGCGAGAACGTCGCGATCACCGGCTTGGACAGCGGGAGCATGATCCGCCAGAAGGTCGTGAACTCGTTCGCTCCGTCGATCTCCGCGGCCTCGCGCAGCTCGTGCGGGAGCTGCTGGAAGAAGGTGCGGATCACGATGAGGTTGAAGGGGTTGATCGCCATCGGCAGGATCAGCGCCCAGTAGGAGTCCAGCAGTCCCAGCTCTTTGACCACGAGGAACAGCGGGATCATGCCCCCGGAGAAGAGCATCGCGAAGAGCACCAGGCGCATGATCAGACCACGGCCCACGAGGTTCGGGTCCGAGAGCGGGTAGGCCATCAGCATCGTCAGCGTGATCTGCACCAGCGTGCCCACCGCGGTCACACCGACGGTCACCGCCAGGGAGCGCAGGAAGGTGTCGGTCGAGAAGATGTAGCGGTAGGTCTCCAGGGTCGGGGTGTCCGGCCACAGGAAGAACGGGCGCGCGGCGATCTCGGACTCGGTCGCGAAGGAGGCGGCGAGCACGTAGAGGAACGGCAGGATCGTTATCGCCGCGAATCCGAGCAGCAGCGCGATGTTGACCCCGTCGAAGACCTTGTCCCGCCGGGTGTCGTACTTGATGGGCATGGCAGGGCTCCTAGAACAGTGAGGACTCGGTGAACTTCTTCGCGAGCCAGTTCGCGCCGAGGATCAGGACGAGGCCGACGAGGGACTTGAACAGCCCGATCGCCGTCGAATAGCTGTAGGCGCCGTTGGTGATGCCCATGAAGTAGACGTAGGTGTCGAACACGTCCGCCACCTCGCGGTTCAGCGAGTTGGTGAGCATGTAGATCTGCTCGAACCCGGTGTCCAGGAAGTTCCCGATGTTGAGGATCAGCATGATGATCACGGTCGGGATGATCGCGGGGATGGTGACGTGGCGCAGCTGCTGGAAGCGTCCGGCGCCGTCGATCATCGCCGCTTCGTACTGCTGCTTGTCCACGCCCGCGAGAGCGGCGAGGTAGATGATCGTGCCCCAGCCGGTGCCCTTCCACAGGGTCTGGGCCATGATCAGCGGTCGGAACCAGTCCGGGTCCGCGAGGAAGTTGACCCGCCCGCCGAAGAGGTCGTTGAACAGGACCGTGATCGGTCCGATGTCCAGGGCGAACAGCAGATAGGTCAGGCCCGAGACGATCGCCCAGGACAGGAAGTGGGGGATGTAGATCGCGGTCTGGATGAACTTCTTGAGCATCTGCTTGCGCAGCTCGTTGAGCATCAGCGCGACGATGATCGGCGCCGGGAAGGCGATCACGATGTTCAGGAACGCCAGGATCAGCGTGTTGCTCAGCAGGCGCCCGAAGTCCGGGCCGCTGAAGAGCCTCTCGAAGTGGTCCCATCCCACCCACGGGCTGCCCTGCATGCCCAGGAAGGGCAGGTAGTCCTGGAAGGCGATCGTGATCCCGTACATCGGGGCGTACTTGAACACCGCGAAGTAGACCACGCCCGGCAGGAGCATCAGATAGAGCATCGGGGAGCGGCGCAGGCGCTTCAGGAGGCTGCGCCGCCGTCGGGTGCTGCTCGCCCCGGGCGCCGGCTGCTCCTCGACCTCCAGGGGCACGGGCGGGGCACCGCCGGCGCTGTTCGTCATGACCATTCTCGCTCCGTCCTCGTGGTGAGGGCGGGGGCGCGTCGTGCGGCGACGCGCCCCCACCGGCCGATCATCAGTTCGCGCCCTGCTGGTACAGCTCGTTCATCTCGTCGACCACCTGCTGGCCGCCGCTGCTGGTCCAGCGCTCGAGCTCGGAGGTCAGCCCCGCTTCGTCGATCTGTCCCGCGAGGTACTTCAGCCGGGCATCGACCACGATCTGGTCGAGGATCGCGCCGTTCTGGAGGTAGGACTCGGACATGTACGCCGCGCCGGGGTTGAACACCGCGCTGTCCATGTCCGCCTCGTGGACGGTGAGGCGCTTCTCGTCGAGCGCCGCCTCCGCCTCCCCCTCGGGCTTGGCCGGCAGGCCCAGGTAGCCGTTGGACTGGCTGCCGATCTGCGCGAAGGCCGAGACGTCGCTCTGGACGAGCGAGGCCTCCTCGCTCTCGATCGCGACCGACTGCTCACCGTCGACCTCGTAGTTGACCCCCTCGATGCCGTTGTTCAGCAGGCGCTGACCCTCCTCGGAGGAGAGCGCGTCCAGGGCGGTGAGCACGGTGGCGAGCTGCGCGTCGCCGGGGACCGCGGCCTTGGGGATGGAGAGGTAGCCGGAGTAGCCGGGGGTGGGCAGCGACCACTGGGTGCCATCGGGACCCGTCAGGTTCCCGACCAAGGTGACCTTGTCGGCGTACGCCTCGGAGTCCGCATCCTTGAACAGGCCCAGGAGCTGCAGGGCCCGCGAGGAGACGTCGGCGATCAGACCGCCCTGGCCGGTGAAGAAGGGCTCGTTCCAGGTGGCGGCGTCCATGGTCGCGAAGTCGGCGTTGACGTGCCCGGCCTCGACCATCTGGCGCATCGTGCGGTTCGCCTCGACGAACTCGGGGGCGAGGAAGGCCGGGGACAGGGTGCCACCCTCGTCCTTCCAGACGTTCGCGGTGCCGTGCCAGGTCTCCCAGAGGTCATAGGGGCCGTTGTTCCCATAGCCGTTCCAGGCGGGGATGATCAGGCCGGTCGTGGTCGAGCCGTCCCCGGCGGGGTCCTCCTCGGTGAAGGCGCGCGCGATCTCCATGAGGTCCTCGGTGGTGCCGGGCTCGTCGAGGCCCAGGGCGTCCAGCCAGTCCTTGCGGATGCTGATCGCGGCGCGCATCGCATCGCGCAGGCGGAAGATGCCGTAGGTGCGGCCGTTGATGCTCGCCCCGTGCGCGACCTCCTCGTTCTCCGGGGTGAGGTTCGGGTACTCGGGGAGGATGTCGGTGAGGTCCCAGTACCCGCCCGCCTCCGCGGTCTGGGCGAACTCGGCCGTCTTGCCGGTCTGGACCATCACGTGGGGGATGCTGTCGCTGGCCATGGTCACGGTGACGCGGTCGCCGTAGCTGGAGTTGGGGACCCAGGTGATCTCCACCGGCATGCCGATCAGCTCCTCGACGGCCTGGTGGAGCTGTCCCTCGGGGTCCGGGGCGGTGTCGGAGAGCAGCGGCGCCATGATCCGCAGCGTGGTGATCTCGGTGTCGGCGTCGGCGGATCCGCCGCTGCCTCCGCAGGCGGCGAGGCCGAGAGCGGTGGCGCCGGCGGCGGCACCGCCGAGGAGGGTGCGTCGAGAGAACATCCTTGTTCCTTTCTGGGGCGTCGTCGCGTCGTGCGGCGGCGCAGGTGGGGCCGTGCCGAGGGGTTCCTCGACACGTACGGCGGCTCAGGCGGTGGGAGCGATGCGTGGCCGAGGCGGGGCGACGGCGCCCCGCGACGGTCGTGCGGGGTGCCCGTCCGGCGGTCCTGCCGGTCGGGAGAGCAGGTCCTCGTTGCGGTCCAGGGACCGGTCGACGAGGTGATGGACGACCATCAGCGGAACGGCGACCCCGAGGAACGGGGCGAGTCCGGGCACGGCGAGCACGACGGCTGTCCACAGCGCGAGGACCGCCAGCATCAGCAGCGAGGTGGGTGCCTGGGCGAGGCCCAGCACGACGGACCGGCCCATCACCCGGGTGGCCGGGAGGTGGTAGCGGCGATCGAGATCGGGGATGTGCGCGAGAGCGATGAGCAGCAGCACGGCCACGAGCCACAGCACGATCTCGACGGTGGTGGGCAGCACCCCGCTGAGAGCGGCCGAGACGGCGAGCACGAGGAACAGACCGGGCAGGCCCAGGGTGACCTGGCTGCGGACGAACGAGTCCTTCCAGACCCTGGCGGTGCGCCGCCAGCGGATCGGCTCGCCGCGCTCTGCACGGGCGGCGGCGTCGAGCGCGGCCATGGTCGCCGGGGCCCAGCCCAGCACGACGCCGCCGGCGAGGGTGCCCAGCACCCAGATCCCCTGGAGCACCAGTGCACGCAGGACGAGATCCATCCCGCCCGAGAGCGCCTGCGCGGCCCGTCCCATCAGAGCGCCTCCACGAGGAGATCCGAGTACTCGGCGATCAGCGGCGCCATCTGCCGCAGCCCGATCGCGCCACCCGGTCGGGCGGCGCCGCCCAGGGAGCCGTCATCCGTCCAGCGCAGGCAGGGGATGCCGTCGATCGTGAGGTCGACGGTGCTCCCCTGCCAGGTGAGCACGAGGCGGTAGTCGCGATCCGCGTCCAGCACCGAGGGCAGCGGGTCCGGGCCCTGCGCGACGAGGTGGAAGCCGTGGCTCTTGCGGACGTTGCAGGTGTGCAGGCTGCGCTCCGAGGCCCACATGCGGCGGTAGTAGGAGAGGTGGTACGCGTCGATCGCCCCGGAGTGGTACTGCGCGTACTCGCCGGTGCGCGGCGGCAGCGCGGGGTCGTGGATGCCCTGCCCGCCGCGCCCGCGCGCCGCCCAGAAGATCATCGCGAGACCCGGTTCGCGCAGAGGCCGGAAGCCCCAGGAGATGCGCACGTCGCCCTCGTGCTCGACGGGCAGCCAGGCGACGAAGTGCTCGGCCTGCCCAGGGGTGTGCTCCGTGGCGCTCTCGAGGCGCAGTCGACCCTGCGGGAAGGAGGCGACCAGGGGGCCCTCGACGGTCCAGCCCGCGAGGTGCTCGGGGGTGGACAGAGCGCTGCGGTACAGCTCGGTGCTCATCGTCGGACCTCCTCGTCGTCCCGTCCTGAACGCCGCCGACGCGGCGGGTCCGGTGTGTGCCACGTCATCTTGAATCGTTCCAGCGGTGCCGTCAAGCACTCTCCCGAACCCGGCCCCGCCCCTCGCAGGAAGCGCTTGCCGGCACTGCTCGAGTGACCGTTCACTCCGTCGATGACCCCGCCGAGCCCCTCGCGCCCCTCGGCCTCCCCGGCCCGGCGCGGACCTGCTATCTTGGCGCGACGCTCGCACCACCATCCCTGATGCGCGCACCCTCCGCGCTGTCACTCGACAGCGTCGCGACCCTCGACGATGAACGGTCACCCGTGATCGGATCGTGATGCTGCCGAGCGCACCGACGGGGCGTCGGCACGGGTGCCGATCGCGTAGCACTGCGGACCTCAGGAGCTTTCGATGACGACTGCACGCCGGCCCACGATCCGGGATGTCGCACGCCTCGCGGGCGTCTCCCACCAGACCGTCTCCCGGCACCTGCGAGGGGATCCCACCGTCTCCCCCATGCTGTCCTCGCACATCGACGTGGCCGTGGCCCAGCTCGACTACCGCCCGAGCCTGGTGGCCCGCGCCATGCGCAACCGCAGCACGGGACGGCTCGCACTGGTGCTGCCCACCGGGAACGCGACGAGCTCCGTGCAGCTGCTCAGCGGCGTGAGCGATGCCGCCCAGCAGGAGGGATTCGCGGTCGAAGTGGTCTCGCTCGCCGCCGCCGAGCTGCACGGTGGCCGGGTGGCCGACCTCGCTGACTCCGGACTCTACGAAGCGGTACTGGCCCTCACGGACCTTCCTGAGGCGCACCGCCGGCGCACCGACGCCGTGCCGGTGATCTCCGCCCCCGTCTACGACGAGCAGATGCGAGGCATCGGCCCCCTGTCCGAAGCCACACGGATGTCCGAGCTCGTCACCCGTCTCGCCGCACAGGGGCACCGCGACCTGCTGCACATCATGGCCGAGCGTGGCCACCCCGCCTCGACCCGACGGCTCGAAGCCTTCGAGAGGACCACCCGCGACCTCAGCCTGCGCTCGGCCGGGATCGTGGACGGGCGATGGGATGCGGAGATCGCACGCCGCGCCGTCCGCGACCTCCCTGCCGACTCGCCCGTCACGGCCGTGCTCGCCGGCGACGACACCCTCGCCGCCGGAGCGGTCCGCGGCGCGACCGAACGGGGCTGGCGGGTGCCGGAGGACCTCAGCGTCACCGGCTGGGACACCCAGCCGCTCAGCGCCGCCATGATCCCCTCGCTCACCTCGGTCGCCATCGACCACCATCGCCTCGGTGCCGAGCTGCTCCAGGAGCTGCTGCAGGTAATGGGAGGCGGTGCACCGGCGATGGATCGGCCCTCGATCACCCGGATCCTCTGGCGCGAGTCGACGGGGCCTGCCCCTGACCGCGCGCGGCACCCTTGAACCCTTGGATCTCCCAGAACGAAGCAACCGTTTTCCGCCATGCGGTCGCTCGCCGCTCGCGGACCGTGACGGGCGTACTCTACAGCCATGCAGACCAGGCACAGCACCACTGATCGAGTCCGCATCTCCGATGTGGCCCGTGCCGCCGGGGTTTCCGTGGGGACCGTCTCCAAGGCGCTCAACAACACCGGCACGCTCAAACCGTCCACCCGGGAGCACGTCCGCTCCGTCGCCGACCGGCTCGGCTTCATCGCGGACCCGCGGGGCCGGAACCTCTCGAGCGGTAGGACGTACACCGTCGGCTTCCTCACCACTGACAGCTACGGCCGGTTCTCGATGCCGATCCTCATGGGCGCCGAGGACGCCCTGGCGGTGGGGAAGATGTCGATCATCCTCAGCGACACCCGCGAGGACCAGATGCGCGAGGACCACCTGCTGCGCGCTCTGCAGGAGCGCAGGGTGGACGGATTGATCGTCACCAACCGTCCGCACGGCCTGGAGGGTCCGCTGCGCACCGACGTCCCCACGGTCTACACCTTCGACACTCCCGATGCACCGGCGGAGCATGCCGTGGTCACCGACCGGAGGTCCTCGATGGGCCTGGCAATCGACCACCTCCTCGAGCTCGGACGAACGCGGATCCTGCACGTCGCCGGCCCCGCCTCCTCCCGCACCGCAGCCCCGAAGGCGCAGGCCGTGGCCGAGCATGCGGGCCCGGCCCTGGTGCGGAGGACGATGCACGGGGACTGGAGCGAGGCATGGGGGCGCCGGGCCATCGACATCGCACTGGCCTCCGGCCACGACATCGACGCGGTGTGCTGCGACTCCGACCAGATCGCCCGAGGCGCTCTGGAGCGGCTCATCGCCCATGGCAGATCAGTGCCCGGGGACGTGGCCGTGACCGGGTTCGGCAACTGGACCACCATGTCGGAGGCGACGGTGCCCCCGATCACGAGCATCGAACAGAATCTTCGGGAGATCGGACGCCTCGCCGGATCGATGCTGCTGGACCTCGTGGAGGGGCGTCCGGTTCCGACGCGACTGCTCACCGTCCCACCTCATCTGGTGGTGCGCGGCTCGACCATCTGAGTCCGCGCCGAGATACGTAAGACGACCGCCGGATCGTTCGAAAAACTGATTTCCGGAGATCTTGACTCACGTCACTGCAGGTCAGTCGCCTCCGTTTTGACAACGAAGGAACGCCAGGCAAGCGTTTGCTGTTGACCGTCGCGAAGACCTCGTGTTCTACTTCCGGCACCACGAGCCATCCGATCCCTCATCGCCGAGAGTTATCCCGTCGCTCATCGCGGATCTCCCGCCCCCGAATTTGAAACGACTCATGGCGCAGGCACACCCGTCAAGGAGGACCCTTCGTGCCCGACTCCCCCGTTCTTCGCCCCCATTTCCTGTCCCGCCGCCAGCTGGTGGCCGGCAGCGGAGCCCTCGGACTCAGCGGCCTCTTGATGGCCTGTGCTCCGTCCGGCACCGACGAGGCCGGCGATGCCGGCCGCAACACCGCCCCGGATCCCGACCGTCCGTCGGAATCCCCGATGCTCACCGAGCAGGTCGACGCCGGAGATCTGCCCCCGCTCGAGGAGCGCATGCCGGTCGAGGAGGACCGGCTGGTCATCGCGACCCCGGAGTACGGCCCCTACGGCGGCACCTTCGCCGGCGTGGTCCTCGACCAGGACCGCGGATGGCTCGATCGCTTCATCCACTACGAGCCCACCGTCCGCGCGAGCCAGCAGCTCGACGAGTTCGGGCTCCCCGGGACGCTCAAGGCCGTGGACGTCAACGACGAGGGCACCGAATTCACGCTCCACCTGCGACGCGGCATGCGATGGTCCGATGGCGAGCCCGTCACCGCGGACGACGTCATGTTCGCGATCCAGGACGTGTACTTCAACGACACCCTGTACCCCACCGTGCCGGAGTTCCTCACCGCCGATGGCGAGCCCTGCACCGCGGAGAAGGTCGACGAGTCGACGGTCACCCTCACCTACCCGGGGCCCCGCGGCGACTTCCTGGTCACCGCGAGCCGGGGCGAGCAGCCGAAGAACCTCCTGGGCTGGCCCAAGCACTACCTCTCGCAGTTCCTCCCCGATCTGAATCCCGAGGCGGAGAAGCTCGCCGAGGAGGCGGGCATGGGCGACTGGACGGACCACTGGGCCGATCGCAAGGCGTACTTCAACAACATCGAGCTCCCTGTGCTCACGGCCTGGCGGCTGACCAGCCCCCTCAATGAGGGCTCCGTCGTCAAGGCCGAGCGCAACCCGTACTACTGGAAGACCGATGACACCGGCGCCCAGCTGCCCTTCATCGACCACCTCGAGTTCGAGATCGTCCAGAACGACGAGGTCATGCTGCTCAAAGCGGTCAACGGCGAGATCGACATGCACGGACGCAACTTCACGACCGACCCGAACCGACCGGTGCTCGCCGACGCCCGGGAGGCCGGGGACTTCCGGTTCCTCACCGTCGAGAACACCTCGATGAACCAGATGGTCATCTCCCTGAACCTCAACCACCGCGACGAGGAGCTTCGGAAGATCTTCCGGAACAAGGACTTCCGCATCGGGCTGTCCCATGCCATCAACAGGCAGGACATCCAGGACACCGTGTACCAGCGCCAGGGGCAGCCTCACCAGGCCGCACCCAGCCCGAAGTCGGAGTTCTTCGACGAGGAGTTCGCGACCCAGTACACCGAGTTCGACATCGACCTCGCGGGAGAGCACCTCGACGCAGCAGGGCTCACCGAGAAGGATTCCGACGGCTTCCGACTGCGCCCGGACGGAAAGCGCCTCACCTTCCAGGTGGATGTGACGGCCGACGCCGCTCAGCACGGCCAGGCCATGGCGCTGGTCGTCCAGACCTGGGAGTCCGTGGGCATCAAGGCCACGGTGAACCCGCTCGAGCGGACCCTTTTCTACGACCGCAAGACCGCCGCGGCCAACCAGCACGACGCCAACACCTGGGGCGGCGACGGTGGCTATCGCACCGAGATGGATGAGCTGCGCTGGTGGTTCCCCTCCTGGAGTGAATCCAACTACGCCGTCAAGTGGGCGGAGTACTTCACCACCAATGGCACTGGCGAGAACGCTGAGGAGCCGCCCGCCGAGGCCCTCGAGCAGATGGAGCTCGCTCGCCAGATCCCGCTGGAACCGGATGCGGACAAGCGCAAGGAGCTGTTCCGGCAGATCCTCGCGATCTCCAAGGAGCAGTTCTACGCGATCGGCACCGTGCTTCCCGGGGACGGCTTCGCGATCGCCAAGAACCACCTGCGCAATGTCGTCGAGACCTACCCGGAGTCCCCCCTGTACTTCTCTCCGGGGCACATCGATCCGCCGACCTGGTACTTCGGCTGACGGACCACGATGCTGCGCTACATCACCCGCCGTGTCCTCATCCTCATCCCGACGGTCTGGGCGATCTCCCTGATCACCTTCCTGATCATCCAGCTCCCTCCTGGCGACTACCTCACCACCGTCCAGGCCTCGCTCGCCGCGGCCGGCGACCAGCCCTTGGACGCGGCGGAGCTGGAGCGGCTCAGCGATCGCTACGGTCTCGGTGATCCCTGGTACGTGCAGTACTGGAAGTGGATCACCAACATCGTCGTCCACCTCGATTTCGGGGAATCCTTCAGCTACAACCGCCCGGTGAGCGACCTGCTCATGGAGCGCCTGCCGCTGACGATCACGCTCTCCCTCCTGACGCTGATCTTCATCTGGGCGATCAGCTTCCCGATCGGCGTGTACTCGGCGCTGCGTCAGTACTCGGTCACGGACTATGCCTTCACGTTCTTCGGCTACCTCGGCCTGGCGGTGCCGAACTTCCTCATCGCCCTAGTGCTGATGTGGATCGGCCTGACGTACTTCGGTCAGAGCGTTGGCGGGCTCTTCTCCCCGGAGTACCGCGACGCGCCGTGGAGCCTGGCGAAGTTCGGCGATCTGCTCGCCCACCTATGGATCCCCATCATCATCTGGGGCACGGCCGGCACGGCGGGGAACATCCGCGTGCTGCGCGCGAACCTGCTGGACGAGCTGCGCAAACCCTATGTGTCAGCGGGCCGGGCCCGCGGCATGAAGCGCAATCGCCTGATCATCAAGTTCCCCGTGCGCGCAGCGATGAACCCGTTCTTCTCCACGATCGGCTGGATCCTGCCGGGGCTGATCGCCGCCGATGCGATCACCTCCCAGGTGCTGAACCTCAACACCACCGGTCCGCTGCTGCTCAACGCGCTGATGAGCCAGGACATGTACCTGGCCGGCTCCATCCTCCTGATCAGCGCGGTGCTCGTGGTCATCGGCACCCTGATCTCCGATCTCGCCCTCGCGTGGCTGGACCCGCGCGTCCGGCTCCGCTACTGAGGAGGCCCCAATGGCCGAACCCCTGGCCCCGCCATCGGCGGGCACCGCCCTTGACGAGCCCCTGCTCCTCGACCAGGAGACCGGTGACCTCGCCGTCGCCTCGCAGTGGCAGCTGATGTGGCAGGCGTTCTCCCGCCACAAGGTGGCGAAGGTGTGCGGTGTGATCACGCTGCTGATCTATCTGGTCGCGCTGTTCGCCCCGTTCCTGGCCCCCTACCCGGGCTCGCACCACGATGCGGACTACACCTACGCCCCGCCGCAGCGTCTCCAGCTGTTCGACGAGGGCGCCTTCCGCCCCCACGTCAACGGGCTCGTGATGACCCAGGACCCCGCCACGCTCGCGCTCGAGTTCGAGACGGACCCGTCCACCACGATCCCGGTGGGGGTGTTCGTCAAGGGCGCGGAGTACGAGCTCCTGTGGCTCATCCCGATGGATCGGCACCTCATCGGACCGGTCGATCCCGAACTCGGGCCGATGTATCTGCTGGGCGGCGACGCGAGCGGCCGCGACCTGCTCTCGCAGATCATCCACGGCACGACGGTGTCGATGTCGCTGGGACTGGTCGGAGTGTTCTTCTCGCTCATCCTCGGGGTGGTGATCGGTGGCATCTCGGGCTATGTCGGAGGGCGCCTGGACTCCGCGATCCAGCGCCTGATGGAGCTGATCATGTCGATCCCGACGATCCCGCTGTGGATGGCGCTGTTCGCGGCGGTGCCTCCCACCTGGGGGCCGCTCCAGCGATACTTCGCCCTCACGGTCGTCATCTCCCTGGTGGGGTGGGTCGGCATGGCACGCGAGGTGCGCGGGAAGTTCTTCGCCGTCCGCGGTGAGGAGTACGTCCAGGCGGCGATCGCCGACGGCTGCTCCCAGCAGCGGGTGATGTTCCGGCACATGCTGCCCTCCTTCACCAGCCACATCATCGCGAACCTGTCCCTGTCGATCCCCGCGATCATCCTCGCGGAGACCGGACTGTCGTTCCTGGGGCTGGGACTGCAGGCTCCGACGGTGAGCTGGGGCGTGCTGCTCGAGCAGGCGCAGAGCATCCGCGCGATCTCCACGGCGCCGTGGATCCTGCTGCCGGGCATCCCGGTGGTCGTGACCGTGCTGGCCATGAACTTCCTCGGCGACGGCATCCGCGATGCCGCGGACCCCTACAACAACTGACCCCTCCCGCGACCACGACGGAGCTTCCACATGACATCCGAGACCACCGCCCCCCGCACCGGTCCGGCCGGGTCCGGCCTTGCCGTCGCACCCGGCGAGCGCCCCCTGCTGCGGATCCGGGGGCTCGAGACCCACTTCGAGACCCCGGACCATGCGATCAAGGCGGTCGACGGCGTGGATCTCACGGTCCGGCCCGGGAAGACGCTGTGCGTGGTCGGTGAGTCCGGCTGCGGCAAGTCCGCCACCGCCCGCTCCGTGCTCCAGCTGGTCGACGCGCCCGGACGCGTGGTCGGCGGAGAGATCCTGTGGTCCCCCGAGGGGCGCGACAGCGTCGACCTCGCCTCCCTGGCCGACGAGAGCGAGGAGCTGCGCGCGGTGCGCGGCGGGGAGATCGGGATGGTCTTCCAGGAGCCGATGGCGAGCCTGTCCCCGCTGTACACGGTCGGCGCGCAGCTCACCGAGGCGATCCGTCTCCATCAGGACCTCACTCCTCAGCAGGCGCGGGCCAAGGCCCTGGACCTCCTGAAGCGCGTGGGCATCCCCGACCCGGAGGGTCGGCTGGACGCCTACCCGTTCCAGCTCTCCGGCGGCATGTGCCAGCGCGTGATGATCGCGATCGCGCTGTGCTGCGACCCCTCGCTCCTCATCGCCGATGAGCCCACCACCGCCCTCGACGTCACGACGCAGGCGCGCATCCTGGACCTGCTGCGCGACCTCCAGGCCGAGAACGGGATGGCGCTGATGTTCATCACGCACGACCTCGGGGTGGTCGCGGAGATCGCCGACGAGGTGGCAGTGATGTACCTCGGCAAGGTGGTGGAGCAGGGACCCGTCGAGGAGATCTTCCGTCATCCCAAGCATCCGTACACCCGGGCCCTGCTGCGCTCGGTCCCCGACGCCCAGGGCGGTCGCCGCGGCGAGCACCTGCCGACCGTGCGCGGCATGGTGCCCAGCCCCCGGAACCGGCCCAGCGGCTGCGCCTTCCGCACCCGCTGCGATCTCGCGATGGAGGGCATCTGCGACGTCCAGGCACCGCCCCTGACCACCTTCGGGGACGATCACGGAGCCACCTGCCACCTCTACAGCCACGAGGGGGCCGTGCCGCCCTCCGACGAGATCGCCGAGACCATCGAGGCCGTCGAGCCCGCGGACGAGGCGAGCGCCCCGCCCTTAGGGCTCACCCCGCGCCCCCGGCCCGACGAGGTCGCTGGCGGGGAGGACGAGGCGCCGATGATCCTCGAGGTCTCGGGCCTGGCGAAGCACTATCCCGTCGGCGGAGGGATGTTCCGGCGCGCCACCCGCAGCGTGAAGGCAGTGGACGGCATCGACCTCAGCATCCGCGCCGGGGAGACGATGGGGCTGGTCGGCGAGTCCGGCTGCGGGAAGACCACGCTCGGCCGCTGCGTCGCGGGCCTCCTGGCACCGTCGGCCGGACAGATCCTCTATCACCGGGCCGACGGCGGGACCGTGGACCTCGCCGCGCTGACCACACGCCAGCTCACGGCCTACCGCACGGAGATCCGCACGATCTTCCAGGATCCCTTCTCCTCGCTGAACCCGCGGATGACCGTCGAGCAGATCGTCGGCGAGCCGCTGCAGGTCAACGGCCTGGCGCGCGGCGGGGAGCTTCGGGAGCAGGTCGCGGAGATGCTGCGCCGGGTCGGGATCCGCCCCGAGCACATGCGCCGCTACCCGCACGCCTTCTCCGGCGGCGAGCGCCAGCGCCTGAACATCGCCCGCGCCCTCATCACCCAGCCGCGCCTGGTGATCGCCGACGAGCCCGTCTCCGCGCTCGACGTCTCCATCCGCGCCCAGATCCTCAACCTGCTCGAGGAGGTGCGGGAGGAGTTCGACCTCACCTACCTGTTCATCTCCCACGACCTCTCCGTCGTGGAGCACGTCAGCGACCACGTCGGGGTCATGTACCTCGGGCGGCTCGCCGAACAGGGACCGACGGACGAGCTGTACCGCGCCCCGCGCCACCCGTACACCGAGGCCCTGCTCGACGCGGTCCCGGTCCCGGATCCGGAGCGACGAGGCGGCCATCGCAGCACGCTGCGGTCCGACGATCTGCCCGACCCCTCGAACCCGCCCTCGGGATGCCTCTTCCGCACCCGGTGCATCCACGTGCGCGACGGCCTCTGCGACGGGGAGGTCCCCGCCCTGCGGGAGCTCTCCCCCGGGCATCGCACGGCCTGCCACCGCGCCGAGGACATCGAGCTCACCGGCATCTCCCGCGGCCTCGACTGACCGCCTCCGCCCCCACCCAGGAGCCCCTCATGACCCTCGGCACCCTCTTCCCCGCAGAGTCCCGCACCTTCCGTGATCCCGAGACGAACGTGCGGATCACGCAGCTGACCGACCACAAGGCGCACAGCCACCACACCTACTTCACGAATCCGGGCTGGTACGACGACGGCCGGCGCCTGCTGTTCGCCTCCGACCGCGGCAACGCGACGAACCTCTACGGCCTGGATCTCGAGGGCCATGAGTTCCGCCAGCTCACCGACCTGCCCGACGCCGCCTCCGTGGCCTCGAACCTGTTCCACTCGCTGAGCCTGAACCCCCACCGGGCCGAGGCGTACTTCTGGCACGGCCGGGAGCTGGTGGCGCTGGACCTGGTCTCCCTCGAGCAGCGGGTGCTGCACACCACGCCCGCCCGCTTCGGCGAGGGAGGGACCACGAACGTCACGGCCGACGGCACCTCGGTGATGATCAGCTGCAGCGAGGACCTCTCGGACCGCCTCGCCCTGGACCTGGGCAACGGCTACGTCGGCTTCCGGGAGTACTGGGAGGCGCGACCCCTCTCGCAGATCCTGCGGGTGCCGGTCGACGGCGGCGACGCCGAGGTGGTGCACGAGGAGCGCGCCTGGATCGGCCACGTGAACACCTCCCCCACCCGCCCGGAGCTGCTGACCTTCTGCCACGAGGGGCCCTGGCACCTGGTGGACCATCGGATCTGGCTGCTGGACCTGAGCACCGGGGGGACCACGGCGATCCGCCCGACCGCCGGCACGGAAATGGTGGGCCACGAGTACTGGCTGGAGGACGGCGAGTCCATCGGCTTCCACGGCTGGACCGGCGGCCGGGAGCAGACCGGCCCGTTCCACGGGGCGGTGCGGCACGACGGCACCGGCCTCTGGGAGGCGCCGCTGGTGGAGAGCTCGATGCACTACCACAGCCGCGATCTCGACATGATCGTCGGCGACGGCACCAAGGCCGCCCCGCGGCTCATGGTGTGGCGGCGCGAGGGCGACGGGTTCGGCCCGCCGCGGCTGCTGCACCGCCACCGCGGCTCCTTCCACACCCAGGCCCTCCACGTGCATCCCACGGTGAGCCCGGACGCCACCCAGGTGCTGTTCACCTCCGACGCCCGGGGGTACGGCGCCGTGCACCTGCTGGACCTCCCCGAGGACCTCGGGGAGCTGCCACTCGTCGAGCCCTGAGCCGGGCCGTCTGCCCCGCCCCTCCCACGTGGCCCATCTGCTCCCCATCCCTCCCCGACCCCGCCCAAGGAGCCCCATGTCCCTCCCGCGCATCGACCGCCGCGCCCTCGTCTCCCGCCACGACATCGAGCTGAGCGACATCGACCCCCGCTCGCCGCTCGGCGTCGGCAACGGCGACCTGGCCTTCACCGTCGACGCCACCGGGCTGCAGTCCCTGCCCGCCGCCCACCCGGTCTCCCCGCGGGACGGGAACCGGCAGGCAGGCACCCTGCTGGGGACCCTGAGCACCTGGGGCTGGCACAGCCTGCCGGAGGCGAGCGCCCACACCTGGCGGGACGCCCTGGTCACCTACGACTCCGAGCGCGGTCCCGTGCCGTACGTCGACATGTCGGGGAAGGTCGCCGGCGGCACCGAGCAGGACACCGAGGAGCGGGACCTGCTGCTGCGCGGCAATCCTCACCGGCTCGACCTCGGCACCTTCGGGCTGCGCCGGGACGGGTCACCGCTCACGGCGCAGCAGGTCGAGCCCGTCCGCCAGCACCTCTCCCTCTACGAGGGCATCATCTCCTCGGTCTGCGTCGTCGACGGCGAGCGCCTGGAGACCCTCACCGCCGTGCATCCCGAGCGCGACCTGGTCGCCCTGCAGCTGAGCTCGCCGGCGCTGCGTACGGGTCTCGGCGTCGGTCTCGCCTTCGCCTACGGCAGCGCGGACTGGCACAGCGCGCACGACTGGACGCGGCCCGAGGCGCACACCACCATCCTCACCGCGCTCGGCGAGGACCGGTGGCGCATCGACCGGCAGGTGGACGCCACGACGTACACCGTCCTGGTGCGGGCGCCCGGGGCACGGCTGTCCGTCGCCGATCCTCACGAGGTCCTCGTGGAGGCCGCGACCGAGGAGCTCTCGCTGACCCTCGAGCTCCTGCCCGGCGAGGCGGCGTCGACGGCCTGGCCGTCCCCGACCGTGGAGCAGACCCTCGCGGCGTGCCGCGCGCACTGGCGGGACTTCTGGGAGTCCGGTGCCGCGCTGGACCTGGGGGCGGTGGAGGATCCGCGGGCCGCCGAGCTCGAGCGCCGCGTGGTCCTCTCGCAGTTCCTCACCGCGATCCACTGCGCCGGCCGGATGCCGCCGCAGGAGACCGGACTGGTCTGCAACTCCTGGCGCGGCAAGTCCCATCTCGAGATGCACTGGTGGCACGCGGCGCACTTCCCCCTGTGGAACCGCCCCGCGCTGCTGCGCCGCAGCCTGGACTGGTACCGCTCGATCCTGCCGCGCGCCCGGGAGATGGCCCGCCTGCAGGGCTTCGCCGGCGCGCGCTGGCCCAAGCAGGTGGGTTCCGAGGGGGAGGAGACCCCGAGCGGGATCGGCACCTTCCTCATCTGGCAGCAGCCTCATCTGATCCATCTCGTGGAGCTCCTGCGGCGCTCCGAGGGCGTCGACGAGCTCGAGCTCCTGGCGGAGGTCGACGATCTGCTCACCGAGACCGCGGACTTCATGGCCTCCTTCGCGCTGCGCACCGCGCACGGCGCCGAGCTGGGGCCGCCGCTGATCCCGGCGCAGGAGAGCTACGGCGGGATGCGCACGGCGGTGCGGAACCCCACCTTCGAGCTGGTGCAGTGGCACTGGGCGCTCGAGCGGGCGTGCGCGTTCAAACAGCAGCTGGGGCTGCCGGTCCCGGAGGCCTGGGCCGAGATCCGCGATCTCCTGATCGCCCCCGCGCCGCGGGACGGGATCTACCCGGCGATCTCGGTGGAGCCGTACACGATCCGCGAGGACCACCCCTCGATGCTGTGCGCGCTGGGGGTGCTCCCCCTCACCGACCGGATCGACCCCGAGGTCATGGCCGCGACCCTCGAGGACGTCCTGGAGTCCTGGGACTGGGACTCCACCTGGGGCTGGGACTACCCGGTGATGGCGATGACCGCCACCCGTCTGGGCCGGCCCGAGGACGCCGTGGACCTCCTGCTCACCGACACCGGGAAGAACACGGTGCTGCCCAGCGGCCACAACCGCCAGACCGGTTCCCTGCCGCTCTACCTGCCCGGCAACGGCGGCCTGCTCACGGCCGTCGCGCTCATGGCCGGCGGCTGGGACGGCGCCGGGACGGACGCGTCGACGGCGCCCCGGGCGAGCCCCGGGTTCCCCGTCGGCTGGGACGTCCGCGCCGAGGGCTTTGCCGTCTCCCCCTGAGCGTCGTCCTCGACCCCTCCCGCTCCCCGCCCGCCCCTCGACTCCAGAGCCCGCCCGCCCTCCCTGATCCCGACGACGTACAGCGAGGTACGCAGCATGTCCGATCGCCCCACCGCCCGCAGCCCCCTCCCCCACCCGGCCCTTCCCTCCCGTCCTTCCCGCGGCCGCCGGCTGACCGCGTTCGCGGCGTCCGTGGCGTCCGCGGGGCTGCTGGCCTCCCTGCTCGGCGGCGCCGCCTCGCCCGCGCTCGCCGACGCCCCCGCTCCCGGCGCCCTGCCGGCCTTCCCCGGCGCGGAGGGCTTCGGCTACGCCGCCACCGGCGGCCGCGGCGGCGAGGTCTACCACGTGACCTCCGAGGAGCTCACCGGCGAGGGGACGCTCCACCACGCCCTGACCACGAGCGGCGACACCCCGCGCACGATCGTCTTCGAGGTCTCCGGGACCCTGGAGATCCCGCAGATCATCGTCCAGGACGCCTCGCACATCACGGTCGCCGGCCAGACCGCCCCCGGCGGCGGCGTGACGCTGACGGGCAACACGATCCGCATCGTCGACAGCCACGACATCGTCATCCGTCACCTGCGCTTCCGCATGGGGAAGCACCCCGGCGTCAACGACGACACGATGTACGTCGAGAATTCTCAGAACGTGATCATCGACCACTCCTCGTTCTCCTGGGGCACCGACGAGGTGCTGTCGATCAAGTCCAAGGACTATGAGAACCCCACCTCGGAGAACATCACCGTGCAGTGGTCGATCATCTCCGAAGGGCTGCTGACCCATTCGATGGGCGGACTGGTCGAGAGGAACACCATCTCCCTGCACCACAACCTCTACGCCCACAACAACGACCGGAACCCGAAGACCAAGGGCGTCATGGACTTCGTCGGCAACACGGTCTACAACTGGGGCGACTACCCCTACGTCGCGGGCGGCGAGTCGGGCACCAAGGGCTACGGCAACGTCGTGGGCAACACCTTCATCGCCGGCGTGAACTCCTCCAGCCCCGAGGACGCGATCGTCCGCGGCAACGAGAACTACCAGGTCCACCTCGACGGCAACGTCGTGGACGGCAACCGCAACGGCGTGCTGGACGGCGAGGTCGGCGGCGAGGAGATCCTCGAGGAGGATCGTCCCGCCGTGGTGGTCGAGGAGCGCTTCGCCTATCCGCCGGTGCACACCCAGGAGGCGTTCGACGCGCACGGGATGGTCCTGGACCATGCGGGGGCCTCGCTCGTCCGCGACGCCGTGGACGAGCGCGTGATCACGAGCGTGCGCGAGCAGACCGGCGCGATCATCGACCACCAGGACGACGTGGGCGGGTATGCCCCGATCGAGGAGGCGGCCCCTCCGCAGGACACCGATCGCGACGGCATGCCCGATCTGTGGGAGCGCCGGAACCAGCTCGATCCCCGCGATCCCACGGACCGCAACCACGACGCGGACGGCGACGGGTACACCGCTCTCGAGCAGTACCTCCACGAGCTGGCCGCGCCGAGCTTCCCCGAGGGCTACCCGATGACGCCCGCACCCTGGGACGGCGAGGTCTTCGAGCCGCCGGCGGCCCCCGCCCCGGAGGAGGAGCCGCGCGCGCCGCTGCCTCCGCTCGACGGGCGGATCATCCGCGGCGGCGTCGTGAACGACGACTCCGGCGACGGCGCGGACAACGCCGCGGACTGGTCGGTGCAGTCGGACCTGCAGGTCGGCGATCTCGTGGCCGGGGACCGCTCCGGCTACACCTTCGCCGAGGTGCCCGAGGAGATCCGCGGCGCGGAGTGGATTCGCACCGCGGTCGACTCCCGGGCCTCGGGCGCCGAGGACACGCTGCGCTTCCACGCCGCCGCCGATGCCCGGGTGCTCATCGCCCATGACTCCCGGATCTCGGAGCAGCCGGCCTGGCTCGCGGAGGACTATGCGGCCACGGGCCTGCGGCTCACCGACACCCAGCCCGTCAGCTGGGAGCTGTTCTCCCGCGACGTCGCCGCCGGAGAGGACGTGATCATCGGCCCGAACGCCGGCGGGAATCGCATGAACTATCTGGTCGTCGTGGTGCCCACCGCGCCGTCGGGCGTGGTGCCGCAGGCGGCGCGCGCCGCCCCGAGCGCCTCCGCCGACGCCGGGACCGTCGCTCTCGCCTGGGAGCCGATCGACGGCGCGACCTCGGTGCTCGTGGAGCGCTCCACCGCCGCGGATCCCGCCTGGCGCGTGATCGGCTCCTCCGCGGACGGCGCCTTCACCGATGACGCACCCCAGCTGGGCGTCCGGCACGACTACCGGATCGTGCCGGTGGCGGCGGGCGGTGCCGCCGAGGCCTCGCCGCCCGCCTCGATCACGCCCGTCGATCCCTCGGTCCCGGTGCCCGAGGCCCCCACCGGCCTCGAGGTCACGGAGATCGGCAGCTACGGCGCGACCCTGGAGTGGGATGCCGTCGACGGCGCCGACGGCTACGTGCTGCAGCGTGCCGACGGGCCCGACGGCGAGTTCGCCGACATCGCCGGCACCCCCGCGACGAGCGTCGCGGACGAGGAGGTCGAGCCGGCGACCGCCTACCGCTACCGCGTGCTCGCCCGGACCGCAGGCGGCCTCTCCTCGCCGTCCGCCGAGGTCGCGGCCACCTCCGGTCCCGCGATGGAGATCCCCGCCACCCCCGGCGCCCCGGTGCTGGAGGAGCAGGGCCCCTCGCACACGGCGCTGAGCTGGTCCGCCGTGGACGGCGCAGAGGAGTACGTGGTGCTGCGCACCGCCGACGGCGAGACCGCTCCCGCTGAGATCGCCCG
This sequence comes from Brachybacterium sp., assembly GCF_036379615.1. Lineage (GTDB taxonomy): Bacteria > Actinomycetota > Actinomycetes > Actinomycetales > Dermabacteraceae > Brachybacterium. The sequence continues at coordinate 46,704 of NZ_DASVGJ010000019.1, forward strand.
CACCGCGGAGACCTCGTTCGTCGACGACTCCCTCTCCGCCCGGGCGACGGGATACACCTACCGGATCGTCGCCGCGAACGAGCGCGGGGACTCCGACGCCGGCGAGGCGCTGGCCGTGCCGAGCCTCATGCCCGAGGCTCCCTCCGCGCTCGCCCCGACCCTGCGCGGCGACACGTTCCTCGGGGTGACTTGGGATCGCGGTGCCGGGACGGACGTGGTCGAGGTGCTGCGCGAGATCGACGGCGTCCGCACGGTGGTCGCGACCGGCAAGGTCAGCACGACGTACGTGCGCGACCTCGAGCCCGGCACCGGCTACACCCTGTGGGTGCGGGCGACGAACGCGGCGGGCGCCTCGGAGACCTCCGAGCCCCTCACCGTCTCCACGCTCCCGCTGCGCTGGTCCGCCGAGGGGACCTATGCGCGCGGCGACCGGGCGGGCCACGACGGCGCCGTCTGGGAGGCCACCCGGCGCACCCAGGGCGACCGCCCCGGCGACTCGGGGGCCTGGACCCGCCTCGACGGGTCCTGAGCCGCGTCCCCGCCGGGGCCCGCGTCCCGGCGGGACCGCCTCCGTCCCCTCCTCACCGACCATGCCCGCCGCTCGGCGGGCACCCACCGCACCGAAAGGGCACCATGACCGCTCCGACCCCCGCTCCCCGCCGCTACGCCGTGATCGGCACCGGGCACCGCTCCGAGATGTACCTCCGGGCGCTGTCCGACTCGCACGCGGAGCACGCCGTCCCCGTCGCCTTCGTGGATCCCAATCCGGTGCGCATGCAGCACTACCTCGATCTCGTCGCCTCGCTGCACCCCGAGCTCGAGCCGCCCTCGCGGTGGGCCCCGGAGCAGTTCGAGGAGATGGTCGCCGCAGTGCGTCCGGACGCCGTCGTGATCACCACCCCGGACGCCCTGCACAGCGAGTACATCGTCGCCGCGCTCGCGCACGACCTCGATGTCGTGGTGGAGAAGCCGATCACCACCACCGCCGAGAAGGCGCGTGCGATCGCCGAGGCGGCGCAGCGCTCCGCAGGCCGGATCACCATGACCTTCAACTACCGCTACTCCCCGCGGAACTCGCTGGTGCGGGAGCTGGTGGCCGCCGGCGAGATCGGGACCGTCACCTCGGTGCACTTCGAATGGCTGCTGGACACCGGCCACGGCGCGGACTACTTCCGCCGCTGGCACCGCGAGAAGGAGATGTCCGGAGGACTGCAGATCCACAAGGCCAGCCACCACTTCGACCTCGTGAACTGGTGGCTGGGCGACACCCCCTCACAGGTCACCGCGCTCGGCTCCCGACGCTTCTACGGTGCCGAGCATGCCGCGGAGCACGGTGTGGACCCCCGAGCACGCACAAGCCGCGAGCTGCCGGAGTCGGACCCCTTCCGCATCGACCTGTCCGCCGATGAGCGGATGCGGGCCCTGAACCTGGAGGCCGAGGCGGCCGACGGGTACGCCCGGGACCAGAACGTCTTCGGTGAGGGCGTGACCATCGACGACACCCTGAACGTGCTGGTGGGCTACCGCGGTGGAGCCGCCCTGACCTACAGCCTCCACGCCTATGCCCCCTGGGAGGGGTACCGGGTGGCGCTGAACGGCACCCGGGGGCGGATCGAGCTGGACGTGTGCGAGCGTCCGCACCGCGCGCCGGAGGAGGCCGAGATCGACCCCAGCGCCCTCGAGGAGAGCGCTCCGGGCGAGGAGGCGACCGAGGTGCGCACGCGTCGCAGCACCCTGCGGCTGCAGCGCCAGTGGGAGCGGGCCGTGGAGATCCCGATCCCGACGGGACGGGGCGGGCACGGCGGCGGGGACGCGATGCTGCTGGACGATGTGTTCGGCGGCGGCGCCTCGGATCCGCTGGGCCGTCAGGCGAGCTGGGTCGATGGCCTGCGCAGTGCGGTGATCGGCATCGCCGCGAACGCCTCGATGACGAGCGGGGGCACCGTCCACGTCGACCGGTTCGACCTGCCCCTCTGATCCTTCCGGCGGCGTCGACCTCGCACGTACACCGTCGCAGACCCCCGATGGAGAGGACTCCTCATGTCCGTCACCCGCCCCACGGTCCCCCGCACCGCCGCACCAGAGGTCATCGAGACCGACACCGAGATCATCGTCGACAACGGCCGGGTGCGGGCCGTTCTGCGGAAGGAGCCGGAGGGCCGCATGACCTCCCTCATGCTCGACGGCCAGGAGCTGATCGGCGAGAAGGGAAAGGGGCGTTTCGACCAGAACGTCACCGTCGTCGGAGAGGAGATCGAGCTGCCCGAGCAGGAGGTCGACCACGAGATCCGCCGCACGGAGGACGCCGTGATCGTGACGGCGACGATCCCGCCCTCGACGGGGTCACCGTACCGCCGCGGCCGGATGCTCCTCGTCCGCGCGAACGAGCCCGGCTTCCATCTGGCATCCCTGTTCGCGCACCAGGCCGGACATCCGGCGATCAGCATCGAGCAGCACCGCTACGTCTGCTGGTTCGACCCCGAGATCTTCACCCATGCGAGCCTCGAGGACGATGACTTCGGCGAGCCGTGGCGCGCCTCCGCCGCGCAGATGCCGACGCCGTCCGAGCTGTCCACGGGCGAGATGGTCATGGATGCCACCTATGATCTCGCCGGTCTCGGCAGCGCGTATCCGCGCAGGCACTACACGAAGTACGACTGGGCGATCTCGATGCGCGACCACACCGTCCATGGTCTCTGCGGCAGGCTCGAGGACCGCTGGATCGGCGCGTTCGCCGTGCTCTCGGACCGCAGCTCGTTCAACGGCGGCCCGGATCGCCAGGACCTCACGCTGCATCAGACCGGAGACGCCCCCGTCCTCCTGATCGCACCGCACGCGACGCACTACGGTTCACGCCCGGTGGTCACCGACGGCGACTGGTCGAAGACCTACGGCCCCCACTATGTCCATCTCGGCGTCTCGGACTCCCCCGAGGAGCTGCGGGCTCAGGCGGAGGCCATGGTCGGAGCTCCCGAGCACGCGGAGCTCTACGATGCCGCGGCGCTCGAGGGGTGGAGCCCCACGTCCGCACGAGGGTGCGTCAGCGGGCAGGTGCTCCTCACCGGTGACGTGCCGGCTCTCGACCGGAGCATCGACGGTGCGCTGGTGATCCTCTCCGATGACGGGGCCCCTGCGCAGGACACCGCGGCCGGCTTCCAGCACTGGACCGCTGCGGACCGCCACGGCGAGTTCCGCGTGGACGGAGTGCGACCGGGGACGTACCGGCTGACCGTGCGCCAGGACGGATGGTGGGACCAGCATGTGCAGGACGGCGTGGAGGTGGACGGCGATCTCCGGCTCACCGTGCGGTGGCGACCCAGCGAGGACGACGGCTCCGGCGGTGAGTCGCCGGGCCGACGCCCCTCGGAGCAGGTCTGGCAGATCGGCTCTCCGGACGGCACGTCCCTCGAGTTCACAGGAGGCCCGGAGGCGCGCCGCTATGACAACACCTCTCAGTACGCCGAGCTCTTCCCCGACGGGGTGGAGCATGTGGTCGGGGCGGAGGATGCTCCCTGGTTCTTCACCCAGCCCCAGCTGGTCGAGGGTGAGATCGCCGCGCCGTGGAGGATCACCTTCGACCTCGAGGAGCCACCGCCTCGGCACCGGAGAGCAGAGCTGACCATCGCTCTGGCGGCGTGGTCCTTGAGCTCGGCGGACCCGAACCTCGGCATCCCCAGCACCCTGACGGTGCGCTGCAACGACGGCGCGGCGCAGGTCTGGGAGTTCCTCGGGGACGACGCCCGCGGTGCCATCTATCGCAGCGCGCACCGCGCGCGGAACCACCGAAGGACCTTCGTCCTCGCCGGGGAGGATCTCCGCCGCGGCGAGAACACGATCGTCCTGACCGTGAACGACGGCGTCTCCGACGTCGCCGCCCAGGCCACCTACGACGCCCTGCGGCTGCGGATCCGCTGAGGATCCCGTGACCCGCGCACTGACGGCCGGACGCGTGCTATCCTCCATTGAGTCGTTTCAATACATGTCGCGCGGTCCGCTCGCCGCCCTGGATCCGCGACCGCCTCTCATGGCCCCGACTGCTGGGCACATCCCGCCGACGAGGAATCGCTGCCGAAGGAGCTCTCCCATGACCACCCTCCCCACCCTGCCCGCCGAGGTCGCCCGCGATCTCACCGAGTTCTCCATCGAGGTCCCCAGCTGGGCCTACGGCAACTCCGGCACCCGCTTCAAGGTGTTCGGCACCCCCGGCACCCCGCGGGACCCCTTCGAGAAGATCGCCGACGCCGCACAGACCCACCGGGCCACGGGCCTGGCCCCGCGCGTGTCCCTGCACTACCCCTGGGACCGGGTCGAGGACTTCGGTGCGCTGCGCGCCCACGCCGAGGAGCAGGGCGTCTCGATCGGCATGATCAACTCCAACACCTTCCAGGACGACGAGTACAAGTGGGGCTCGCTCACCGCCGGGGACAGGACCGTGCGCCGCCGCGCGATCGATCACCACCTCGAGTGCCTGGACGTCATGCGCGCGACCGGCTCGAAGGAGCTCAAGATCTGGCTGGCCGACGGCACCAACTACGCCGGCCAGGACTCGATCCGCGCCCGCCAGGACCGCCTGGCCGAGTCCCTCGCGGAGGTCTACCAGGGACTGGGCGAGGACGAGCGTCTCGTGCTCGAGTACAAGTTCTTCGAGCCGGCGTTCTACCACACGGACGTCCCGGACTGGGGCACGAGCCTCCTGCACTGCCTGGCCCTGGGCGAGAAGGCCATGGTCGTGCTCGACACCGGGCACCATGCCCCGGGCACCAACATCGAGTTCATCGTGGCCCAGCTGCTGCGCCAGAACCGGCTCGGCGCCTTCGACTTCAACTCCCGCAACTACGCGGACGACGACCTGATCGTGGGCGCCGCGGACCCGTTCCAGCTGTTCAGGATCCTGTTCGAGATCGTCCAGCAGGATGCGCACCGCCCGGCCTCGGGCGTGAACTTCATGCTCGACCAGTGCCACAACCTGGAGTCGAAGATCCAGGGCCAGATCCGCTCGGTGCTGAACGTCCAGGAGACCCTCGCCAAGGCGCTGCTGGTGGACCGCGCGGCCCTGGCCGACGCGCAGGACCGCCATGACGTGCTCGAGGCGAACGCGATCCTGATGGACGCGTTCTGGACCGATGTGCGCCCCGCGCTCGCGGCCTTCCGCGAGGAGCAGGGCCTGCCCGCTGAGCCCTTCGAGGCCTTCCGCGCCAGCGGCTACGAGGAGAAGGTCGCCGCAGAGCGCGTCGGCGGCAACCAGATGGGATGGGGAGCCTGAGCATGCCCGGATCGCACACCACCGACCCGTCGGCCGCACCGACGAACCCGGCCGTCGCCGAGCTGCTGGCCCGCTCCAACGCGCTGGGCGCCGACCCCCGCAACACCAACTACGCCGGCGGCAACACCTCCGCCAAGGGCACCTCCACCGACCCGGTCACCGGCGAGGAGACCGAGCTGCTGTGGGTCAAGGGCTCCGGCGGTGACCTCGGCACCCTGCAGGAGAAGGGCCTGGCCGTGCTGCGCCTGGACCGCGTGCGCGCCCTGACGGACGTGTACCCGGGCGTGGAGCGCGAGGACGAGATGGTCGCCGCCTTCGACTACTGCCTGCACGGCAGGGGCGGGGCGGCCCCCTCGATCGACACCGCGATGCATGCGCTCGTGGACGCGCCGCACGTGGACCACCTGCACCCCGATGCCGGGATCGCGCTCGCGACCGCGGCCGACGGCGAGCGCCTGACCCGCGAGTGCTTCGGCGAGAAGGTGGTGTGGGTGCCGTGGCGCCGACCCGGCTTCCAGCTGGGGCTCGACATCGCCGCGATCAAGGCGGAGAACCCGGCGGCGATCGGCTGCATCCTCGGCGGCCACGGGATCACCGCCTGGGGCGAGACCTCCGACGAGGCCCGTGAGAACTCCCTGTGGATCATCGCCGAGGCCACCGCGTTCATCGAGCGCACCGGCGCTCCCGAACCGTTCGGCGCGCACGATGCGCGCCGCGCGGCACTGCCGAAGCCGGAGCGCCGCGCGAAGGCGTCGGCCCTGTTCCCGATCGTGCGCGGCCTCGCCTCAACGGACTCGCCGATGGTCGGGCACTGGACGGACACCGAGGCGGTCCATGAGTTCCTCGCCTCCGAGAAGCTCGCACCGCTCGCCGAGCTCGGCACCTCCTGCCCCGACCATTTCCTGCGCACGAAGGTCAAGCCCCTCGTGCTGGACCTCCCGTCGGACGCCCCTGTCGAGGAGGCCGTGGCGCGGCTGAAGGAGCTGCACGCCCAGTACCGCGCGGACTACACCGCGTACTACGAGCGCCACGCCGCGCAGGACTCCCCCGCGATCCGTGGCGCCGATCCGGCGATCGTGCTGGTCCCGGGCGTGGGAATGTTCAGCTTCGGCGCCGACGCGCAGACCGCGCGGGTGGCGGGCGAGTTCTACGTCAACGCCATCAACGTGATGCGCGGAGCCGAGGCGATCTCCACCTACTCCCCCATCGAGGAGTCGGAGAAGTTCCGCATCGAGTACTGGGCGCTCGAGGAGGCGAAGCTGCAGCGCCGGCCCGCGCCGAAGCCGCTCGCCACGCGTGTGGCGCTCGTGACCGGCGGCGGCTCCGGCATCGGCAAGGCCACCGCCGAGCGCCTCGTCGCCGAGGGCGCGTGCGTGGTCATCGCGGATCTGAACCTCGAGAACGCGCAGGCCACCGCCGAGGAGCTGGGCGGGCGCGACCGCGCCGTCGCGCTGCGGGCCGACGTCTCCGACGAGCAGGCCGTGATCGCGATGGTGGCCGAGGCGGTGCTCGCCTTCGGCGGGCTGGACCTCATCGTCAACAATGCCGGGCTCTCGCTGTCCAAGCCCCTGCTGGAGACCACTGCGAAGGACTGGGACCTGCAGCACGACGTCATGGCGCGCGGCAGCTTCCTCGTCTCCCGGGAGACGGCGCGGGTGATGATCGACCAGGCCATGGGCGGGGACATCATCTACATCTCCTCGAAGAACTCCGTGTTCGCCGGCCCGAACAACATCGCCTATTCGGCGACCAAGGCGGATCAGGCGCATCAGGTGCGGCTGCTCGCGGCCGAGCTCGGCGGGCACCAGATCCGCGTCAACGGCATCAACCCCGACGGGGTGGTGCGCGGCTCCGGCATCTTCGCCGGCGGCTGGGGCGCGAGCCGCGCGAAGGTGTACGGGGTCGAGGAGGAGAAGCTCGGCGAGTACTACGCCCAGCGCACTCTGCTCAAGCGCGAGGTGCTGCCCGCGAACGTGGCGAACGCCGTGTTCGCGCTGACCGCCGGGGACCTCTCGCACACCACCGGCCTGCACGTGCCGGTCGATGCCGGGGTCGCCGCGGCGTTCCTGCGATGACCGCCGGGCCGGGAGGCGCCGCACCGGAAGGGGCCGTGCCGTACGCCGTCGCCGCGATCGATCTGGGGGCGACCTCGGGACGGGTGATGCTGGGCGTCGTCGAGAACGGGCGGATCGAGCTGGTGCCCGCGCACCGCTTCGAGAACCACCTGGTCGAGCGCGGCGGGCATCTGTGCTGGGACCTCGATGCACTGTGGGCGGAGATCCGGCAGGGGCTCGCTGATTCCCGCGACCTCGCCGTGGTGCGCGGCCTGCCCGGGCTCTCGTCGATCGGTGTGGACTCCTGGGCGGTGGACTACGGGCTGGTCGGGCCAGACCGGCTCGGCGAGGACGGCCGTCCCGTGCTCGGCACCGGGACGCGGATCGGTGAGGTGATCGCCTACCGCGACTCCCGCACCGACGGCGTCGCGGACGAGGTGGCCCAGCGTGTCTCCCGGGAGCGGCAGTTCGCCCTCACCGGCATCGCGCAGCAGCCCTTCAACACCCTGTACCAGGTCGCCGCCGAGCACCGCCTGAGGGACCTCCCGCCCGGCAGCACCGCCCTGATGGTCCCGGACCTGATCGGCTACCTGCTCACCGGCAGGCGCCGCACGGAGCGCACCAACGCCTCCACGACGGGCCTGCTCACCGCCGACGGCGAGGGCTGGGCCCCCGAGCTGCTCGAGGCGGCCGGGATCGACCCGGCCCTGCTGGCGCCCCTGATCGCCCCCGGTGACCAGCTCGGCACGGTGCTCCCGGCGCTCGCCCGCGAACTCGGGATCGGAGAGGTGCCGGTGATCGCCGTCGGCTCCCACGACACCGCCTCCGCAGTGCTCGCCGTCCCCGCCGAGCCTGCCGCCCCCGCCGAGCAGACGCCGGGAGACGGTCCCCTCGCGTACATCTCCTCCGGCACCTGGTCGCTCATCGGCCTGGAGCTGGAGGCTCCCGTGACGAACGAAGGGGCCCGCACTGCAGGGTTCACGAACGAGGCGGGCGTGGACGGCACCGTGCGCTTCCTCAAGAACGTCTCCGGGATGTGGCTGGTCTCCGAGTCGATCCGGCAGTGGGAGGAGGACGGCGCCCGGGTGGACCTCGACGACCTGCTGGCAGCCGCCGCACTCATGCCTGCGAACCGCTTCCGCATCGATCCCACCGATCCCGACTTCCTCGCCCCCGGGCGGATGGCGGACCGGGTGCGCGCGGCGGCGACCGCGCTCGCCGGCGATGACCTCTCGCCGTCGACTCCCGCGCAGATCGTGCGCTGCATCCTCGAGTCCCTCGCCGAGACCTATCGCGAGGAGCTGCGCACGGCGTGCCGGCTCGCCGGGGTGCCGCTCCCGGAACGGCTGCACGTGGTGGGCGGCGGCAGCCGCAACGCCCTGCTGAATCAGCTCACGGCCGACGCGATCGGCCTCGAGGTGGTCGCCGGCCCCATGGAGGCCACGGCTCTGGGGAACGTGGCGCTGCAGTCCCGTGCCCTCGGCGCGGTCGGTGAGGAGCCGGGAGCGATCCGAGAGCTGGTGCGGGCGAGCGTGGAGGTGGAGAGGTTCACCCCGTCGTCGACTCCCGCTGCACCAGCTTCGGCGTGAAGCTCACGTGCCGCGGGGCGGCATCCGGGGAGGCGATCTCCTCCTCGAGCAGGGCGAGGGCGGTGCGCCCCATGAGGTCCGCCGGCTGGGAGACGGAGGTCAGCGGCACCACGGTGGAGCGGGCGAAGTCGATGTCGTCGTAGCCCACCAGCGCGATCTCCTCGGGCACCGCGACCTGGTGGCGGAAGGCGAAGGCCTGCAGCACACCGACGGCGAGCAGGTCGTTCACGCAGAACACGGCATCGGGCCGCTCGGCGGCGGAACGGGCCACCACCTCCTCGCCGACGGTGCGGCCGGCGAGCACGGTGAGGTCCTCGGCCTCGAGCACCTCGATCTCGAGACCCGCGGCCTTCGCCGCCCGCCTCGCCCCGTGCAGACGATCGGCGACCTGGCGGAGGTCCTGCCGCGCCGCGACCACGCCGATGCGGCGCCGTCCCTGGGCCACCAGGTGCTGCACGGCGAGCTCTCCCCCGGCGATGTCGTCCACGCTCACCGAGGAGCCGCGGGCGTCGCGCTCGCTCTCCACCAGCACCACCGGGGTGCCGCGGCCGCGGATGGCCTCGACCAGATCGGCACTGCCACCGGTGGAGGCGAGCAGGATCCCGCGCACCCGCTGCTCCTCGAACAGCGAGAGGTACAGGCGCTCGCGCCGCTCCCTGCTGCCGGTGCTGCCGGCGATCACCATCAGCTGCGAGTCCTCGGCGGCGGCCTCGATCCCGCCCACGAGCTGGCCGTAGAACGGGTTCCCGGAGTCCAGCACGATCGCGCCGACGGTGCTCGAGCGCCCCAGCTTCAGCTGGCGGGCGGCGTCATTGCGCACGTAGCCGAGCTCGGCGATCGCGGCCTCGACCCGTTCCCTGCGGTCCGGGGAGACGATCTCGGGGCGGTTCAGGACGTTGGAGACCGTGCCGACGGAGACGCCCGCGTGCCGCGCGACGTCCTTCATGCTCACCAGGTGCCCGGAGGCCATGGGTCCCCTCTCGTCGTGCAGGTCGGAGGTGCTCCCGACGGCGACCCCGGTGCCGAGGTCCTGTGCGGAGACCCTATCGCCTGCCAGGCCTGCAGCCCGGCGACCCCGCCGAGGACCCTGGATACATTTAGTCGTTTCAACTACGGTTGTCCCAGCTGTCTCCGCTGTCTCCGCTGTCTCCGCTGTCTCTGCTGTCACCCCGGCCCGACGCCCGTCGGCCGATCGCGCACCCCGAGGACGAGGACCCCCGTGACCCGCTCCCCTGCTGGATCCGCCGCACATCCCGCCACGCCCTCCGCGCAACCCTCTGCTCCCCCCGGACACACCGCCTGCGCCGAGGAGCTCGCGGACGCCGCGGCCATCACCGCCCAGGACCGCTCCCTGCGCGCCCTGGTCCTGGTGCGGGAGGCGACCCCGGAGGCGGGCCGCATCGCCCGCGCCGAGCTGATCGCGACCGCCCACGGCGTGTACGAGGCGCGCATCGGCGGCGCCCCCGTGGGCGACGCCGTCCTCGCCCCGGGGTGGACCACCTACGAGACGCAGCTGCAGGTCCAGAGGTACGAGGTCACCGAGCAGGTGCGCACCGCGGCCGCCACCGGGTCGCTGCCTCTGGAGATCCATCTCGGCGACGGGTGGTGGCGCGGCTCGCTCGGCTTCGCCGGCGGCGTCGACTACGGCGAGGACATCTCCGCGCTCGCCGCTCTCGAGATCACCTTCGAGGACGGCCGCACCCAGCGCATCGTCACGGACGAGACGTGGACCGCCCGTCCGGGCGTCGTCCTCGAGGCGAACATCTACCACGGCCAGCACGAGGACCGTCGGCTCGGCCCCGGCGAGGAGCAGCCGGTCCGGGTGGTCGACCTCGACCGCGCGACCCTCGTCGAGCAGAGCTCGCCGATGATCCGCCGTCAGGAGACCCGGCGCCCCACCAGGATCTGGACCTCGCCCTCGGGGAAGACCCTGCTGGACTTCGGGCAGAACCTGGTGGGCTGGCTGCGCTTCACGGTCACCGGGCCCGCCGGCACCACGATCACCCTGCGCCACGCCGAGGTGCTCGAGCACGAGGAGCTCGGCACCCGCCCCCTGCGCAGCGCGAAGGCCACCGACTCGCTCATCCTCGCGGGCGACCCGGACGGAGAGACCTTCGAGCCCACCTCCACCTTCCACGGCTTCCGCTACGCGGAGGTCACCGGCTGGCCCGGAGAGCTCACCGTCGCGGACATCGAGGCCGTGGTCGTCCACTCCGATCTCCGCCGCAACGGCTGGTTCGAGTCCTCCCATGAGGGAGTGAACCAGCTGATCAGCAACTCGATCTGGTCGCAGCGCGGGAACTTCCTCGCCGTGCCCACCGACTGCCCGCAGCGCGACGAGCGCCTCGGCTGGACCGGGGACATCGCCGCCTACGCCGCGACCGCCGCCTACCAGTTCGACGTGGACGACTTCCTCCACACCTGGCTGCTGGACGTCGCGGCCGAGGCAGCACTGAATCCCGCGGGGCACGTGCCCTTCGTGGTGCCGGATCTGCTCAAGCTGGGCGACGGCCAGGAGTCCCGGGCGGCCTCCCCCGAGGGATGGGGCACCCCCACCGCGATCTGGGGCGACGCCGCCGTGTGGGTCCCCGAAGCACTATGGAACGCCTACGGCGACCTGGACCGGCTGCGCCTGCACTACCCCGGCATGGTCCTCCACCTGGAGTCCGTCGAACGCGCGCTCTCCCCGAGCGGACTGTGGGACCAGGGATTCCAGTTCGGCGACTGGCTGGATCCGGACGCCCCGCCGGAGGCGGCCGCCGACGCGAAGGCCGACAAGGCCGTCGTGGCCACAGCCTGCCTGGTCCGTTCAGCCCGCTTCACGGCTGAGACCGCCCGCCTGATCGGTGAGGAGGAGGGCGCCCGTCGCTGGCAGGACCTCGCCGACCGGACACTCACGGCCTTCACCGAGGCGTACGTCCACGAGGACGGCACGATCACCTCGGACTGCACCACTGTGTACTCGCTCGCGATCGCCTTCGACCTGCTCGAGCCCGCCCTGCGGGACAAGGCCGCGCAGCGGCTCGCGGAGCTCGTCCGTGAGGCGGACTACCGGGTCTCCACCGGCTTCGCGGGGACCCCGTTCATCACCTGGGCGCTCTCCGAGACGGGCCACGTCGAGGACGCCTACCGCCTGCTGCTCGAGGAGGGCTGCCCCTCCTGGCTCTATCCGGTCTCGAGGGGAGCGACCACGATCTGGGAGCGCTGGGACTCGATGCTCCCGGACGGTGCGATCAACCCCGGCGAGATGACGAGCTTCAACCATTACGCACTCGGCGCCGTCGCCGACTGGGTCTACCAGGTGGTCCTCGGGATCCGGGCCGCCGAGCCCGGCTACCGGCGGATCCTCCTCCAGCCCACCCCGGGCCCCGGCATCGACTGGGCGAAGGGGGCCTACGACTCGACCGTCGGACGGATCGAGGTCTCGTGGGAGTCGACGGCCGACGGGCTGCGGGGGGAGGCGACGATCCCCGAGGGCGCCGAGGCGGACCTGGTCCTGCCCGACGGGACCGCGCGCGTGCTCAGCCCAGGACGGCACGTCTTCCCCTGACCGGGACCTCCGTGCGGCCTATGCTCTCTGCGAGAGCCCCTCGAGGGCGACGGACCACTGGAGGACATCGTGACCACGGAACCATCGCAGATCTCGCGCGTCGGTGGCGCCCGTCCCGGCTCGGGCCTCGTCGCGCGGGTGCTCACCGCCGTGTACGCCCTGCTGGTCACCCCGATCGCGAGCGCGCTGCTCTCCTACGGCGGCACTTCGTGGCTGCAGTACCGGGCGACGACGGGATCGGAGGCCTCCTTCGGCGGTCTGCTCGCCTCCCCGGTGGGCGCCGCCGTGCTCCTCGGGACGGGGCTGGGCCTGCTCCTGCTGGTGAGCGTCGTGGCGACGGGGATCGTCAGCTCGGCAGGCCTCGTGCTCGTGGGAGCGATGGGGCTGGCAAGCGTCATCCTTTCCGCCGTTCCCGCACTCCTGATGCAGGTGTACCGCCTCACCGGTGACATCCTCCCCTTCGAGGTCCTGGACGGTCTCGTCCACGGGCTCCCGCTGATCCTGCACCCGCTCATGGGCGGGCTCGGACTCGCGCTCGTGATCGCCCGACGGCGTCCCCGGGCACCGCTGGTCGCGGCGATCGCCGGGCTGGTGCTGCTCCCACTGGTGCTGCTGGCCGGGACGGGGATGGCGCTCGGAGGTCTCGGTGCCGGCACGGCCTGGGCGATGCGGACCTTCGACACACAGGTCGCACCCCTCGCTCTCGTGCTGGTCCTCGCCGGCGCGCTGCTGGTGTGGCTGAGCGCCGCCGCCTCCGGCGTCTCGCCCTACGCCCTGGTGGTGCCTGCTCTGCTGCTCCTGCTCGCCTCGGCCGCAGCCCTCTCGCCCACGATGCCGGGGCTCAGCTCGCTGTGGACCTCCCACTACGGGTCCGGCGTGGTCACGTTCCTCATCGTCGGCGGCGGAGCAGCCGCCGCTGCGGTGATGCTGGCCCATACGGCCGTGCTGGCGCTCGTGCGCGGACGCGCCGGACGGCGGCTGCGCACCGCCGAGTCCGGCGCCGCAGCCTCCTGAGGCGACCGTCTCCGGAGCTCAACCGCGCCGCAGCACGGGGACCGCTCCCAGCCCGGTCGCGACGCCGTCGAGCATCCTCTCCAGCTCCTGCATCTGGAAGCGCTCCCCGTAGGTCTCGTGCGCGAGTGCGACCTGCTCCGCGGCGAGCGCGGCGTGCTGAGGGTCGGCAGCGGCCGCGGCGGAGGTGCCATGGACCCGCAGCCGCAGACGGGTGGTGCCGGCGCGCAGGCGACCGGTGAGGTCGACCCGGAACGGCGGCCTCCACAGCACACCCACCTCCTCGTCCTCCACCTCGACCACGGCGATCTCCCGCACCGGCGCTTCGAGCAGCGCCCGGTACCCGCTGCCGCCGTCCGGCCGCGCCGGGGTCCTGCCCTCGCCGAGGTCCAGGCAGAGGCGGCCGCGCGCGCTCTCCTCGTCGAGCGTCACGGTCGTCTCGTACAGCAGCGAGCGCACATCAGCGGCCTCGGCGCCGCGCAGCAGGTGCGGGAGACGGACGGGCTGCGGCGTCTCGCCGGGCCGGCAGACAGTCCAGGGCCCGTCCAGCACGAGCGGGGCGGACTCGACCGGCTCGTGATGGTGACCCTGGAGTGCGCGGTCGGAGCCCTCCGCGGGGACGGCGTGGTCCGCGGGGACGGCGTGGTCCGTCGCGAGCAGCACGAGCGCCTGGTACGGGTGCAGGACCAGGGGCGCGCCGTGGGACGGGAGCGCCCGGAAGGCGCCCTCGGCCGGGTCGTGGAGGGACAGCCCGGCACGCGACTCACGCAGTGCCACCTGGATCTCCCGAACCGCCGGCCCCGTGTTGACCAGCAGGTACAGGTCGCCGTCGGCCAGTCTCCGGCGCACCGTGCCCACCTCGCCGCCGTCGCCCGTGAGCGCGAGCGGCGGGGCGAGGACCCCTCGCAGCGCCTCCTCGAGCGGGCCCGCGGGGACCTCCGTCGCCTGCGCAGCCGCCATCGACAGGGTCGCGTGGTCACCCAGGGCTTCGGCGTCCCCGTGCGCGGGCTCCATCGCCACCGGCTCCCCCGCTGCGTATCCCGGGGAGCCGACCGAGAGCACGGTCCCGCCCGCCTGCCGCACCCGGTCCAGCCAGTGCGCGGTCCGCTCTGGGAGACGCCGCACCCACGGCAGCACCACCACCGGATACGCGGCCGGGTCGAGCTGCTCGAGCACGTCGTCGTCGATCAGGTCGAGGTCGTACCCCGCACGGCGGATCACTGCGGGCAGCTCCTCCCCGATGTGGGTGCGGCAGGCGCTCCACAGGTCGTGCCCGGTGCCCCGCGCGGCGCGCACGTCCCCATAGGGCAGATACAGGGCGACGTCCGCTCCCGGCTCCCCGAGGCGCAGGGCGGCGCACAGTCGGGTGAGGTGGGCGGTGAGCTCGGGCATCGCCGGCCACCAGGCGTTGCGGTCATCGAGCGCGCCCGCCGCGTAGAACGTCCACCCCAGGCCCGGCACGTCGGGCGCGGTGTACGGCCAGCCGTGCCCCACGAACTGGGTGATGCCCAGCAGCAGGTGCTCGTGGGCCTCCCCGAGCAGGTCCAGCGGGCCGGCCCGGAAGGACGGGGAGTGCACCCAGGTCCACACCTCGCTGGAGACCACCTCGCGGCGGTCCAGATGCGCGGCCGACGACGCCCAGCGGGACTGGGTCAGCGCCGTCCAGCCCGCTCCCTCCCCCTCGATGAGATGGGCGCCGCGCTGGGCGCCGAGCGTGATCGGGGGCTGGCCGTAGCCCTGCAGGCGGAAGCGCACCCCGTGCACCTCGGCCCAGTCCCGGCAGGTGCCCACGAACCCGTCCTCGACCAGCTCCGAGAGGGTGCGGCCATAGTCCTCCCGCAGGTCCTCGGCACCCGGGCCGTCGACCTCCAGCAGGTGCAGCAGCGGCAGCAGGTCATACCCTCGTCGCTCCCGGAAGCGGGCGGGCAGCTCGGCGGTCCAGCCCGCGCCGTACACCTCGAGGCTGTCGCTGAACACGGATCCCAGCAGGTGGGCGGGCACGGCCTCGAGCAGGGCCCCGCCCACCACGTCCAGGTGATGGCGCACCGCCGCGGCGGAGAGATGGTCGACCACCGGTCCCTCGGCCCCGGCCGCCGCGCGCTTGACCTGCTGTCCGGTGACCTCCGACCAGGCGATCAGCACGGTGCGGGGACCGCGACCGGCCGGGATCCGGAGCCGACCTCCCGCCGTCTCCAGGCGCGTCCAGCCCGTCGGCGGGAGGCCCTCGCCCAGGTGCACGGAGACCAGCTCGTCCCCCGGCCACGACGGGTGCAGGGGCCACTCGAGCGCCTCCGGTCCGAGGTCGCGCCGCTGCCAGCGCAGTCGGCGGGCGGCATGTTCGGGGCCGATGTGCGCACCGCCGTAGGACCAGCCGCTGCCGAGGGTCAGATCCAGGCGCAGGCCCAGCTCGCGGGCGCTCTCGGCGGCGTGGCGGAGATGTCCCTTCACCTCGTCGGAGAGGTAGTGCGGAGCGCCCGGTCGCAACGGGTGGACCAGCGCCACCTCGGCCCCGCCGATGCCGGCTGCGGCCATGGCGGCCAGTTCACGGTCGATCTCCGCGCGGTCGACGTCGGGCCCGAACCACCACCAGCGCATCATCGGCCGGGCCGCCGGCTCCGGGCGGGTCAGGGCGTCGCGGACCTGCGAGACGGTGTGCATGAGCGTGCTCCTGCGGGGAGGGCGGCGCCGGGCGGGATCAGCCGGCGGAGGCGGGATCAACCGGCGGGGGCGGGATCAGCCGGTGGGGGCGGGTGCCGGTTCCTGTGGCGGGGCCCAGGTATGGACGGCGTCCGTGCGCGCCCAGGGCACGCCGAGCTCGCTGAAGGGCCGCCCGGTCTCGAGCGCCGCCTGCAGGGCTCCCCCGATCCCGCGGATGACCGGATGCGCCTGCTCCCCCTCGCCCTGCCAGTCGACCTCGTCGGCCGTGATCGGCAGCGGATCGGGGACGGACTGGATCGCCTCGAGCACCGCGGTGAACACACCGGTGCTCTCGAGCGAGGAGAGCAGCGGGACCGAGCGGTCCCGCACATGGGCCATGAGGTTCTCCATGAGGTCGACCCGTGCGTGCACGAGCTCCTCCCTCGTCCCGTCGGCGGTGGTGCGCACGGAGCGGTCCTCGGTGTAGAACAGCCGATGGGTGCCCGCGGCGCCGACGACCTCGATCCAGGGGGCGAGCTGGTCGGGGGCTGCGGTGGTCAGTGCGCAGGTCACCGGCGGGAGGTCCCCGGCCGGATCGATCCGCAGGAAGGTGGTGTCGTCGGCCTCGATGTCGTGGGCGCGGCGCAGCTCGGTGGTGATCGAGGCGATGTCGGAGACCTCTCGGATCCCGGCGGCGAGCAGGCCGGCGTGGACGCCGTGGGCGAGGGGGTTGGTGGCCACGCCGTCGGCCACCCGGCGGCCGTCCAGCTGGCGCCTGCCCGCCCATGCGGAGCGGTGGTAGTAGGCGCGATCGCGCTGCCAGGCGCCGTGCACGCGCACGGAGGTGATCTCCCCGAGGGCGCCCTCGGCGGCCTCCTGCGCGAGCAGGTCCACGCCTGCCCCGCCGCGCGCCTGGAAGCCGACCTGCACGCTGCGGCCGGCGGCCCGGGCCGCCTCGCACAGCGTCCAGTGGTCGGACAGCGCCGGGACCGGCGGCTTCTCGAGGTAGACGTCGATCCCGGCGGCGAGCGCCTCGGTGGCCAGCGGCAGATGGGTGCCGATCGGGGTGGCGACGGCGACGATCTCCGGGCGGTCCTGCTCCCCGGTCGCGGCGAGCAGATCCGCGAGGGAGCGATGGTGAATCCCGCGCAGCTCCTCGGGGGGATCGGCGACGTCGACCACCCCGACCAGGCGCGCGGTGCCCTCCGCGGCGAGGCGGGCGAGGCGCTGCAGGTGCACTGCTCCGAAGCCGCGGGTTCCGATCAGCGCGATGCGGACGGGGCCGGATCCCTGGACCTCGGGCGAGCGGTCCGGGGCGCGGGCCGGTGCCGGCGCCGGTGCCGGTGCCGGGTTGCTCATGCAGGCACCTCCTCGGCCGGGGCCAGCGGGGCGGACCCGCGCGGCTCACGGGCCAGATCGATCCCGAGGGTGGAGCGGACGTCGACCGGCCCGCCGGTCTCCAGGGACACGTTGCCGCAGATCCCGACGGCGATCGCGCGCATCCCGTCGCGGTGGTCGGAGGGGCGCGCCAGTCCGTCCAGCTCCTCCTGCGTCGGACCGACGAACACGTCGCGCAGCAGCAGCGCGTCGCCGCCGCCGTGCCCGCCGACGCCCTCGGGGATCTCCACCTCGCGGGCCGGGGCGAAGTGGGTCTGCACGACCAGCCGCTCCCCGCGCTCCCGCACCCCGGCGTCGGCCGTGGTGACGGCGACGGCGCTCGGGTCCAGATGGGCAGACGACTCCGCGTCGGTCTC
>NZ_DASVGJ010000020.1:0-14896 GCF_036379615.1 Brachybacterium sp.
CACCGTTCCCCTGGTCACGGCACGTCGCGCCCGACGCGACAGCGACGACCTCACAGCAGGAGCAGCCGCCCTGCGCTCGGAAGTGCTCGACACCCTCCGAGGCATGCGCGAGCTCGCGGGCGCAGGAGCGCTCGAGAAGCAGCTCGACCGGCTCACCGAGGACACCAGAGCACTCGCACGAGTCCAGTCCCGGGAAGCTTCCCGGCTCGGAGCAGAACGCGCGATTGCCGACATCACCTTCGCCCTCGCCGCGCTCGGAGCACTCTTCATCATCCTCGTCGACCGCGCCGCTATCGCCCCACAGCACGTCCCCCTCGCCGTGACTGTCGCGGTCGCCGGACTCGTCCCCGCCGCACAGATCGCCGACCTGCTGCGCAATGCCGGCACTCTCCGGGCCGCTGCCGAGCGCATCACCGAGGTCCTCGAGCACCCGCCGGCCGTTCATGCCACCACGCGTCCTCCTCGGCCCGAGCCAGCATCGGAGCTGGGACTGGTGTTCGACCGCGTCGGGTTCGCATATGGCGGCGGCGAACGCGTACTCGACGGCTTCTCCATGCATATCCGGCCGGGAGAGACCGTAGCCCTCGTCGGACCATCCGGATCCGGGAAGACGACAGCAGCGCGGCTGGCGCTGCGCATGTGGGACGCCGACGCCGGGGGTATCCGAATCGACGGCACCGATCTCCGCGACATCCCCGATGAAGAGCTTCGCCGTGTCATTTCCACGGTCCCGCAATCCTCACCTCTTCAGCGCGGCACGATCCGCTCCAACATCATCCTCGGCAACCCTGACGCCCCCGATGCAGCGATCCACGAAGCAGCCAGCGCCACCGGCATGTTCGACCCGCACACCAACCTCCCGAGCGGGCTCGATACCCCCGTCGGCGAACACGGGACGGGAATCTCTGGGGGGCAGCGCGCGCGCGTCGCCATCGCACGCGCGCTGCTCAACAATCCCCGCGTGCTCGTGCTCGATGAACCGACAGCCTCGCTCGACCCCGACGCCGACACCGCGATCATGGACTTCCTCAAGCAGTCGAAGGACTGTGCCGTGCTGCTGATCGCGCACCGACCCGACACGATCGCCATGACGAACCGCATCATCAGGCTCGGGGACCTGGAGCACGGTGCCCGGTAGTGCGGCGGAAGGGGCTGATATGCAGGGAGGAGGCGCTCGCGACGTCTCGACGCGCAGACCGGACAGGGGACCCCAGAAGGACGGCTGCTGCGTGGAGGTGATCGCTCGATGACGCAGTTCTCGCGGCGCTCCGCGGCAGGGATCGATCTGGGGCCTCTGGCATGCACCCCTGATCCTCCTGGGATACAACTACCCCAGCAAGCCCGCGTGGCTCGACATGACCGCGATGGTCATCATGTGCATCCTCGTCGGCGCCGTCCTCAGCTGGCTGAGACTCCGGTCCGGATCCGTCTGGCCGCCCGCCCTCGCCCATGCCGCGCTCAACGGCGCCGAGCGGCCAGCACGATTCCCCGATAGGCCACGCCCACCAGCACCAGTCCCACCCCGGCCACGATCGTGCTGCCGGGCAGGGCTGCGACCAGCAGCACGCAGCCGATCACCCCCAGCACCTGCAGCGCCTTCGGGAACAGTCTCCACTCCCCCTGCTGGGTGAGCGCGGCGAGGTTCGCGACCGCGTAGTAGAGCAGCACGCCGAAGGAGGAGGCGGCGATCGCGACCAGCACGTCGGCGGCGAGCAGCACCAGCAGGAGCACGGCGAGCCCGGCGGCGAGCTCGGCCCGCTGCGGCACCGAGAACCGGGGGCTGACGTGGGCGAGCACGGGCGGCAGGTCCCGTTCTCGGGCCATGGCGAGGGCCGTGCGGGAGATCCCTGCGACCAGGGCCAGCAGCGCCCCGCTGGCTGCGGCGGCCGCGCCGACGGTGATGACCACCGCCCACACCCCTCCGGCGCCCACGGACTCGAGCGCGGTGAGGAACGGAGCCGGGCCCCATCCCTGGTCGCCGGGGGCGGGGCCGACGAGCACCAGCACCACGGACAGCGCCAGGTACAGCGCAGCCACCACGGCGAGCGCCAGCAGGATCGCGCGCGGAATGGTGCGGCGCGGCGCGGTGACCTCCTCGCCGAGGGTCGCGACCCGTGCGTATCCGGCGAACGCGAAGAACATCAGCGCCGCGGCCTGGGCGACGGCGAGCACGATCCCGAGCGCTCCCCCGGTGCCGGCACCGAGCACGGCGGCCAGCCCGCCGTCCCAGAGGCCGGTGGCCGACCCCGCGAGGGGGCCGGGGATCTCGCCGGACATCTCGCCGGCGTTGCCCCCGGCGGGAGCGCCCCCGTCGACCCCCGTCAGCCCCGCCGGTCCCGCCGGCCCGGTGGCGAGGCCGATCAGGAGCCGGACCCCGGTGAGCAGGAGCGCCGCGAGCGCGACCGCGACCAGCACTCGGGCGAGCGCCGCGGTGCGGGTGATGCCCACCAGGTTCACGGCGGTCAGCGCCACGACCACGAGCGCGGCGACGAACCGCTGTGCCGGTTCGGGCACCAGGTAGGCGGCGATCACCAGGGCCATCGCGGCGCAGGAGGCGATCTTGCCGATCACGAAGCACCAGCCCGCGAGGAAGCCCCACCAGGGGCCGAGCTGCTTCCGGCCGTAGTGGTAGGTACCGCCCGAGGAGGGGTGCTGGGCGGCGAGCTGCGCGGTGGAGGTGGCATTGCACAGCGCGACCCCGGCCGCGATCAGCACGGCCAGCGGGGCGAGGGACCCGGCGAGGTCCTGGGCGGCGCCGAGGGAGACGAACGCGCCGGCCCCGATCATCGAGGCCAGGCCGATCACGACCGCGTCGCGCAGTCCGAGGCGACGGGAGAGCGACCCGGCGGAGGGGGCGGCGGAGGAGGAAGCGGTCACGAGGATCCGTTCTGCGAGGTCACCGGTGGGCGTGGTCGTGTCGGCGCGCTGTCGCCGGCTTCAGCACGCTGCCTGCAGCGTCAGCACCCTGTCTCCAGCATGACGGGGACGCCGACGGTGTGCCACCGATCGACGTCGGTGCACCGTCGGCGTCCCCAGGGTGCGGCTCCGGAGTGCGGCCGTCGGGGCGGGCCACTGCGTGCGACCCCCGTGCTGCCGGGGCCGTCAGGGGCAGGTGGGGTCAGCCGTGGCGACCGGCGCCCGGGCCGCGGTGGTCGCCGCCCCAGGGGCCGATGCCGTCGCTCTTGTCATGACCCTTGCCATGGCCCTTGCCGTGCTCATGGCCCTTCCCGTTGCCGTGGCCCGGGTGCTCGGGGTCGCAGTGGGGGTGTCCCTTGCCGTTGCCCTTGCCCTTCCCGTTCCCCTGGCCGGGGCCGTTGCCCTTGCCCTTGTCGTGACCCTTGCCGTTGGCCTTGCCCGGGTGCTCGCACTCCCCTGGACCGCCCTCACCGGGGCCCTCCTCGCCGTCGTCGCCGCCCTCGGGGAAGCCGCCGTCCAGGCCCACGATCATCGGGTCATGGTCGGAGGAGCCGAAGGGACCGGTCTCGTAGAGGTCGGTGACGTTGTTCTGGTAGCGGCCGTACTGGACCATCACGGACTCGGGGCCGTTGATCTGCCAGTCGTCCGCGCCGGTGACGCGTTCGGCGCCCGAGGAGTTCGCGATCACGTGGTCCAGCGAGCCGACCATCCCGCCGTAGCTGTAGGACCAGCCCTCGGGGTCGTGGGTCTCCCCGAGGTTCACGAAGCCCTCGTCGTAGAAGAGCTGCAGCGGCTCCTCCTTCGTGTAGGCGTTGAAGTCGCCGCCGTGGAACACGTCCTCGACACCGAGCCCCGATGCCGTCACGTCACCCCAGGTCAGCAGCGCCTCGGCCTGCTGCAGGCGGGAGGTGCGGGCGTTGCCCTGGACCGGGTCCTCCGGGAGGTTCGCATCCTCGGGATCAGCGGACCCCTTGGACTTGAAGTGGTTGATGGTGAAGAAGAACGGCTCTCCCTCGACCTGCTCCTCGCCGCTGCCCTCGACCGGCACGAACACCTGGCCGATCGGCTCGCGGGCGTTGTTGAAGGCCTCGTCGCCGGCGAGGATCTGCGCGCCGCCCTGCGGGACGACCGCAGCGGGCTGGTAGATGATGGCGTTGGTGATGGCGTCCTGGCCCCCGTCGAGGCCGAGTGCCTCGTAGGCGTCACCGGTGGAGATGTAGGCCCAGGTGCCCTCGCCGTCCTTCTCGTTCAGCGCGGCCACCAGGGTGGCGGTGGCCTCGTCGGCCTCCTCGCCCAGGCGGGCGGAGTTCTCGATCTCGGTCAGGCCCACCACCTCGGCGTCGGTGCCGGAGATCGCGTCGACGATCTTGGACTGCTGGCGCTCGAGGTCCTCGGCGCCCCAGGCGCCGCGCAGGTCGCAGCCGCCGCGCACGGTGGTGCCCTCGCCGTGCAGGTTCGTGTACGGCTCGCAGCCGGGGGTGTCCTCACCGAGGGTCGTGAAGTAGTTCAGCACGTTGAAGGTGGCCAGCTGCAGGTCGCCGCCCACCTCGTCGGGGGCGTCCTCGCGGGTGTTCTCGAAGTCCACGCCGTCGGCGTCGGCGGATTCCCACGGGGTGGTGACGTTCAGTCGCCACTGGTCGAAGGAGTAGGCCACCACGACAGGCTCGGTGAACGAGGCTGCGGCGCCGACGCGGACGGGCTCCTCGGTGGTCAGCCAGCTCATCGGCTCGGTGGGGTTGTTCGCGAAGTTCGTGGTGCGGCCGTCGTCCAGCAGCACCAGCTGCTCGGCGCGGCTGTCGAAGTAGGCGCTCGCCTCCTCGCCCGGAGCCATGATGTCGCCGGCCTGCTGCAGCGGCTCGTCGCCGATCGCCAGGCTCACCTCGCCGAAGCGGTTCGTGTTGTACACATCGGTGACGGTGAAGTCGCCCTCGCCCGGCAGGTACAGCATGTGCTCGAGGCTCTCGCGCTGCGCCTCCTCGGTGGGGAAGCCGCCCTCGAGGGTGAGGGGCTCGACGGCCGGGAGGGACTGCTCGAGCTGCTCGAGGCCCTCGGCGCCGACGGTGATCTGCGTGGAGTCGTAGTACTCGGAGACCTCGCCGGTCACGCGCACGGAATCGCCGATCGCGACCTGGTCCATCGTGTCCTGGGAGTAGACGAACACGGCGGTGGAGCCGGAGTGGCTGGAGAGGTCGAGCGCGCCGCCCGTGCCGCCGGTCTGGATGATGTAGCCGTTCAACCCGCCGGTGGCGTAGACCGCGGTGACCACGCCCTCGGTGGTGACGTCCTGGCCGGCGAGAGGGCTGGTCGCCTCGGCGCCCTGGATCTCGGAGATCGTGGCCTCGATGACCTCACCCGGCTCCTCCGGCTCCCCCGGGTCGCCCGGATCCCCGGGGTCGTGCTGCTCGGCGCCCGAGGGCGTCGGGGTGGGCTCTCCGGCGACGAAGTCGGTGGAGTTCTCGCCGGTCGCAGCGACACGGGCCACCGAGGTGGCGTTGGTGGTGGCGGGCGCGGGGGCCTCGCCGGAGAAGGTGGAGGCACCGCCCCAGCCCACGAGGTCCACGACCGCCGGGTCCTCGGCGCAGGTGGCACCGGTGCAGGCGAGCTTGCCCTCGGCATCGGAGAGCGCGAAGACGCCGCCGCTGCCGGAGGCGTTGATGCCGCCGGTGAGGTCCGCGTCCGGCAGCGGGTCGCCGTTGCCGTTGCCGGAGGCGAGCTCGATCAGGAAGGTGCCGCCGGCGGGGACGGACCCCTCCAGGGTGAGCGTGTTGTTGAAGCTGCCCGCCTTCGAGGCGTACTGCAGGGACCAGCCGTCGATCGAGACGTCCGCGTCGGAGGTGTTGACCAGCTCGACGAAGTCGTTCTGGAAGCTCGCGCCGGAGTTGCCGCCGCCTCCGTAGACCTCGTTGATCTGGAGGTCGCCGGGGGTGACGGCGGCGGCCTGAGCGGTGGGGAGAAGGCCGGGCGCGAGGCTCAGGCCGAGGGTCAGTGCGGCGACGGCGCCGCCGACGCGCGCGAGGCGCGAGCGGAGGCCGGGGCCCCGGGCGATGCTGCTCATGGAGAGTGCTCCTGGAGAGGGAGGGTGGGAAGAGTCTGCTGCAGGGGTCCGACGGACGACGCCGACCGGACGATGCGGGGGGTGAGGACCTGGAGGTGACGAGGTGGAGGCTGGGCGGTGCTGCGGCCTGCGCGACGGAGGGGCCGGTCCCGGTGGGGGCGGCCCCTCCGTCATCAGGGGTGGGTCAGGAGCGAGTCAGCCGGTGGCGCAGGCCCAGCGCGCCGAGTCCGGCGAGGGAGAGCAGGCTGATCGCTGCGACCATTCCGCCGAGGCTCACGCCGGTGCGGGCGAGGTCGGAGCGGTCGGAGCCGCCGGCAGTGGTGTCACCGGGAGTGGTGTCGTCCACCGGCGTGACGACGGTCTGCTCGTCGTCCGTGCCGGCGTCCCCGCCCTGGCCGCCCTGGTCGTCGCCGCCCTGGCCACCCTGGTCGTCACCACCCTGGTCGTCACCGCCCTGGCCGCCCTGGTCGTCACCACCCTGGTCGTCGCCGCCCTGGTCGTCACCACCCTGGTCGTCGTCATCGTCGCCGTCGCCCGGGGGCGGGGTGGGGGTGTCGTCACCGCCGTCGGCGCCGCACTCCTCGGGAGCGCCGCCGGAGGTCCAGGTGAAGGCCGGGATGTCGATGACGATCTCGGTGCCGGTCTCGGGGATCGCGGTGATCGTCAGCGGCACCTCGGTGCCCTCGGGGACGCACAGCCAATCGGTGAGGGTGACGTCGGCGAAGAGCCGTCCGGCGTCCTCGACCATGGCGTAGGGCGCCTCGAAGGTGCCGTGCTCGCCCGCGTCCACGACGACGGTCTCGATCTCGGGGGCGCCGAGGCTCTGGGACTCGACGTTGCCGACCCGCAGCACCGGATCACGGTCCACCCCGGCCTCGGAGTCGTACTCGCCGCCGTCGAGGATCTGCAGCTCGAGCTGGCGCTGGCCGAAGCTGGGGTCCAGCTCCGGGTTCGCCTCGAGATACTGGATGAAGGCGTCACGGTCCAGCACGCCGGAGTCGCGCACGTCCTGCGCCTCGGAGAGCGCCCACATGTTGTCGCCGCCCTCGAAGAGGAAGCTCGCGGTGACGATGGTGTAGGTGGCGTCGGGGTCGATCGACTCCCCGTTGACCCGGATGTCGATGATGCGGTCGTCGCGCTCGCGGGTGGAGTCGAAGACGTACTCGACGTTCTCCGAGACGCTGAAGGCGAGGAACGGTTCGTCGCCCTCGTCGACCTCGCCGCCGTCGGCGGAGCGCTGCCACTGCTCCTCGAGCATCTGCGCGAACTGCGCTCCGGTCACCTCGCCCGAGTTCAGCGTGTTGCCGAAGGGCACCATGGAGTTGGCCTCGGCGTAGGTGACCACGCCGTCGCCCTCGGCGCCGGCCGCCTGGTCCCACAGCTCGGCGCGGATGCCTCCGGGGTTCATGAACCCGATGACCTCGTGCTCGCCGTCCAGGCCCGCGTCCTCGAGGTACCACTTCATGGAGTCCGCGAGCATGTCCCCCGCGGCGGAGTGGCGCATGCGGTTGTCGCCCTTGGTGGTGGCCTGGTTGCCGACGGGCGCGGAGGCGGTGCGGATGCCGTCGACGTAGCCGGCCTTGGAGTCGTCCCACGAGGTGGTGATGTCCGAGGCGATGGAGCCGACGGGCTCGGCGCCGACGACGGCGGCCTGGTCGATCGCGTCCTGGGCGATCTCCTCGACGTTCGCGATGACGTCGTTCGAGACGCCGCACTCCTCGCGCGGGGTGCCGGCCTCCTCGTCCGCCTCGGCGAGCGCGGTGTCGCGCAGCTCGGGCTCGCCCACGATGTCCCAGTCGCCGTCCTCGCCCAGCTCGAGCGTCGCGGTGCCGAGGTATGCGGCGCTGGCGCCGGTCTGGATGATCGGGCGCTCCTCGCCGTCCTGGCCGGGGACCGGGGCGTTGTAGTGGTAGGTGCGGTGCGAGTCGCCGTTGAAGATCGCGTCGACCTCGGGGGAGGTCTCGCCGGCGATCTTGTCGAAGATCGGGTCGGTGTTGGCCGGGGCGACGCCGGGCTCCGCGTTCGCGCTGGCACCCTCGTGGTAGGAGGCGACGAGGACGTCGTACTCGATGCCCTCGGCCTCCATCTCCTGGACCACGTCGTTGACCGCGTCGACCGGGTCGCCGAAGGTCAGGCCCTCGATCGCGGCGGGGCTCACCTTGCCGACGGTCTTGGTGGTGACCGCGCCGATCACGGCGATGTTCAGACCATCCTTCTCCACGACCGTGTAGGCCTCGTGGACCCGATTGCCCTCGGCGTCGTACACGTTCGCGGCGAGGTCCGGGAACTCGGTGCCGGGCTCGATGCGCTCCTGGAGGTCGTCGATGCCCTGGTCGTACTCGTGGTTGCCGATCGCGGTGGCGTCCACGCCCATCGCGTTCAGCACGTCGATCGTGGGCTCGTCGTTCGCCACGGCGGATTCGAAGGCGGAGCCGCCCACGTTGTCGCCCGCGGAGATCAGCACGGAGGGGGTGCCCTCGGCACGCACCGTCTCCACCTGGCACACGAGGCCACGTGCGCCGCCGATGGCACCATGGAAGTCGTTGAAGCCCATCAGGGTGACCTGGTCGCCGGGTTCGGCGGCGACGGCGCCGCTCATCGGCACGACGGCGGCGGCGAAGGCCACCGCAGCGGCCCCGAGGCCGACGGACGCGCGACGCGCGAGGCGTCTGCGGGAGGGGACGGGCATGGAGGTCTCCTGGGAACGAAGTGGGAGGCGAGTGGGTGCGAGGTGTGCGGGGGTGCGTCAGCCATCTCACCCCATGCGACACGGGACACGCCGAGGGGTTCTCCCGCCCGGCCGACAGCCGTCATCGAATGTTCACCCAGGAGTGTGACCCGCGTCCCAGGATTGACCGGGGCTCGGGAGATCCTTTGCCCGCGCTTGACCTGGCCCGCGCGATGCCGCTGCGCCCGCCCCGACTGTGAATCGCGCCCCGGAACCGGCGGCATGATCGCCACCGCTCGCGCGCGAGTGGGTAGCATCGGTGAGGACTTCGGACGGTCCCCTCTCCCGCGGCCCCGTCTTCGACTCCGAGCTCGAGAGTTCTCGAGCTCGCACCCCGGGTCACAGCCCGGAACCGCCCGCAGCCCGCCGACTCTCCCCATCACTCCCGCCGACGCCGGCCCCCGTACGGGACACCGCCCGGGTGCCGACCACCGTCACCTCCAGGAGGCCGTCCCATGGTCATGCCGCTGCCGTTCCTCTCCCGTCGCCCCACCGTCCCCGCGAAGGATGGCGCGAGCTGGCCGCATGTGGTGATCCTGGGCGGCGGCTTCGCCGGTGCGCATGCCGTGGGCGCCCTGCGCGACGCCCGCGTGCGCGTGACCCTCATCGACCGCAACGTCTACAAGACGTTCCAGCCGCTGCTGTACCAGGTCGCGACCGCCGGGCTGAACCCGGGGGACGTCACCATGTTCCTGCGCGGGCTCTCGCTGAAGGTGCCGAACATGCGCTACCGCCAGGGCGAGGTCGAGGGCGTGGATCCCGAGCGGAAGGTCGTGTGCCTGGACGAGGGCCAGAAGGGCCGTCAGGAGATCGCCTACGACTACCTGATCGTCGCCAACGGCGCGACCACCACCTACTTCGGCACCCCCGGCGCCGAAGAGCACGCGATGCCGATGTACACCCGCTCCCAGGCGCTCGCGATCCGCGACCGGGTCTTCTCCGAGCTCGAGCGCTCCAGCCGCGAGGCCGGGGTCACCCACGACAAGCTCCACGTGAGCATCGTGGGCGGCGGGCCGACGGGAGTCGAGATCGCCGGCGCCCTGGCGGACTTCCGCATGCAGGAGCTGGACATCCTCTACCCGGAGATGGATCCGGGCACGCTCCAGGTCACCGTGCTGCAGCGCGGTGACGAGCTGCTCAAGGAGTTCTCCACGAAGTACCGTCAGTACGCGGCCGACGAGCTGGCCGATCGCGGCGTGGTGCTCCGGCTGGGCCGCGGGGTGAAGGAGGTCGGCTACGACCACGTGGTGCTCGACGACGACTCGGTCCTCGAATCCGACATCACCATCTGGGCCGCCGGCGTCGCGATCCCGGAGTCCGTCTCCGAGTGGGGCTTCCCCCAGGACAAGCGCGGCCGCCTCGCCGTGGACGACTACCTGCAGGTCAAGGGCTTCCCGGGGGTCTACGCCGCCGGGGACATCGCCGGCCAGGACGAGCCGCTCCCCCAGCTCGCGCAGCCCGCGATCCAGTCCGGCCAGGCTGCAGCCCGTGCGATCGCCGCGGAGGTCGCCGGCAAGCCGCGCAAGAAGTTCACGTACACCGACCTGGGCACCATGGCGACGATCGGCCGTCACGCCGCGATCGCAGAGATCCCCGTCCTCGGCGGTCTCTCGGGCTCGATCGGCTGGGCCGCCTGGCTCGGCGTGCACGTCATGAAGATGATCGGACATCGCAACCAGCGCGCGGTCGCGATGAACCTGGTCTCCCTGTACAGCGGCACCCGCGCCACCCACCAGCCGAACCCGGTGGTGGGAGAGGTCGACTCGCTGCGCGCGGCGAAGGTCTTCGAGGAGCAGGCCGCGCACCGCCTGTTCGGCGCCGGTGCCGGCGCCTCGTCCCCCTCCGACCTCGCCGCCGCGAAGGCCGCCCCGGGCGCGGCCGACGCCGCCGCGCCGACGAAGGACTGACGGCCCCGACTCAGGACTGATCGCGCCACGGCGCCAGCGCGCCAGCGCGCCGGCGCATCACCGGACCAGAACCGCCCCGTCCCCGCTCCTGCGGGGGCGGGGCGTCGTGCTGGACGGAGATCCATCGCGCTGAACGGAGATCCGTCGCGCTGGACGGGGATTCCTCGCGCTGAACGGAGATGCTCCGCGCGATGACGGGCAGACGAACTCTGCGGGAACTGCGACGCATCGTCCCTGGTCGGCGCTGGGAGCGCCCGAAGGAGGGTTGACACCCTTGGGTGGCCCTCCTAGGTTTTAGCCACATTCTTACGTAAGTGCGTTCGAGCCGATCGGCAACGCGCACCCTCGGCACCAGGCGGTGGGCACGACCCATATGAACGATGTGACCAGCAGGCAAGCTCCCCTACGGGTCGGCCTTGTAGGCGCCGGCCAGCGAGCGGCGTCTTACTTCCGTAACATCCCTGACAATATGCAGGAGTCCGTGCGGCTGACGGCGATCTCCGATCCCGATCCCCATCGCCGCCAGGCCTTCGCCGATCTCCTGGGCGCCCGCCCCGCGCTCTTGGACGACGGCCTCGCGATGCTCCGCGATCCCGAGATGGACGCCGTGGTCGTGGCGACCCCGAACGACCAGCACGTGCCCAGCGCGGTCGCCGCGATGGAGCGCGGGCTCCCGCTCCTGCTCGAGAAGCCCGTCGCGACGACGCTCGAGGACCTCGGCGCGCTGTGGCGGGCAGAGCAGGCCCGCCCCGGCGGACGCACCGTCGTGGGATTCGTGCTCCGCTACACCCCCTTCTACGAGCGGGTGCGCGAGATCGTCCGCTCCGGTCGGCTCGGCGAGATCCTCTCCGTCCAGGCCGACGAGAACCTCGGCACCGGGCTGACCATGGTGCAGTACCAGGGCTGGCGGCAGGACGTGACCCGCTCCGGTGGCTGGATGCTCGAGAAGTGCTGTCACGACCTCGACGTGCTCGGGTACGTGCTCGACTCCCGCCCCGTGCGCGTGCACTCGATGGCCTCCGCGCTCGCCTTCCGGCCGCGGCCCGAGGCGGAGCAGCTGCCCCGGTTCCGGCCAGCCGCCGGCACCGGGGAGATCGACTACGGGGATGCTGCCGCGAAGCAGGTGCTGCGCGAGACCGATCAGCACTCGCCCTACGCCCTCTCGGGCCTCCCCGACCGCCAGGTCGCCACGCTCGAGTTCGACAACGGCACGCTCGCGACCTTCACTGCGGTGATGGCCCAGCCCCGCTCGACCCGTCGGCTGCGGATCTTCGGCACCGAAGGATTGCTGGAAGGGGACCTCTCGGCGCGGACCCTCGACCTGTCGTTCGCTGATCCCGCCGGCGGCCCCGGCTCCACCCGGGAGCACGAGGAGGTCCGGACCGGGACCAGCGGCCACCACGGCGGTGACGAGATCCTCGGCGACACCTTCTGGCGCCTCGCCGCCGGGGAGGAGCGGACCCCGCGAGCCGATCTCGCCGACGGCATCGACGCAGTGCTGGGCGCGATGGCGCTCCAGGACTCGGCCCGCACCGGCCTCCCGGTGGACCTCGCTCCGCTGCGTCAGCAGGTCTTCGGCACCATGCAGCCGGTGCGCTGATGGGACGGCCCACCACGCAGGCGGACGCGGGGGCGCAGCCCCTGGTCCCGGCCTCCCGTCGCCGCCGTCTGCGCCGCGGTCTGGCCGCGAGCTGGCAGCTGTACCTGCTGGCCGCGCCCGCGCTGATCTTCTTCCTGATCTTCAACTACGTCCCGATGTACGGGGTGCAGATCGCTTTCAAGGACTTCATCGCCACCCGCGGGATCACCGGCAGCCCCTGGACCGGGCTGGAGAACTTCGAGCGGTTCTTCGGCTCGTTCTACTTCTGGAGACTGCTGCGCAACACCCTGGCGCTGAGCATCTACCAGATGCTCCTGTTCCCGCTCCCGATCATCCTCGCGCTCGCGCTGAACGAGCTGCGCAGCAGGTTCTTCAAGAAGTTCTCCCAGACCCTCACCTACGCCCCGCACTTCGTCTCCACCGTGGTGGTGGTCGGCATGATGTTCGCCTTCCTGGACCCGAACACCGGACTGATCAACCACGTGCTGGGCCTCGTGGGCCTCGACCCGATCCAGTTCATGCAGGATCCGGGCTGGTTCCGGCACCTGTACGTGTGGTCCGGGGTGTGGCAGTCGCTCGGCTGGGGCACGATCATCTACCTCGCCGCGCTCGCGGGCGTGAACCCCGAGCTGCATCAGGCCGCTCAGGTCGACGGCGCGAACCGCCTGCAGCGGATCCGGCACGTGAACCTCCCCGCCATCATGCCCACGGTGGTCATCCTGTTCATCCTCGACTTCGGCAGCTTCATGTCCGTCGGCTTCGAGAAGGTGCTGCTGATGAGCAACGACCTCAATGCGAGCACGGCGGACATCATCCAGACCTTCGTCTACGAGACCGGTCTGCTCCAGGGCCAGTACAGCTATGCGGCGGCCGTGGGCCTTTTCGACTCCGTCATCAACATCCTGCTGCTGATCACCGTGAACCAGCTGGCCCGAAAATTCTCCGAGAACAGTCTGTGGTGACGCCATGACATCGACGACGCCCTCCGCCCCGGCGGAGACCTCCACGCGGCTCGACGGCACGCGAGTGATCCACAAGGCCGTCGGCAGCCGCGACGACAGGTGGTTCGACCGCCTCAACGTGGTCTTCGTGCTGCTGGTGGTGGTGATGATCGGCTACCCGCTGTGGTTCGTGATCATCGCCTCGGTCAGCGACCCGCAGGCCGTCCAGGCCGGACGGGTGTGGCTGTGGCCCGTCGAGGCGACCCTGGACGGATACCGGCGCGTGTTCGGGCACTCGGCGATCTGGATCGGATACCGGAACTCGATCGTGTACACCCTGGTCGGGGTCGCGGTGCACCTGGCCCTGGTCCTGCCGTGCTCCTATGCGCTCTCTCGCGCGCACATGATCGGCCGCACGGCCGTGACCTGGTACATCCTGTTCACGATGCTCTTCTCCGGCGGCATCATCCCCACCTATCTGCTGGTGCGGAACCTGGGCCTCCTGGACACCATGTGGGCGGTGATCCTGCCGGGCGCCGCCGGGGCCTGGTCGATCCTGGTGGCTCGCGCGTTCTTCACCCAGACCGTGCCCGAGGAGCTCGCCGAGGCCGCGAAGGTCGACGGTGCGAGCGACCTGCAGACCTTCCTCCGGATCGCGCTGCCGCTGTCCCTGCCGATCATCGTCACCCTCGGCCTGTTCCACGGGGTGGGCCTGTGGAACGAGTACTTCAAGGCGCTCATCTACCTCAGCGACCGCGACAAGTTCCCGCTGCAGCTGGTGCTGCGGGAACTGCTGATCGTCTCCCAGGACCCCTCCGCCGGGGGCGGAGGCGCCGGGACCGGCGGGGACGCCGGCTCGATCGTCGAGCAGGTGCGCCTGGCCTCCCTCATCAAGTACGCGGTGATGATCGTGGCCTCGCTGCCGCTGCTGCTCATCTATCCCTTCCTGCAGCGCTTCTTCACCCAGGGCGTGCTGATCGGTTCGGTGAAGGGATGACGGCCCGCAGCTCCGGCCTGCTGGGCGGCTCCGGCCGGTCCGTCGGTTCCGGTCTGCTGGGCGGGCTGGATGCGCTGGTGCACCGCGCCGTGCAGCTGGTGTGGCTGAACCTGTGGTGGACGCTGCTCACGCTGCGCGGCGGGATCGTGCTGGGCATCGGCCCCGCGGCCGTCGGCGCCCATGCCGTGGCGAGCGCCTGGGCCCGCGGGGAGCAGGAGGTCGACGTGCGGAGCATCATGTGCGCGCGCCGGCGCATGCATCGTCGGCCCGCTGCCGCCGCCGGGCTGCTCGCCGTGGCGCTGCTCATGTCCCTGGCGCTGACCTGGTGGCTCTCGCGAACCCAGGCCCCGATCCCGGCGGCGATCACCCAGGGGCTGGTGCTGCTGGCCGTGCTGCTGCTGGCCACGACGCTCCCGTACCTGGCGCTCGTGGTCGAACGGACCTCCGCGAGCGGCGCTGCTCCACCACGACTCTCGCACCTGTTCACCGCCGGGCTCGCCCTGGGCATGTCCCGGCCCGTCCTGTCGCTCACCCTGATCGCGATCTGGCTCGGCTGGCCGCTGCTGCTGGTCCTGTCCGGCTGGCCCGGGCTGCTCCCGGTGATCGGCGTCGGCGTCCCCTTCGCGGCCTCCGCCTGGTGTCTCGAGCGCGCGCTCCCCCGCGCCGCGCCATCCCCGCACGACCGGCCGCCCCGCACTCCCCTGTCCCACGACCCCCTGCCCGCCCACGACCCTGCACCGCACTCCCAGCAC
>NZ_DASVGJ010000021.1:0-15540 GCF_036379615.1 Brachybacterium sp.
CGGCCGGGCAGGACGTGCACGGCGAGGTCGGTGTGGACCAGAGCGCCCTGGGCGATCGCCGGGGCGTTGGTGATCACCGGACCGCGGCGCCGGGCCAGGTGGGGGAGCAGCTCCGCCGTGGTGGTGCCGGCGTCGAGCAGCACGGCGGCCGCAGGATCGCTCGGCAGCAGGGCTGCGGCGGCGAGGGCGATCCGGCGCTTGGTCTCGATGTTCGTCACCCGGCGGGAGGCCAGATCCGGTTCGACCTCCGCGCTGCGGCGGGGGACGGCACCGCCGTGGACGCGCACCAGCTGGCCCTGGTCGGCGAGCTGATCGAGGTCCCGACGGATGGTCTCGGTGGCCACCTCGAACTCTGCGGCCAGATCGGTGACCGTGACTCGTCCGGTGCGGGAGAGTGCATCGAGGATCTGGCGCTGGCGCTCTCTGGCGTACATCGGCTCACCTGCCTCATCGAAGGAGCGGACGCGGTCGTGGAGCTCTCGGCCGGGTGCCGGGTGCTCGGGAGACGCCGCGATGACCGGAACACTACCCACATAAGCCACAGAAAACAATAGTGGGAGCATGTGGGTTTTATGGAGTGGCGTCGGCATCGCTGCGCGGGCCGAGGCTGAGGCGTGGGCCATCGTCGCGCCTCTCGAGACTCGTCAGCGGCGCGTCGGCCGTTACCATCGGAGCACTCTGCGAGCCCCCGCACCCCAGGAGAGAAGAGCACCGATGTCCCAGGCCTTTCACGCCGACTCGTCCGACCTCGTGACCAAGGAGGTGCTGACCTGGGACCTGTTCGGGACCGCGTCGCGGGAGCTCGCGCAGTCGATCGCCGACTCGGACTTCGACCCCGAGATCATCATCGCCGTGGCGCGCGGCGGTCTGCTGCCGGCCGGCTCCCTCTCCTATGCGCTGGGGCTCAAGCTCGCCGATGCGATCAACGTCGAGTTCTACACCGACGTCCACGAGACCCTGCCGGATCCCGTGCTGCTGGCCCCGATGCTCGACACCGAGTCCATCCAGGGCAAGCGTCTGCTGGTCGTCGACGACGTCGCCGACTCCGGGCGCACTCTCGCGCTCGTGCTCGAGCTGCTGCGTGAGATGGGCGCCGACGCCCGCAGCGCCGTGCTGTACTCGAAGTCCGCCTCGGTGGTCTCGCCCGATTTCGTCTGGCGCCGCACCGACGAGTGGATCGTCTTCCCCTGGTCCGCCGAGCCGCCGGTCACCCCCGCGGCCGACGCCCAGGGCTGACTGCGGCCGACGTCCAGGGCTGATCGCAGCCGTCGCTCAGCACCGACCGCAGCCGTCGCTCAGCACCGACCGCGGCCGACGCCGCGGAGGGAGCGCCTCGTCGGTCGAGGCTCGTGTCGCCCGCAACGGGAGAGGACGGCAGATACCGCACGGAGAAGGCGGTCGCCCCGAGAGGATTCTCGGAGCGACCGCCGTCGTCGTGCGTGGCCCGTGGGCCGTCAGTGCGTCGGAGGCGTGCTCCGGGGCCGCTCCG
The DNA here is from genome assembly GCF_036379615.1 of Brachybacterium sp. Lineage (GTDB taxonomy): Bacteria > Actinomycetota > Actinomycetes > Actinomycetales > Dermabacteraceae > Brachybacterium. The sequence continues at coordinate 1,490 of NZ_DASVGJ010000021.1, forward strand.
CGCCGTCGGCGACGGCGTGCTCGTCCTGCTCGTCCTCCTCGTCACCGTGGTGGCCGAAGGGCAGGAAGTGCATGATCACGGCGACGATGCCGCCGACGATCAGGCCGAGCACGAAGGAGAAGAAGGTGTTGATCAGCCAGGCGAGCACGCCGCCGATGCCGGCGACGCCGACGACGAGGCCCTCGAGGTGGTGGACGAACCCGTAGGGCTGGGCGAGGCCGAGGTCATGGGTCCCCACCAGCAGGATGTGGCCGCCCACCCACAGCATGGCGACCATGCCCACGTAGCTGATGATGGTCATGACCTTCGGCATCGCGCGGACCAGGCCATTGCCGAACTTCTGCTTGAACTCCGAGTCCTCGTCGGCCGCCATCGCGAGGCCCACGTCATCCATCTTCACCAGGATGCCGACGGCGCCGTAGACCAGCACGGTGATGCCGATCGCGACCACGAGGAGCACCGCGGCGCGGGTCCACAGGGAGTCGGCTTCGATCGAGTTCAGGGAGATGACCATGATCTCCGCGGAGAGGATCAGGTCGGTGCGCACCGCGCTCGAGACGATCTTGTCCTCGGCGTCGGCGCCCTTGTCGGTGGCCGGCTTCTTCGGCTTGGGCTTGCCGCTGACCAGCTCCCAGATCTTCTCCGCGCCCTCGAAGCTCAGGTAGAGACCGCCGAGCATGAGCAGCGGGGTCAGCGCCCAGGGCGCGAACACGCTCAGCAGCAGCAGGATCGGCAGGATGAAGACCAGCTTGTTGCGGAAGGAGCCCTTGGTGATCCGCCAGATGATCGGCAGCTCGCGCTTCGGCTTCAGCCCCTTGACGTACTGCGGGGTCACCGCGGCGTCATCGATCACCACGCCCATGGCCTTGGAGCTCGCCTTGACGGAGGCGGCCGCCACGTCATCGGCGCTGGCAGCGGCCAGGCGGGCGAGTGCGGCGACGTCATCGAGCAGTGCGGCGAGTCCACCGGCCATGCTTGGGTTCCTTCCCCCGAGGAGCGGGTCGCGGACGCGCGACCCGGGCCAGGATATCGGCGTCGGCGGCTGCTGCGCGGACGCCCGGGGATCCACCAGGAGCGAATTCGACCGGTCCGGCCTCGACGCGGCGTCGCCACGGTGACAGGGTGGACCCATGGATATTGCACTCATCGGAGGACATGGCAAGGTCGCGCTGCTCGCGGCACCGCTTCTCGTGGAGGCCGGTCACACGGTCCACGCAGTGATCCGCAACCCCGATCACGCCGCGGAGGTCGAGGCGACCGGCGCACAGGCGGTGCTCAGCGACATCGAGACCCTCGACGCCGGGGGCTGGGACGAGCTGCTGCGCGGCAAGGATGCGGTCGTCTGGGCGGCCGGCGCCGGCGGCGGGAACCCGGCGCGCACCGTCGCCGTCGACCAGGACGCGGCGATCGCGTCGATGGACGCCGCACAGCGGGTCGGCGCGATGCGCTACGTGATGGTCAGCTATTTCGGCGCGAGCCTGGACCACGGGATCCCGGACTCGGAGCCCTTCCACGCCTACGCGGAGTCCAAGGCCCAGGCCGACGCCCACCTGCAGCGGACCGAGCTGTCCTGGACGATCCTCGGCCCCTCGGGGCTCACCCTCGAGGAGCCGACGGGACGGATCGACCTCGATGCCGCCGAGAGCGGCACCGTCTCCCGCGGCAACGTGGCGCGCACCATCGTCGCCGCCCTCGGCCATCCCGGGACCGCCGGGAAGTTCCTGCAGTACAACGACGGTGAGCAGGAGATCGGCGCGGCCTTCGGTGCCGTGAGCTGACTCAGCGAGCAGGACCCGCCGCGGGAGGACCTCGACTGCCCGGTGCAGTCGGGGTCCTCCCGCGTCGGTGCGCGGAACCGAATCCAGAATCCGGTGCGGGAGGCCGGTCAGGAGGACGAGGAGCAGCAGTGGACAGTGCACGTCGTTGGGGCGGGATCGTCGCCCTCGCGGCCGGGATCTTCGTGCTCATCACCATTGAGGAGCTGCCCATCGGGGTGCTCAGCGTGATGGCACCGGATCTCGGGGTGAGCGAGGGCATGGCAGGCCTCTCGGTGACGGTGCCCGGGGTGCTCGCAGGCGTCGTCGCCGTCGTCACCCCGGTGCTGGTGCGGGGGATGGACCGCCGTCTTGTGCTCGTCCTCGCCCTCGCCGCCGTGGTCGTCTCCAGCGCGCTGAGCGTCGTCGCTCCGAACTTCGCGGTGCTCCTGGTCGCGCGACTCTTCGCCGGGGTCTCGATCGGCCTGTACTGGGCGGTGATGGCGATCGTCGCCCTCGGCCAGGCCCCGAAGGAGCACGCCGCCCGGGCCCTGACCGTCGCCTTCAGCGGCGCCGGGGCCGCGCTCGTGCTGGGTGTGCCGGTCGCCGCCTGGATCGGTGCCCACGTGGGGTGGCGGGCCGCCTTCGGGATCGTCGGTGCGCTCGCGGCGGTCGTGGCCCTGCTGATCCTCGTGCTGGTGAGGCCGGTGCGCTCGCCCGTGAACGTCACGCCGGCGATGATGCTCGTCGCGGCCCGGGCCCGTGGGGTGCGCTATGCGGTGGCGCTCACCGTCCTGGTGGTGGTCGCGCAGTTCATCACCTACTCCTACGTCAGTCCCCTCCTGCTGGAGCGGGCGGAGGTGCCGGTGACCGACGTGGGGATGATGCTCCTGGCCTACGGTATCGCCGGGCTGATCGGCAACTTCGCCATCGCCCCGCTGCTGCGCCGCAGCGCCGCCTGGGGCGTGCTGGTGGTCTCCGTGGGAGTGGCGATGTCGCTGCTGGCCGTGCACCTGCTGATGGACAGCCCGGCCGCGGCGCTGGCGATCATGCCGATGTGGGGGCTGTTCGTCGGGGCGATCTCGGTGGCCATCCAGGCCTTCGTGGGCGCCGAGGCGGGCGACGTCCTCGAGGAGGGGACCGCGCTGAACAGCGCGACCTTCAACGTCTCGATCGCCCTGGGTGCGCTGGTGGGCGGCCTGATCATCGACCGCGCGGGTCAGGGAGCGCTGATCCTCACTTCGACCGCGATGGTGACCGCCGGAGCGCTCGTGGCCGCGAACTACCTGCGCACCGCCCGGCGTCGAGGCCGACGAACGGCCCCCGCCGACTGACCTCTCCCGCCGGCCGACGGCGGGCACTGCGAGCGGTCCCGCCCCCGGAGCCGCACCGCGGCGTGCACGGACCCGCTCAGCCCGTGACCCGGAAGGAGTCCGCTCCGCGAGGGGTCTCCCGGCGCACGTCGATGCCCTCGACCCGGGCACCGGCCGGTCCCTGCCGGAGGTGCTCGATCATCGATTCCACAGCCTCCCGCGCACCTTCCACATCAACTTCGACGGTGCCGTCGAGCAGATTGCGCACCGTGCCGCCGACGCCGAGCCGGGACGCCGCCGCGGCGGCATCCATCCGGAAGCCGACCCCCTGGACCCGGCCCCGGACGCGCACGATCCGTCGTACGGGCCCGGTGGCCTCTGCCTCCCCAGCAGTCATCTCCGCTCCTTCCCGGCGAGGTGCTGCCCCGCCGTCTCATCGCGCGGTCGTCGACCCGAGCGTAGCGGTGAGCCTCCACGGGACCGATTCCCGGAGCGGGACCTCCTCTCACCGAGAAAATGCCTGGACCCCGGGGCGATGACGATGGTGGGATCCGGCCATGGTGACGACCCTGACCACTCCGGCCCCCGAGCAGCTCGAGGCCGTGACCCGGACCCTGCGCACCTGGCATCGTGCAGAGGGTCCCTTCCACCTCCACCCCGGGGACCTCGGCTGGCACCACCTGCGCGGGGCCGAGCACACGGCGCGGAACCTGCGGCTGTTCCTCCGTGAGGACCGCCTGATCGCCCTCGGCCTGCTGGACGGCCCGGACCTGGTGCGCACCGCCGTGGACCCCGCCCTCACCACCGACGAGGAGCTCGCAGGCGCCATGGCCGAGACCCTCTGCGATCCCGGGCACGGCGTCCTGCCGGAGGGGCAGGCCCTCGTCGAAGCGCACTCCGCCATCCGCCTGCGCACCGAGCTGCTGCGGCGGGGCTGGAGCGAGGGAGCCCCGTGGGTGCCGCTGCGCCGCGATCTGACGGATCCTGTCGAACCCGGGGAGCTCGCCGTCGACCAGGTCGGTGCCGAGACGATCGCTGAGTACACCGCCGTGCACCGCTCCGCCTTCGACAGCACCGGCGTGAGCGATGAGCGCTTCCGCACCATGACCACCTCCCCGGCCCACCGCGACGCCGTCTCCCTGCTGGGTCGCGACCACCACGGAGAGGCGGTCGCGGTGGTCACCGTCTGGTCCGCCGGCGTCGGGCGCCCCGGACTGATCGAGCCGATGGGAGTGCGCGCGGAGCACCGCGGTCGCGGCCACGGACGGGCGATCTGCCGTGCCGCCGCCGCGCAGCTGCGCACCATGGGATCCTCGAGCGCGCTGGTGTGCACCCCTCGGTCGCAGCCCGGCGCGGTGGAGACCTATGTCGCGGCCGGTTTCACCCGCCTGCCCGACGTCCCGGACCTGCAGCGGCTCGCGACCGTCTGAGTCGCCTCCCGGCAGCCGGCCTCACGCGTTGTCGCCGCCGGTGTCGGCCATCTCGGTCCCGTCCCCGCCGTCTCCCCACTGCCACTGGGTGATCTCCGCGACGTCCTCGCCGTGCTCGTAGGCGTAGGCGCGGGCCCGGATCCGGGTGTCCTCCATCCGCTGTCGCAGCCCGGCGTACCGGGTGCCCAGGCCCTCCACCCGGTCGATCACGTCCATGACCAGGTGGTAGCGGTCAGCGTCATTGAGCATCAGCATGTCGAAGGGAGTGGTGGTGGTGCCCTCCTCCTTGTAGCCGCGCACATGGATCCGGGAGCGGGGATCGTGCCGGTAGGCGAGGCGGTGGATGAGCCAGGGATAGCCGTGGTAGGCGAAGACCACCGGGATGTCCTGGCCGAAGTACCCGTCGAACGCCCGCCGCGAGAGGCCGTGCGGATGCTCGGTGTCGTCCTGCAGGCGCATCAGATCCACCACGTTGACCACTCGGACCCGGAGGTCCGGGATCTCCGTGCGCAGGATCTTCGCTGCGCCGAGCACCTCGATGGTCGGGATGTCCCCGGCGCAGGCGAGCACCACCTCGGGCTCCTCGCCGGGCTCCTCGGTGCCTGCCCAGTCCCAGATCCCGAGGCCCCGGGTGCAATGGGCGATCGCCTCGTCCATTTCCAGCCAGGTGGGGCCCGGCTGCTTCCCGGCGACCACCACGTTCACGTACTGCCGCGAACGCAGGCAGTGGTCGTAGGTGGCCAGCAGGGTGTTCGCATCCGGCGGGAGGTAGACCCGCACGATCTCGGCCTTCTTGTTGACCATGTGATCGATGAAGCCCGGATCCTGGTGTGAGAATCCGTTGTGGTCCTGGCGCCACACGTGGGAGCTCAGCAGGTAGTTCAGCGAGGCGAGCGGACGGCGCCACTCGAGCTCGTTCGTGACCTTCAGCCACTTGGCGTGCTGGTTGACCATCGAGTCGACGATGTGGATGAACGCCTCGTAGGAGGAGAACACGCCGTGGCGGCCGGTGAGCAGATAGCCCTCGAGCCATCCCTGGCACTGGTGCTCGGAGAGCACCTCCATCACGCGGCCGGCGCGGGCGAGGTGCTCGGAGCGGTCGTGCTCCTCGAAGTCCGCGTTCCACTGCTTGTCGGTGACCTCGTAGACGGACTGCAGGCGGTTCGAAGCGGTCTCGTCGGGCCCGAAGATCCGGAAGTTCTGCGGGTTGTCCCGGATCACGTCCCGCAGCCAGGTGCCGAGCACCGTCGTCGCCTCCGCGACGGCGCCGCCCGGTCCGGAGATCTCCACCGCGTAGTCGCGGACGTCCGGCAGACGCAGCGGGATGAGCACGGAGCCTCCGTTGGTGGAGGGGTTCGCGGACATCCGCAGCGTCCCCGCGGGAGCGGTCGCGGCGATCTCCTCCTCGAGCCGTCCCTGCGCGTCGAACAGCTCCTCGGGACGGTAGGACCGCAACCAGGAGTCGAGCTCCGCGAGGTGCTCGTCGGTGTCGCGGGCGCTGGCCAGCGGCACCTGGTGGGAGCGCCATGAGCCCTCGGCCTGCTGGCCGTCGATCTCCTTCGGCCCGGTCCAGCCCTTCGGGGTGCGGAAGACGATCATCGGCCACGCCGGGCGCTCGCTCTCGCGCCCGGCCTCCGCGTCCTCGGCCGCCCGCTGCGTGATCTCGGCGATCTGGTCGAGGGCCCGGTCGAGCACCTCCGCGAAGCGGCGATGCGTCTCCAGGCGGTCCTCGTCCTCGACGCCGCCGGTGAAGAACAGCGGCGTGTGCCCGTAACCGCGCAGGAGCGCCTCGAGCTCGTCCTCTCCGATCCGTGCCAGCACCGTGGGGTTGGCGATCTTGTACCCGTTGAGGTGCAGGATCGGCAGCACCACCCCGTCCTGCTGCGGATTGACGAACTTGTTCGAGTGCCAGGAGGTGGCCAGCGGACCGGTCTCCGCCTCCCCGTCACCGACCACCGCGAAGGCGATCTGGTCGGGGCTGTCGAACATCGCTCCGTAGGCATGGGAGAGCGCGTAGCCGAGCTCCCCGCCCTCGTGGATCGACCCGGGGGTCTCGGGGGCGACGTGCGAGGGGATCCCGCCGGGGAAGGAGAACTGCGTGAACAGACGCTTCAGCCCGGCCTCGTCCTGGCTCACAGCGGGATACACCTCGGAGTACGTGCCCTCGAGGTAGGACGCGGCGACCAGCCCGGGCCCGCCGTGGCCGGGGCCGGTGATGTACATGGCGTTCAGCCCGCGCTCGCGGATCGCCCGGTTGGCGTGCGCGTAGAGGAATGTCAGTCCCGGTGTGGTGCCCCAGTGGCCGAGCAGGCGAGGTTTGACGTCCTCTCGCTGCAGCGGCCGGCGCAGGAGCGGATTGTCCTTGAGGAAGATCTGGCCGACGGACAGGTAGTTCGCCGCCCGCCACCAGGAGTCGATCGCACGGAGCGTGGCCTCGGAGGGCGTCTCGGCGGGGGAGTTCGGCCGGCGGACAGTCATGGGCATGGAGCCTTCCGTGGAACGGGACGACTGCAGGGACCTCTGCAGTGCGACACGTTCACCGTAGGTCCTGGGTCGGTCGGCGTGAAGGGATCTCCGGTGTCGCCCGACCGAACGGTTCCTGCGGCAGCGGCGACACCGGTGAGGCGGGGATGAGAGTCTTCTCAGCATGGCCGCAGCACCCGATCGCACCCCTAGCCTGGGGGTGTCCCGCAGACAGGGGACCGCACCGCCTGCCGGCGGTGGTCCCCGCCGAGGAGAAGGTGGCCCGCCATGACCCGTACGACACTCCGTGCCCGCACCGCACGTCCCGCCGGTTCCCCGACGCGCACCGTTCGCGCGGCGGCGGTCGGCGCGGTGGTCCTCGCTCTCGCCGCCGGCTGCGGCGGTGGCGGCCAGGGAGAGGACGGCGATGCCCCCGCCGATGATCCTGCCCCGGTGAGCGACGGCGGCGGAACTGAGGAAGACGGTGCCGCGGGAGACGACGCCGCGGCGAGCGACGACGCCGCGGCGAGCGACGGTGGCGGCGCCGACCCCGCGGCGAGCGATGGCGGCGGCGATGCCGGCCAGGAGGGCTCCGCGGGGGCCGCGCTGCCCGAGGACGCGGACCTCGCCACCGAGGAGCTGCCGATCACCGCCGAGCGCGCTGTCGAGATCGCCACCGAGACGGTCGGCGGCGGGGACCTGGTGCAGATCGAGATCGATCACGACGACCGCACCTGGGAGTGGGAGCTCGAGCTCGTCGAGAACGGCACCCAGCACGAGCTCGACATCGACGCCACCACCGGCGAGGTCACCGAGCACGACACCGACGATGACGACGACCAGGACCCCGCGGTCGACGTGACCGCGCCGATGGCCTACGACGAGGCGATCGAGATCGCCCTCGGCGAGGAGCCCGGTCGCGTCAACGGCTGGAGCCTGGACTCCGATGACGGCACCGTCCGCTACCAGATCGACATCGACCGCACCGACGGTGGAGACGTCGAGGTGGAGGTCGACGTCGAGACCGGTGACGTGCGCGTCGACGACTGATCCCGGCACCTGATCCCGGCATGACGACGGCCCGCCCGCCGACGAGGGCCGAACGCCCGCCGACGAGGGCTGAGCGCCCGCCGGTCATTCCTCAGCGCGCGGCGATCACCGGGTCGCCGGACTCATCGCGGTGCATGACCTGACGACCGCCCTGCCACACTCGCAGCGTCCGATTCCGCACGTCCAGCGGATCGCCCTCCCACAGCACCAGGTCCGCGTCCTTGCCAGGAGCGAGGGAGCCGAGCCGATCGGCGATCCCGAGGACCTCTGCGGGGTTCAGCGTGATCGCGCGCAGCGCGTCGGCCGGCGCCATGCCGTGCTTGACGGCGAGCGCGGCCTGATCGATGAGGAACTCGATCGGCACCACCGGATGATCCGTGATGATCGAGACCTTCACCCCAGCCGCAGTGAGCAGGCCGGGTGCTCTCGGGGTTCGGTGGCGCACCTCGACCTTGGAGCGCGAGACGATCAGCGGGCCGTAGAGCACCGGCACTCCGGCCGCGGCGATCCGGTCCGCGATCAGATACGCCTCCGTCCCATGGTCGAGCACCAGCTCATACCCGAACTCCTCCGCGATCCGCAGAGCGGTGGCGATGTCGTCGGCCCGATGGGAGTGCTGGCGCCAGGGGATCTCGCGCTCGAGCACCCGGCACAGCGCCTCGGAGACCAGATCGGCCTCGCGCTCCTCGACGGGCTTCGCGGCCCACGCGCGCGCCGTCGCGAAAGCCTGGCGGATGGTGAGGGCCACCCCGAGACGGGTCGAAGGGGTCTTCTTCTGCTCGCCGTAGACGCGCTTGGGGTTCTCGCCGAGCGCGGCCTTCAGCCCGGAGGGACTGCGCAGCACCATGTCGTCGACCACCCGGCCGTGGGTGCGGATCGCGACGGCGAGGCCGCCGATCGGGTTGCCGGAGCCGGGATTGACGTTGACTGCCGTGATCCCGCCGATGATCGCGTCGTCGAAGCCGATCTCCACGGGGTTGATCGCATCGAGGGCGCGAGCTGCGGCCATCACCGGATCCGTCATCTCGTTGGTGTCCTGACCGGCCCATCCCTCGCCCTCCTCGGCGACTCCGAGGTGCACGTGGGCGTCGATGAATCCCGGCAGCAGCCAGCCACCGGCCGCATCGACGACCTCCGCCTCCGCCGGGACCTGCACCTCGGGACCGAGCTCGCTGAGGCGGCCGTCGCACAGCAGCACGGTGCCGTCGAAGGGCTCGCCCTCGATGGGGACGACATGGGCATGGGTGATGGCGGTGAGAGTCATGCCATGACGGTCCGCCGACCGACCGGTGGAGTCAAGTCGACCGCTGCAGCAGTGCGTGCCGGCGGAGCTCTGTCCAGGAAGTCGCGGACGCCGCCGAGGTGCCCGGGCTACCCTGCCACCATGTCGAAGACGTCGAAGCAGAGCAGCGGGGACGATCCCCGGCCCACGGGATTCCCGATCGAGTCCGGATGGACCGGGGAGGTCACCGACCTCGACCCCCGCGCCACCCCCGGCTTCGAAGGGAAGAAGGCCGACGGGAAGGAGCTGCTCGCGGCACGCGACAGCGCACTCGACGAGCTCCAGGAACGGCTCTATGCCGCTCACCACGGCCGGGAGGACGGTCGTTCCGTGCTGCTGGTCGTGCAGGGCATGGACACCTCGGGCAAGGGCGGGATCATGCGCCACGTGGTGGGGGACGTGGACCCGCAGGGAGTGGACATCGCCGCCTTCAAGGCCCCCACCCCGGCGGAGAAGCGCCACGACTTCCTGTGGCGGATCCGCAAGCGCGTCCCCGCCCCCGGGATCATCGGCGTCTTCGATCGCTCCCACTACGAGGACGTGCTGATCCACCGGGTGCACGGCTGGGCGGACGCACAGGAGATCCGCGCCAGGTACACCGCCATCAACGCCTTCGAGCGTGAGCTCGCCGAGGCCGGTACGACCATCGTGAAGGTCATGCTCCACATCTCCCGCCAGGAGCAGGGAGAGCGGCTGATGGAGCGGCTCGAACGGCCGGACAAGCACTGGAAGTTCAACCCCGGCGACGTCGACGAGCGCCAGCACTGGGACAGCTACATGGAGGCGTACACGCGGGCGCTGCGCGCCACCTCGACCGTGGGCGCCCCCTGGGCCGTGGTCCCGGCGGACCGCAAGTGGTACGCCCGGATCGCGGTGCAGCAGCTGCTGCTCGACGCGCTCGAGGGCATCGACCCGCAGTGGCCGGAAGCGGACTTCGACGTCGAGGAGCAGATCGGTCGCCTGGCCGGGACCATGGACTGATCACGGGCTGCCAGGGACCGGCTTGTCCCGTTCAGCTCAGAGGATGATGATGGGGCCATGGCTTCGATCACCTTCAAGAACACCCCCATCACCACCGTCGGCGAGCTGCCCGCGAAGGGGTCGGCGCTGCCGGCCTTCGAACTCGTGGGGCAGGACCTCGCACCGGTCTCGAGCGCAGACCTCGCCGGCAAGCGCGTGGTGCTGAACATCTTCCCCTCACTGGACACCGGCACCTGCGCGATGAGCGTGCGGAAGTTCAACGAGCTCGCCGCGAGCTTCGAGAACTCCGTCGTCGTCTGCGCCTCGAAGGACCTCCCCTTCGCGCAGGCGCGCTTCTGCGGCGCCGAGGGCCTCGAGAACGTCGTCACCGGCTCCGCCTTCCGCTCCTCCTTCGGGGAGGACCTCGGCGTGACCATGGAGGACGGGCCGCTGGCCGGGCTGCTCTCCCGCGCCGTGATCATCACCGACGAGAACGGCACGGTCCTCTACACCGAGCAGGTCGCTGAGGTCTCCGAGGAGCCCGACTACGAGGCGGCGCAGGCCGCTCTCGCCTGACCGCTCCGGCCGACGGATCCCGTCCGGCACCCCTCGCCCGACCTCAGGGCCCGGCCCGCCCTTCGGCGCGGACCGGGCCCTGCCTGCTCCACCACAGGAAGGATCTGATCATGACCGCACTCGAGATCATCCTGGAACGCGTCTACGACGTGCTCGACGACGGCGGCTCCGGTGCCCACGAGCACCGGGTGCTGGTGGATCGGCTGTGGCCGCGGGGCATCACGAAGGAACGGCTCGACCACGACGACTGGGACAAGGACGTCGCCCCCAGCTCCGAGCTGCGCAGCGCCTTCCACGGCGGCGAGCTCGGATTCGAGGAGTTCTCCGACCGGTACCGCCACGAGCTCGAGGAGAGCGATGCCCCGCAGGCGCTGCTGGATCGGGCCCGCGAGGCCGGGGCGAAGACCGTCGTGCTGCTGTTCGCCGCGAAGGACACCGAGCACCACCACGCCCAGGTGCTGCAGAGAGCACTCCAGGACCTGACGGGCTGAGGCCGGTCCGCGCGGTCGCCTCTGGTGCGGGCGACGTGCCCCGGGGGCGCCTCGTCGGTAGACGGCTCGTCGGCAGGCGTCTGGCCCCCAGACGCCTCGTCCGCGCCGGCGCGGACGTCCGCCCAGCGGTCCGGCCGGAGCAGTAGGGTCGTCGGTCGTGGAACCCCTCTCGCTCGTCGTCCTGCTCGTGATGGGCACTGTCGCCGGCGCCATCAACGCGGCCGTCGGCTCAGGCTCGCTGCTCACCCTCCCGGTGCTGATGGCGATCGGGATCCCTCCGGGCGTCGCGGTGCGCACCAATACCGTCGGCATGCTGTTCTCGACGATCGGCTCGGTGCTCGGGTACCGCCGCGAGATCGCCTCCGAGAAGCACGAGCTGCCGCCGCTGGTGATCACCGCGGCCGTGGGCTCGACCGCCGGCGCCCTGCTGCTGCTGGTCTCCCCGGCGTCCACGCTCGAGGTCGTCGTCCCCGTTCTGATCGTCGTCGCGCTGGCGATGGTGGTCTTCCAGAAACGGCTCACCGCCGCGCTGCGAGCCCGGGCCGAACGGAGGGCTCGACGCGGCCCGGAAGCGGCGCGGCCTGCCACCCCGGAGGCCGGAGGCAGCCCGCTCCGCTCGCCGGCACTGGTCGGTTCGATCGGTGCCGCCTCGATCTACGGCGGCTACTTCACCGCCGCGCAGGGGATCCTCTACCTCGGGATCCTGGGCACCTTCACCGGACGCTCGATGGGTTCGGTCAACAGCGTGAAGAACCTGCTGAGCCTGGTGGTGAACCTCGCCGCGGCGGTCATCTACGTGATCGCCCACTTCGTGGTCGGGGCGGAGATCGTCTGGCTCGCCACTGCGGCGATCGCTCTCGGTGCCCTGCTCGGCGGGTACTTCGGCGCACACCTGGCCAAGAAGATGCCCGAGTGGCTGCTGCGCGGCGTGATCGTCGTGGTCGCTCTCGTCGCCCTGGTCCGTCAGGTGCTCTGAGCCGCTCTGCGGACCTGCCCGTGAGGAGCAGACTGCCGGATCCGGCAGCGCATCGGGACCGGGCTCCGCGCATCGCGACGCCAGGGGAGCCCGGCCCCGCACCGGACCGAGGTCAGCGGAGGAACGGCAGGACGTGCTCGAGCACCGCGTCGGGCGGGAACAGGGTGGCGCCGTGGTCCCGGCCCGGCAGTGGGACGAACTCCGCATCCGGCATCCGGGCGGCCGCCTCCTGCGAGTCCTCGTACCGGGGATGATCCTCGGTCCCTGCCATCCACAGGGCCGGCACCGTGCACTCCGCGAGCGCGTCGTCCGGGACTGCGGGGGTGGCATCGGTAGCGCTCAGCAGGGCTGCGATCGCCTGTTGATCCGCAGCGAGGAAGGCGGTGCGGGTGGCCCGTGCCCGCCGCGAGGTGACTTCCGGGCCCAGGCCCTGACCGGCGCAGAACGCTTCCATGCCTTCCTCTCGCACCGCCCCGATGACGCCGGGGAAGAACACGGAGTCGACCTGCCCCTGCTGGGCGGAGGCGGAGCCGCCGAGGCTCACCAGGCGCGTCACCCGTCCCGGATGCGCGAGCGCCGCGCTCAGCGCGATGCGAGCGCCCAGGGAGTAGCCCAGCAGCGCCGTGCAGCCGATCCCCTCGGCGTCGAGCACGGCCAGCAGATCCGCGACCAGCACGTCCTGCGCATAGGCGGCCGGGTCGTGCGGTGCGCCGGAGCGTCCGTGACCGCGGATATCCAGACGGATGACGGTGTGCTCGGCGGCGAGCGGCTCGAGGTAGCCCAGTCCCCGCCAGATCGCCCGCGACAGCACCGAGCCGTGCAGCAGCACCAGCGCCGGACCAGAGCCGGAGACGTCATAGCGCAGGTCGACTCCGTCGACGGGGGAGGGGATGACGGGCACGTCGGGCCTTTCGGGGCGAGGGGGCTGCTGGGCCCAGAGTACGCAGAACGCCGGCCCGGTCCGCGCAGTGCGGTTCGGGCCGACGTCGGCGCGGGATCAGGGGATCAGCGCACTCACAGCGCGGCGGAGATCTCCTCGAGGATGCGGTTGAAGGTCGCCGACGGGCGCATCACCGCGGCGGTCTTCTCCGGGTCCGGGCGGTAGTAGCCGCCGATGTCAGCGGGCTTGCCCTGCACCGCGAGCAGCTCCTCGGCGATGGTCTTCTCGCCGTCGGTGAGCTGCTTCGCGATCGGACCGAACGCCGCGGCGAGCTCGGTGTCCTCGCTCTGCTGAGCCAGCTCCTGAGCCCAGTGCAGCGCGAGGTAGAAGTGGCTGCCGCGGTTGTCGATCGAGCCGAGCTTGCGCTGGGGGGACCTGCCCTCGTTCAGCAGGGTCTCGGTGGCGCGATCCAGAGCATCGGCGAGCACGGCGGCGCGCGGGTTGTCCGCCGTGCGGGCGAGGTGACGCAGCGACTCGGCCAGGGCGAGGAACTCCCCGAGGGAGTCCCAGCGCAGGTAGTCCTCCTCGATGAGCTGCTGGACGTGCTTCGGGGCGGAGCCGCCGGCGCCGGTCTCGAACAGGCCGCCGCCGTTCATGAGCGGGACCACCGAGAGCATCTTGGCGCTGGTGCCCAGCTCCATGATCGGGAACAGGTCGGTGAGGTAGTCGCGCAATACGTTGCCGGTGACCGAGATCGTGTCCTGGCCATTGCGGATGCGCTCGAGCGAGAACTTCGTGGCCGCCACCGGATCGAGGATGCGGATGTCGAGGCCCGCGGTGTCGTGGCCCTTCAGGTAGCGCTCGACCAGGGCGATC
>NZ_DASVGJ010000022.1:0-3386 GCF_036379615.1 Brachybacterium sp.
GGGGGGGGCCGCTTCCGGTGAACAGGGCTGACCGGCAGGATCAGGCGACGGCGCCCTGGCGGCGCTGCCCGACCTCCTTCAGCACGGTCACCAGTGCAGCGGAGACCAGGGTGCCCGCGAGGATCGCGAGCACGAAACCCCAGACGGGGGAGATCGCGAAGGCGACGAAGATGCCGCCGTGCGGGGCCTGTGAGCCGACGCCGAAGGCCATCACCAGGGCGCCGGTGACGGCACCGCCGGCCATCGAGGAGGGGATCACGCGCAGCGGATCGGCTGCGGCGAAGGGGATCGCGCCCTCGGAGATGAAGGCCGCGCCCAGCAACCAGGCGGTATTGCCGTTCTCCCGCTCGACGGGGGAGTAGAGCTTCCGCCGCACCACGGTGGACAGCGCCATCGCCAGCGGCGGGACCATGCCCGCCGCCATCACGGCGGCCATGATCTGGAAGGAGGCCTCCGTGCCCTGGGAGAGGCCCGCGGTCGCGAAGAGGTAGGCGGCCTTGTTGACGGGACCGCCCAGGTCGAAGCACATCATCAGCCCGATGATCACGCCGAGCAGGATCGCCGAGGAGCCGGACATGCTGGTCAGGCCATCCTGCAGCGCCGTCATCAACGATGCGAGCGGGCGGCCCAGGAAGAGCAGCATGAGGCCGCCCACGACGAACGTGGTGAGCAGCGGGATGATCACCACCGGCATCAGGCCCGCGAGCCACCGCGGGGGCGTCAGCGTGGTGAACCACAGGGCGACCAGCCCGGCGAGCAGGCCGGTGATCAGGCCGCCGAGGAAGCCGGCGCCCACCGCCAGGGAGACCGCTCCGCCGATGAAGCCGGGGGCGATGCCGGGACGACCCGCCAGACCGAAGGCGATGTAGCCGGACAATGCTGCGACCAGGAAGCCCATCCCGAGAGAGCCGAGGGTGAACAGCACCGCACCCAGGTACAGGGCCATGCCCGCCCGTTCGGTCTGCATCATCCCGGTCGCGCCCTCGTACTCCTGAGCTCCGGGGAGAGAGGTGAGGGAGAAGCTGGTGGCGACGTCCTGGGCGACGAAGGCGACGTCGAATCCGGCGATGAGGAAGCCCAGCGCCATCAGCAGCCCGCCTGCGGCGACGAAGGGGATCATGTAGGAGACGCCGGTCATCACAGCGCCCTGGATGCGGCGTGGCCAGGACTGCTGACCGGCCGAGCTCGCCTCCTCGGAGGAGGTCGCGCCCGTGGGGACGCGCCGGGCCGAGGGATCGGAGACGGCGGCCACCGCCTCGTCGAGCAGCTGCGGGCCGTGCGAGATCGCGCGCTTGACGGGATGCTCGACCACGGGCATCCCGGCGAAGCGGTCACGGCCCGAGATGTTGACGTCCGCTGCGATGATCAGGGCGCTCGCCGCGGCGATCTGCTCCGGGGTGAACGGGGTGATGCCGCCGGAGCCCTGCGTCTCCACATGCAGCTCGATACCCTTCTCCTTCGCGGCGTTCTCGAGCGACTCGGCGGCCATGTAGGTATGGGCGATGCCGGTGGGGCAGGAGGTGATCGCCAGCAGGACGGGAGCGTCATCCGACGCGTCACCTGCTGCGGCGCTGTCCGTGGAGTCCTGCGCGGCCGGAGCCGGAGCCTCCGCGGGCTCGAGCACGCCCATCACCAGGTCGGAGACCTGCTTCGGCTCCGTCGCCGCACGCAGATCGGCGAGGAACTCGGGGCGGATCAGCGCACGGGAGAGCTGGGCGAGCAGCTGCAGGTGCTGGTCATCGGTGCCGGCCGGTGCCGCGATGCCGATGATGAGATCGGCCGGCCCGTCGGCCGATCCGAAGTCCACGGGCTCGGCCAGGCGGAGGACGCCGAGAGCCGCCTCGTGGACCGCCTCCGTACGGCAGTGGGGGATCGCGAAGCCGCCGGGCATGCCGGTCGCGAAGGATTCCTCGCGCTTCAGCAGCCCGGCCTCGAGGCCGTCGCGCTCAGCTCTGCCGCTGTCGGCGATGAGATCCGCCATCAGGCCGATCACGGCGTGCTTGTCGCCGGGCGGATCCACCTCGAGGCGCACCAGCTCGGGAGTCATCAGGGGAGCGGACATGGGTTCTCCTTCGAACGTGCTCGGCCGCGGCGGCGGCCGGCGAGGGGTCAGAGGCGGCGGACGCGGTCCGCTCCGACGCGGACCTGGTCGGGGCGGGGGATGGTGGTGCCGGGCAGGCCCACGGCGGTGGTGCCGTAGGCCAGGGCGCGGGCGAGCCGGCCGGCCGGGCCCTCGCCGTGCTCCCGGGCGATGAGGTAGCCGGCGGTCGCGGAGTCCCCGGCGCCGACGGTGGAGACCACCTCTCCGACAGGGGAGGGGCTGTACCAGGAGGAGCCCTCGGTGGCGAGCAGCCCGCCGGCGGCGCCGAGCGTCACCAGCACGGCGCCCACGCCGCGACGATGCAGGTCCAGCGCGGCATCGCGCACTCCGTCGAGATCACCGTCGCTCGCCTGCTGCTCCAGGAGCCGGCCGTCGACCCCGAGGATCTGCCCCAGCTCCTCCGCGTTGGGCTTGAGGAAGTCCGGGGCGCCGGCCGGCAGCGCCGCGGCGAGCGCGGTCAGCGGTGCTTCCGAGGTGTCGACGCCGACGCGGGCACCGAGGTCTCGCAGAGCGCCGATCAGGTGCACGTACAGGTCCATCGGCATGCCGGGGGCGAGGGAGCCCGAGAGCATCACGGCATCGCCTGCGGAGACCGTGCCGAGCAGCAGGTCCGTCAGAGCGTCCACCTCGGTGCTCGAGAGCGTGGTTCCGGGCTCGTTGAGCTTCGTGGTCTGCTGCGGGGCGGACAGCACGGTGAGGTTCGTGCGGACCGCGCCGGGGATCGGGCTGCTGCGGTGCGGCAGCTGCTCGGCGCGCAGCAGCTCGAGCAGCGGGTCATCCGGGGCGGCGGGGAGCACGGCCGTCACGGGAAGTCCGGCGCGGTGCACGCCGAGGGCCACGTTGATGCCCTTGCCTCCGGGCTGGGTGCGGTCCGTCCCGATCCGGTGCACGCCGCCCGGGACCAGCGGCCCGCCGAGATCCACCGTGCGGTCCAGGGAGGGGTTGGCGGTGAACGTGATGATCATGCGAGGTGGACCTCGATCCCGGCGTCGATGAGGAGCCGGTGGAGCTCGGCAGGGAGATCGGCATCGGTGACCAGAGCGTCGACCTCGTCGAGGGCGGCGAAGCGCACCAGGTGACGGGCGCCGATCTTCGTCGAATCGGCCAGGACGACCCGCAGGCGCGCCGAGCCGACCATGGCGGCCTTGACCGCGGCCTCGTCCGGGTCCGGGGTGGTGAATCCCTCGGCGTCCAGGCCGTTGCAGCCCAGGAAGGACACCTCGGGGTGCAGGGCGCGCAGCGCATCGACGGTGGCGGAGCCGACGGCGGCCTCGGTGGTGGGGCG
>NZ_DASVGJ010000023.1:0-3172 GCF_036379615.1 Brachybacterium sp.
TGCCGCGCTGGAAGCCGATCGTGGAGCCGGTCGCGAAGTACATGGCCGGAGCGATCGGCGAGGCGATCGCCGCTCAGCTGGGGCAGATGGGCGAGTTCGGCGCTGCGGGCATGCCGATGCCCGGCGGCGATCCGGCGGCGATGATGGAGCGCATCGGCGGAACGATGTTCGGAGTCCAGTTCGGACACGCCATCGGCTCCCTCGCCCGTGAGGCCGCGGGCACCACCGATCTGGGACTCCCGCTGGGGCGCGACGGCGAGCCCGCACTGGTCGCCGCCAACGTCGAGGACCTGATCTCCGCGCACTCCCTGGACCCGGGCGCGGCCCGCATCTTCCTCGCGGCGCGAGAGATCGCCCACACGGCGCTGTTCGCCAGCGCCCCGTGGCTCGGCCGAGCCCTGTTCTCGGCGATCGAGGACTACTCCCGCGGCATCACCCTGGATCTCGACGCCCTCGACGAGATGGTCCGTGACCTGGACCTCTCGGACCCCGAGGCGATGCAGGCCCGCCGTCCCGAGGAGATGTTCGTCTTCACCCGTCGTGCCTCGCAGGAGCGGGCGCTCGAGGAGCTCGCCACGACGCTGGCGCTCATCGAGGCGTGGGTGGACCACGTCACCACCAAGGCGCTGGACGGAAAGCTCCCCGATCTCGAGGCGATGCGGGAGGTGCTGCGCAGGCGCCGTGCCTCCGGTGGCCCCGCGGAGGAGATGCTCTCGAAGACCGTCGGCATCGAGCTCCGGCCCCGCCGGGTGCGCGAGGCGCTGTCCTGGTGGGAGAGCGTGCTGGCCACCGAGGGGGAGGCCGGTCGCGAGGCCAAGTGGGACCATCCGGATCTGCTGCCCACCCCGGAGGTGCTCTCCGGCCGCCCGCAGGCACCGCAGCCGGCCGCGTCCGAGGACGAGGTCGAGGGCCTGGCCGACGTCACCCTGCCGGAGGACTTCGACGCCGAGCTGGAGAAGCTGCTGGCCGGGGACGGCCAGGAGCAGGCGCCCCGTGAGGATCAGCAGGGCGGCCTGCGCGCTCCGGGCACCCCGGACAGCTCGGACTCGACGGACAGCTCGGACTCGACGGGCCTCTCGGACTCGACGGACAGCCCAGATGACGAGGACGATGAGCGCTGATCCCGTGCGATCGGTGCCGGAGCGCGCGGAGTCGATCTCGGCGCCCGCAGAGGCTCGCGCCGAGCTGGAGCGGGCCGAGGCTGCGGTCTCCGGTGTCGCACTCGCCCGGGAGTTCCGGGCGCTGCTGACCGGTTCCCCGGAGCTGCTGCTGCGCGAGGGCGGCCCGCGCCACCTCACCGCGAGCGCGATCGTGATCGACGCCCCCGGAGAGCAGGTGGCGCTGGTCTGGCATCGCAAGGGCCGCTTCTGGGTGCAGCCCGGCGGTCACCTCGAGGCCGGCGAGACGAGCTTCGAGCAGGCCGCACGCCGGGAGGTCGCCGAGGAGATCGGGCTCGCCGATCTGGAGCGCGTCGGCGACGGTCCGGCCATGCTGCATCGGCACCACCTGGACGCGGCCTTCGGAGCGTGCGCGGAGCACTGGGACGTGCAGTTCCTGCTGCGCGCGACAGCTCCCGCTGCGGAGCTGCCGCTCACCGTGAGCGAGGAATCCGCCGAGGTGCGGTGGGTGCCCTGGCCGGGCTCCGGGACGGGCCGCATGAACGAGGGCTCGTCGCTGCCCGAGGGGACGGTGCCCGATCTCGCCGGAACGCTCGAGGCCCTCTCCCCCTACCGCGCGCCCCGGGCGAGCTGAGCTCGGGACGGTCCGTCGCCGGCGCCGCACGAGCCCGTCTCGACCGCGCCGTCATCGATCCCCCGGTCGTCGACCGCGCCGTCGTCGAACTCCTCGTCCCCGTCGCCCCCTCCCTCGGGGAGGCTCTTCGCCCAGGAGACGCCGTCGAGGAAGCCCTGTGCCTTCTCCGCCTGCGGATAGTTCGCCATCAGCGCCTTGAACTCCGGCCCGTGCCCGGGCACCAGCAGGTGGACGAGCTCGTGCATCATCACCGAGCGCACCACGTACTCCGGCATGCCCTGCAGCTGATGCGAGAGCCGGATGGAGCCGTCGGCCGGGGTGCAGGAGCCCCAGCGCTGGTTCTGGCGCGCGGACCAGGTCACCGAGGTGGGGTGGGCCCGACCGCCGAGATGGGCCTCGCTGACCTCCCGCGCCATGCGCAGCAGCGCATCGTCGCTGCGCCGGGCCGGAGCGCGCCGAGCCTCCTTGCTGACCAGCTGGTCGACCATCTTCGTCACCCACTGCCGTTCCTGGCGCGCGCTGAACGTCGCCGGGATCGCGATCAGCAGATCACCCTCCCGGCGGGAGATGGAGACGGTGCGGCGCCGGCGGGCGCTGCGGCGCACCAGCACCCGCTCTCCGCGAGGGCCGGTGACGTGCTCGTGCAGGACCAGATCGTTCATGGGTCACAGCCTGGCACGCTCTGCGGGAAGAAAATCTTCATCCACAGCTGTTCACCGCATACAGGCCGGTCAGAACGCCGTGACCGGCAGATCTCTCCGTTCCTCCACAACGTGCACACGCTGATCGACCCCCTGTCCACAGCATGGGGCGGGTTGTCCACAGCCGATCCCCGACCGATCTTTGACCCGTGGTGTCCGCAGGGGCTAGGTTTCCCTCCACGTGGAATCCCGGGATAACTAGCAGGACGCACACGGGGAAGGTGCGCGTGGTGCTGAGCGCCCCCGGGGTTCCACGGCCCTTCGAGGCCTCTGGCCGCTCTCGGGGCCTCCGATGTCGGCTCGTCGCACGCACTTCCTCGGCTCCTCACGGAGCCCCCTGAACCCGAAGCGTGCGACGGGCCGCCCCGATCGGGCCACATCCTCCGTCGCTGATTCGTGCCGCGCGTTCCGCCCCGTTACAGTGGTGCGGTCCCGACCTCGCGGCATCCGCCGCGCCACCGGGAATGCACATCACCCACGAACCACGAGGAGCGGATATGGCCGACGAGACCTATGCAGGGGAGTTCTACTGCGTCAAGTGCCGTGAGAAGCGAGAGGCCGAGGGCAACGTCGTCGTCTCCAACGGCCGTCGCATGGCCAAGGCCGTGTGCCCCGAGTGCGGCACCAAGCTGAACCGGATCCTCGGCAAGGCCTGAAGCACCACTGCACGAACGGCTGCAGCCGCAGCTGCGACGACGGCCCCGGACCTGAGGTCCGGG
>NZ_DASVGJ010000024.1:0-28082 GCF_036379615.1 Brachybacterium sp.
GGGGGGCGGGGCCGGAGCGGCTCAGGGGGCGAGCGCGGTACGGGTCAGGCCTGTGGCCTCCGGCAGGCCGAGGGCCAGGTTCAGGGACTGCAGCGCCGCACCGGCGGTGCCCTTGACCAGGTTGTCCAGCGCCGAGACCACGGTGGCCTGGCCGCTGCGACGGTCCACCGTCGCCCCGATCCGCAGGGTGTTCGCGCCGGCCACCTCACCGGTGGAGGGGAAGACGCCCTCGGGGAGGACCGTCACGAAGTGCTCGTCCGCATAGTCGGCATGCAGCGCGGCGAGCAGATCTGCGGTGGTGGTGCCCGTGGCGACCGGCGCCGTGCACACGGCGAGGATCCCGCGGCTCATCGGCACCAGGACCGGGGTGAAGGTGAGGCGGTGGCCGGTCCCGCCGCTGGCGCGCCGGAGGTTCTGCAGCACCTCCGGGACGTGCCGGTGACTGCCGCCCACGGCGTACGGGACGGCGCTGCCGTGCGCCTCGGCGAACATCAGGTGCTGCTTGGCGGCGCGGCCCGCGCCCGAGTAGCCGACCGGGAGCACTGCGCCCAGGTGGGAGGCGTCCAGGAGCCCGGCCCGCAGCAGCGGCGCGAGGGCGAGCGTGACGGCGGTGGCATTGCAGCCGGGCACCGCGATCTCCCGGGCGCCGACCAGGTGGTCGCGCTGGCGGCCGCCGTCCGCGAGGGGCAGCTCGGGCATGCCGTAGGTCCAGGTGCCCGAATGCTCGCTGCCGTAGTACTCGCTCCAGTCCTCGGCGCTCTCGAGGCGGTGATCGGCCCCGAGGTCGAGCACCAGCACGTCCGGGTCCTCCGCCCGCAGCGCGGCGGCGATCTCGCCCGACTGGCCGTGCGGCAGAGCGAGCACGACGGCGTCGTGGCCGCGCAGCGTGTCCACGCTCGTCTCGTCGAGCACGGGATCATGGCCGAGGTCGATGTGCGGTGCGACCTCGGAGAGGTGCTTGCCCGCGCTCGAGTGGGCCGTCACGGTCGCGACCTCGACGCCGGGATGCCCGGCGAGCAGCCGAAGGGTCTCGCCCCCCGCGTACCCGGAGGCGCCGACGACGGCCAGGCGAGGACGGCGCACCGCACCACCCGCAGGGGTCGCGGTGGCGTCGAGGGGGGCGTCGGAGTGGGCGAGTGCTGCGCCGGGAAGGGAGGCCATCCCGGAAGTATATACACCCTCCTGCATGATCAGCCACTCGATGTCGTCGCCGCCCCGAGCGTCACGAGATCGGCACCAGGGGCGACTCGGCGGAGGGGACGACGTGGTCGATCCGGAGCATCGGGATCCGGCCCCGCTCGATCGCTCGGGCGGCGAGGGCGTTGACGAACAGCGCGTAGGAGTCCAGTGCCGTCGCGGTGGGTCCGAGCTCGCGCCGGGCATGCTCGACCAGGCTCGGGAACCGCTCCGGATGCTGCTCGTCCTCGCTCTCCCAGGGCGCGGCGAAGTACTCGTCCCCGCCCAGGTGGATCGCCTCCCCCGGGAACAGCTCCGTGACCGCTTCGAGCAGGGCGAGGGCGAGCTCGAGCGACTCGGGGCGGGCGATGTCCAGACGGTCCTCGTGCACCGTGCCGTGGCGGTCGCTCAGGCGCAGATGCTCCCTGCCCACCAGCAGCGCTGCGGCGTGGGAGGGGAGATCGATCTCCGGGATCAGGGCGATCCCGGCGGCGTCGGCCGCGTCGACGATGCGCGTGACCTCCTCGTGGTCCCAGGCATCGTCGGCGGCGAGCTCCTCGAAGCCCGGCAGCACCACCCCCACCCGGTGGGTCTCGGTGAGGTGGAGGTGCAGCGCCGTGAAGCCGAGCCCGGAGATGCGGTCGAGCAGATCGATCACGCCCCCGACGCTGAAGGCCCTGCGTCCCACATCGAGGCTGAGGCCCTGGTACCTCGCACTTCTCAGGCCGCTGGACGGCGGCATGGCGATCAGTCGCGCGGGGTGCGCAGGAACGGGATGACGGGCAGCTTCACCCGTCGGCCCTTGGACGCCATCACCGTGCCGACGATCGCGTAGACGGCCTCCATCACCGAGACCAGGAAGAACAGCCCGATCATGGTGACGGCGAGCACCTCCATCGCCGGCGAGAAGAAGACACCGCCGCTGGGCGCCGGGGTGCCGGTGAGCAGCCCGAGCACGATGGTCAGCACCATCAGCACGGGCCAGCACAGCTGGGTCAGTCCCCAGTTCGCGGCGCGCACGCCGTTGACCGCGGCGAGACCGCCGTGCTGTCGCTGGCGCAGCCCGACGATGAGCTGGGTGACCCCGGCGACGATCAGGCCAAGGAACGGGATCGGGAGATACGCCAGGAAGCCGAGCGCCCAGGCGATGGTCCCCGTGCGCTCCGGCACCGGCGGCGCGCCATGACCGGCGCCCTCCGCCGCCGGAGCGTGGGGCGGCCTCCCGGGTGCGGGGTGCGCCGGAGTGCGGTCGGGCTGCGGTGCGGGCGGGGTGCTCATGCGCGCAGCACACCTCCCACAGCGGACTCGACCGCGGCGATGCAGCGCGTGCGCGCCTGACCGATCTGCTCCGCGGTGAGGGTCCCCTCGACCGAGCGCAGCCGCACCGCGAAGGCGAGCGACTTCCGTCCCTCGCCGATCTGCTCGCCGGTGTAGACGTCGAAGAGGTGGACGCGCTCGGCGAGGTCGCCCATGCCCACCACGATCGCGGCCTCGACCGCAGAGGCGGGGACGTCCTGGTCGACCACGAAGGCGAAGTCCTCCTTCGCCACCGGGTAGGTCGGCACCGGCTCCGCGACGACGACGGCCGGGGCCGCGGCGATCAGCGCCTCGAGGTCGAGCTCGAGCGCGCTGGTGCGTGCGGGCAGGCCGAACTCCTTGACCACGGCGGGGTGCAGCTCGCCGGCGTGGCCGATCACGGTGCTCACTCCGTCGGCCGCGAGGACGCGCAGCTCTCCGGCGCGGCCGGGGTGGAAGGGTGCGTGCTCGATCTGGCGCACCTCGAGCTCCGCGCCGACGGCGGCGGCCGCTCGACGGGCCAGGTCGAAGGCGTCGGCCCAGCCCCAGGGCGCGGTCTCGCCCTGCCAGGAGGCGGGACCGGAGGCTCCACCGACCACGGCGGCGAGGGATCGGGCCTGCAGCGGCAGGGCGTCGAGGATCGCCTCGAGCTCGGCCTCGCCGGGGCGCTGCGCAGGAGCGGGCACGGGCGCGACGGCGCCCTCGGCGCGGGAGAGGGAGGTGGTGGCGACCTGGAAGATCGCGACCGACTCCTCGCCGCGTCCGAGGTTGCGACGGGCGACGGGCAGCAGGGTCTGCAGCAGGGAGCTGCGCAGCAGCGGTTCGTCATCCGCCAGCGGGTTCAGCAGGCGCACCGCGCTGCGGCGGGGGTCGCCGGCCTCGTAGCGCAGGGCATCGAAGATGCCCTCGCCCACGAAGGGGTAGGAGGAGACCTCGACCAGACCTGCTTCGACGAGCGCCCGGTGCGCGGAGCGACGGGCGCGCTGGGCCCGGGTGAGCCCGCGACCGCCGGGGGCGGTGGGCAGGAGCGAGGGGATCGTCTCGTAGCCGACGAGACGGGCGATCTCCTCGATGAGATCCTCGCGGATGGCGAGGTCCGGACGCCAGGAGGGCGGGGTGACCGCGAGGGTGCCCGGATCGGCGTCCTCGACGGTGCAGCCGATCATCTCGAGGCTGCTGCGCACCTGCTCGGGCGTGTACGCGATGCCGACGACGCGCGCGGCATCCCCGATGCCCAGGGCGATCGGAGCGGCCGGCGCCGGGGCGGCGCCCTCGTCGGTGACCGACGCGGCGATCTCGCCGCCGCCGTGCTCGACGATCAGCTGGGCGGCGCGGTGGGCCGCGGTCAGAGGGAGCTGCGGGTCCACGCCGCGTTCGAAGCGCTTGGACGCCTCGGAGGGCAGGCGGTGACGGCGCGCGGAGCGGGCGATCGAGGTCGAGTGGAAGGTCGCCGCCTCGAGCACGATGTTCGTGGTCGCCGCGGAGACCTCGGTGGATTCGCCGCCCATCACCCCGGCGATGCCGAGCAGGCGCTCGCCCTCGCCCCCCTCGCTGTCGGTGATCAGCAGGTCCTCGGGATCCAGCGTGCGGGTCACGTCGTCCAGCGTGGTGAGCTTCTCGCCCGGGAGGGCGCGGCGCACGACGATCGGAGCGACCACCTCGTCCGCGTCATAGGCATGCAGCGGCTGGCCGAGGTCGAGCATCACGTAGTTGGTGACGTCCACGATCAGCGAGATCGGTCGCATCCCGGCCAGGGTCAGCCGGCGGGCCATCCAGCGCGGGGTCTGCGCCGCGGGGTCCACGCCGCGCACCTCGAGGGCCACGAAGCGGGAGCAGCCCGGGGCACCGTTCAGCGGTGCCTGGTCGCGCAGCTGCACGGCCACGCCCGCACCGTCGGCCTGCGGGATCTCGACCGTGGAGACGGGGTCGGTGTAGGCGGCGCCGGTCGCGTGGGAGTACTCGCGGGCCACGCCCCGCATCGAGAAGCAGTAGCCGCGGTCCGGGGTCACGTTGATCTCGACGACCTCGTCGGCGAGGCCCAGCAGGGCGATCGCGTCATCGCCGGGCTCGGCGGTGAGGCCCTCGGCGTGGCCGCGGCCCAGCACGATGATGCCGTCCTCACCGGCCGGGTCCTCCCCCAGGCCCAACTCGTCGCCGGAGCAGATCATGCCGTCGGAGGTGTGGCCGTAGGTCTTCCGGGCCGCGATCGCGAAGTCGCCGGGCAGCACGGTGCCGGGCAGGGAGACGACCACCAGGTCGCCGCCTTCGAAGTTGTGCGCGCCGCAGATGATGCCGCGGCTGGGGCGCTCCTCGCCCGGCTGGGGGTCCTTGGGGTTGTCGAGCTCCTCGTTGTGCTCGGGGCCGACGTCCACCCGCACCCAGTTGATGGTCTTGCCGTTCTTCTGCGGCTCCTTGACGAGCTCGAGCACGCGGCCGACGACCAGCGGGCCGGTCACCTGGGCTCCGAAGATCGCTTCTTCCTCGAGCCCCACGCGGGAGAGGTCGGTGGCGACCTGCAGGGCGGAGGCGTCGGCGGGCAGCGCGGTGTGCTCGGCGAGCCAGGTCAGGGGAATGCGGGGCATCTCAGATCTCCGTACCGTAGTGCTGGGAGAAGCGCACGTCGCCCTCCACCATGTCGCGCATGTCCGCCACGCTGTTGCGCAGCATGAGCAGACGCTCGATCCCGAGGCCGAAGGCGAAGCCCTGGTACTCCTCGGGGTCCACCCCGGCCGCACGCAGCACGTTCGGGTGGACCATGCCGCAGCCGCCCATCTCGATCCAGCCGGTGCCGCCGCAGACCCGACAGGTCGGGTCCGCGTCATGGTCCAGGCCCAGACGCGCCTCGCAGCGGAAGCAGCGGAAGTCCATCTCGGCGCTGGGCTCGGTGAAGGGGAAGTGGTTGGGGCGCAGGCGGGTGATCGGTGCACCGCCGAAGAGGTGCGCGGCGAAGGCGTCGAGGGTGCCCACGAGGTTCGCCATCGTCAGGCCCTTGTCGATCGCGAGGCCCTCGACCTGGTGGAACATCGGCGAGTGGGTCGCGTCGATCTCGTCGGCCCGGTAGACGGTGCCGGGGCACGCGACATACAGCGGTGCGCCGCGCTCGAGCATCGCGCGGATCTGCACCGGCGAGGTCTGGGTGCGCAGCAGCATCCCGGAGCCCTCGGGCGCGATGTACAGGGTGTCCTGCAGCGAGCGGGAGGGGTGCTCGGGATCAGCGTTCAGGGCGTCGAAGTTCAGCCAGGAGGACTCGATCTCCGGGCCCTCGGCGATCTCCCAGCCGATGCCGACGAAGAAGTCGTTGATCCTGTCGGTCAAGGTGGTCAGAGGGTGCGAGGCGCCGCGCGGGCGGCGGTCCGTGGGGAGGGTGACGTCGACGGTCTCCGCGGCGAGCGCGGCCTCCTCCTCCGCGGCGGCGAGCTCCTGCTCGCGGGCGGCCAGCTGCTTCTGCACCCGACCCTTGCCCTGGCCCACCAGCTTGCCGGCGGCGGCCTTCTGATCCTTGGGCAGGTCCTTGATCGCCCGGTTCGCGCTCGAGAGCACGCTGGCATCGCCCACGTGGTCGATGCGGACCTGCTTGAGCTCGGCGGTGGTGGCGGCGCCGGCGATCGCGGCGAGGGCGGCATCGACGGCGTCGCCGATGGTCGCCTCGTCGATGACCGGGGCGGCGGGAGTCGAGGATGACTCGGACACGGGGTTCGCTTTCGTCCGGGGGCGGGAGGGTGCGGGCACCGCGGTGCGGAACTGCGGCGCGGGCACCGCAGGCCATTCTAGGAGGCGCGAGGGGTGCTGGGTGCGCGGGCCGTCCGGGCGCCGAGACGCGCCCCCGCGAGCGGGGCCGGATCGCCTGCTCACGGTTAGGCTGGCGACGAACCCCGACCTCGAAGGAGGCCAGCATGTCCTGGACCGTGAAGGGCGTCGTCGCCCGCAGTGAGAAGCAGCCCGCGGAGCTGCTCGACATCGTCATCCCCGACCCCGGCCCGCACGACGTGGTCGTCGACATCGAGGCGACCGGTGTGTGCCACACCGACCTCGCCTACCGCGACGGCGGCATCAACGACGAGTTCCCCTTCCTGCTGGGGCACGAGTCCGCAGGCCGCGTCTCGGTGATCGGCGAGAACGTCACCCATGTGGAGGTGGGCGACTACGTGGTGCTGAATTGGCGCGCCGTGTGCGGGCAGTGCCGGGCCTGCAAGAAGGGCGTGCAGCAGTACTGCTTCGACACCCACAACGCCTCCACGCCCATGACCCTCACCGACGGCACCGAGCTGACGGCGGCGCTCGGCATCGGCTCCTTCGCCGAGAAGACCCTGGTCCACGAGGGCCAGTGCACGAGGGTCTCCGAGGACGCGCCCGCCGAGGTCGCCGGACTGCTGGGCTGCGGAGTGATGGCCGGCATCGGCGCGGCGATCAACACCGGCCAGGTGCAGCGCGGGGAGTCGCTCGCCGTGATCGGTCTGGGCGGCATGGGCTGCGCGGCGATCGCCGGCGCGAAGCTCGCCGGCGCCACCACCATCATCGGCCTGGACGTGGACGAGAAGAAGCTCACGGCCGCCGAGGAGCTCGGCGCGACCCACACCGTGCTCACCAAGGACCTCTCCCCCCAGCAGGTGGCCGAGAAGGTCCAGGAGCTCACCGGCGGCTTCGGCGCCGACGTGGTCGTGGACGCCGTGGGCATCCCGCAGACCTACGAGACCGCCTTCTACGCGCGTGATCTCGCCGGGCGCGTGGTGCTCGTGGGCGTCCCCCGCCCGGGCGTGGAGCTCACCCTGCCGCTGCTGGACGTGTTCGGCCGCGGAGGGGCGCTGAAGTCCTCCTGGTACGGCGACTGCCTGCCCGAGCGGGACTTCCCCTACCTCATCGACCTGTTCCTGCAGGGCCGGCTGCCGCTGGACCGCTTCGTCACGGGCCGCACGGACCTCGCCGGCACGGACGCGGCGCTGGACGCGCTGCATGACGGGAGCTCGCTGCGCACCGTGGTGGAGGTGGCCCGATGACCGCGCGCCTGAACCATGCCGTGACCTCCGGCACCTTCAGCCTGGACGGCGAGACCCATGAGGTGGACAACAACGTGTGGGTGCTCGGCGATGACGAGCAGTGCGTCGTCTTCGACGCCCCGCACGACGTGGCGACCGTCGAGGAGCTCGTGGGCGACCGGGAGTGCGTGGGGATCCTGCTCACCCACGCGCACGACGACCACGTGCGCTTCGCCCCGGAGCTGTCCGAGGCGCTCGAGGCGCCGATCCTGCTGAACCCCGCCGATGCCGAGGTCTGGCAGCTCACCCACGGCGACCTGCCCTGGGACGACGCGGTCGAGGACGGCGACATGTTCACGATCGCGGGCGTGAGCCTTGAGGCCCTGCACACCCCGGGCCACTCCCCCGGCTCGACCTGCTACTACTCCGAGGAGCTGGGCGCCGTGTTCACCGGCGACACGCTGTTCCAGGGCGGGCCCGGCGCGACCGGCCGCTCCTTCTCTTCCCGGGAGACGATCGAGGAGTCCGTGCGCGAGCGCCTGTTCGCGCTGCCCGAGGACACGGTGGTGCACACCGGTCACGGCCCGGACACGACCATCGGCACCGAGAAGCGGGCGGCGCAGGGAGACTGGCTGTGAGACTCGACCCCGGCGGCCGCTGAGCCACGGGACCGCGAACGGCGGCGATCATCCCTCGATGATCGCCGCCGTCCTGCGTGACGGGCGCTCCGCACGACGGCGGCGCCGGCTCGGGGCGTGCGACCGGCGGGGAAGAGGTGTTCGTCCTGGCGGTGTCGGTGCGGCCTCGCCGGCGTTCCCGGTCTCACCGTCGGGAGACTCCGGTCGTCTCAGTCTCCCGTCGGTGCCGCTGCTCGCCGCTTCTCGATCCTCCACACCAGGAGGACGGCGACCGCCTGGGCGAGGAGGGACAGCAGCATGTACGGTCCGGCGGCGCCCGCGGACCGGTCCTGGCTGATGCCACCGCCGTCGGCGAAGAGCGATCCGATCACCATGGCGAACACGTTGTTCATGGCGTGGTAGGCGATGGAGGCCTCGAGCCCGCGACCGAGCAGGGCGATGAGTGCTGTGCTCGCGCCGAGGCCGAGGTAGTTCAGGATCATCCATGGGTCGAAGCTCGTGTGCAGCAGGGCGAAGAGAACGGTGGACAGGCCGATCCCGACCACGAGCGCGGGTCGCGCCGCGCGGATCCACGAGGCGTAGGACGCGGTGAGCACGCCGCGGAAGGCGATCTCCTCGGCGGCAGCCTGGAGAGGTGTCGTCAGAAGCACGATGACCAGGAGCGCGACCGTCGTCCCGGTGATGGCGAAGGCGGAGCCCGGTGAGGGCTCGACCAGGTGGATGAGCAGGTTCAGGGCCACCATCAGCCCGGCGAACAGCGCTGTGTAGCTGGCGAGGCGTCGCCAGGAGAATCTCCGGCCCAGCGTCACGGCGCTGCGCCACGGGACCCTGCTGGTCACCCGGAGGGCGAGCAGCGAGAGCGGTGCGATGAGGATGATCGCGAGGTTGGTGGCGAGATAGGAGAGAGGGGTGAGGGTGGGGTCGCTGGGATCTGCTCCCCAGAGTCCGACCTCGACGATCGCGGCTGCTGCGAGAAACAGGAGTTGCAGGATGTATGTCGCGGCGACCACGAGGAGGGTCAGCAGCATCGGCGCCCACCAGCGCACGGTGAGGTGAGCACCGAACGGGCGGGAGACGTCGACGGAACGGTCATCGGCGGGCATCAGAGTTCCTTCCAGCAGTGGCCGTGTACGGCTGCTAGTCGAAACCCTGCCCCGGGGGCACGGTCAACGCCGCTGAGGGTCACGTCTCCGCCTGTGCGGCTTCCCTTCCCGAGTCCGACGATCGAAGATGGGTGCCATGCTCAGCCGCCCCTCGACCGATGTCCCTGAGCACTGATGGCCTGGAGCACCCGGCGCCTCGCCCAGCTCGGGGGGACCACCGTCAAGACGATCCGCCACTACCACCGGATCGGGCTGCTCGACGAGCCGGAACGCGCCGGGAACGGCTACAAGCAGTACGGCACAGCCCATCTCGTGCGCATCCTGCAGATCGCACGGCTGCGCGATCTGGGGATGGGGCTCGCCCAGATCGCCGAGCTGGAGCACTCCGACGAGGCATTCGCCCAGACGTTGCAGCTGCTTGACGCCCAACTCGCCGAATCGATCTCCCACCAGCAGCAGCTGCGCGCTGAGATCGCCGCACTCACCCGGCACCGCGCCACGCCGGACACACCCGCGGGCTTCGCGGAGGTCGCAGACCACCTCACCCCCGCCGACCGGTCGATGATCATGATCAGCTCCCAGCTCTTCCACGCTCGAGGCGTGCAGGACATGAAGGAGATCGTCGCCGCCCACCAGGACGCGGACAGGGACTTCGACGAGCTCCCTGCCGGGGCGGGTCCCGACGAGATCCGCGGCGTCGCCGCGCACCTGGCGCCCATGCTCGAGGCGATCTACGCAGAGCACCCCGCCGTGAAGACCCCTCCGCTCAGAGCCCGCACCGCAGACTCGCTCCGAGATCTCCACCGAGCGGTCACGGAGCTCTACAATCCGGCCCAGGTCGAAGCGCTCCGCCAGGCCCACCTCCTGGCCCACCAGCACTCAGCGAGCACTGACGAGGAGTGAACGCGGTGCTGTCGCTGCACCACAGCGCTGCCGCACGGTGATGATGGTCGCGCAGCTCCCCACCGCATGAGCTCCTAAGCTCGGAGGGCGTCTTCGGGGTCCGCCCCGAACGGACCTGGCGCTTTCGCCCCGGGAAGGGCGTCGTCCTTGGCATAGTGACGGGGGTGCAGCCGATGACCGAGGCGCGGGAGCGACGATGCGATCACTGACCACGATCTCGTGGCTGTGCCGCCGCGCGTTCTCGGCGGCACCGATCATGGTCTCCTGGACCACGGTCGTCTCGCTGGCGCTGGCCGCGGTCCCGGCCCTCCAGGTGCTGGTCATCGCGGCGCTGATCGACGCTCTCGGCCGTGCGGATCAGATCCGCGACATCGCCGGGCTGCTCCTCGCGATGGTCCTGATCGTCGGGCTCACCCCACCGCTGACCACGATCTGCGGGGACTTCCAGCAGCGTGCGGCGCAGCGCCTCCAGGCGAGCCTCAACGCCTCGCTGGTGCGGGAGGCGGC
The DNA here is from genome assembly GCF_036379615.1 of Brachybacterium sp. GTDB lineage: Bacteria > Actinomycetota > Actinomycetes > Actinomycetales > Dermabacteraceae > Brachybacterium. The sequence continues at coordinate 10,597 of NZ_DASVGJ010000024.1, forward strand.
GCGCATCGCGCCGGCCGAGCTCGTCAACTCGGCCATCGCCTCTCGGGTCGAGCGCCACTCTCGGGCGATCGGGGAGGGGATCTCCTGGTCCTTCTCGCAGTACTCGACGGCGGTCATGGCGCTCCTGTCCTCCATCGGGGTGATCGCCACCGTGTTCACGTTCAGCGCGATCGCCGGAGCGCTCACGCTGCTCGCCCTGATCCCGCCGCTGGTGTACTCGCGGTATCTCTCCCGCGTCTGGGAGACCCAGTGGGACCTCGTCAGCCCGCACTACGACCGGGAACGCTACCTGCGCGAGCTCATCATCCGGCAGCGTTCCGCCACCGAGCTCGCGAGCCTCGGGACCTCGGAACGAGTCGCGGAGATGGTCGCCTCCCGCTGGCGCACGATCGACATCATCATGGCCAGGGCGCTGCGGCCCCAGACCGTCGGCTCGTCGCTGAGCGGCCTCGTGACGACGCTCCTGCTCGGGGGCGCGATCATCGCCGTCGTCCTCGGAGCCGAGCTCGAGTCGCCGGCCGTCGCCGGGATCTACGGCGTCATGGCCGCGATGGCGGCGTCCGCGGGCGCTGGCCTGAACGCCGGCCTCGCGATCGAGCAGCTCCCCCTCACATCGGGACTCCGCGACTTCCTCTCGGCCGGGCGGAGCACTCGGGTGCACCCGAGCCCGAGCGACGTGCTGTCCCTGCGGACGACGGGACTGACCCATCGCTACGACGGCCGCCACCACGACGCGATCTCCGACGTGGACATCGAGGTCTCGCGCGGGGAGGTCATCGCCCTGGTGGGCATCAACGGAGCCGGGAAGACCACGACGGTCAACGCGATCCTGGGCCTCGTCGACGCCCACGCAGGCACGGTCGCGATCGACGGGAGGACCCGCGCGGAGCTGGGCGAGTCCGCGTGGCTCGCGCACTTCGGACTCCTCACCCAGGAGTTCGGACGGTTCGAGCTGACCGTGCGCGATGCCGTGCAGCTCGGCTCGCCGCGGAGCGATGTCTCCGACGACGACGTGTGGACCGCGCTGAGATCGGCCCACGCCGCCGGCATGGTGGAGGCGATGCCCGATGGGCTGGACCAGCAGCTCGGCGAGCAATGGGGAGGCGTCGGGATCTCCGGCGGGCAATGGCAGCGGCTCGCACTGGCCCGCATCTACCTGCGCGACTGCCCGATCTGGGTCCTCGACGAGCCGACGTCCGCGATCGACGCGGAGGCCGAGCAGGAGATCTTCCACGAGCTGCAGCGCACGAAGCAGGGTCGGATCACCGTGGTCGTCTCCCACCGCGCATGGACGCTGAAGGAGATGGACCGCATCTACGTCTTCGACGACGGCAGAGTCGTCGAACAGGGCGACTACGGCCAGCTCCTCGCCCGACAGGGCCGATTCGCCGCCATCTTCGCCGAACAGAGCTAGGCGTGAGCCCGTGCTGATCTCACGGGCTCCGCCGCGCCACGTCGCTGTCGGTCGCCGGCGGCTCCACGCCGTCCTGGGGCCCCTCGGCGTCCCGCTCGGCGCCGTCGCGCTCGACCCCGTCGGCACTGCTCTCGGCCACATCGGGACCGCGCTCGGCCCCGTCGGCACCGCCCTCACCCCGCAGCGTCGCGAGATACGCGTTGTACGCCGCGAGCTCGGCCCCGCCGTCGCGGGCGGCCTTGCGGTCGAACTGCCGCGCCCGGCGATCCTCGGACTTCATCCACAGCACGGCGACGATGATCGCGTAGCCGACGGTGGGAACCTCGGAGATCGCCCACATGATCGTGCCGCCCCGGATCTGGACCAGCTCCAGCTGGTCCGCCGTGTACATCCCCAGCTGCGCGTACCAGCCCTCCGCGACCAGCCAGGTCGCCGAGACCATGGCCACCCCGAAGAAGGCGTGGAAGGCGAGGGTGACCAGCAGGGTGATCAGCTTCAGCACCGGGTTGATCGGCTTCTGCGAGGGGTCGATGCCGATCAGCACCCACGCGAAGAGGTAACCGGAGGCGAGGAAGTGGACGGTCATCAGCACATGCCCGAGGTGGTGGCGCATGGCCAGCTCGAACAGGGGCGAGAAGTAGAAGATGACCAGGGAGCCGACGAAGATCAGCCCGGCCAGCGGCGGGGAGGAGAGCAGCCGGGAGTAGCCGGAGTGCAGAGCGGCCAGCACCCATTCCCGTACGCCGCGGGAGCCGTCGGTGCGGGGCGCCACCGCACGCGTCAGCAGCGTGACCGGGGCGCCGAGCACCCACAGCGGCGGCACGATCATCATCATCGCCATGTGCTGGACCATGTGCGCATCGAAGCGGAACCTGCCCCAGGCGGCGGCGCCGCCGTTCATCACCCAGGCGAAAGCCAGGCAGCCGGCGAGGAAGCAGGCCGTCCGGATCCACGGCCAGGCGTCCCCGCGGCGCGTCAGCCGCACCACCCCGGTGAGGTAGAGCCCGGCCATGGTCACGGCCAGGGCGAGCGCGATCCAGTCGGGCTGGAACACCGTGAACAGAGCCCCGGGCGAGAACTCCTGCTCCGGGGGGAGGTAGCCCACCAGCGACAGCACCGTCAGGTCCCCCACGGCGGGGATGTCCTGCGGGACAGGCGGGGCGGAGCGGCCCAGCGCGATCGAGGCACCGATCACCGCCGCCATCACCAGGCCCTCGGTCGCGGCGAGGTGGCGGAACCGGAGCCGCTCCCCCAGCCGGCCCCGCTGCAGCGCCCCCAGCACCGCGAGGGCGAGCAGCCCCAGCGCCTTGGCGAGCACCACGCGGCCGTAGCCGGTCGTGAACAGCTCCGCGACGCTCGACATCCGGATCCCAGCGCTGATCAGCCCGCTCATCGCGAGGGCGGTCACCGCCGCCAGCGCCCAGGGCGAGAACCGCTGGATCGCGGTCGCCATCTGCGACTCGTCCATCCGTGCGCTGAGCAGGAAGAGCACCAGCAGGCCGCCGGCCCAGACGGAGACGGCCACCAGGTGCACGGACATGGCGTTGACGGCGTTGACGTGGTCGAGGCTGGAGCCGGCATGCCCGGCGAGCCCCAGGGTCGCCGCGCCGATCCCGGCGAAGGCCAGGCCCCAGCACGCCAGCACCGTGGACCGCGCGAGCAGGTAGGCGAGGGCGGACAGCGCGGCGAAGACGGCGATGCCGAGCTGGATCCGGCCCAGCTCTCCGCCGATCGCCACCTCCCAGACGTTCAGGTCGGTGCCGGCACCGGCGGCCTCCAGGCCGACGAGCGGGATCAGGGCGAGGGAGGCCACCGCCCACAGCAGCGCTCCCGCCGCGCCGAGGCGCACGGTCCTGCGGCGCAGCGGGTCCAGGGTGGTCACCTCGCGGCGACCGGGACCGGGCAGCAGCAGCACGGCCGTGCCGCCGGCGCCGATGGCGAGCAGCAGGCCCAGGTGGTGGACGGCTCGGACGACGGGCAGCCCCCATGTCACCAGCGGGGAGGCCGGGACCAGCTCCGCCGGGGTGAGGGCACCGGTGGCGGCCATGCCCACCAGGGCGGCTGCCACGGTGAGCAGCAGGAGGAGGGGGATGCTGAGGGTGCTCGCGCGGCGGAGGTCGACGCTCATGCCCCTGCCTGCCGTCGCCGGAGCGTCTCGAAGAGGCAGACGGTCGCGGCGGTGTGGACGTTGAGCGATTCGGCGTGCCCCGCCAGCGGGATCCGCACCGTGAGCGGAGCGGCTCCGAGGGTCGCCTCGTCCAGCCCTCGCGCCTCATTGCCGAGGATCCAGGCGATGCGTGCGGGCAGATCGACGGTGAACAGCTCGGAGCTCGCGTACCCGCTGGTGGCGGCCGCGACGATCGAGGTGCCTGCCAGCGCGGCGAGCACGTCGTCGATCTCGGCGCCGGTGACCACGGGGAGGTGGAACAGGCTGCCGACGGCGGCACGGACCGCCTTCGGCGAGAAGGGGTCGGCGCTGGTGCGGGTGAGCAGCACCAGGTCCGCGCCGGACGCATCGGCGGTGCGGATCAGGGTGCCGACGTTGCCGGGATCGCGGACCTCGTGGAGGACCACGACGGTGAGCGCGCCGTCGGCCGGGAGCGCCTCGAGCGCGGCGCGAGCGGTGACAGGGTCCTCGGCGGGCAGGGCGCCGACGGCGACCACCCCCTGCGGGGAGACCAGGGTGCCGGCGGCGGGTTCCGAGGCCCCCTCGCCCTCGCGCACCAGGGCGCGGAGGATCGGCTCGTCGACCCTGCGGACGGGGAGGCCGGCTGCGTCGGCGAGCTCCACCAGCTCAGGATGGTCGGCGGCGGCGCGCTCGGTCATGAAGACCTCGCGCGCCAGCTCCGGCCGGTGCGCGAGCAGCGAGCGGACCGACTGGGGCCCCTCGATGCGGAATCGGCCCTGCTTGCGACGCGCAGAGCGCCCGGCCAGTGCCGCCACCTTCCGCACCCGCTCGGAGCGGGGCGAGGTGAGCGGCGACCTGTCCGGGCGCTCGTTCATCGCAGAAGAGTCCGCGATGTCAGGCTGCCGGGGCGTTGACGTCCTCGGGGAGGGCGTTCTTGGCGACCTCGACCAGGGCGGCGAAAGCCGGCGCGTCGTTGACGGCGAGCTCGGCGAGCATGCGGCGGTCGACCTCGACACCCGCGAGCCCGAGGCCCTGGATGAGACGGTTGTAGGTCAGGCCGTTCGCGCGGGAAGCAGCGTTGATGCGCTGGATCCACAGCTGGCGGAAGTTGCCCTTGCGCTTCTTGCGGTCGCGGAAGTTGTAGGTCTGCGAGTGCAGCACCTGCTCCTTCGCCTTGCGGTACAGGCGCGAGCGCTGGCCGCGGTAGCCGCTGGCCTGCTCGAGGATTTCCCGACGCTTCTTCTGGGCGTTGACCGCCCGCTTCACGCGTGCCACGTGATACTCCTTCGATCGTAAGTTCAGGGTCGCGGGAGCTCGGCTCCCGCGTGGGCGATCAGCGGCCCAGCAGCTTCTTCATGCGCTTGACGTCGGCCTTGGCGACAGAGGTGTCGTTGCCCAGGCGGCGCTTGCGGGAGGAGGACTTGTGCTCCAGCAGGTGGCGGGCGTTGGCCTTCTCGCGCATGAGCTTGCCCGAGCCGGTGACGCGGATCCGCTTCTTGGTACCCGAGTGGGTCTTGTTCTTCGGCATCTGCCTGTTCTCCTTGTGACGTTTCTCAGGACTCGGTGGCGGTCTCGGCCCCGGCCTCGGTCGAGGGCTTCTCGCCCTCGTTCCGGGCGGCGGCCTTCTCGGCATCGGTCTTGCGCTTGCGGGCCTCGGCCATGGCCTGGGCCTTCTTCTTGTGCGGTCCGAAGACCATCACCATGTTCCGGCCGTCCTGTCGCGGGTGCGACTCGACGAACCCGTACTCCGCGACATCCTCGGCCATTCGCTGCAGCAGCTTCACGCCGCGCTCGGGGCGGGACTGCTCGCGCCCGCGGAAGCGGATGATGACCTTCACCTTGTCGCCGCCGTCGAGGAACTTCTCGACGTTGCGACGCTTGGTGTCGTAGTCGTGGGTGTCGATCTTCAGGCCCATACGGATTTCCTTCTGGACCGTGTTCGCCTGGTTCTTGCGCGCCTCACGGGCCTTCAGGTTGGCTTCGTACTTGTACTTGCCGTAATCCATGAGACGAGCGACCGGCGGGTTCGCGCCGGGCGCGACCTCGACCAGGTCGAGATCTGCTTCCTGGGCGAGACGCAGGGCGTCCTCGACACGGACCTCGCCGACCTGCTCGCCGGCGGGCCCGACCAGGAGGACCTTGGGGACCCTGATCTGACCGTTGATGCGCTGTTCGCTGATGTTGGCTCCTCACCTTGTGTTTCGCGTCGGATGACGACGAAGGCCCCCGCATGTCATGCGGAGGCCCCAAGGTGCACGCGCCGGAGCGCCGAACGGACTGTGACGCCCGCTCGCCGCGCGATGAGGCACGGCTGCGATACTGACCCAGCGGCTGTTCGCCGCGAGCCGGGGCTCACGGGCGGATCGCCACGAGGTGGGAAGGGACTCCACTTGAGGAACGTATGACGAGGGTGTCGACCTGTTCCAGTCGTCTATCCTAGCAGGAGTGCGCCCGCAGTCCAGGTGATGTGCGTCGCGCCCGTCTGCTGCAACCACAGCGAGGAGTTTTGGTGGAGACCGACCGTCACGCACCCGACGGGGACGACCGGATCGGCGAATCCGCACCGACCCCGTCCGAGGGGCCGATCTCCCCTGCAGGAGCGACCCCCTCCGAGGGACGATCCCCGGAGGGGTCGCCCGCCCCGCACGCGGCCGGACCGTCGTACGACTACGGGTACGGGGAGGCGCCGCTCGCGGCGGCGGGCGCCGACGGGCCCCGCGCCGCCGATTCCGGCACGGGCGCTGCGGAGCCCGCTCCCCCGGGCTCGGCGGATGCCCACGCTCCCGCGACCGGTCTCTCCCCCGCCACCGGGAGCCCCTCCACCGAGGACCCCGCCACCGGGGACCCCGCCACCGCGGGCGACCCCACGGATCCCGACGCGTCGCCCGCCACCGGCCTGCACTCCGCGACCGGTGTGCGAGGCACCACGGCGCTGCGTGGCGCCACCGCTCCCCGGGCGGTGCTCCGCCCGGTCCCGGAAGGGTTCCCCACGCCTCCCCCTCGCCCCGCACGCCCGAACCGTCGGCCGGCTCCGAAGCTCGAGGAGGCAGGGTCCCCGAAGCGCCGTTCGGGACTGCTGATCGCCGGGGTCTCCCTGGCCGCCGTGCTCCTGCTGGTGGTCGTTGTGGGCGGTGGGATCCTCGCGATCCGCTCCTTCTCCTCCGCGGGCTCCTCCGACCCTGCCCCGAGCGCGCAGGAGTCCGAGGCCCCTGAGGGGGCCGGCGCGCCCGGAGACCTCCAGCTCGCCGAGGTGACCTTCACCGAGGTGAGCACCGAGGTCGGGGTCCGCTCGGTGGGCGTCTCGCAGAACGCCGTCGAGCCCGAGGGAGAGTTCATCATCGTCACCTTCGAGGTCGACAACCGGTCCGACGTCGGCGTGTCCATGCTGGAGAACCTGACCCTGGAGACCACCGACGGCACGCAGCCGGTGGATGTCGAGGCCACCGGGCTGCACCAGGCCGACAGCAGCGGCGCGACCATCGTCCAGTCCGGCGCGACCACGAACGTCCATGCCGTCTTCGACGTCCCGATCGGTGCCGAGCCCGAAGGGCTCCACATCACGCTGAACACCCTCGACGAGGCCGGCACCCTGCCCCTCGGCACGTGAGCCGGGTTCCGGCGCCGCGCCGGGCACCGGACCGCTCCACACACTGCACTGCACCGCGCACGACACCGCACGCCGCATCACGACGGTCCCCGCCGGGGACCGCAGCCGACCATGGAGGACCCACCAGTGACCGACCACCAGCACGCGGACCAGCACGACCACCACGATCACCCCGACCGCCCCGACCACCCCGGGGAGGACACCAGCGCCCAGGAGCTGCGGGACATCTCCGAGGTGTCCTCGGTGGAGATCATCACCTCCGCCTGCGTGCACCTGATGAGCGCCGCGGCGGTCAAGGTGGGGCTCGCCGAGGACGAGGCCACCGGGCAGTACCAGGACCTCGCCGAGGCCCGGAAGCTGATCAATGCGCTGGCCGGGCTGATCACCGCGGCGGCGCCCGAGATCGGCAACGAGCACGCCCGGTCGCTGCGTGACGGCCTGCGGTCGCTCCAGCTCGCCTTCGCCGAGGCCCTGCCCTTCCCGGATGCCCCCGGGGAGTCTCCGGGCGAGAAGTACACCGGCCGCGTCTCCTGACGATGAGCGGCTCCTGACCTGCCCTCTCGCCGCAGCGGGCGGGTCAGGAGCCGAGCACGATCCGCAGCGAGCTGATCCGCTCCGCGACGATCTCCTCGGTGCCCAGTCGTGCGGTGACCGCATCGACCACGGCCCGGACCTCGCCCGCGGTGAGCCCGGGGCGCAGCTGCAGGTGGAGATCCACCTCGGCCCGCTCCCCCGCCCCGGCCTCGAGCCCGACGACCTGCTCGGAGGCCTCTTCAGCGACCTGCTGCAGGGCGCGGGCGAGCTCAGGGTCCTCGTGCGGGGGGATCCACTCGCGTCCCTGGGCCAGAGCCCACAGCACCGAGCGCGGCAGCAGCACCGGCCCGCCCTCGGCCTCCGGTGTCGCGGCATCCAGCAGCAGGGCGGTGCAGCCCTCCTGCACGGCCGCCTGCGCCGCCTGCGCACCGACCACCGGGACCGGCCGCGCATCCGAGCGCCAGGCGGCGAGCGCACCCACCGAGGTGAACAGCGGCAGCACGGTGCTGCCATCGGGCGCGGTGAGCGAGACCATCGCCATGTCCGCACCGTTGTCACCGGTGAGACCGTGGGCTGTGGTGCCGGTCTCGGTCGCGACCGCCATGATCGGCACCAGCACGCGCGCGGTGCCCAGCGCCGCCACCAGCTGCCGACGGTGAGGGTCCTCCCCCGCCCGATGCGCGGCGAGCGCCGCGACGACCGGCGCGGGAGCGGAGCCGTCATCCCCCGGGAAGGGGCTGACGCTGTAGTCACGCCCTTCCCAGGTCACCCCGGCGGTGTCCGTCAGCGGGGACTTCTCCCGGAAGTGCGCGGGCAGCGTCCGCTGCGCCCGTTCCCCGGCCGACGGCTCAGCGGCGCCGGCCTGCTCAGCGGTGCCGGCCCGCTCAGCGGCATCGGCCGGACCGCCGCCATTGGTCGGACCCGCACCGTCGGCCGGGCCGCCCGGCGCGGAGGTCACGGCCGCCCTGCGACGTCGAGCGCCTCGCCCATCGTGAACGCCTGTGCGTACAGGGCCTTGCCCACGATCGCGCCCTCGACCCCGATCTCGACCAGCTCGCGCAGGGCGCGGAGGTCATCGAGGGAGGAGATCCCGCCGGAGGCGACCACCTTCGCGTCGGTCCGGGAGCACACGTCGCGCAACAGGTCGAGATTCGGGCCGCGCAGGGTGCCGTCCTTGGTGACATCGGTGACGACGTAGCGCTGGCAGCCCGCCTCGTCCAGACGCTCGAGGGTCTCCCACAGGTCCCCGCCCTCACGGGTCCAGCCGCGGGCGGCGAGGGTGGTGCCGCGCACGTCGAGGCCGACGGCGATCCGGTCGCCGTGCTCGGCGAGGATGTCCGCGGTCCATTCCGGATTCTCGAGGGCTGCGGTGCCGAGGTTGACGCGGCGGCAGCCGGTGGCCAGGGCCGCGGCGAGCGATTCATCGTCCCGGATCCCCCCGGAGAGCTCGACGTTCATGTCGACGGCGGCGACCACGTCCGAGAGCAGCGCGGCGTTGCTGCCCCGGCCGAAGGCGGCATCGAGGTCCACCAGGTGCAGCCAGCTCGCGCCGCCCTCCTGGAAGGCGAGGGCGGCGTCCAGCGGGGCGCCGTAGGCGGTCTCGGAGCCCGCCTCGCCCTGGACGAGTCGGACGGCCTGGCCATCCTGCACGTCGACGGCGGGGAGCAGCTCGAGCACGGGAGCGGTCATGGGGTGCCTCCTGGAAGCGGTGAAGCGGTGGTGCGGGCCGGGGCCCAGCAGGGGTGGGAGTGAGGGGCAGTCGCCGGGCGACGAGGTGCACGGTGGGTGTTCTGCCGGTCCCGGCGACCTGATGCTCCGGGAGTTCAGCAGGCCCGGAGGCCTCGTCGGCCGGGGCGCTCAGCCGGTCTGGATGCGCCAGATCGAGATGCCGAAGCAGATCAGCCCGAGCAGCAGGAGACCGAGGGTCGCCCACCAGGGCTTCTTGGAGCGGTAGAACGACCAGGTGCCGCCGAGCAGCATGCCCCCGGCGAACAGCATCGCGAAGGCGAGGATCATGCGGCGCCCTCCTGGTCGTAGCGGGGCAGGGTGCGCAGCCAGTTGGCCAGGAGCACCGAGCCGGCGTCCCCGGACTTCTCCGGGTGGAACTGGGTGGCGCACAGGGCACCGTTCTCGACCGCGGCGACGAAGCGGTCGCCGTCGTGCTCGGCCCAGGTCACCAGCGGCGCCTTCATCGGGCCGATCGGCTCCATCTCCCAGCGGCGGGCGGCGTAGGAGTGGACGAAGTAGAACCGCTCGTGGTCGACGCCCGCGAACAGGGCGGAGCCCTCGGGCGCCTCGACGGTGTTCCATCCCATGTGCGGGACGACGGAGGCTTCCAGGCGGGTCACCTCGCCGGGCCACTGGGCAAGGCCCACGGAGCGCTCGCCGTGCTCGTCGCCGGCGTCGAACATGACCTGCAGCCCCACGCAGATGCCGAGGACCGGACGGCCGCCGGCGAGTCGCCGTTCGATGAGACGGTCCCCGCCGACGGCGCGGATCTGCTCGACGGTGGCGGCGTACGCGCCGACCCCGGGCACGACCAGTCCGTCGGCCGCGAGCGCCTGCTCGCGGTCCGCGGTGAGCGCGACCTGGGCGCCGGCGGCCTCGAGGGCCCGCACCACGGAGCGCACATTGCCGGAGCCGTGGTCCAGGACCACGACGCGGGCGGGGCGGCCCTCGCCGGGCGCCGTCCCACGGGTCTGGGCCGGGCTCACTTGCGCTTCTTCCCGGAGGCGATCCACTCCAGCGCCTCGGCCCGGCTCAGGGTGGAGGGGTCCAGTCCCTCGCCCAGCTCGCCGAGGTCCGTGGCGCCCAGCAGCAGCTCCTCGACGACGTCGTCGACCGCGCCGAGCACGATCGCGGGCGAGATGTCCTCCCCGCGCCCCCCGTTCTTGTAGCGGGTCGCGGTCATGCGGTCGCCGCGCCGCCAGAACAGCACGATGCCGTTGCGCTGCAGGGCGGCGGAGGCGATCGCCGCGAGATCGTGCGCCGCGGTCTCCGCGAGCGGGCCCGCGGCGATCGCGCCGGTGCTGGTGTCGAGGGTGCGGGTGCCGGCGGGGATGTCGATCCCGTCGGTGCGCGCCTCGCGGCCCAGTCGGATCACTCCGGCCAGGGCCTTCGCGGAGACGACGGAGGTGGCGACCACCGCGACGGTGGGCTCGGCGTCGGGGCCGGTCTCCGCGGGCTCGGAGAGCACGTCCTCGACGGTCAGCGGGGTCTCATCGAGGGAGATGCCCTCCATCAGGCGGGCGAACTCGGCATCGATGTCTTCGCCGGGACGGCCGGCGCCCTGGTCGGCGGGCCCGCCGCTGCGGGGATCCTCGGGATCGGAGGTGCTCACAGTGCTCCCTTGGTCGAGGGGACGTCGAGGACGCGGTCATCGTAGGCGCAGGCGGCGCGCAGTGCACGCGCCAGAGCCTTGAACTGGGCCTCGACCACGTGATGGGGGTCTCGGCCCTCGAGCAGCCGGATGTGCAGGCAGATCGCGGCGTGGTGGGCGATCGACTCGAAGACGTGCCGGGTCAGCGAGCCGGTGAAGTGCCCGCCGATGAGATGCAGCGCCTGGGCCTCGCTCTCCCCCGAGTGCACGCAGTAGGGACGGCCCGAGAGGTCCACGACCGCCTGGGCGAGGGACTCGTCCAGCGGGACCATCGCATCACCGAAGCGGGCGATGCCCCGCTTGTCGCCGAGCGCCTCGCGCAGCGCCTGGCCGAGCACGATCGAGGTGTCCTCGACGGTGTGGTGGGCATCGATGTGCACATCACCGGTCGCCTTGACCGTGAGGTCGAAGCGGGCGTGCGTGCCCAGCGCCGTGAGCATGTGGTCGAAGAAGGGCACCGAGGTGGAGACGTCGACCTGGCCGGTGCCGTCGATGTCGAGGGTGAGCTCGATCGAGGACTCGCGGGTGGTGCGGCTGATCGTCGCGGTGCGGGGCCGGCGCGCGCCGGAGCCCGGCGCGGCGGAGCCAGGTGCGGCCGTGGGCTGGTGGGAGTCGGGGCTCTGGGTGTCGGTCATCGGGGGTCGGCCTCCTCGAGGGCGGTGCGGAAAGCAGAGTTGTCCTCGGGGGTGCCGAGGGAGACGCGCAGCCAGCCGGCGGGGCCGACGGCTCGGATCAGGACGCCGCGGCCGAGCAGGGCCTCGAACACGGCGTCGCGGTCGGTGAAGCTGCGGAAGAGGATGAAGTTCGCGTCCGACGGGGCGACGTCGTGGCCTCGCGTGCGCAGGTGCTCGGCGAGCGCGTCGCGTTCGCGGCGCAGCAGCGCCACCTTTCCCAGCAGCTCCTCCCGGTGGGCGAGGGCCGTGCGGGCCACCGCCTGGGTGACGGCGGAGAGGTGATAGGGCAGGCGCACCACGCGCACGGTGTCCACGATCGCAGGATCCGCGACCAGGTAGCCGAGCCTCGCACCGGCCAGGGCGAACGCCTTGGACATGGTGCGGGTGACGACCAGGTTCGCGTGCGTCGGCAGCAGCGTGAGGGCGCTGGGCACCCCGTCGCGACGGAACTCGCCATAGGCCTCGTCGACCACGAGCAGGCCGCGTGTCGGGGCCAGGGCCGCGGCCGCGGCCTCGACGACCTCGAGCTCGAGGGCGGTTCCGGTGGGGTTGTTCGGGGAGGTGAGCACCACGATGCTCGGGCGGTGCTCGGCGATCGCGGCGGTGACGGCCTCGGCGCTCAGCGCGAACTCGGGGGCGGGGCCGCGCTCGGCGGTGACCCAGTCGGTATAGGTGTCGCGCGCGTACTCGGGGTACATCGAGTAGTGCGGGGTGAAGCCCAGCGCGGTGCGGCCGGGGCCGCCGTAGGCCAGCAGCAGCTGATGCATGACCTCGTTGGAGCCGTTGGCGGCCCAGACCGCCTCGGCGGGCGGCGCGGTGACACCCGACTCCGCCGCGAGGTACTCCCCCAGCTCGGCGCGCAGGGCGAGGGCCTCGCGGTCCGGGTACCGGTTCAGGCCCGTGGCCGCCTCCGCGGCGGCGCGACCGATGGCCGCGGTGAGCTCCGGCGAGGGGCCGTAGGGGTTCTCGTTGACGTTCAGCGCATGCGCGACCTCGAGCTGGGGGGCGCCGTAGGGGGCGGCTCCCGCGATGCCGTCGCGCGGGACGGGCAGGGCGGAGCTGTCGAGGGTCGGAGCGGAGTTCGCGGGCATGGCCTCCATGGTAGTTCTCCGTGCAGGTCCGCGATCCGGCCGTCCGTGTGCCGAGGCGCGACCGGGCGAGGGACGACGGCAGGACGGGCGCAGAACCATGACGGCAGGAGCGATGACGGCACACCGACGACTGCAGAGCGATGACTGCAGAGCGACGGCTGCACCGTGGCACCCTTCACAGCCGCGCCCTCGCCCTCCTGCCGGGGCGGAGGTCGCCAGTACCCTGGCGAGATGTTCCGTTCTCTGGGTGCCCTCGTGGGCGACCTGCTGGTCGTCCTGCTCTTCGTCGCGATCGGCTTCGTTCAGCACGGCACGCCGCTGACCACGCAGAACCTCGTCCTCGTGGGCTGGCACTTCGCCCTCGGGGTGCTGCTGGGCCATCTCGCGATCCGCGCCTGGCGGGCGCCGTTCCGGATCTGGCCGCACGGCGTGTTCGTCTGGGCGATCACGCTTGCGACAGCGATGGCGCTGCGCACCCTGTTCGGCGCGGGCACCGAGGCGTCCTTCCTCATCGTGACCGCCGTCGTCACCGCGGTGGGGATGTTGGGCTGGCGCGCGGTGGCCAGCTTCCTCACGCGCGGCGAGCGGGTGCGACCGCGGGCCGTGACCGCCGCCGAGGCGGAGGAGCTCCGCGCCCCCTGATCCGCTCGGTCCCGGCTCGTCCGGGCCGGTGTCATCCCCATCCGGTCGGTGTCACCTCCGGCTGCTGATCACCTGATCGATCTCGAGCCCGTGACCGGCCGGGTAGAGCGGGTCCTCGGTGCCGCCGGGGACGTCCTCGGGAGCGGACCGCACCGCGTCCATCGAGCGCGGCAGGTCGATCGGGAGCCGACCGCGTGGCGGGAGCACTCCGGTGATCGCATCTGCCCAGGCCGCGCCCGAGACCCCGAAGCTTCCGGTGAGCGCATCGCAGTGCTCGACGATGCCGGTCAGCACCGCGGCCCGGTCCAGATCCACATCGAGGATCAGCGGGCAGGCCGCCCGGAGTCGGGCCAGCCGGTGGGCCAGACCGGGCGGGTGCTCGAGGTCGCCCTGGTGGAACCATGCTTCGAGGAAGAGATCGTCCCGGGGCTGGAAGGGGGCGCCGATCCGCAGCAGCGCGACGTCGGCCTGTGCGGGGTCGGCGACCTGCTCCCCCAGGGAGGCGAGGACCTCCTCGGGCACTCCCTCCGCGTAGATCCGTGGCCGGCCGCCACCGGTGAGCAGGGGCAGCACCCCGCCGTCGTCGTGCAGGACCACGACGCTGCGCGACTGCGCCTCATGCCCGCGGCGGCGCGACGGCCCGGTGCCCACCTGGTCGGCGGCCGCGGCCTCGTCGACATAGGGGTCGTCGAACAGCCCCAGCCGGAACTTCACCAGGAGCAGGCGGCGGGCGGAGTCGGTCACCCGCTGCTCGCTCACCAGGCCCTCCCGGACCAGCTCCAGCAGCAGCTCGGTGCACTCCTCGCCACCGAACTGGTCCGCTCCGGCCTCGAGGATGCGCTGCAGGCGCTGGGACGGGGAGAGCTCCTCGACGCCCCAGGCGCGGGCCGGCAGCACCTGGTCGCCGACGTGGTTGTCATTGACTAGCTCCCAGTCGCTGACGATCACGCCGTCGAAGCCGAGCTCCTCCCGCAGCAGCCCGGTGAGGATCTGGCGGTTGAAGCCGAAGCCGACCGCCTCGATCTCCTCGCCGTCCCGCTCGAGCCCGACGGGTCGGCCGTAGTACGGCATGATCGCGTCGGTGCCCTGCTCGATGGCCACCCGGAAGGGCAGGAGGTGGTCCTCGAACCGCCCTCCCGGGTAGATCTGGTCCCGGCCGTAGGGGAAGTGGGCGTCCTCGCCGTCCTTCTGCGGGCCCGCGCCGGGGAAGTGCTTGACCGTGGACTGCACCGAGGGTGCGCCGTCGGCCCCACGCAGCCCCTCCAGCGCCGCCCCGACCAGGCGGGCGACGAGCTGCGGCTCCTGACCGAAGCACTCCCGCTGGCGTGCCCAGCGCGGCTCGGTGGCGAGATCGGCGACGGGGTGCAGCCCTGCGCGGATGCCGACGGCGGTGTACTCGCGACGCACCGTCTCAGCCCATTCGCGCACCAGCCCCGGATCGTCCAGCGCGCCGAGCCCGAGCGGCTCGGGCCACAGGGAGAAGAACGAGGTCGCCCAGGAGGTGCCCGCGTTCTGCGCCCCTCCGTGGCGAGGATCGGTGGAGAGCGTGACCGGGATGCCGTGCGGGGTCCGCTCGGCGAGCTGCTGGAGGCGGTTGTGCCAGCGGGCGGCGGCCTCCGCGCTCTCCAGGCCGTGCACGTTGAAGTGGGTCATGTGCTTGCCGATCACCACCTCCTCGGTGCCGGACTTGGAGATCGCCCCGGGGCCATCCAGGAGGGTGCCGTCCGGTCCCGTCTCGATGACGGTGTGGAACATGAGCCCCACCTTCTCCTCGAGGGAGAGCCGGGCCAGCAGGTCCTCGGTGCGCTCCTGGGGGCTGCGGCGCGGATCCTCGAAGGGGTCCATCACCCCGTTGCGGTTCAGGTCCCGGAACATGGTGCCGTCGGCGGCGGTGGCCAGGTGCGGGTGGGTGCGATCAGCCGTGGGCACGGAAGGTCTCCTGGGAGAGGACGGGGCGGAGGGCGGCGGCGACCTCGTCGGTGCCGAACCACTGGTGCAGCTGCTCCTCGAGCAGCACGTTGCCGAGCGCTCCGAGCACCATGGACTGGTCCAGGGAGAGGTGGCGGCGGGCGATGACGCCGGAGCCGACGGCGACGGCGTCGTGGAAGCCACCGGGCCCGTAGGCGCCGAGCTCGGTCTCGATCCGGGAGAGGTTCTCGATCGCGGCCTCGGGCTCGTACTGCAGCGCGAGAGCCGCGGCGTGCGGGGTCACCACCCCGTCCAGGCCCTGCGGGTACGGGACGTCCGGACGCCAGTCGGTGCCGGCGGCGTCGGAGAAGTAGCCCACCGGGTTCAGGCCCAGGGCATCGACCCCGTACTCGCGATATCCCGCGTGCGGGTCCGAGCTCGGCGAGAAGCCCCAGTAGCCGTAGCCGGCCTCCTCGAGGCCGTGCTCGCGCTGGGCGCGCACGTGCAGAGGGTGGTTCCTGCCCCAGCTTCGCGGCGCCCACTCCGCCTCGGGCACGAACAGGTCCGGCATCAGCTCCTCGAACATGGAGCCGCCCCAGCCGGGGACGATCTCCATCCCGCGGTAGGTGTGGGCGCCCTGGAAGAAGGACACCCCCTCGTGCTCGGTCCACTCCCCCACCGGCGGCATCTCGGACCAGTCCCACTCCGGCGGGAAGGTGCGGTAGGTGGTGAAGTAGGCGGCGGAGGGGATCTGGCCGGTCATGATGCCGAGATAGGTGACCATCCGCGCCTCGGAGACGGCGGTGTCGTAGTGGTGCTCGGCGTGGTACCAGACCTCCGCCCCGGGGATGTCGTTCATCAGGGGGCGCAGCTCGACACCCTCGCGGTGCGGGTCCTCCAGCCAGAAGCCGCCGATGGTCTGGCCGGGCTGGGCGTCGACGTCGCGGTCGAAGAACACGTCCCAGCGCATCGCCTCGAACAGCCGGCTCGCTCGGCGACGGTTCGAGGGGTCCGCCTGGGCGACGACGTGGAGCGCGGCACCGAGCCACCCCATGTCGACGCTCGAGACGAACGGGACCACGGGAGCGCCGGTGCCGGGCCAGCTGCGCAGCACGGAGCCGTCGGTCTCGTCGTACCAGTTCACGTACATGCCCGAGGGCTCGTGGTGCTCCATCTGCTCGAGCGAGTCGAGGGTGCGGGAGATCCGGTTCCGGCACTCGCCGGGCGTGATCAGTCCGAGCTCGCGGGCGACGAGCGCGGACCACAGGTAGCCGCCGATGTTGGTGGGCGAGGTGTGGCGGGAGTGCCCGACGAGGCCCGCGCCGATGTTGTCCGAGACGAGCCCCGTGGAGCGCACGGTCATCGCGTCCAGCGAGCGCCAGGTGTCCGCCGCCCAGCGGCGCAGCAGTCGGCGCGAGCCGTCGGGGCCGGACTTGCCGTCGGGGCCGCCGGCCGGTCGGCCCACGAGGGGAACGGCACCGGCCGCGGGACGGGTCCCCGCCGCGTGGCCGGCGGGGAGGCCCGCCCCGGCACCGAGCAGTGGCGCGGCGAGCAGGGGGACGGAGAGCAGGGTGCGTCGGTCGATGGCGTGCATGGTGACTCCTCGGGACGGTGGGAGCGGACGCGGGGTGCGCTCACTTGATGCCGGTCGTGGCGATGCCCTGGATGAAGTAGCGCTGGAAGAACAGGAAGACGACGAGGATGGGCAGGACGATGAGCGTGGCCCCGGCCAGGAGCAGCCCGTAGTCCGTCTGGTTCTGACCGGTCGAGATCAGGGCGAGCGCGACCGGCAGGGTGTAGGTCGACTCGCTCGAGGAGACGACCAGCGGCCACAGGAAGTTGTTCCAGGAGCCAAGGAAGGTGAGGATGCCGAGGGTCGCGAAGGCGGGCCCCGCGAGCGGCAGGTAGATGCGGAAGAAGATCGCGATCTCGCCGACGCCGTCGATGCGCCCGGCCTCCAGCAGCTCCCGCGGCAGTCCCAGGAAGAACTGCCGCATGAGGAAGACGCTGAAGGGCTGGACCAGGAACGGCAGGATCAGCGCGGGGATCGTGTCAGCGAGCCCCAGGTTCACCACCAGCACGTACTGCGGGATGAAGGTGACCAGTCCC
>NZ_DASVGJ010000025.1:0-7316 GCF_036379615.1 Brachybacterium sp.
CACCGGTTCCCGTCGGCGGCGAAGCAGGTCTCGGGCCGGGCGGGCAGCTGCACGGTGACCGCGTCCCCGGGTCGGTGGGGCACGGGCGCATCCTGAGTGATGCTCAGCCGGGTGCCGTCCGCCAGCTCCACCCCGAGCACCCAGCGCTCGGCCATCGGCACCTGATCCACGAACGTCGCCGCCAGGCAGCGGGCTGCGGTCCTCTCCACCAGGCGCGGACCGGAGGATCGGTACATCAGCTGCACCGGCCCGGCCGGGATCGAGGGATCCGCGGCGCCGACGTCGGTGCCCTGGACCCACAGCCGCTGCGCCACCGCCTCGGCCTGAAGGATCGCGGCCGGCGGGGTGCCGATGAAGGTCGCGGTGAAGGCGGTGCGCGGCGCGGCCAGAAGTTCCGCCGGGGTGCCGAACTGCTCGATGCGGCCGTCCTTCATGAGCGCGACATGGGTCGCCATGGTCATCGCCTCGACCTGGTCATGGGTGACGTAGACGCTCGTGGCGCCGGTGGCGCGGTGGATGCGCATGAGCTCGGCGCGGGTGTCCACCCGCAGCTTCGCATCCAGGTTGGACAGCGGCTCGTCGAACAGCAGCACCCCGGGCCGGGAGGCGATGGTGCGGGCGATCGCAACGCGCTGCTGCTGGCCGCCGCTGATCTCCCCCGGGTACCGCTCGGCGAGCTCCTCGATGCCGAGCATGCGCAGCACCTCCTCCACCCGCGCCCGACGCATCTCGCGGCTCTGCTTCTCGACCTGGAGGGGCCACTCGATGTTGCCCTGGACGGTCTTGTGCGGCCACAGCGCATAGGACTGGAACACCATGCCCACGCCTCGCTCGGCAGGCTCGAGATGAGCGGTCCCGTCCCCGCGGGCGACCACGCGCTCCCCGAAGCGGATCTCTCCGCCGGTGGGCTTCTCGAGGCCGGCGAGCATGCGCAGGGTGGTGGTCTTGCCGCAGCCGGAGGGGCCCAGCAGCACCAGGAACGCCCCGGCCGGCACCTCCAGCGAGATGTCGTCGACCGCAGCGGTGCCGGCTCTGCCGCCGAAGTCCTTGCGCAGCGCGGTCAGGGTGATCGGCACACCGCTCCCGGCGGGCGGGGTGAGCGGGGCGGACAGGGTGTGCGGGGCACGCGGGGCGGGTGGGGCCGAAGCGGTCCGGGTCATGGCGTCTCGTTCCAGGGTTGGGCGGCGCCCTCGGCGCGGCGGGCGAGCAGGGTGGCACCCACGGAGATCACGGCGATGACCACCGTGACCGCGTTCGCGAGCTGGGTGAAGTTCTCCGAGGAGTACTGGTAGGTGAGCACCGCGAGCACCGGCATCGCCGGGGTGGCCAGCAGCACCACCAGGGACAGGTCCCGGACCATCTGCACGAACACCAGCACTCCGCCGGTGAGCAGGCCCCGGGCGGCGAGCGGTGCGATGATCGCCCGCAGCCGGAGCATCAGCCCGGCGCCGACCATCACTGCGGATTCCTCGACATCGCGCGAGACCTGGCTGAGCGCCGCGGTCGAGGACCTCACCGCGAAGGGGATCGTGGCGGCGATCCCGGCCAGCACCAGGATCGCGAATGTGCCGTAGAGGCTGGGCAGAGGGCCGATCGGCGCACCGAACTGGGCGATGAACGCCGCCCCGAACGCGATGCCGGGGATCAGGAAGGGCACATAGGAGAGCAGGCTCATCGCGCCCAGCAGCGGCTTCGGGCCGCGGGAGCGAGTGATCACGTAGGAGATCAGCAGGCCCAGCACCCCGGCGCCCACGGCGACACACACTCCCAGCAGCACCGTGTTCCAGGTGGCGTGGAGGATCTGCGGATTCGCGAGGATGCCTCGCTGTCCCTGCGCGAGCGACGGATCGGAGCCGCCGATCCAGTAGTGCAGGGTGACTCCGGAGGCGAAGTCGTTGGTGCGGCGCGTCAACGAGCTGGCGACCAGCACGAGCCCGGGGATGATCGTCGTCGCGATCACGACCGCCCAGGCCAGCCCTGACACGGGCCAGGCCCAGGGGCCCAGCGTCACCGCGCGGCGTCGACCGCCCTTGCCGGTGATCGTCTCGAAGCCGCGGCGACCGCCGGTGACGCGCGAGGCGGTGAGCATGATCATCGCGGAGACCACGATGAGCACCAGGGAGAGCACGTAGCCGCGGGAGACGTCCCCCGTCGAGATCGCCCCGTACAGCCGGGTCGACAGAGTATGGAAGCGCACCGGCAGGCCCAGCAGCGCGGGACTGACGAAGTTCGAGACCCCTTCGGCGAAGGCCAGCAGCGCTCCGGACATCACCGCCGGCGCGACCACCGGCAGTGCGATGTCGCGGGCGACGGCGAACCGGGAGGCGCCGGTCATCTCCGCAGCCTCCGTCAGATCGCCGTTGACGGCGGCGAGCGCGGCGGCGATCAGCATGAACGACAGCGAGAAGTAATGAGCGGTGAGGGTCAGCGCGACCGGCACCGGACCCCACGCGATCCAGTCCGGGACCATGATCCCGAGGTTCCCGAGGATCCCGGTGGAGCCGCCGATCAGGTCGTTGCGGAAGATCGAGTCCCAGGCCAGCGCGAGCGCGAAGCTCGGCAGGGCGAAGGGGATGGTGGCGAGAACGGCGATCACACCGCGGCCCGGTACGCGCGTCATCACCACCACCCAGGCGAGGAAGCCGCCGATCAGGGTGGAGAGGACTGCGGTGGCGGCCCCCATCAGCACCGAGTTCCCCAGCGGCCGCCACAGCAGGTTCCGGGACATGCGACTGGTGAACACATCGCCCCAGGCTCCGCGGTTCCCCTCCATCAGCGTGGTGCTCACCAGACCTGCGAGCGGGGCGACCACCAGGATGCACAGCACCAGCAGGGTGCCGGCTGCCAGCAGCACGACGGGACGCCGCGCCAGGGTGAGGGCGCGGGCGAGCCCGGTGGTGAGGGGCCGACGCGGTGCGGCGGTGGCGGTCATGGAATCCCTTTCTGGGACGGGGTGGCCGGTGGGCCGGCGCCCGACGGCGCAGGACGCGGCCGACGAGCCGACATCCGGCGGTGCGGGCCGGCGCCCGACGGGCCGGTGTCCGGCGGTGCGGGCCGGCGCCCGACGATGCGGGCCGCGGCGCCGGCCGGCGCGATCAGCCGAGGGTGAGCAGGAAGTCGGCGACGTCCCGGCGGATCTCCGCGGTGGCGACGGGGTCGATGTTCCAGGCGCCGAGCTCCTCGAGCGGGGCGGCGTCGGGAGGGGTCGCCATGTCGGTGCGGACGGGGTAGTCACCGGCCACATAGAAGGGCTCGTAGGCCGCTCCCCCGGTCTCGGTGTCGTCGCCCATCAGGAAATCGATCACGAGGCGGGCGGCGGCGGGGCTCTTGCCACCCGTGACCAGACCGAGGTATGCGGGGAAGGTGATGCCGACGGCCGGGACGGTGCCGAGCGAGGCCTGCAGCACCCAGCCCTCCTCCTCGTTGTCGCGGCGATCCGAATAGGAGGTGAAGCCCACCGGCGGCGCGTCCTGGCCGGTGGCACCGACCGCAGCGTTGACGTTGTCGGTGTCGTCCACGAGCACCAGGGCATTGGCGTAGAGGTTCTTGAGGAACTGCTCGCCGGCGTTCTGCACATCGTCCTCGAGCGCGATCGCGGATCCGAAGTGCGCCTGGTGCGCCTCGGCCATCGCGTCGGACTGCAGCACGATCTCCGTCACCAGGTCGAGGTAGTCGCCGCGCACCGATGGGTCCACGCTCACCACCCGCCCGTTCCACTCCGGTTCGGTGAGCTGCCACAGGTTGGTGACGGGGCTCCCCTCGGGGTGAGCCTCCTCGTTGTACATGAGGATCTTGGTGGACAGGCGATTGGCCAGCAGCGGCTGCTGGAACTCCTCGGGGACCACCTCTGCCACGCGCTCGGGGACGTAGCCGGTCAGCACCCCGGTCTCCAGCAGTTCGGTGAGCACGACGGGAGCGTCGGAGATGTAGGCGACGTCGGCCGAGGGGGTCCCGGCCTCCGCCTCGGCGGCCAGGCGGGTGATCTGCTCGGTGGCGGAGATGTCATGGCCGATCAGGTCGATGCCGGGGTATGCCTTCTCGAACTCCTCCTCGACCTGTGCGATCCGGGAGGTGAAGGAGTAGACGGTGACCTCCCCCTCCTCCTCGGCGCGGGCGACGAGCTCCTCGTGGCTGAGGGCATCGAGCTCGGCGGCGAGCTCCGCGGCGGCGGCGTCCGGGTCCTGTGCGGCCTGCCCACCCCCGGCGGGGGTTCCACCGCCGCAGGCGGCGAGGCCGAGCATGACGGGAAGGGCGGCGGCGGCGGTGAGTTGGAACTGGCGACGGGTGGTGCGCATGGGGATCTCCTGGAGTGTCCGGGGCGTCAGTCGAAGGTGGTCAGCAGGTCATCGAGGCGGTCGAGGGCGTGCAGGGTGGATGCGGAGTGCCGCTGGGCGATCGACAGCACGATCGCGTTGACGATCGCCATCGGCACGGTGAGGGACGCGAAACCCTGCAGATCGCCGCGCGGCGCGGAGAGCACCTCGGTGGGTGCCGGGTCGATCGTGTGCAGGGTGTCGGTGATCAGCAGCGACGTCGCTCCCGTCTGCGCGGTGTGCGAGATCAGTGCGCCGAGGTCGCGCGGGGCGCGCCGGAAGGCGAAGGCGAGCAGCAGATCGCTCTGCTGCATCGGGACGATGCGCTCGGCGACGTCTCGGCCGCTCCCGGTGAGGTTGACCGTCGGGATCCCGAAGCGGCGCAGTCGGCGATCCAGCAGCTCGGCGAGGATGGTCGCATTGCCGCGGCCGAACACGAAGATGCGCCCGGCGGCCACGACCCGATCGGCGGCGTCATCGACCTGCTGCTGGTCCACGTGGCGGCTCACAGCGGCGAGCGACTGCAGCTCCCCGTCGACCAGGGCGGCGAGGGTGCCCTGGTCCCCGCGATCCCGCTGCTCGGCGCGGAAGCGGTCCGCGGAGCCGGTCAGGCGCCGGTTGTGCTCGGACCGGAGGTCCTCGCGCAGCTGCAGGTAGCCGTCGTAGCCCAGCCGCTGGGCGAGCCGTGTGGCGGCGGCGGGATGGGCGCCGCCGCGGCGGGCGAGGTCCTCACCGCGCCACAGGGGCGCTTCGGCGGGGTGCGCAAGGATCTCGTCCACCAGAGCGAGGTCCCCCTTGGTGAGGCGGGGACGCTGCTCGTGCACACGATCGGTGAAGGTCATGACCTCACCGTAGATGCAAGTTTCCTTGCGTTGGATCGAGCACGTGCAATTTTATTTGCTGTTCATCGAGTGCTCATCCGCCGGTGGCCGGATGTCCTCCGGAGGACGTCCGAGGAGAGTGCCCGCGTCTCCTCGCAGGCGTTCTCAGCGCCCCCGGCGCACCAGCGCGACCGCACCGATCACGGTCGCGGCCAGGACGATGCCGCCGCCGAGCCCACCGAGCACCGCCCACACCAGGGGCCGCAGCGAGGACCCTGCCCGCTCGTCCTCGCTGGGCGGGCCCTCGAGCTCGGGCACCCCTCCGCCGGCGGAGGCGGGGTCGGCGCCGCCCCCGTCGGACGCGGCGCCTGCGCCGCCCCCGTCGGACGCCTCGGGGGTGCTGCCCGGGTCGGCCGAGGAACGATCCTCCGCCGAGGCGGCGCCCTGACCGCTCAGGTCCGGCCCGTCCCCGACCTTCCCCACCGCGTCGAGATCGATGACGTACGGGAGCTCGAACAGTCGCTGCGCGGAGTAGTCGGAGGGGACCACGGCGAGCTGGAGGTAGTAGTCGCCGCTGAGGAAGGAGGTGCGAGCCTCGGTCCCGCCGTCCTCGCGGTTGCGGTACTGGATCGGTGCCGCCTGAGTCAGCTGCACCGTCGTCCCCGACATCGCGGGCTCGGCCAGGCCGGAGGCGGAGGAATCGGTGCTCGGCGGGGCCACGGTGTAGACGGAGTCGCGCAGCGGCGAGAACATCCTCGCCTGCAGCGACAGCGTCATGCCCTCGGGGACGTCGAAGTCGCCCAGGGTGAGCGCGGCCCGCACCTGCTGGCCGTACTCGGCCGGGATCCGGAAGAACTGCACCTCACCGGGGATGATCGTTCCGCGCATCGAGCCTTCGCCCGCGGGCACCGCAGAGGCGAAGGAGAAGGCGGGCTGGATCTGCTCGCCGTCCTTCGGGACCGCGAGCGGCTCCTGCGGCAGCATGTGCTTCGCTGCGGGCGGCATGCCGTCGAGGTCCACCTTCTCCTCGGCGAAGAACTGCACCTCCACCGGCACCGCCTCCTCGAGCGCGGGGTTGCCGGTGCGCTCGACCTCGAGGAGCACGGTGCCCCCGGCGTCCTCGCCGAAGCAGGCCAGGTCGTCCGTCTCCCCCATGCGCGGCGTCGCGATGGTGGAGGTGATCGGGCCCTCGCCGAGGTCTGCCTCGGCCCGGGCCTGGACCTCCCCGATCCGGCAGTCCACGCCGTCCTCGGAGCTGGTGCGCAGCTGCAGCTGGGCGAGCCGGTTCGTGTCCCCGTCACCGCCGGGCAGCACCATCGTGGCCGAGAGGTGCGCGATCTCCCCGGGCGCGATCTGCACACGGTAGAAGCGGGAGAAGCCCTCGCCGTCGTCGATCGCAGGGCTGCCGTGCTCGAGCACGTCGAGGTAGGAGCCGGGCGGCAGGTCCACGGCGTCCTCGGCCGTGACACCACCGGTGACGGGCCTGCCCTGGGTGGCGTACCCCTGGATGGCGCGGGTCATCTTCACCAGCAGCTCGTCCCGCAGGGTCTCCGCATCGCTCGCATCCGCGAAGGTGCCCCCTGTCGCCTCGGCGATGCAGGCCAGCTCGTCGCGCGCGGCCTGCTCGGCCTTGAAGCCGATGGTGTGGATGCGCAGCTCGGGGTGCTTCCCGGCGAGATCGGCGGCGACCTCGCACGGCGGCGGCCCGCCGCATTCGTCGATGCCGTCGGAGACCAGCACGATCGAGCGCATCTCCGCCTCGGGCAGCTCGGCGGCGGCCCTGCGCAGCGAGAGCCCGATCGGGGTGTAGCCGGAGGGCTCCACCCCCTCGATCGCGCTGATCAGCCCCTCCCTGTCCAGTCCCGTCGGCTCGACCAGGGTCTTGACGTCCTCGCAGCCGGCCGCCTGGCTGGCCGCGGTCGCCGGATCGGAGTTGCCGTAGGTCATCAGCCCCACAGCGGCATCCTCGGGGAGCATCGGCACCAGGGTGGTCACGGCCTCCTTCGCGACGTCCATCCGGGAGCGGCCGCCCACGTCGTCGGCCGCCATCGAGCCCGAGGCGTCGAACACCAGCATCGAGGGAGCGGTGCGGCCCGTGTTGAACCCCTCCGCCCGGGCCTGGGGCATCCCGGCGGGCGCGAGCAGCGTCAGGGTTCCCAGGAGGAGGCCGACGACCACGACG
>NZ_DASVGJ010000026.1:0-37546 GCF_036379615.1 Brachybacterium sp.
ACTCGCGCTGGATCACCGTGCGATCCGTGGGGTAGTGGTCGCGCTCGGGGTGGAAGTGGCGCGGCTCGATGATCCGGGTGTACGGGGTCTCGGAGTCGGCGTAGTTCATCACCGAGGTGCCCTGGAAGTCGCCGACGTCGAGGTGCTCGGTCTCCAGGTCGATCGTGCGCCAGCCCAGCTCCCCGAGCTCGAAATCGAAGTAGCGGTCCATCGGGCCGGTGTAGACGACGGGGATGTTCCCGCGCACGGCGTCCTTGTTCAGCGGCTGGGTGGTGTCGAAGTAGTCGGTGTTCAGCTGCACCTCGATGTTCGGATGATCTGCCATCCGCTCGAGCCATGCGGTGTAGCCGTCCTTCGGCAGCCCCTCGTAGGTGTCGTTGAAGTAGCGGTTGTTGTACGTGTAGCGCACCGGCAGCCGCGAGATGATCGAGGCGGGCAGGTCCTTGGGATCCGTCTGCCACTGCTTGCCGGTGTAGTTCTTGATGAACGCCTCGTACAGCGGGCGACCGATCAGCGAGATCCCCTTGTCGTTGAGGTTCTCGGGGTCCTTGCCCGCGAACTCCCCCGCCTGCTCCGCGATGAGGGCCCGTGCCTCGTCGGGCGTGTGCGCCGCGCGGAAGAACTGGTTGACGGTGCCGAGGTTGATCGGCATCGGGTACACCTCGCCACGATGGGTCGTGTACACCTTGTGCTGATAGTCGGTGAACTCCGTGAACCGGTTCACGTACTCCCACACGCGCTCGTTCGAGGTGTGGAAGAGGTGGGCGCCGTACTTGTGGACCTCGATGCCGGTCTGCTCATCGGCCTCTGAGTAGGCATTGCCTCCCACGTGCGACCGTCGGTCGATGATGGTGACCTTGGCACCGTGCTCGGCGACCGCGCGCTCGGCGATGGTCAGCCCGAAGAGTCCGGAGCCGACGATGAGGAGATCAGGAGTCGACACAGAGTGTCCTTTCGATGCGTGCGGAGGGTCCGCCGACAGGTGATTTCACAGTATCCACGGCAGGTGAACGCCAGACCAACAGAGCGCGGTGCCAGCAGATGTGTGGCGGAGGTCATGACTGCGCTTCCGGCACACCGCCCCGTTCCACGAAGCGACGGTAGCCGATCCGGCGCACCCACCCCGGAGCCAGGCGGTACCCGGCACGGAGGACCAGGTTGCGCAGGAATCCGCCGGGCGTGTTGAGCCGGTCCAGCAGCATGCGTCGCTGCAGCTGGACATCACTGGTCAGCAGCCGCCATCCCCCGCGCCGGGCGAACAGCTGCTCGTCGACGCGGTAGTCCACGAGCACCTGCGGGAGGTTCCCCATGCGCGCGCCGCCGAGCAGCATGCGCTCCCACAGCCAGTAGTCCTCCAGCAGCGGGAGGTCACGGTACCCGCCCACGGCGAGCGCGACCGAGCGCCGCAGCACGACCGTCGGGTGATGGAAGGGGCTGTGGTGGGGCAGATAGCGGGCGATCGCCTCGTGCTCGAGCGGCCGGGTGCGCAGAGGGCCATCCCCGGGCGGCAACCGGTCGCTGAACTCGCGCATGGAGGAGCCCAGCAGATCCAGTCCTGCGACGTCCATGTGCGGGATCTGCACGGCGAACCGCTCGGGCCGGCAGATGTCGTCCGCATCCGCCCGGGCCACCAGATCGTGAGGACTGGACTCCAAGCCGTCCTGGAGGGCTGGGGCGACACCGCGGTGATCATCGTGGCGCAGCACCATCGCGGGGCCGAACTCCCCGCGCTCGACCCGCTGGACGACCTCCTCGAGCGGCACCGGGAGCGGACCGTCCACGGTGAGGATCAGCAGATCCGGACGGAGCTCCTGCTCCAGGGTGGCCGTGCGCAGCGCGAGCTCCAGCCGATCGGGCTGGTCCCGTCGCCACAGCGGCATGAGCACGCTGAACGGGGCGGGGCCCGTCCCGGCAGGTCCCGCGTCGGCGGTGGAGGCGGGATGCGGTGGCGTCAACGGCCCGCCACCCTCTCGACCGCGCGGATGTCCGCGGCGACCTCGCCGTCGGCCGCGAGGACGGCGGCGGAGGGCCGCGGTCCGCGGCGCAGCGCGGCGAGCACTCCGCGCACCCCCACGCCGAACAGCCCGCTGCGGTGGCGCAGCAGGAGCAGCAGCCATCCCACCGCGGTGCGTCCGCCGTGCAGGACCTTCTCGAGCGGGGTGAAGGAGGTGGTGCGCAGCAGGGCCCAGAGGCGGTTGCGCACGTCGTAGTAGAAACGGGCTCCCGGGCTGGACTGGGCGTTCCCGAAGGTGACGGTCCGGTGCTCGACCACCGACGCCGCCACCTGGAGCCCGCGTCCGTGGCGCAGCAGGCGCCCGGTGTGCTCGAAGTCGTCGGACCAGATGAAGTAGTCGGCCCACGGCAGTCCCAGACGTCGTACGTCCTGACCGTTCAGCAGTGCCGAGACGTAGCTCGCCGTGCGGATCGGGCGGCCGCCCGCCTGGGCGGCGTCTCGCTTCTCCTGGGCGCTCGCCCCCAGACGAGAGCGCTGGGTGTTCATCGGATGGTCGCGGCCGTCCGTCCAGACCGCGCGCGAGCTGAGCACGCTGAGCCGCACGGGGGACGCCTCGAGCGAGTCCAGCAGGGCGCGCAGCGCACCGGGGCGCGGCACGGTGTCGTCGTCCATCACCCAGACCCAGTCGGCCTGGTGCCGCACGAGCGCCCGTGCGATGCCGGCGGCGAAGCCGCCCGCCCCGCCCACGTTGCGGCGCAGGTGCACGACATCCGCGCCCAGCGGGTGCTCGTCGGCGACGACCCCGCTCGCATCGGTCGAGGAGTTGTCGATGACCACCACGGCGTCGGGGCGTCGGTCCTGGGCGGCGAGCCCGTCCAGGCACTCCCGCAGCAGGGTCTCGCGGTTGTAGGTGACCACCACGGCCACCACGCGCTCCGTGAGCGCTCCGGGGTGGGCCGAGCTCGGGGTCGGCGTCCGGTCGCCGGTGGGTGCGGGATGAGTCACTGCGCCTCCTGCTGCTGATCGGTGCCGCACGGGCGGCGCTTCCCCAGTGTACGGAGCACCCTCGGCAGATCCCGGCACCGCCATGACGAGGGTGTGAAGGTTCTCGGGAGGTTCCCTGCAGGGGGACCCGACATGCCGTGCCGCGGCGACGGGCCCGGCGGAGCGAGGGCTACCCTTGCGGACGCCGCGTGCTCGACGAGGGACCCACCCCCGCCCCCACGCGACCCCTGACCCTTGACCTCAGCACCGCCCGCCCTGGGAAGGAGACAGCTGTGAGCGATCTGCCACCGCCCCGCTCCCCGCGCGCCGGAGGTCCCCGCCGTCCTGGCGGCCACCGGGCCCGCGCCGGCGGCAGCGCGCGTCCGGTTCCCGCCTCGGGCTGGCGCGGGGCTCCCCCGGCGGGCCCGGCACCGACCCGTCCCCTGCCGCGGGCACAGAGCGTGGACCCGTCCTCTGCAGCCGACGGCTCCTTCCCGGCGAGCGGCCGCTCCGCGGTCCCGGCGGGAGCGGCGTACGGCGGCGAGGCCGGTGGGACTCCTCCCGGCACCCCACCGCCCGGCGGATCCGCGCCGCCCCGCACCTCGCGGCGCCGCTCGACGGTGCCCCGACCGCTCCGTCTGGGTGCCACGCTGATGGCGCTGGTGCTGGTGCTCGTGCTCGGCTGGGGCGCCGGCCTGCTGCTGTGGTCCGACAGCCGCATCGAACATGTCGACGCTCTCTCGGGGGCGGAGGACACCCCGGGGACCACCTACCTGATCGCCGGCTCGGACCGCCGCGGCGGCGCGGTGGTCGACGATGACGGCACCGAGGGTGCTCGGGCCGACACGATGATGCTCCTGCACAAGGCCCCGGGTGGGAACAGCTACCTGATCTCCCTGCCCCGCGACACCCTCGTGGACGTGCCCGGGTACGGCGGGTACAAGCTCAACGCCGCCTACTCCTTCGGCGGGGCTCCCCTGCTGGTCGAGACGGTCGAGGAGTTCACGGGCCTGACCGTGGACCACTACGTGGAGGTCGGCTTCGACGGGGTCTCGGACGTCGTGGATTCGATCGGGCACGTGAACCTGTGCATCGACCAGGACGTCGATGACGAGAAGTCGGGATTGCTGATGACCGAGGGCTGTCACGACGTGGGCGGCGACCAGGCCCTCGCCTTCGTGCGCGCCCGCTACTTCGACCCGACGGCGGACATCGGCCGCCAGGCCCGCCAGCAGCAGTTCGTCGGCGCCCTGATGGATCGTGCGACCAGCCCCTCGGTGCTGCTGAACCCGGTCACGCAGGTGCGTCTGGCCGGCGCCGGCTCAGGGTCTCTGACCACGAGCGAGGGCACCGGGATCCTCGACGTGGGCCGGATGGCCCTGACAGCGCGCAGTGCCATGAACTCCGGGGGCACCCTCTCCATCCCGATCGCGGATCCGGAGTTCCAGACCAACAACTCCGGCGTCGCGATCCTCACGGATGACGAGGACATCGCCGCGTTCTTCGCGTCGGTCGGTGACGGCTCCGCGGAGCCCGTGCAGGAGTGAGCACGCGGGCTGTCCGGCAGTGATGCTGAGGCCCTCCCGGGAGTGCCTGCTCAGCGGAAGAGCATGTCGATGACGATGTTCACCGAGTTCAGGACCGGCTGTCCCTTCGCTCGCGAGTAGTCGGTGTAGAGGATGTGCACCGGGTGCTCGGCGACCGTGAAGCCGTGCCGGCCGATCTCCTCCACGATCTCGGAGGCGTGCGCCATCCGGTTCTGCTCGATGGCCATCGTCGCGCACACCTCCCGCCCCAGCACACGCAGCCCGTTGTGGGCATCGGTGAGGCGCACCCCGGTGGTGAGGTTCGTGTACCAGATGGCGCCGCGCAGCACGATCCGCTTGAACAGGCCGGGTCTGGTGCGGGAGTCCAGGAAGCGGGAGCCCAGCACGATGTCGACGCCCTCCGCGTGCCGCTTGGCGATCATCGCCGCGGCGTCGTCCACCTGGTGCTGGCCGTCGGAGTCGAAGGTGACGACCTGCTCCATGTGAGGGTCGCGGAGCGCGTAGTCGATACCGGTCTTCAGCGCCGCGCCCTGGCCCATGTTGTAGGGGTGGCGCACCACGGCGGCCCCGGCCTCCGCCGCGATCCGTCCGGAGTCGTCCGCGCTGCCGTCATCGACGCAGACGACCAGAGGGTAGCGGGTGCGCAGGTCACGGATGACGTCGCCGACGACCTGGCCCTCGTTGAACAGCGGGACCACGAACCAGGTGGTGTCGGCACCGGGTGAGGCGGGCGCGGCGGGCTCGTCGTTCGCTGCGTCGGACGTGCTCACGGATTCTCCTTCAGGACTGCCGGGCGGAGGTGAGGACGCCGACGGCGGGACGGCGCGGGGTGCAGGCTCCGGAACCGTCGATGAGGCTACCCTGTCACGGTGGGCCGCCCCTGGTGGTCATCGACGCGCATGCGGCACCTGCGGGGTGCCCCGAGGAGGATCACCGTGAAGACTGCTGTTGTCGCTCTGGGGAAGATCGGGCTGCCGCTGGCGGTGCAGTTCGCCGATGCCGGCCACGAGGTGGTCGGCGTGGATGTGAACCCGCGCCAGGTGGAGCTGATCAACCAGGCGATCGAGCCGTTCCCCGGCGAGGCGCATCTGCAGGAGAAGCTCTCCGAGCTGGTCCCGGCCGGGCGGCTGCGCGCGACCACGGACTATGCCGAGGCGATCCCGGGCGCGGATGCGGTGGTGATCGTGGTGCCGCTGTTCGTGAACGACGCGACGTGGGAGCCGGACTTCGCGTGGATGGACGCCGCGACCCGTTCCCTGGCCGAGCACCTCACCCCCGACACCCTGGTCTCCTACGAGACGACCCTGCCGGTGGGGACGCTGCGCACCCGGTTCGTGCCGATGATCGAGCAGATCTCGGGGCTGACGGAGTCGGAGGACTTCTTCGCGGTGTTCTCGCCGGAGCGGGTGCTGACCGGTCGCGTGTTCGAGGACCTGCGGAAGTATCCCAAGCTGATCGGTGCTCTGACGCCTGCGGGCACGCAGCGGGCGCGGGAGTTCTACGAGTCCGCTCTCAGCTTCGATGAGCGGCCCGATCTGCCGCGCCCCAACGGGGTGTGGGATCTGGGCTCGCCCGAGGCGTCGGAGCTGGCGAAGCTGGCGGAGACCACGTACCGGGATGTGAACATCGGACTCGCCAACGAGTTCGCGCTGTTCGCGCAGGACAACGGCATCGACGTGTACAAGGTCATCGAAGCCAGCAACTCCCAGCCCTATTCCCACATCCATCAGCCCGGGATCGCGGTGGGCGGGCATTGCATCCCCGTCTATCCGCGGCTGTATCTCTCGACCGATCAGCAGGCCGAGACGGTCCGCACGGCGCGGACGCTGAACGCGTCGGTCCCGGCGAAGCTCGTGGACCGGGCCGCGAACCTGCTCGGCTCCCTGCAGGGCGTGAAGGCCGTGGTCCTCGGCGCCTCGTATCGGACCGGGGTGAAGGAGACCGCGTTCTCCGGCGTGTTCCCCGTGGTGGAGGCGCTGCGGGCGCAGGGTGCGGAGGTCGCCGTGCATGACACGTACTACGACGATGCCGAGATCGAGGGCTTCGGCTGGGCGCCGTACCACCTGGGCGAGCCGGCGGAGCTGGTGATCGTCCAGACCAACCATCCCGAGTACGCCGAGCTCGGCAGCAACGATGTGCCCGGGGTGACGCTGGTCGTGGACGGACGGAACATCACCACCGCGGAGAACTGGACGGGCACGCCCCGCCTCGTCCTCGGAGACGGCTCCACCTCCACCCACCAGCAGGCGCAGGAGGGCTGAGCCGATGGGTGAGCAGGAGCTGATCCTCGGTCTGGGCCCCACCCTCGTCGGGAACCGCACGTTTATCATCCAGCTGCTGCTGGTGGCCGGGATCGTGGCGATCGTCGCCTGGCTCTTCATCACGCGCGGTGCGAAGCAGCTCGCAGTGCGTCGGCTGCTGGTCATCGCGTTCGCCGTCTTCGCCGTGTTCACGGTCCTCTTCCCCGGCTCGCTGAGCAGGATCGCGAACCTGGTCGGCGTGGGGCGTGGCGCGGATCTGCTGCTCTACATGACGGTCCTCGTGCTGCTCGGCTTCCTCGCCCTGCAGGAGGCGCGCACCAAGGCCGCCGAGAAGCGCACGACCTACCTCGCGAGACGGCTGGCCCTGGACGAGGCGGAGCAGCCTGCACAGTTCCGTGAGCGAGAGCTGCCCCGGAACGGATGATGGGCACCTGGCTCACCTTCGTCCTCGCGGCGCTGCTCGCCCTGCTCGTCGTCCACCTCCCCACCGCGGCGGCTCTGCGTGTTCTCGGCAGCGGTCGGGGGCCCGCCCTGCTGCTGGCTCCCCCTCTGGCGGCCGCAGTGGCCGGCACCGGCGCCATCGGCGCGGAGATGGCGGGACTGCCGTGGCATCTGGGCACCTTCCTGGGCTGCGCGGTGATGCTGCTCGCAGCGGCCTGGCTGCTCGCCCGGTGCGGGGTCCGGCTGCCCGCGATCTCCCTCCGGGCTCCCGCCGTGCGCCGCGCCGGCGATCCCCCGCACCGCGACACCGGCCCCCTGCTCAGCGACCTCGACCCCCCGCGCGGCGACGCCGCACAGGTGGCACGGTGGGGGCCCTGGGCCGTGGGGCTCGCGCTCGCCGTCGCCCTCGCTCCGATCCTGGTGGCGATGCGACGGCCCGATGCCGTGCTCGAGCGCTGGGACACCCTCTACCACCTCAGCGCCCTCGCCCGGATCCGCGCCACCGGTGACGGCTCCTCCCGCACGCTGGGGATCCTCTCGAACACGGTGGGCGAACCCGTGTTCTACCCGGCCGCATTCCACGACCTGGCGGCGCTGATGCCGGCGGGCTCGATCCCAGCGATCCTCAACGGCACCACCCTGGCCCTCGCCGTGGTGCCCTGGGTGCTGGGCACGGCGGCCCTGGCCCATGTGCTGTGGCCCGGAGTGCGGTGGGCGGGTGCTGCGGGGGCGCTCGGTGCCGCGCTGGCGCCGGCGGCGCCCCTGAACGAATGGATCCACCTCTCCCCCATCCCGAACCTCACGGGGATGGCGATGATCCCGGGGACGCTGACCGGCCTGCTGCTGATGTGGCGCGTCGTGCTCGCCGGCGACGCCACGCGCCGTCAGCTGCTGGCCGTCGTGGGGGTGCTGATGGCGGTGCTGCTCGGACTCGCGCTGCTGCAGCCCAACGTCGCCGTCACGCTGCTCATCCTGCTCTGCGTGCTGACGGCCGTCACCGGGGCCCCGCACTGGCGGTCACGGCCGCTGCTCGCAGCCGTCCCGGTGCTGGCCCTGCTGCCCCCCGCGGCCCTCACCTGGACCCCTCTGGGTGCCACGGTCACGAACTTCTCCGGCGGTCTCGTGGTGCCGTGGTGGACCGCCCTGGGCGAGATCGTGCTGGGGCTGTGGACCGTCTGGCCGATGGCGCTCGGGGTGGCGATGGCTGCTCTCTGGTGGCCCGGGCTGGTGCGCACCGTCCGCACCCCGCAGCGATGGGTGGCGATCGCCTGGGTGGTCCTGGCCGTGCTCTACCTCGATGCCGGGGTCGACTCCGCGCTGGACCTCTCCGTGCTCTTCTATCGCGGTCAGGACCGCCTGGCGATGCCGCTCGCCCTGCTGAGCGTGCTGCTGATCGTCCCCGGGCTGCAGCTGCTGGTGCGGGCCGTGCGCTCCTCACGGTGGGGTCTCCGCCCGGTCACCGCCGTCCTGGTCGCGGCCGCTGTGCTGATGGCCGGCACCTCGGTGCCGGTGCGGTACGAGAACGCGTCGAAGAACCTCGCCGCCGACTATCCCGGTCGCGGCCGATTCCTGCAGCCGGACGAGCAGGAGGCCTTCGCCGCGGTCGCCGAGCAGATGGATCACCGCTATGTGCTGCTGGCCAGCCCGTTCTCCGGTGCCTCGCACATGTACGCCCTGCACGGCATGAATGTGCGCTTCCCGGTGGCGGGGATGTCCTTCAAGGGCACCGACGAGGAGGTGGTCGCCGCAGTGCCGGAGGCGGCGACCTCGCCCGAGGCCTGCCAGGTGCTCCGTTCGGCGCACGTGAAGTACATCTATCAGGAGCGGTCCCCCTATCAGTGGGACACCCGCTACTCCCCGATCGAGATGGCCGACGCTGACCTGGGAACGGTGCTGTTCGAGACCCCGCACTCGCGGCTCATCGAGGTCGACTGCGAGGTCGACTGAGGCGACGCCACCGGGCCGGGCGCCACCAGGACAGCCGATACCGGAACGGTCGACACCGGAGCAGAGGACTGCCCCGGGGCGCGGATCTCGACCCGCTCACTCGGGGATGAGGTCCTCCAGGATCGCCGCGGCTCCCTGCGCGGCGCACCCGGCGAGCGAGGCGTTCTCCAGCGTCCACTGCCGGAGGGCGCCGGCTGCGGGCCGGTTCTCTCCGCGCAGCGCCTCGTCCATCGCCTCGGCGACCCGTTGAGCGTCGTAGTCGCACGCCCAGCCCAGGTCATTGGCTCGGATGCGCTCGTGCGCCGCGCCCTGACCGGCATGGATCACCGGGGTTCCGGTCGCGGTGGCCGCATAGATCTTCGTGGGCAGGGCGAACTCGTAGCCCTGACCGGGCGTGATCGAGGAGAGCCCGGCGACCGCTCCGCGCAGGTGCGCCGCGACGTCGGCGGCCGGGATCTTGTCCCGGAACTCGATGCCCTCGATGCCCTCGGCACGCATCCGGGCCTCGAGCGCCTCGCGCCCGGACCCCTCGGAGAAGAACAGCAGGCGAGCCTGCGGATGTCGGGCCCGCACGGCAGCGAACGCCTCGACGAACACCTCCGCTCCCTGCCATTCGGACACGGTGCCCGCGTAGACGAAGTAGGGCCCCTGCTCGCCGCCGTCCGTGCCCACATCGGTGAACGTCTCGGTGTCGATGCCGTTGCCCACCATCACCAGGGAGTCCCGCCGACCGATCAGCTCCTCCAGCCGATGCTGCACTCCAGGTGAGATGGTCAGCACCTGCGCGGCGCGGGTCCAGACGGTGGTCTCCGCCCGGCGCACCGCCCGGCGCACCCAGGGAGGAACGCCCTCGACGCTGTCGGTCGCATCGGACCATACGTCCGCGGCGTAGAAGGTGTACGGCACGCGCCGCAGCGCGGCGGCGATCATCCCGACCAGTCCCGTGGTGGGCGGCGGCTCGATCACCAGGGCGTCCATCGGTCGCTGGAGCATCAGGCGCAGCGCGAGCGGGAGGTCGAAGCTGAGGTACGAGGCGTAGCCGCGCACCTGCCCCTGGGAGTCGCGCTTGACCGGCCAGCGGGAGACGCGGCGCTGCCGGGAGCGGACGGTCCCGGCCCCGGGGACCTTCGTGGTCAGCACCGTCACCTTGGCGCCCGCGCGCTCGAGCGCCATGACCAGCGCCTCCAGGCGGAAGGCCGCGGCGACCGGCTCCGGGGCGTACAGGCGGGTGGCGAGCACGACGTGCGGCGGACGCGTCGCGCCTCTCCGGCGCGGGGTCCGGGAGGACGAGGCGGCGCGCATCAGGCGCGCTCGCGGAGGGCGTCGACGCTGCGGAGCGCGGCGTTCCCGTCGCCGTAGTGGGCGGGGCGGTCCGCGGTGGGGCGGGGGCGGGTGACGGCGGCGGTGAGGTCGGCCGGGTCGATGACGAGGCGGTTCCAGTCGTTCTCGAGGGTCTCGACCCATTCGGTCTCGGTGCGGAGCGTGGAGCACGGCGTGCCCAGCAGGTAGGCCTCCTTCTGCAGGCCGCCGGAGTCGGTGACGACCGCTGCCGCGTGCTGGACGGCGCCCACGAGCTCGGGGTAGGCGACGGGCTCGCCGACGTGGACCGCGCCGCCGGCCAGGGTGATCCCGGCGTCCTTCGCCTTGGCGACCAGGCGGGGATGGGCGAACAGGGCCAGCGGCATCTCGAGTGCCTGGAGCGAGGTGATGATCCCGCGGAGCGTGTCGGGATCGTCGGTGTTGTCGGCGCGGTGGATGGTCGCCACGGCGTACGCACCGGTGGGGTCGATGCCGTCCGGGAGGGTGACGGGGGTGTCCTGGACGGAGGCGGCCACGCGCAGGCACACGTCGGTCATCACGTCACCGGTGACCAGGGTCCGCTCGGCCAGGCCCTCGGCCGTGAGGTGGCCGCGGGCGACCTCGGTGGGGGCCAGGAGCAGGTCGGCGGCGTGGTCGGTGACCACGCGGTTGTGCTCCTCGGGCATGCGGCGGTTGAAGGAGCGGAGCCCGGCTTCGAGGTGGGCGACCTTGAGGTGCATCTTCACCGCGGACAGGGTGCCGGCGAGGGTGGAGTTGGTGTCGCCGTAGACGAGGGTCCAGTCGGGGCGGTGCTCCTCGAGGACCTCGTCCATCCCGGCGAGCATCGCGCCGGTCTGGCGGCCGTGGGAGCCGGAGCCGACGGAGAGGTTCACGTCCGGGGCGGGGATGCGGAGGTCGGCGAAGAAGACATCGCTCATCGCGGCGTCGTAGTGCTGGCCGGTGTGGACGATGACGTGCTCGACGTCCTCCCGCTGCGCGGCGGCGTCCGCGATCGCGGCGAGCTTGACGAACTGCGGGCGCGCGCCCACGACGGACAGGATCTTCATGCGGGTCTTCTCCTCCACGGGGGCCACGGCTCTCCCGCAGTGTACGGAGACCCGGAACGCCCCGGCGCTCCGGCGCGCGCTCCCCGCCCGCGCTCCCACCCGGCGGGCTCCCGTACCCGGCGGGCTCGTATAGTGGGCGCCGTGCCTGCACCGTCCCTGCTCGTGATCAGCCTCTCCCCCATCCATCGTGATGCGAGGGTGCTCCGCCAGCTCTCGGTGGTTGCCGAGTTCGGGCGTGTCACGACGGTCGGGTACGGGCCCGCCCCCGAGGGCTCCGACGAGCACATCGAGGTCCCGGAGGGGCTGAGCACCCTCCCGCAGACCCCGCTGGGGGTGCTGCAGCTCGGCCTGCGGCGGCTGCGGGCGGCGGAGCTCTCCGCCCCGGCCGTGCGCTGGGTGCTCGAGGCCCTTTCCGGCCGACGGTTCGATGTCGTCGTCGCGAACGAGGCCCGCATCCTGGCCCTCGCCGACCGGATCGCGGACGGCGCACCGATCTGGGCCGACATGCACGAGTGGGCGCCCGAGGAGCGCACCCACATCCTGTCGTGGCGGCTGCTGGTGGCGCCGCTGATGGACCACCTCTGCCGCGAGTACCTCCCCCGATGCGCGGCGGTCACCACGGTGGGTGACCGGATCGGCGAGCTCTACCGCAGCCGCTACGGCGTCGAGGCGCGCACGATGCGCAACTCCTCCCCGTACCGCGACCTGCCCGTCGGCGAGGTGGCCGAGGAGGCGGTGCGCCTGGTCCACTCCGGTGCGGCCGTCCAGGGCCGGAACCTCGAGCTGACCATCGACGTCGTCAGCGCACTGCCGGAGCGCTTCAGCCTGGACCTCTACCTGGTCCCGGCCAACGACGGCGGGAAGTACCTCGACAGCCTCATGGAGCGCGCCCCGGCCGACGGGCGGATCCGCTTCCTGGCGCCGGTGCCGCCGATGTCGCTCCCGGACACCCTGAACGCCTACGACCTCGGCGTCTTCTGGCTGCCGCCGGTGCACACCAACGGTCGCCTGACCCTGCCCAACAAGTACTTCGACTACGTCCAGGCACGGCTCGGGATCGCCGTGGGACCGTCCCCGGAGATGGCCGACCTCACCGTGCGGCACGGGCTGGGCGTGGTGGCCGAGGACTTCCAGCAGGAGACGCTCACCGCCTCGTTGCGCGACATCACGACGGAGGACGTCCGGGGCTGGAAGCAGCACGCCCGGCAGGCCGCGCGCGAGCTCTCGTTCGAGGCCGACGCGCAGGTGGCCCGCGACATCCTGGGGACGCTCCTCACAGCCTGAGCCCTGCTCGTCCGTCCCGGTCCCCCGTCCGCACGGTCCCTAGTCGTCGGTGCCCTCGGTGCCGTCGGGGCTGTCGGTGCCGCCGGTGATCGGGGTGCCGCGCCAGTCCTGGTCCCACCAGTCCTCGCGGGGCTCGATCTCCCCGCAGGCGTCGATGCGCCACAGGGTCGCCTCCCCGGCCGAGGCCACCTCGGTGAACCCGGTGGAGGTGTCGACCCCGTACAGCCCCGGCAGCCCCCCGTCCCGCAGCTCGCCCTCGTACCGCATCGGGTCGTCCTCGTAGTAGTACATGATCCCGTAGTGGCGCAGGACCTCGCACACCTGGGGATCCTCGTGGATGTCCGCGAAGTGCTCGCCGAGGAAGTTCCCGTCCTGGTCCAGGGAGCGCGTCGTGACCTGGGTGAAGACCGAGTCCACATCGCTGAGGGCGGGCGCGTAGCCGATCCCGCTGAGGGAGTCCCCGAGCACCACGGCCCCCTCCGGGACCAGCTCGTCGAGGTCCTCGAGCAGCGCGAGCTCCTCCGGCGAGCCGAGGATCGCCCGCTCCCCGACCGCCGGGGCCGCCGGGGCGTAGGCGGACTGCCAGGACAGGAACGTGCCCAGCCCGAGATGCGCGATCAGGAACAGCACGACCCCGCCCCGCAGGAGTGGGCTGCCCGCGAGGCGCTGCAGCGGGCGCAGCGGGGACGGCCAGGTCACCGCGTCCTCGTCGTCCCCGTCCCCGGCACGCGTCCACAGCAGCGACAGCGCCGTCGGCAGCAGCAGCGCGAGGAACACGATCTGGATCGCGAACAGTCGGTAGACGTCGGAGTACCAAATTCCCGAGATGCTCGAGAGGACCGGAATCGGGAAGTAGACCCCGAGGATCAGCAGGGTCTGCATCAGCCATGCCGCGAGCACCCAGCGCGAGCGGCGGGTGCAGGTGGCCACCGCGATGCCGAGCACGGTGACGCTCCCGTAGAACAGTGCCAGCAGCGTGAGCACGAGCGGGTCCGGAGTCGTCGGCCAGAGCATCAGCGTGCTGGTCAGCCGCGGGAGGAAGCCGCTCCACTCCCCGATCACCGGCCGGGACATCGCCGCCTGCACCTGGGGGTGGGAGAGCACGACGACGAGCACGCCGGTCGCGAGCGCGCTCGACAGCAGCGCGGCCACCACGAAGCGGGTCCGTGGCCATATCCTCCACAGTCGTCGCACCAGCCTCACCGCCATCACCACGACGCCCGGGGCGCACACCCACAGCGCGGTGAAGAGGAAGGTGGGGTGGGCGAGCATCAGCCCCGCCATCGCGGCGAGCAGGAGGAGGATGCTGCCGGTGTAGCGCACCCAGTTCCGGGCCAGTCGGCCGCGTGCGAGGTCGAACACCATGGCGGCGCCCATCGCGAGCACGCCGGGGAAGAGCGCCAGGGCCAGGGCGTTGGGCCAGAAGCTCTTGCCCACGGACATGTAGTCGGGGAAGGCCACGAAGCCGGCGGCGACCAGCGGGGTCAGCACGATCATCAGCCGACGGCGCGGGAAGACCTCCGCCCCGAGGGACGCCATTCCCAGCAGGAAGATCACGGGGGTGACGAGGTAGCTGAGGACATGGGCCGTCTCCACGACCGTCCCGGGGGCGGCGACCAGGGAGGCGATCGCATGCCAGACGGCGGGATAGGTCACCTCGAGCACGCGCAGGCCGTAGTTCCAGTTCATCGCCCCGAACATCGAGGCGTTCCCGGTGTTCATCACGGCGTTGACGCCGTTGTAGTGGAACATCGGGTCCGTGAGCGCGCTGGGCACGTACGGGTCGACGACCAGGAGCACCGGGATCCAATGCAGCAGCACCGCCACCAGCACGGCGGCGGCCGCGACCGCCCGACGTCGAGGGGTCCACAGCGGACCGGACACCTGCCCCCCGAGCGCGCGGCCCGCCTGGCCGTTGCGGTGCAGGACCCTCCGGTACACCACCACCAGGGCTGCGGCGGCGCCGAGCACGGCGAGGAACGACCAGATCCCCCACGGGATGCGCAGGAGGTCCAGGGCGATGCCGCCCACCCCCACCAGCCCGCAGGTGACGGCCGGGGCGACCCCGAGCGCGAGGCTCCAGCGGACGTCCGCCAGCCGCAGGAGGAGCATGCCGGGCAGATAGAGGATCGCGAGCAGGGCGAGCAGGAGCGGAGCGGTCGTCATCCAGGCCTGGAGGTGCTCCATGCACTGCCCTCCCATGAAACGGGGCACCGAGGTCGGTGCCCGAGGTCGCGTCGTCCCGGTGGTCAGACTAAGCGTTCTGCGATGTCGGGCCGTCTTGAT
Organism: Brachybacterium sp.; assembly: GCF_036379615.1. Taxonomy (GTDB): domain Bacteria; phylum Actinomycetota; class Actinomycetes; order Actinomycetales; family Dermabacteraceae; genus Brachybacterium. Next base: position 15,071 of record NZ_DASVGJ010000026.1, read on the forward strand.
GCCCGTCCCCCGGATCCTCCGTTGTCGTCCCGTTACCCTGGGCGTGGTCGGCGCCACCGCGTCCGCGCACCGTGAGAAGGAGAGCTGTCCTGCGATGTCCGCTCCTGACTATCCCAGCATCCTGCACCTCAGCGATCCCGCCCGCACGGCGACTCTGCTGAGCAGCGCCGCGGCCGTGACGGGTCGGGACTGGAGGGTGCTCCCCCTGGCCGTCGCGCCTCCTGGGTCAGGCGTCGCGGCGGTCGCGACGAAGGCGGCTCGCGGCCTGCGCTGGGAGGCGGAGCTGGCCCTGGCCCGGGCGCGGACACGCGGGGTGCACGTGCACAGCGTCCTCGCCAGGCGCCATGCGGGATGGGCCTTCGGCCGGAGCTTCGCCCTGCATCTGCATGGGACGGACATCCGCACCGCGCAGTACGAGGACCGGCACCGGGAGCTGGTGCACAGCACCGTCCGGGCGGCGCAGGCCGTCTTCTACTCCACCCCGGATCTGAAGGAGCACGTCGCGCCGCTGCGGGAGGACGCCCGTCTGGTGCCGGTCCCGGTCTCCCTGCCGAGGGCGGCCGCGGACGGTGCGGTCACCGCGCCGCCGCCTGCACTGCGCGAGCTGGTGGGAGATCGGGAGTACCTCTTCTTCGCCTCACGGTGGCAGGACGTCAAGGGTGGGGAGCGCCAGATCGAGATCGCCCAGGCGCTGACCCGGGCACTGTCCGGAGCGTCGGATCCCGTGGTCGTGGGCCTCGACTGGGGCCCGCTCGCGCCACAGGCCGCGGCCGCCGGGGTGCAGCTGGTGGGACGCCTGCCGCATGCCGAGTTCCTGGCGGCGCTGGCGGCGGCGCGGCTGTGCATCGGCCAGCTCTCGGGGGTCCTCGGCGCCTCGGAGCTCGACGCCCTCGCGGCGGACGTCCCGCTGGTGGCGCCGCTGGATCCCCGCTGGTACGACGGCGGCCATCCCTCGCTCGTGGTGCCGCCGGTGGTCGGCGGAGTGGATCTGGGGATGAGCGCCGGGGCCGACGACCTCGTGGATCTGGTCCGGGAGGAGCTCGACTCCCCGACGCACCGGCGCACCCGGTCCTGGATCCAGGAGCACCACTCCGCACGGGCCGCACTGGCCGAGGTGCTCACCGGGTACCGCGACAGCGGCTGGTGAGCGAGCCCAGCGCCTGCGGGCTCAGCGGCCTGCGAGGAGGCGGTCGGCCGCCTGCCGGGCTCGCGCCGCCCAGGTCTGGTCGTGTCGCACCCGGCGCGCGGACTCCGCGTAGCGGGCCAGGCGCTCCGGATGCGCGTGCAGGTCCTCCAGCTCCTGTCGCAGCGCCTGGGCCGAGTACTCGATGACCGGGCCGATGCCGAGCCGCTCCCCGAGCTCTCCCGCGTAGGTGCCGCGGCTGAGGAGCACCGGCTTGCCGTGGCCGAGGTACTCGAAGAACTTCACCGGAGCCGCGAAGGTGCGGTACTCCCCGGGCTCCACGAACAGCACGCAGGCCGAGGCGGCGGCGTAGAGCGGCTCGAGCTCCGGGCCCGAGCCGTGCACCACACGGATCCGCTCCCCGAGGTGCTGCGCGTAGCGGGAGCGCTGACGCTCCCACTGCTCCCGGGGCACGCACAGGGTGAGCGTTGCGGCCGGGGTCATCGCGACCGCCTCGAGGCAGGCGTCCAAGCCGTACTCGGCACCCATCCCTCCCACGTACAGCAGGTGCAGGCCCGGAGGAGTGGGAGACACGACCACCGTGGCTCCCGGGGGCAGGGCGCTGCTGGACTCCTCCGGGACGGGGACGATCGGGGCCATCCGCTCCGAGGGCAGGAAGAGGTGCACGCGGGCCCGCCGCAGGGCCGCGAGGTCCAGGCGGTACAGCAGGTTCATCACCGCCGCCCGGGGGGTGCGGACGGCGCGCAGCGAGGTCGAGAAGCGCCAGTACACGTCGCGATAGAACTCCCCGGCAGGGATTCCGTGACGCCGCGCCCAGTGCAGGATCCGCGCCTCCAGGAACGGTGCCGCGGCACCGCGGATGCTGGTCGCCAGGAGGTTCGGCTGGGTGGAGTTCTCCGAGTACAGCAGCGCGAACCGCTGGCCGGCCCGGCGTCGTCGGCGAGCAGTCCGGAAGGCGACCGCCCGCTGGCGGGGGGCGCCCAGGACGGGATGGACGCGGTACCCGATCTCCGCGAACGCCTCCAGCATGCGCAGAGGCCGCAGCCGGCTGGCGCTGCGAGGCCGGGGATCGGTCGGGAACGGGGCGTGGAAGAGCATCCGCGGGCGGTCCTCCCCCGCGACGGCCCGGTGGTAGGCCTCCACCTGGCGGGTGAGGAAGGCATCGCTCGAGAAGATCCCGCGTGCGCGCTCGCGGAGCGTCTCCCGATGCCCCGGGTCCGTCGCCCTCCGCTCGCCGGCCATGGTGGTCATCGCCGAGGCGAGAGCCTCGGTGTCGTCGATCGGCACCACGGTCCCGCCGTCGGGATCGACCCAGGCCCTGCCCGCCCAGGTCGCCGTCGCGATGACCGAGAGCCCGGCGGCCCTGGCCTCTCCGAGCACGGTGCCCCCGGCCTCGACCGCGCTGGCGAGCACCAGGCAGTGACAGCGCGCCATCTGCGCGGGGAGCTGCTCGCGCTCCACCCTGCCCAGCACCTCGACGCGGTCCTGGATCCCGAGCCGCACGGCCAGATCCCGCAGCCGCTCCGCACGCTCTGCGGTGCCCCCGGCGATCACCAGCCGCGCCGGGACCTGTTCCGCCGCGCGGGCGAAGGCCTCGATCGTCTCCTCGGCCCGCTTGTTGCGCACCAGGTTGGAGACGTGCAGGAAGGTGTACGCGCCGGCGGCGTCCTGCCCGTCGCTCCCGGTGGTGAACTCGGCGGAGAAGAAGCGTTCGGGCACCGGGAGCGGGATCACCTCGGGGCGGGCGACGGCGTAGTGCTCGCCGATCGCCTCGGCGAAGGGCTCGCTCACGGTCGCGACCACGGCCGCCTCGGCCAGGGCGTGGAGGAGGTGCGCCTGCCGCGCGGCGGAGCGGGGAGCCTCCAGGCTCGAGGGGCGGTGCTCGGTGAGGACGACTCCGCGTCCCCAGCGCACGGCGAGGTCCTGGGCGATGAGCAGACCCGGCATCACCGAGTGCGCGTGGAGGACGTCCGGCAGCTCGGGCAGCGCCGCGCGGTACGCCTGCTCGGCGAGGTGCCCCATCAGGCGCTGTTCGACGCGCTGGAGCGGACGGGGCAGTGCGGGAAGAGCGATCCGCAGCACGGTGAGATCGCCGTCGTGCTCGAGGCCGGGATCGGTCCCGCGCCACCGGGGCAGCGGGACGAGCCTCGGCACCAGGAGGACCACCTCATGCCCGGCACCGGCCACCATCGCAGCCTGCTCGCGGAAGAAGGAGCCGTTCAGCGGCTCCTGCGAGCTCGGGTACCAGGACGGGACGACGAGGACTCTCATGCACGACCTCCTGGTGCGCTCGGCGGGGTCTGTCCGGGGATGGTGCCGGCGCCCGGATCAGTGCCGGGATCCGGATCGATGCCGGGGCTCCGGCCGGGGTCGGTGCCGGGGTCGGAGTCGGGGTCCTGATCCGGGTTCTCCGTCGCCGTCGGCCGCCTGCGATCGTAACCGCGCGCCGCGAGCAGCGACATCACCAGCATGAGCATCAGCATGCCCGCCATCAGCAGGCCGAGCCAGAACACCGTCTCCAGCAGCGGCAACGGCGAGAAGTAGAGCAGCGACAGCGGCGCCGCGCAGAACACGATCGAGAAGGCGAGCATCCACTGCTGCTTGTCCGTCACCACGAAGACGGTCGAGATCGGCGAGGTGACCAGCTGCATCGCCAGCCACGGCGTGAGCGCGCGCGCGAACTCCCCGGCGAGATCCCACTGCTGGCCGAAGACGAGCAGGAACATCCAGGGCGAGACCAGGTAGATCAGCCCGAAGGGGACGATCGCGATCAGCAGCGACCGGATGATGGTGGCGCGCACCAGCGGGAACATCTCCCCCGGCCGCACCCGGGCGAGCTTCTGGAAGAACACCTGGGAGATCGCGCTGTTGATGAGGCCGATCGGCACCTGCAGCATGCGCCAGGCCAGGTTGAACTGGCCCACGGCGCCCAGTGCCACGGTGCCGATCAGCAGCGTGATCCCGTTGATCCGCAGCGAGTCCACCAGGGCGGTGGGCATGTTCAGCAGCGGCATCTTCTTGTATCGCCGGACCAGCTCCAGCCCGCTGGTGGTCCCCTCCGGCAGCGGGCGGAACAGGTCCTTCGCGCGCAGCCGCAGGTTCACGAAGGCGAAGGCCTGGCCGATGAGGGTGCCGAAGATCAGTCCGGGCAGGGTGCGCAGCCCGAGCAGGCCGAATCCGAGCTGCCCGCCGGCGGAGCCGATCGCCTGCTGGACGCGGTTCACGGAGATGGTCCGGTAGTCCGTGCGGCGGTTGAACCAGAACTGCATCATCGTGGCCTGCGCGACGAAGAACACCGTGAAGCCGCCCAGCACCAGCCAGGACGCCAGTTCGGGATCCCCGTACTGGGAGATCACGAGGTCGCGCAGCACGATCGCGGCGAGGGTGAACAGCCCGGCGACGACGAGGTTGCTGACGGTGGCGATCCGCGCGATGCGTCGGGCCTCGTCGTCGTCCTCCGGGAGCATGATCGTCATGTCCAGGCGCAGCGAGGCGATGGTGGTGGCGATGGCGGTGAGCGAGCCGAAGACGGCGAACTGTCCGAAGGCCTCGGGGGTGAAGAGGCGGGCGGTGAGGACCGAGACGCCCATCACGACGATCTGGGCCAGGGCGGTGCCCGTCAGCAGCACCATGACATGGCGCAGCGTGGGGTACTTCGTGACGAGCTTCTGAATCCGGCCGCGGATCCCGGTGGAGGAGTCCAACTCCGGACCACCTCGCGATCGGTGTGAGTACGATGACCGTGCGGGTCGGGCCGGCTCGCGCCGCGGCGTGCCGACCACGAGGAGCCCATGCTGACCGTCGTCCCGCATCTTAGTACACGGTGGGATGCGCAGCAGCGGGGGCAGCATCTGCGCACCGCACCGGGCGCCGTGCTCCCCTCCACGCTGACGGCGGAGTCGCTGCGCGGCAGCGGGGCGCTGTTCTCCGCAGTTCTCAGCACCGAGTCCGAGATCCAGCTGCTCACGGACCACCTGCGCTCCTGGCCCCTGTTCTACGCGGTCCGCGGTGATCACGTGCACGTGGGCGAGGACGCCTTCGCCGTCGCGGACGCCCTGGGAGGGCGCTCTCTGGACAGCGCTGCGGCGGCGGAGTTCCTGCACACCGGGTTCGTGCTCGGTGACCGCAGCGTTCTGCACGGGGTCCGCCAGGTGCCCGCCGGGACGACGGTGCGCATCGATCGACGCACCGGAGAGGTGCGCTCCCGTCTCGAACGTCGGCTGCGGCTGCGCGCACCCGAGTTCGCGGACACCGACGCCTTCACCCGGGCTTTCGCCGCCGCCCTCGACGCCCAGATGGTCCGGCTCTACGACCGGGCCGACGGGCGCATGATCGCCCTGCCGCTCTCCGCCGGGCTCGACTCCCGCCTGCTGGCCGCACTGCTGGCCCGGGACGGGTATCCGCACGTGCAGACCTTCACCTACGGGCTACCCGGAAACGCCGAGGCGCAGGCCTCCGCCCGCATCGCCGAGAGCCTGGGGCTGCCCTGGACGCAGGTGACGCACACCCCGGACCAGCTGCGACGCGCCTGGACGGACCCCTCCACCGCCTCCTTCCTGCGCGAGGCCTCGGGCGGTGCCTCCCTCCCTCATATCCAGGACTGGTACGCGATCCGATCCCTCACCGAGGACGGCACCCTGCCGCCGGGCAGCATCGTGATCCCCGGTCACACGGTGGTCAGCTCCGCCAAGGACGAGCCGCTTCGACACGGCCGCGCGGTGACCCCGGCCGGCGTCGTCGACGCCCTGCGCCCCTGGCACTTCTCGCTGCGCTCACGCTCCGCCCGGGCGGTCCGCCTCCCCTCGGTGGTCCGCGCCCTGCAGGACTTCTTCACCGAGGTGTCCCTGAGCGGCGAGCGCCGGGACACCATGGATGCGGTGCGCTGGTTCTGGCAGCGGGAGCGACAGGCGAAGTACATCCTGAACTCGATGCGGGGCTATGAGCATGTCGGGCTGGAGTGGGCGCTGCCGATGCACGAGCTCGCCGTGTGGGAGGTCTACGAGGCGGCTCCTGAGGAGGCGATCGCCTCCCGGGAGTGGTACCGGGCGATGACCGAGCAGCTCTACTCCTCTGTCAGCGGGGAGCCGGCCCCGACGCGGGCCCCCCGCTCGAACGAGCGCTCCCTCGCCCGGCGCACGGCGGCGACGACGGCCCGGGCCACCGGCCTGCCCCAGCTGCGCTCGCGGCTGCGGACGGTGCGTGCGGTGGTCGATCATCCGCTGGGCTTCGACGCGCTGATCACCGGGGCGACCAGGCGCCGGATCGCGGCCCGGACCGCGCTCGGGATGACGCCCGTCGGGGAGTTCGCCGAGCTGTTCCTGGCCGACCGGTGGGTGCCCGGCAGCAGCCTGTTCACCTCGCCGGAGGACTGACTTCCGCCGCGGGCTGCTGTCCCGGGCCGCTCAGGGGAGCGTGACCACGTGTCCTTCGCGGGTGCTCTCGAGCACGGCTTCCACGGTGCGGACGGTGTGCAGGCCCTCGCGCATGGTGACGATGTTCGTGCCCTCGCCGAGCACGGCATCGCGGAAGGCCTGATGCTCGGTCGCCAGCGGCTCCTGTCGCTGCAGGGCATAGGTGATCGAATCCCCCTCGCTCACCCCGCGGAAGGAGGCCATCGACTCCCACAGGTTCGTCGCCGCATCCGCGTTGGCGTGGAAGGTGAGGTCGGCGTTGAGGGTGTCGCCCACCAGGGCGCCCTTCTCCCCCGTCACCACGGTGACCCGCTCCTTGAAGGGCGAGAGCCAGTTCACCAGATGGCTCGTGATGGTGCCGTCCGCGAGCGCTCCGGTGATCGAGACCATGTCCTCGTCGACCCGGCCGGAGCGCCGGGTCGCCGTCGCGCCGACGCGGGCGTACCGGGACTGTGCGACCCAGGCGGTGAGGTCGAGGTCGTGGGTGGCCAGGTCCTTCACGACCCCCACATCCGAGATCCGTGCGGGGAACCCGCCCTGGCGGCGGGTGGCGATCTGGTAGATCTCCCCCAGCTGGCCCTCGGCGATCCGGCGTCGCATCTCCTGCAGGGCGGGGTTGTACCTCTCGACGTAGCCCACGGCGCCGACCAGACCTGCCTGCTCGAAGGCGTCGGCGATCTCCTCCGCCTCCCCGATGTCGAAGGCGAGCGGCTTCTCCACCAGCGTGTGCACCCCGGCCTCGGCCAGCGCGAGCGCCACGTCCCGATGGAACTGGGTGGGCACGGCGACCACCGCGTAGTCGATGCCCGCCCCGATCAGCGCCTCCACATCCGCCAGCACCTCGAGATCCGGTGCGGCCCCATGGGGGTCCCCGCCCGGATCCGCGGCCGCGACCAGCTCCACCCCGTCCAGGGCGCGCAGGTTGCGGGCGTGGTGGCGGCCCATCATGCCCAGACCGATCAGTCCCGCCCGCAGCGTCGTCGTCTCGCTCATGCTCATGCCCCCGCCGTCGCCACAGTGTTCACAGCCTCCACGATCCGCTCACGGTCCTGCTCCGAGATGCTCGGATGCACCGGCAGGGACAGCACCTCTCGCGCCAGCATCTCCGTCACCGGCAGCTCCACCTCCGTCCGGAACGTCGCCAGCCGGTGCACCGGCGTCGGGTAATACACCCCGCACCCCACCAGATGCTCCTGGCGCAGCGCGGCCGCGAATCCGTCCCGCTCCACGGCCGACGCCCCCTCGATCCGGATCGTGTACTGGTGATACACATGCGAAGCCTCCTCGGCCACGACCGGTGTCACCACACCCTCCAGATGCGCATCGAAGAACGCCGCATTCTGCTTCCGGGTCTCGGTCCAGGCCGGGAGCTTGCCCAGCTGGACCCTCCCGATCGCGGCATGGATATCCGTCATCCGGTTGTTGAAGCCCGCGACCTCGTTCGCGTACTGCGTCTCCATCCCCTGGTTCCGCAGCAGCCGCACCTGCCGCGCCAGCTCCGGCGTGGCGCAGGAGACCATGCCGCCCTCGCCCGAGGTCATGTTCTTCGTCGGATACAGGGAGAACATCCCCCCGTCACCGAAGGTCCCCACCTGCTCGCCCCGCCAGGTCGCGCCATGGGCCTGGGCCGCGTCCTCGAACACCCACAGCCCATGCTCCTGCGCGATCGCCAGCAGCTGATCCATCGGCGCGGGATGCCCATACAGGTGCACCGGCTGGATCCCCACCGTCCGCTCCGTGACCGCCGCCCGGACCGCGACCGGATCGATCGTGAACGTCTCCGGATCCACCTCCACGAACACCGGCGTCGCCCCGCACACCGCCACCGTGTTCGCAGTCGCCGCGAACGTGAACGAGGGCACGATCACCTCATCCCCCGGACCCAGACCCAGCGCCAGCATCCCCAGATGCTGACCCGAGGTGCCCGAGTTCACCGCCACCACCTCACGACCCCCGGCCAGCGCGCCCGAGAACTCCCCCTCGAACGCCGCCACCTCCGGACCCTGCGCCACCATCCCCGAGGCCAGCACACGATCCACCGCATCCCGCTCCTCCTGCCCGATCAACGGCTTCGCCGGCGGAATCATCGTGAGTTCGGTGCTCATGCGGCGGGACCGTCCGTTCCGTCGTGGTCGGGGAGCTCGGCCGGTCGCGGGGCGTGGGCGAGCGGCGAGGAGGCCAGGAGCAGCCCTCCGGTGGAGTCGTCGGGGATGTACCACTCCCCGGTGGTGGGGCAGACCCAGGCGTCGGTGCCGTCGGCGGCGGGGACCAGCTTCTCCCCGGCTCGTCCCACCCAGCCCAGTCGCTTGGCGGGGACTCCGGCCACCAGGGCGTGCGGCGGGACGTCCTTGACCACCGTGGCGCCGGCGGCGACCATCGCCCAGGCGCCGATGGTCACAGGGGCGACGCACACGGCGCGGGCGCCGATCGATGCACCGGTCTCGCAGGTGACCCCCACGGGCTCCCAGTCGGAGGCGGACTTCGGGGCGAGGTCGGGGGTGACCGCACGCGGGAAATGGTCGTTGGTGAACACGGCCGCGGGGCCGACGAAGACTCCGGCGGCGAGCACTGCGGGCTCGTACACGAGGGCGTAGTTCTGGATCTTGCAGCCGTCGCCCATCCGCACGCCGGAGCCGATGTAGGCGCCGCGGCCGATCACGCAGTCGGTGCCGATCTCGGCACCCTCGCGCACCTGGGCGAGATGCCAGATGGAGCTGCCCTCCCCGATGGTCGCGTCGTCCGAGATGTCGGCCCCGGGGGCGACCCGGTAGGCAGGGGTATCGCTCATGGCCACGACGATACCGCTCCTGCGCACCGAGCTCCGGGATCAGGCGGGGGCGCGGGCCGGGATGTCGCGCGGGCGGCCACCTCCGGGGGCGGAGAAGAGCCAGCCCAGGTGCCAGCGCTGGGCGAGGATCTGTGCGAGCACCCCTGCGCCGAGGGCCACGGCGGACACCAGCGGGATCAGGAGCAGATCCGAGAGCAGGGATCCCGCGAGGGCACGCCCCGGGGCGCTGGCCGGGTAGAGCACCACGACGGCGTTGAGCACCAGGGGATGGATCATGTAGATCTCGAGCGTGCGGCTGCCGATCGCCCCACCGAGTCGGGCGATCCAGGGGATCCGGACCAGGGCGGGCATCAGCGTCACCGGCCCGAGCACCCCGCTCAGTGAGGCGATCGCATGCAGGATCCGCTCCACGAGGTGCGAGTACTGGCCGAAGAACATCACCGACGTGCTGAGCACGAACACGACCAGGAGCAGCCCCGCGGCCCAGGCCGGGGTGCGGGTCGCGATCGCGATGATCTGCTCGCGCAGCACGAAACCGGCGAGATACCACAGCGCATACACGGTGCAGCGGTAGAACCCCTCGGTGATCAGCACCGGAATCCACGGCGCATCCAGCATCGCCAGACGCAGAGGCACCGCGAGCACGTAGACGATCACGGCGAGGGCGAGCAGCAGGCGGGGACGGTTCCGGCCGAGACGGGCGGCGAGGAAGAACAGCGGCAGCACGGCGACGAACCAGTACGGCCCCATCACCACCACCATCGCCGTCACCTGGTCCAGGGCGAAGCCCCACGGGTCCTCAGGGGCGTAGCGCACCCAGGCCGTGAGGGCGAAGACCAGGCTCCACAGCAGGTAGGGCCACAGCATGTCGAGCACTCGCGGGCGGAGCACCAGGGACCAGGGACGGCGCACGGCACGCAGGGCGAGCATCCCGGAGACCATGAAGAAGAGGTTCATGGGGATGGGCGCGAGCATGATGTTGACCGCCGACCACCAGTAGCCGGCGCCCGTGCTGTCCCGGGGCAGCAGGTCGTACCCGGCGCCGCCCGCGACGTGGTAGACGACCACCAGCACGATCGCGAACGCGCGGGCGAGGTCGAGCCAGGGGACGCGGCCGCCGGCACCGGGGCTCGCGACCCCTGAGGACGCCGCGGCGTCGGAGGTCACCGCGAGGACCGCAGCTTCTCCCCCTTGGCCAGTGCGATCTCGCGCAGCTCCGTCTGGAAGGCGACCATCCGCTCGCGGAGGCGCGCGGCCTCGGCATCGCCCCCCGCGGCGAGGATCCGCGCGGCGAGCAGGCCGGCGTTGCGGGCCCCGCCGATGGAGACGGTCGCCACCGGCACCCCGGCGGGCATCTGGACGATCGAGAGCAGCGAGTCCATGCCGTCGAGGTGCTTCAGCGGGACCGGCACCCCGATCACCGGCAGCGGGGTGAGAGCGGCGAGCATGCCCGGCAGGTGCGCGGCGCCGCCGGCTCCCGCGATCACGACGCGCAGCCCGCGCTCTGCGGCTCCGCGACCCCAGGTGACCATGTCCTCGGGCATGCGGTGGGCGGAGACGACCTCGACCGAGCAGTCGATCCCGAACTCGGCCAGGGCCTCCTCGGCGGCCTGCATCACCGGGTGGTCGGAATCCGACCCCATGACGATGCCGACCAGCGGGCGGCGAGGGGTCTCCTCGGTGGCGGCCTGCGGGGTGGCGTCCTGCGAGCTGTCGTCCTGCGAGGTGGCGTCCTGCGTCATCGGGGTTCTCCAGGGGTGAGGGGATCGGTGAGCGACTCGGGTCCGTCGACGATCAGCCGCTCGGCGCGGTGGGCGCGGGCGAGCAGGTCAGCGGCGTCCTCCCCGATCAGCGTGACGTGGCCGATCTTCCTTCCGGGGCGCACTGATTTGCCGTAGAGGTGGATCTTCAGCGCCGGGTCCGCGGCGAGCGCGGCGTGGGCTCCGGGAGCGAGGTCCTCGGCGGTGCCGCCGAGCAGGTTGACCATCACCGCGGTGGGCGCGAGCGGTGCGGTGGAGCCCAGCGGCTGATCGGCGACGGCCCGCAGGTGCTGTTCGAACTGGCCGGTCACGGCGCCGTCCATCGACCAGTGGCCGGTGTTGTGGGGGCGCATCGCGAGCTCGTTGACGAGCACCTCGCCCTCCGGGGTCTCGAACAGCTCGACGGCGAGCATCCCGGTGACGTCGAGATCCTCGGCGATGGCCAGGGCGAGGGCCTGGATCCGCTGCTGGGCGGAGTGATCGATCCCGGGCGCGGGAGCGACCACCTCGTAGCAGACTCCGTCCTTCTGCACGGACTGCACTACGGGATAGGCGGTCGCCTCTCCCCCGGGGCGGCGGGCCACCTGGGCGGAGAGCTCGCGGGTGAAGGGGACGAGCTCCTCGGCGAGGAGCTCACCGTGCTCGGCGAGCCAGTCCTCCGCCTGGTCGGCCTGCTCGATGATCCTCACCCCGTGGGCGTCGTAGCCGCCGCGGGGGGTCTTCACCACCAGTCGGCCCCCGGCCGTCTCGAGCGCGGCGGCGAGGTCGTCACCGGTGCTGATGCGCCACCAGCGCGGGCAGGGGTGGCCGAGCGCGGAGAGGCGTTCGCGCATGACGAGCTTGTCCTGTGCATGGACGAGCGCGGCCGGGCCGGGACGCACCGCGGTGGTCCCCTCGCGCTGGATCCTCTCGAGGATCTCCGTGGGGACGTGCTCGTGGTCGAAGGTGATCACCTCGACGTCGGCGGCGAGGTCCCTCACCGCCTGCTCGTCGTCGTGCCGGCCCGGGCGCACCCGTGCGGCGACCGCTGCCGCGCTCTCGGCAGGGTCGGTGGCCAGCACGATCGTGGTCAGGTCCAGCTCGATGGCGGGGCCGAGCATCATCCGGGCCAGCTGCCCGGCGCCGACGATGCCGACGCTGCGGGCACCCCGCGGTCCTGTCAGCGGACCGGTGCGGGTATCGGCGGCGGGCTCGGGCGGGGCGGGGCGTGGTGAGGTCTCGGGCACGGCGGCCAGTGTACGAGGTCAGCTGTGCGAGCGCGGTCGGCGCCGGACCACGGACCCCTGCGGGAGGGAGTCGAGGTCGTCGCCGCCCGCGCGGGCACCCTGCACGCCGCTGGGCGACATGTCGGCACGACTGCCGCGCAGGGTCCTGCCGGCACGTCCCGGCCGTCCACCGCGGTGCGAGCGCACCGGCTGCGGATCCTCGAGGAGCTCGTCCTCCCCGTCGTCACCGGGCGCGGAGATGAGGAACACCCCGAAGGTCGCCGGCTGCTCGGTGAGCAGCTCGAGACGCCCGCCGTCGTCCTCGACCAGCGTGCGGGCGAGGGCGAGGCCCACCCCGGTGCCGCTCGAGCTGCGCCCGGAGACGGAGCGCTCGAAGATGCGGGAGCCGAGCTCGCTGTCGACACCGGTGCCCTCGTCGGAGACCTCCACAACCGTGGAGTGGTCGTTGCGGCGCACCTTGACCGTGGTGCGGCCGCCGCCGTGGGCGAGCGCGTTCTCGACGAGGGTCGCGATGACCTGGGTGAGCGGTCCGGTGGAGCCCCAGACCGCGGCCGAGCGCGGCACCTGCACCCGCAGCTCTCGGCCGGCGCGGCGGTAGGCCGGGGACCACTCCTCGCTCTGCTGGGTCAGCACGCTGCGCAGCTCGACCACACCGGGAGTGCGGCGCTGGGAGGACCGGGGGGCGTTGATGAGGTCGTGGACCACCTCGGTGAGGCGGTCGATCTGCTCGAGGGAGATGCGCGCCTCCTCGCGGACCCACTCCTCCGAGCTCACCGCGAGGATCTCGTCCAGTCGCATCGACAGGGCGGTCAGCGGCGTGCGCAGCTGGTGCGAGGCGTCGGAGGCGAGACGGCTCTCGGCCTCGAGCCTCTCGTTGAGCATCGCTCCGGAACGGGCGAGCTCCTCGGCGACGTCATCGATCTCCGCGATCCCGGAGGTCTGCCAGGGACCGCGCGAGCGCCCGGAGCCCATCTCCTCGGCCCGTCGGCTGAGCCGTGCGAGCGGCATCGAGATGCGCTGCGCCTGCCACAGTGCGACCGAGACGCCGATCGAGAGCGCGGCCAGACCGGCGACGGTGATCAGCACCCAGGCGCTGGCGGTGTGGGCACGGACGTCGGAGGCCGGGACGTACACGGAGACGGCCTGCCCCAAGGCGCCGTTGGTGTTGGTCGTCACGCCGCCCTCACCGGGCGGGTCGCCGGCCCTGTGGACGACGTCCTCGTAGGTGACCGTGATCGTGATGTTGAGGTCCGTCTGCTCATCGACCCGGCGCTGCAGCAGCGCCTCGTCGATATCGCCGCCCTCCTGGAGCCGCGTCTCGGTGTCCACCCGCACCTGATCCAGGATGGCGTTCGCCTGGTTGCTGAGGTTCTGCTCGACGAGCTGGAGCCAGGAGTAGCCCAGCGGGATGCCGAGCATGAGCACGGCCAGCAGCACGGTGATGATGGTGGCCTGCAGCACGCGCTGCCGCACCGGTCAGCTCTCCGTGCCGGTCTCGAAGCGGAAGCCCACTCCCCTCACCGTGGTGATCCGGCGCGGATCGGTGGCGTCGTCGCCGAGCTTGCGACGCAGCCAGGAGATGTGCATGTCCAGGGTCTTGGTGGAGCCCCACCATTCGGCGCCCCACACCTCGCGCATGAGGTCATCGCGGGTCACCACGCTCCCAGACTCCCGCACCAGCACGGTGAGCAGGTCGTACTCCTTGGCGGAGAGGCTCAGCTCCTCGCCGTCGGCATAGGCGCGACGGGCGGAGACGTCCAGGGTCACGCCGTTGACGTCGTAGTTGTCACCCGATTCCTCGGTCGCCTGGGAGCGCCGCATGAGAGCGCGGATCCGCGCCTGCAGCTCGCCGAGGCGGAACGGCTTGGTGACGTAGTCATCGGCGCCCGCGTCGAGACCCACGACGGCGTCGACCTCGTCGGCGCGCGCGGTGAGGATGAGGATCGGGCACTCGAGCCCTCCCTTGCGCAGCCGCCGGGCCACCTCGAGGCCATCCAGATCAGGCAGGCCGAGGTCCAGGATGACCAGGTCGATCGATTCGGCACCCGCCGCGATCGCGAGCGCGTCCATCCCGCGGGAAGCGCGCGTGACCGTGTAGCCCTCCCGGTCCAGTGCGCGGGAGAGGGGTTCAGCGATGGCGGAGTCGTCCTCGACGAGAAGCAGTCGTGTCACGCGGTCCATCCTAAGGCGATGCCGGCAGGGACTGCCCGGGACCGGAGCCGGCCCGAGCGTGGCTCCATCATCACAGGTCGATGCTGGGCGCCGAGGGAGCGGGCCGCCCCGGTGCCCGTCACAGGCCCATGTCCAGGGGCGTGGAGCGGTCCCGGCGCATCTCCTGGATGTGCACCTCGCCGATCCCGTGCAGCTCGACCCGCTCCTCCTCGGCGAGCGAGAAACCGCCCGGCAGCGCCTGCGCCACCGCCGCACCGGTCTCGGCGTCGACCAGGACCGACCCCGGGCGGGCCACCGACTCCATCCGGGCGGCGAGGTTCACCGTCGGCCCGAAGACGTCGCCGTAGCGGGAGAACATCGACCCCCACGCCAGCCCGACCCGCACCGGCGGGAGGTCCGGGGACTCGGTGATCGTCTCGGCGAGGCTCACCGCGATCTGGGCGCCGTCCTCCGGCGTGTCGGCCAGGAACATGATCTCGTCGCCGACCGTCTTGACCACGCGCCCTCCGCCGACGGAGATGATGTCCCGGCTGAGGGACTCGAAGCGTCCCACCATGTCCGCCAGCTCGGTGCCCGGGAGGTCCTGGGCGAGGCGGGTGAACTGGACCAGGTCGGCGAAGCCGATGGCCCGCTGAAGGGGGAAGAGCTCGTCGGTGTCGCGGTGCAGCACCTCGCTGCCGGCGCGGGCGGCATAGGCGGCCAGCTGGCGGCGGAAGGTGTACATCACCTGGGATTCGAAGATCTCGAGCAGCTCGGGGATGGAGTCGAGCATCTGCTGGCGGGCCTGGGCGTCGTCGAGCCCGTCGGCGTGCTTCGCCTCGTCCACCAGTGCCTCGGTGATCCACATCGCCAGGCGCCCCATGTGGAAGCCCATGCCGCGCGAGATGCTCGCGAAGGCGCGTTCGGTGATGGCCCCTTCCTCGACGATGGCGGCGAGGTCACCGATCGCGTAGGCATCCTCGTCGGTGAACACCACGGTGTCCTCGTCCACCGGGGTGAAGCCGAGCGACCGCCAGTAGACCGAGGTGAGGCGCTCAGGGATGTCCTGCTGCCGTGCGAGGTCGCTGCGCGAGTACTTGCGAGGGCCCTGCAGCAGCACCTTCTCCAGCGCGCCGACGCTGCGGCGCACGGCGGCGAAGCGCCGGTTGAGCTCGAGGATCCCGCCGTCGTCCAGGGAGCTGATCCCCTCACCGGCCTCGGAGAGGTCCGGCAGCTCCGCGGTCCCCACCGGGACGGGCTCCTGCGGCACCGAGGGCTCCTGCGGCACCGACGAGTCCCCCTCCGGGGTGGGTCCCGAGGGGTCCGCGGTGCGCTCCGGGTCTTCCATTCCTCCGGTCACGTGCCGTGCTCCTCCTGCTCGGTGCCCGTCGCACCGCGAGTCGTGGACCGGACGGGTCCGTCCGGTCGCAGATGCCGCACATCCCCGACGTCCACGGCCACCTGGTCGCCTCCGGCGAGGTCGACGACCAGTCGGCCGTGCGCATCGATCGTCCGGGCGATGCCGTGCAGTGACGGCGGGTGCGTCCCGCCCGCGCCCGTCTCCCCCAGAGGATCGACCCGCACAGCATGCCCCACTGTGAGGCAGGTCATAGTGTAGCGCTCGCGAGTGCCGGCGGAGACGCCGTCTCCCCCGGCGAGCTCGAGGCGGGAGAGCTCCTCGGCGAGCGCCGCGGTCAACGCGCTCTCCAGGTCATGCCTGAGCTGCGCGGTCCCGTTCAGCTCCTCGCTCCTCGCCGCGCCCCTCGCTCCGCCCTCCGCCGCGTCACGCTCTGCATCCCCCTGCCGTGCCGCGCCGCCCTGCCGCAGCCCGCCGGCTCCGAGCAGCCAGGCCGCTCCGGGCACCTCCTGGCCGTCGTCCTGCAGGATCGGACCGCGGAGATTGAGGCCGATGCCGAGCATCAGGAGGTCCTCGCCGCGCGCCTCGACGAGGATCCCGCCGAGCTTCCGACCGTCCCCGGTGTGCAGGTCGTTGGGCCACTTCAGGCCGATGCGGTCGGGAGCACCCTCCCCGAGCACCTGCTCGATCGCGGTGACCGCCGCGAGCCCCGCGGCGAGCGGGAGCCACCCCCGCCGCTCCGGCGCGAGGCGACTGCGATGCACGAAGGTGAGGGCGAGGCTCGCCCCCGCCGGACTCGAGAAGGGCCGTCCGAGCCGCCCCCTGCCCCGGGTCTGGTGGCGAGCCGTGAGGGCGAAGGGAGGCCGCGCCCCGTCGGCCAGCAGCCGCACCGCCTCGTCCTGAGTGGAGGTGACCTCGTCCCGCCGGAGGATCGGCGTCACCTCGTCCGAGCTGTCCATCGTGCCTCCCGTCCGTCCTGCCGGCCCCGTCTCACCGCCGACCGCGCCTGGTCGGCGCCTGCGAGACGCCTCCGACCGGTGGTGATCACACGCACCGTCCGACGGCCGGGCCGTCGTCCGCGGACCTGCGTAGCGTAGTATCCCGGTGTCCATCCGCCGGAACAGATGGCGGCCGCGCAGGCCGCAGCAGGAGGCTCCGTGACCGACGCCCCGAGGCCGCTCACCACCGCCCAGCGACTCGAGGATCTGCGCGAGCGCGATGCCGCCGCGGTCTCGGCCGCGGATGAGATCGCGGTGCAGAAGCAGCACGCCCGAGGCAAGAAGACGGCCCGCGAGCGCATCACCGACCTGCTGGACGACGGCTCGTTCGTGGAGACCGACCGCTTCGTACGGCATCAGGCCCACAGCTACGGCATCGATCGCAAGCGACCCGACGGCGACGGGATCGTCACCGGCTACGGCACGATCGACGGTCGCCAGGTGTGCGTCTACTCCCAGGACTTCACCGTCTTCGGCGGCTCGCTCGGCGAGGCCCATGGCCGCAAGATCCAGAAGATCCAGGATCTCGCGCTGAGCACCGGGGTGCCGATCATCGGCATCCTCGACGGCGGCGGTGCCCGCATCCAGGAGGGCGTGGCGTCGCTGGCCATGTTCGCCGGCATCTTCAAGCGCAACACCCGCGCCTCCGGCGTGATCCCGCAGATCTCCCTGATCATGGGCCCGGCCGCGGGCGGCGCCGTGTACTCCCCGGCGCTGACGGACATCATCGTGATGGTCGAGAAGACCTCCCACATGTTCATCACCGGCCCCGACGTGATCCGCACGGTCACCGGCGAGGACGTCGGCTTCGAGGAGCTCGGCGGGGCGCGCACCCATTCCTCCCGCTCGGGCGTGGCCCACTACATGGCGCCCGACGAGGCCGAGGCGATCGAGTACGTCAAGGATCTGCTGAGCTACCTCCCGGCCAACACGCTGAGCCCCGCACCGTCCTTCCCGGTCGCCGTGGAGGAAGGGGTCACCCCTGCGGACGCCGCGCTGGACACTCTGGTGCCCGATTCCCCGAACCAGCCCTATGACATGCTCACCGTGCTGCGCGCGGTGCTCGACGACGAGGAGTTCCTCGAGGTCCAGCCGCTGTTCGCGCAGAACGTGCTGGTGGGCTTCGGCCGTGTCGAGGGGTACAGCGTGGGCATCATCGCGAACCAGCCCTCGCACCTGGCGGGCACGCTGGACATCGACGCCTCCGAGAAGGCTGCGCGCTTCGTGCGACTGTGCGATGCGAACAACATCCCGGTCCTGACCTTCGTGGACGTGCCCGGCTTCCTGCCCGGCACGGACCAGGAGTACGGCGGGATCATCCGCCGCGGCGCGAAGCTGCTGTACGCCTACGCCGAGGCGACGGTCCCGCTGATCACCGTGATCACCCGCAAGGCCTACGGCGGCGCCTACATCGTCATGGGCTCGAAGGAGCTCGGGGCGGACATCAACCTCGCCTGGCCCACCGCGCAGATCGCGGTGATGGGCTCGCAGGGGGCTGTGAACATCCTCCACCGTGGCGATCTTCGTGAAGTGGCCGAGCAGGGCGGTGACGTCGAGGCGGCGCGCGCCCGCTTCGAGACCGCGTACGAGGAGCAGTTCGCCACCCCGTACACCGCGGCCGAGCGCGGCTGGATCGACGGGGTGATCCGCCCCTCCGAGACCCGCCTCGAGGTGTCGCGCGCCCTGCGCGCCCTGCGCACCAAGCGGGACACCCTGCCCACCAAGAAGCACGGGAACATCCCGCTGTGAGCGTCGCTCGACGCGGTGCCGAGCAGTCGCAGGTCGTGCGCACCTCCGACGTGCGCCTGGTGCGGGGGTATCTGCGTGACGACGAGCTCGCCGCGATCGCCGTGGTGGTCTCCGCGATGAGCGTCACCAGCCGGCTCGAGGCGGAGGAGCGCCTGCTCGCCGAGGGCCGCGGGGCCGGTGCCGCCGCGTGGGGCGATGCCGTCCACTGCCATCCCCGCGCCCACGGACTGCGCGGCCTCCCCTCGGCGACCGCCTGGCAGTTCTCCGACCGCTGAGCGCGCTGCTCGCGCCCGTCGCCGGCCTCACCGGCGGGCTTCGAGGCACGGTGCCGCACTAGACTGCGACGCATGTCAGAGACCACTCCCCCCGCCTCCGCCGACGCCGGCTCCGGGGGTCCCGCAGTCCGCCCCGCCACCGCCCTCGACCGGCTCGCCGACGAGTACGTCGACCTCAGCGCCCGCCTGGACCCCTTCCTCGCGACCGAGCTCGGCATCGCCGGGCACGACACCGAGGTCACCGACTACTCCCCCGCTGCCGTCGACGAGCGCACCGAGGCGACCCGCACGCTGCTGGCCCGTGTCGCCGAGGTGCCGGACGAGGACGGCGTCGACGCGGTCACCCGGGCCGCGCTCACCGAGCGCCTCGGCCTGGAGATCGAGCGGGCCGAGAAGCGGCTCGACATCTCCGCGGTGAACAACCTCGCCTCCCCGCTGCAGTCGCGCGACGTGCTCGACCAGATGCCCACGGACACGGCCGAGGACTGGCAGGTGATCGCCGAGCGCATGGAGAAGCTGCCCCACTCGCTCGGCACCTGGGCCGAGTCCCTCCACGAGGCGGCGGAGCACGGCGTGGTCTCCGCCCGTCGCCAGCTGCTGCTCGGCGCGGAGCAGGCCCGCGGCTATGCGGCCGCGGACGGCTTCTTCACGAGCTTCGCCCGTGACGCGGTGGGCGACGACGCCCAGCGCGAGCGGGTCGCCGAGGCCGCTCGCACCGCTGCGCAGGGCTACCTCGACCTCGCCGACGCGCTCGAGGCCCTCGCCCCTCGCGCCCCCGAGCAGGATGCCGTGGGCCGTGACGCCTATGCGCTCGCCTCCCGCACCTTCCTGGGCACCACGATCGACATCGACGAGACCTACGCCTGGGGCATCGAGGAGCTGCGCTCCGTGGTCGCCGAGCAGGAGGAGGTCGCCGCCCGGATCAACGAGCGCGCCGGACACGGCGCCGGTCGCTCCGTCGAGGCCGCGAAGCAGGCGCTGAACGCCGATCCCGCACGCGTGCTGCACGGCACCGACGCGCTGCAGGCGTGGATGCAGGACCTCAGCGACCGGGCCGTCGAGGAGCTCGCCGGTGCCCACTTCGACATCCCCGAGCCGCTGCGCCGGCTCGAGTGCCGGATCGCGAGGACCGGCTCCGGAGGCATCTATTACACCGGCCCCAGCGAGGACCTCACCCGCCCGGGACGCATGTGGTGGGACGTGCCCGCCACCATTACCGAGTTCCACACCTGGCTGGAGACCACGACCGTCTACCACGAGGGCGTGCCGGGCCATCACCTCCAGGTGGGAATCCAGACCCTGCAGGCCAGCACCCTGAACCGCTGGCGCGCCATGATGTGCTGGGTCTCCGGGCACGGCGAGGGCTGGGCGCTGTACGCCGAGCGCCTGATGGACCAGCTGGGGTACCTCTCCGACGACGGCGACCGGCTGGGAATGCTCGATGCGCAGCGCCTGCGCGCGGGTCGCGTCGTGCTCGACATCGGCCTGCACTGCGGCCTGCCGATGCCCGAGGACCTGGCCGGCTCCGCGGGTGGTGCCTGGACCTACGAGAAGGCCTGGGACTTCATGGGCGTGCACTGGGGCGTCACGGAGGCCGAGCGGCGCTTCGAGCTGCACCGCTACCTGGGCTGGCCCGGCCAGGCCCCGTCCTACAAGATCGGTCAGCGCGTCTGGGAGCAGCTGCGCGAGAACGCCGAGGCCTTCGGCGCCGACGTCCGCGATTTCCATCGACGGGCGCTCGAGCTCGGCGGCCTGCCGCTGTCCGTCCTCGAGGAGGCCCTGCGATGAGCACCCTGGACCAGGACCCCGTCGAGCAGCTGGACCACGACCCGCTGCTCCTGCTCGCCTCCGCCTCGGCGGGCCGCCGCGCGACCCTCCGCGCGGCCCGCATCGAGCATTCGGCCCTGCCCGTCGACCTCGACGAGGAGGCGATCCTCGCCCGGGCCCGAGCACAGGCCGCCGCGTCGGAGGACCCTGCCGACTCCCTCACCCCCGCGGACGAGGTGCTGCTGCTGGCACGGGAGAAGGCGCTCGCGGCCACCGCCCGCAGCGAGGGCGGCTACGTGGTGCTCGGCTGCGACTCGATGCTCGAGATCGACGGCGAGACGATCGGCAAGCCGCTGACCGCCGACAGGGCGCGCGAGCGCTGGCGGGCGATGCGCGGCCGCACCGCCACCCTGCACTCGGGGCACTGGCTGGTCGATGACCGCGACGGAGAGGACGGCGGCACCGGCGCCACTTTCGGGGCGACCGCGAGCTGTGAGGTGCGCTTCGCCGAACTCTCCGACGAGGAGATCGACGCCTATGTCGCCACCGGCGAACCCCTCGGGGTGGCGGGCGGGTTCACGATCGACGGTCGCGGCGGGCCCTTCATCGAGCACGTCCAGGGCGACCCCCATGCTGTGGTCGGGATCTCGCTGCCGCTGCTGCGCCGGATGCTCGGCGAGATCGGTCTGGGCGTCCACGAGCTGTGGGCGGAGCCGGCGCAGGAGACCTCCGGCCACGCCCCGTCGGGCCCTGCCGCCGACTGAGCCCGCGCGGTACTAGACTCGACCTCTGCTGCCCCCCCTCGGAAGGACCTTTCGCCGATGCCCGCTCGCTCCTCCAAGCCCCGCCGCCTGTCCACGGTGCTGATCGCCAACCGTGGAGAGATCGCGGTGCGGATCGCACGGGCCTGCCGGGACGCCGGGCTCCGCTCCGTCGCCGTCTATGCCGATCCCGACCGTGACGCCCTGCACACGCAGACCGCCGACGAGGCCTACGCACTCGGCGGCACCACCGCCTCCAGCTCCTACCTCGTGGTGGACAAGATCCTGGACATCGCCCACCGCTCCGGTGCCGACGCGATCCACCCGGGCTACGGATTCCTCTCCGAGCGCGCGGATTTCGCCCAGGCCGTCATCGATGCGGGGCTGACCTGGATCGGTCCGCCGCCCGCAGCGATCGAGAAGCTCGGTGACAAGGTCTCCGCCCGGCACATCGCCCAGAAGGCGGGCGCACCGCTGGTCGCCGGCACCAAGGACCCGGTGAAGAACTCCGACGAGGTCGTGGACTTCGCGCGCGAGCACGGTCTGCCGATCGCGATCAAGGCCGCCTTCGGCGGCGGCGGGCGCGGGCTGAAGGTCGCCCGGGAGGAGTCCGAGGTCCGGGAGCTCTTCGACTCGGCGGTGCGCGAGGCGACCGCCTCCTTCGGCCGCGGCGAATGCTTCGTGGAGCGATACCTCGACTCCCCCCGGCACGTCGAGACCCAGTGCCTCGCCGACGCCCACGGGAACGTCCAGGTGGTCTCCACTCGTGACTGCTCGCTGCAGCGTCGCCACCAGAAGCTCGTCGAGGAGGCGCCCGCGCCCTTCCTCAGCGCTCAGCAGAACGCCCAGCTGATCTCGTCCTCCAAGGCGATCATGCGCGAGGCCGGATACGTGGGCGCCGGAACGTGCGAGTTCCTCGTGGGCAAGGACGGCACCATCTCCTTCCTCGAGGTCAACACCCGCCTCCAGGTCGAGCACCCCGTCTCCGAGGAGGTCACCGGCCTCGACCTCGTCCGCGAGCAGCTGCGCATCGCCAACGGCGAGCACCTCGAGGACCGCGACCCCGAGCCGCACGCGCACTCCATCGAG
>NZ_DASVGJ010000027.1:0-3866 GCF_036379615.1 Brachybacterium sp.
GAGGCGGCGCGCGATCCGGGTGAACTTGCGCGGATTGCCCATCGACTCCAGGGCGAGGCCGATAACCCCCACGTGCTCGTCATCCTCCCAGTGCTGGAGGGTGTCGTTGAGGGAGACGTCCGCACGATTGCCGACGCCGACGAACTCGTGCAGCCCGATGCCCCGGGCATCGGTGCCCGCCAGCAGCATCGCCGACAGGGCGCTGGACTGTCCGGCGAGCGCGGCCCTGCCGGCCCGGGGCATGCGCGGGGCGAGGGAGAGGCTGATCGGGTCCTCTCCGGTGCGCAGGATCCCGAGCGAGCCAGGGCCCAGCAGGCGCATCCCATGGCGTCGCGCACGTGTCACCAGCTGTCGCTGCAGCTGGCCCCCGTGGTCGCTGTCGGCGAAGCCCTCGGTGGGGATCACCACGCTGCGCACCCCGATCGCGGCGCACTCCTCGATGGCCTCCAGACAGGCCTCGGGGCGCAGCGCGATCACGGCGAGATCCACGGACCCGGGCAGATCCACCACCCGCGACCAGGTCCGCCGCCCGCGCAGCTCGAGCGCATCGCGGGAGACCAGATGGACGGTGCCGGTGTAGCCCGACCCCTCGAGCGCCGTGAGGAATCGGCCGCCCGCGGAGTCCTCGCGGGAGGAGACGCCGATCAGCAGCACGGACTCGGGATGCAGCAGCCGCTCCATCGCCCGCGCCTCGGCCCGATGCTCCCGCTCGGCCATCACCTCGAGGGACCGGGCGGTGGGATCGATCTGGAAAGAGACCATCACCACGCCGTCATCCAGCCTCCGTTCGACGTCGTAGCCGGTCTCAGTGAAGACCTTGATCATCTTGGTGTTCTCCGGGAGCACCTCGGCGGTGAAGCGGTGGATGCCCCGCTCCCGGGCTGCGGCCGCCAGATGCTCGAGGAGGACGGAGGCGAGCCCCGAGCCCTGACGGGAGTCCGAGACGTTGAACGCGACCTCCGCCGAGTCCGGGGAGATGCGGTCGTACCGGCCGACGGCGATGATCTCCGCACCTGCCAGGACCACGAAGGCCACGCGGTCGATGTGGTCGACGTGCGTGAAGCGGGCGAGGTCCCGCGGGGACAGCCTTGGCATCGCGGCGAAGAAGCGCAGATACCTCGACCGCTCGGACTGGCGCTGGTGGAAGTCCTGGAGCGCCTCGGCGTCGGTGGGCAGGATCGGGCGCAGGTGCGCGGCAGAGCCGTCGCGCAGGGCGATGTCGGCCTCCCAGTGCGCCGGATAGGTGGGCTCGCCCTCGTCGTCGCCCCGCGCTCGACGGCGCAGGGACCGCAGGCCGTCGCGTCTGTCCACCATGGCCAGATCCTATCGTCGCCGCCCCGGGCTTGACGGGATTCACGTCCCGTCCCGGCCCCGAGTTCCCGGGATCGTGGCCGGTCATGCGCCATGATGTCCTCCATGGCCAGATCACGCAGCACCACCCCTCCCACCGGAGACGAGGCAGTCGACCGGAACATCGTCGACATCGATGTCACCAGTGAGATGGAGACGTCGTTCCTCGAGTACGCGTACTCCGTGATCTACTCCCGTGCGCTCCCGGACGCCCGTGACGGCCTCAAGCCGGTCCAGCGCCGCATCCTGTACATGATGGCCGAGATGGGGCTCCGTCCCGACAAGGGCCACGTGAAGAGCCAGCGCGTGGTCGGCGAGGTGATGGGCAAGCTCCACCCCCACGGCGACACCGCCATCTACGACGCTCTGGTGCGGATGGCGCAGAGCTTCAACATGCGCATGCCGCTGGTCGACGGGCACGGCAACTTCGGCTCCCTGGACAACGGCCCGGCCGCCGCGCGGTACACGGAGGCACGTCTGGCCAAGGCGGCGCTGCTGATGACGGACTCGCTGGACGAGGACGTCTCGGACATGATCCCCAACTACGACAACCAGCTGCTGCAGCCGGACGTTCTCCCAGCCCAGTACCCCAATCTGCTGGTCAACGGCGCCTCGGGGATCGCTGTCGGCATGGCCACGAACATGGCGCCGCACAACCTCGTCGAGACCATCGCCGCCGCCCGGCATCTCATCGAGCACCCGGAGGCGGAGCTCGAGGAGCTGATGCGGTTCGTGCCCGGGCCCGATCTGCCCACTGGCGGCCGGATCGTGGGGCTGGAGGGGATCCGGGACGCGTACCGCACCGGCCGCGGATCGTTCAAGATGCGCGCCACCACGCGGATCGAGAACGTCACCTCCCGTCGCAAGGGCATCGTGGTCACCGAGCTGCCGTACCAGGTGGGTCCGGAGCGACTGGCCGAGAAGCTGCGCGATGCGGTGCAGGCCAAGCGCGTCACGGGCATCACCGACTATCAGGATCTCACCGACCGCCACCACGGCCTGCGCCTGGTGATGACGGTGAAGTCGGGCTTCGATCCCGAGGCCGTGCTGCAGCAGCTGTACAAGTACACGCCGCTGGAGGAGAACTTCGGCATCAACAACGTGGCGCTGGTCGACGGCCAGCCGCGCACCCTGGGCCTGAAGCAGCTGCTGGAGGTGTTCGTCGACCACCGGCTGCGAGTGGTGCGGCGCCGCACCGAGCACCGGCTCAGCAGGCGCAGGGCGCGCCTGCACCTGGTCGAGGGCCTGCTGCTGGCGATCGTCGACATCGACGAGGTCATCCAGATCGTGCGCAGCAGCGATGACGCCGAGACCGCGCGCACCCGGCTGATGAGCGTCTTCGACCTCTCCGAGCTGCAGGCCGAGTACATCCTCGAGTTGCGGCTGCGCCGCCTGACCAAGTTCTCGCAGATCGACCTGGAGGCCGAGCGAGACGACCTGCGCCGCGAGATCGAGCAACTCGAGGAGATCCTGGGATCCGAGGCCGTGCTGCGCGCGCTGGTCTCCGAGGAGCTCGCGACGGTGGCCGCGGAGCACGGCGACTCCCGTCGCACGGTGCTGCTGGAAGCGAGCGACAAGCCTGCCGTGGTGGCGGGCACCTCCCTCGAGGTGGCCGACGAGCCCTGCGGCGTGCTGCTGACCGGGACCGGGCTGATCGCCCGCGTCACGGGCGAGGGTCCCCTGCTGCGGGAGGGGCCGCGCGGCTCCCATGACGTGATCGTCTCCGACGTGCGCTCCAGCACCCGTTCGACGGTCGGCGTCGTCACCGACCAGGGCCGGGTGCTGCGCCTCTCGGTGGTGGATCTGCCCTCTCTGGCGCCCACGAACGGGGCCCCCTCACTGGCCGGCGGCACCCGGCTCGCGGATCTCATCGACCTCGAGCGGGAGGAGCGGCCGCTGGGACTGATCCGGCTGGGCGAGGACGATCTGGCCCGCGGCGGAGCGATCGCTCTCGGCACCCGTCACGGCGTGGTCAAGCGGGTCCAGCTCGACTTCCCGCGGACCGACGGCTTCGAGATCATCTCGCTGAAGGACGGGGACGCCGTGGTCGGCGTCGTCGACCTCGAGCAGGACGAGGACCTCGATCTGGTCTTCCTCACCGCCGAGGCGCAGCTGCTCCACTTCCCCGCCTCCGGGATCCGACCCCAGGGCCGCACCGCCGGCGGAGTGGCCGGGATCAAGCTGGCGGGCGAGGACCACGTCATCTCCTTCGGCACGATCGATGTGACGGCCGCAGCGGACGTCGTCACGGTGGCGGGCAGCTCGACCACCCTTCCCCTGCTCCAGACGGGCTCGCTCAAGGTCAGCCCGCTCTCCGAGTTCCCGGCCAAGGGACGCGCCACGGCCGGGATGCGCTGCCACCGCTTCCTGCGCGGCGAGGATTCCCTGATCGGTGCCTGGGTGGTGCCGCATCCGGCCCGCGCCTGCTCGGAGGCGGGGCAGCCGATCGACCTGCCGGAGCCGACGGGCCGCCGCGACGGTTCCGGGACTCCGGTGGCGGTGCCGATCGCGGCCGT
>NZ_DASVGJ010000028.1:0-55368 GCF_036379615.1 Brachybacterium sp.
GGCTCGCGAGGATCCGCTCGCGAAGCTCCTCGGGAGGAAGGGAACGGGGATCCAGTCCGTGGCGGTCCAGGTGCCGGCGATACTCCTGGACGGGCACCACCACCCCCTGCGGGACCTCGATCCCGGCACGCAGCAGGGCGCCCAGGGCTGCGGCCTTCCCTCCTGAGTCCGCAGGCGCGGCGTCTTGCAGGTCGTGGAGCATCAGCCGTCCCCGCCGATAGCGGGTGTCCGGCCGTCTCCCGCGGCCGAGCCGGTGCCCCGGCCGGTGCCAGGACCCTGGCCGGGGCCGACCAGGTGCGAGCGATCGCCGACGACATGCACCACGGGCGGCCCCTCGTCGTACTCGAGGACGGTGAGGGCGGTGTTCGCCATCCCGGCCAAGGACATCCAGCTCTCCGCCGGTGCGCCGAGCGCCTCGCGCACCATCCATGCCACCGGATAGGCGTGGGTGATCAGCACCTCGTGCGTCGGTCGGGCGCCTGCGGCGAGGGGCTTCGCGAACCGCTCGATGAGGCTGCGGGAGATGCGCTCCCCGGCGGCGACCTCCTCCTGACCGAAGCCATCGAAGAACGCCGCCCAGGTCGGTGTCAGGGTCGTGACGTCGGGGACGGAAGGGATGTGGTCGATGAGCTCCGGAGCCTCATCGACGAGGACCCGGGGCAGGTGCTCGGCGATCAGAGCAGCGCTGTCGATCGCTCTGGGCAGTGGAGAATGCCAGATCACGTCGATCGGGAGGGCTGCGAGGCGGCCTCCGAGGCGGTGGCACTGCTCGCGCCCCGTCGCGGTCAGGGCTCCCAGGGCGTCGGCCTCGCCGTGGCGGGCCAGGTACAGGGTGCGCGTGGTCATCGCCGGTCCCCGACCTCGGGCGTCCGGTCCTCGCCGACGCTGGACCTCAGATCCTGGTGGAGCTCGGCCCAGACCGCGTGGCAGGAGAGGATCCCGACGCCGGTGACCCAGCCGAGCCCTTCGCTCCGTGCTCGGCGCATCGCCAGGTCGTAGTGCGCGGGGTACCGCCCGAAGCGGGGCAGCCGATCGCTCAGTGCGGCGAGCACGGTGCGGAGCCGCTCGCCGAGCACGGCGAGCTCGGAGAGCAGCGCCTCGAGATCCTCGGCGGCGCCCAGCGCGGGCTGCACGGCCGCCGTGGAGCGCAGCTGCC
Source organism: Brachybacterium sp. (assembly GCF_036379615.1). Lineage (GTDB taxonomy): Bacteria > Actinomycetota > Actinomycetes > Actinomycetales > Dermabacteraceae > Brachybacterium. Next base: position 1,157 of record NZ_DASVGJ010000028.1, read on the forward strand.
ACTTCGACACCGTCTCGACGAAGCGCGCGTTGATCCCTTCCGGGCGTTCGAACTCCGCGATCGTCGTGGCCAGCACGTCCCGGGCGTCGGCATCGTCGACGTCGCGCTCGAGCAGCGCCGCGAGGCGGGCGTGGCCGGTCTCGGTGAGGATCCAGCCGTGCGCCTCGGCGAAGCGCAGGGGTTCCACGTATCCGGAACGGACTGCTCCATCGAGGAGGTCGCCGAGCTGTCCCGCAGGCAGCAGCGCGCGGTCGGCGATCGCCCTCTCCTCGGCGAACCCGGCCAGGCGCAGCGCCTGCAGGGTGAGCAGCTCGGGCGTGGAGCGCACGGGGATCATCCCTTCCCGTGGTCGGTGGGAGCACCGGCCGGAGGCCGCTGCGAGATCCGCTGGAACCGCTGCTGCGCCGCCTGCGGGGAACCCAGCCCGAGCGCTCGTGCGATCTCGGCCCAGGTCATGCCCTCGGCTCGAGCTGTCAGCAGGAGGGCGATCTCGAGCGTGTCAAGATCGGCCCTGGCCGCCTCCATCATCGACAGGGCCGCGTCCAGCTCCTCGACCGATGCAGTGCCGCCGGGGCGGTTCGCCCGCCACAGCGCGTAGCGGAGCAGCATCGCGGCCTCGGGCGGTTCGGCGCGATGCTGCCAGGGCTGACGTGGCAGGTCCTGGGCTCCCGCTGCCTGGAGGCGCTGACGGGCGTCGTCAGCGTGGGCCGGCTGGTGCTCGGAGAGATCGTCCATCCGGCCAGCCTGAACCTTCAACACCCTGTTGTCAACGTTTCGTTGATGACGTGGGGGCGTTCCCTGCACGAAGCAGTGCGTGCAGCTCCTCGACGAGATCCGTCCGTTCCCTCCGGGCATCGAGACGCCGGGCGTGCGGACGCCGCCTCAGCACCTCCTCGATCGATGCGACGAGCTCGCCCGCATCCTCCGGAGCCACATGGCGATCGTTGGCGCGCTGCTCGGGCCGGTCCGGGCACCGGCGGCGGGCGCTCAGCCGCTCGGAGAGGGTGGCCCCCTCCACGATCAGCGCGACCTCGACGAAACGGGCTCCGCAGTCCGCGGCGAGCTGCTCGAGCTCCTCGAGGAACGGAGTGCGCGCGAGGTACTGACCGAGGATCACGTCGTGACCGTCGGCGAGATGCTGCGTGATCAGGGCGACGGCCAGCCGGCGGGCCTGCAGGCCGGAGGCGTGCAGATCGAGCTCCCACCCGCCGAGCGAGTGCTTCAGCGCATCGATGTCGAGGGACAGCGCTCCGGGCGTCCGTGCCGCGAGCAGTGCGGCGAGGGTGGACTTCCCGCTGCCCGGAGCGCCGTTCAGCAGCATCAGGGCGGGAACCGCTGCGGCGCGCCCCATCTCAGGGCTCCGCGACGACGAGGACCAGCGAGCCCTCGTACTGAGCACGTGTGCGCAGCTGCCCGTGCCTCTCGTCCCATGCTCCGCTGTCGAGGTCGGCCCCGAGCTCCCGCACGAAGCGGTCGCGCACCTCGTCGGCCACGAAGCTCCAGGCCGAGCAGGACAGCCGGGCCTTCGGGTCCAGCAGCATCTCCGGGCGCCCGTAGTACGCCTCATGGAATCCGTCGGTGCAGTCCAGCGGGATCGGGACCACCGCGGAACGCATCCTCCCGTCGAACGCCTCCGAGAAGGAGGTCAGGCTCGGGTAGCGGCGCGCCTCGGTGGCGATCACCTCCGGCGCGTACTCCGTGAGCCAGAAGCGATCCACAAGGGTCGGGTCGCAGGTCAGGATCACGGCCGGGCCTCGGGTCACTCGCCGCATCTCTCGCAGCCCCGCACCGACGTCGCCCCATTGATGAACGCTGAAGGTGGTCATCGACGCGTCGAAGGAGTCATCCTCGAACGGGAGGTGCTCGGCGGTGGCGTCGACGGCGCGAGGCAGTCCCGACGGTCGCTGCGCACGCATCGAGGCCGAGGGCTCGACCGCGGTCACCTGCCTGTCGGTCGGTTCGTAGGATCCCGCACCTGCGCCGATGTTCAGCACCGTGCGGGCGTCCCCGAGCGCCCTCGTGATCGCTGCGGCGAGTCGAGGGTCGGGCTGCCGGTACCCGGAGTACGAGGCGCCGATGACGCCATAGTCCGCATCGCCCGCACTGCCGTCCATCGTTCTCTCGCCCATGATTCGTACAGTAGTCACCCGATCCGGCGATGTCAGCGGCCGCAGAGTGCACCGCACGCCTCGAGTACGGTGGCGACGTGGACATCGACGAGGAGCTCCCCCTCGAGGGCGGCAACGCGACCCAGGGCGTGGTGCGCGTCGGCGACACCGTGCGCAAGCCGTGGGAGCCCACGACGTCGGCGGTGCACGAACTCATGCGCCGTCTCGCCGCGGCCGGCGTGGAGGTGCCCGCCCCGCTGGGCCGGGACGAGCAGGGCCGGCAGATCCTCGAGTTCGTGCCCGGCACGCCCGCGCTCGACGCCCCTCCCCTGACCCTCGACCAGCTCGTGAGGGTGGGCCGGCTGATCCGCTCCGTCCATGACGCGAGCGAGGGCTTCACCCCGTCGACCCCGACTCCCTGGGAGCCGTTGCTGCCCGTCCCCGGCGGCGCGACGGACCTGATCTGCCACGGAGACCTCACCCCGTGGAACCTGGTGCTCGGCGAGCGCTGGGTGTTCATCGACTGGGACGGCACCGCCCCGAGCTCCCGGCTATGGGACCTCGCGTACTCCGCCCAGGCCTTCACCCTGAACGATGTCACCGAGCCGCCGTCGACGGCAGCCCGGAGGCTCGCCGCGCTCGTGGACGGCTACGGGGCCGACGACGGATTGCGGGCCGCCCTGCCGCGCACGATGGCCACCCGCGCCGAGGCGATGTGGGCGATGCTGCGCACTGCCCATCACGAGGGCCGCGACCCCTGGGGATCGATGTTCACCACCGGGCACGGCACCCATTGGCGCGGCGTGGCCGACCACGTCGGCCGTCATGAGGACGTGTGGGCGGAGGCCCTCGGAGCACCCGGACGCGCCGACTGACCGGCACCGGTCGCCTGTCGCACCCCGTCCCTAGTCTCGGGACATGTCCTCCTCAGGCTCGATCCTCGCCCATCCCGCCGCCGGCGGCACCGCCCGCGCCGAGCGGGAGGCGATCCGCGCCCTCCTGCTGGCCCGCCGGCCGGATCTCGACCGTCGCCTGTCGGTGGGGCCCAGCGGAGCCCTGCTGATCCCGTTGACCTCGGGGCGGGGCATCGAGATCGGGCGGATGCGTCGGCGCGGGTCGGCTCGCTGGGTGGTGGTGGCTCCCGCGGCCGATGGGGCGACGCTGCGGGAGCCTCGGACCCTCGCAGCCGTGGTCCGCACGGTGCTGGACGCCCTGGAGGAGGCCGAGGTCAGCGCGGGGCGATGAGCTCCGCGAGCATCCGCACCTGGGAGTGCAGGATGTGCTCGCCGACGGCCACGGCGTCGGCGCCGAGCTGCCCGAACACGTGGGCGCTGATCACGCCGACGAGGCTGCTCCAGGCGGTGAGGGCGGCGAACTCCGTCTCCGCGCCGGCCTCGATGCCGAACTCGTCCAGATGGGATTCGAGCAGTGAGGTGACCGCGGGCGCGAGGCCCTCCTCCGTGCCGGCGGCCCCCGCCCTCCCGCGCGCGGCGGCATCGGCCGCGATGCGAAGCACCGCCTGCATCACGCGCGTGCCGTCGGCATTGGTGGTCTCGGCCGGCGCCGAGTAGTCGCGCACCGGGGTGCCGTACAGGAGCGTCCATCGCTCGGGGTGGGCGATCGCCCAGGCGCACATGGCGTCCCCGAGGGCCAGGAAGCGGGTGCGCGGATCTCCGTCGCCTGCCGCTCCGTGTGCGCCGACGCCTGCCACGGCGGCGTCCACGACGTCGGCCAGGTCCGTGTAGCCGTCGACGATCAGCAGCGTGAGCAGCTCGTCCCTGCTGCCCACGTAGCGGTAGATCGCGGAGGAGACGACGCCCAGTCCCCGGGCGATCTCCCGCACGCTCAGCCCGGCGACCCCCTGCTCGGCGAGCTGTGCATTGCCGAGCTCGATGATGCGCTCCATGGTGCGCTCCCGCGCCAGGGCGCGCGGGCCGGAGGGACGGCTCGAGGTGCTCATCCGGCCATCATGCCACATTCAGAGAGCAGCGCTCTTGACTCGAGACCGAGAGCAGTGTTCACTGGTCACGACAGTTCGAGAGCAGTGCTCACACATTGGAGGCCCTCATGCATCATCTCGTCATCGGAGAAGGACAGATCGGCCGCGCGATCATCGACCGGGCGCTCGCGGACGGCGACACCGTCACCGTGCTGCGCCGCAGCCCAGCGGCACCGGAAGCGGGGATCCGACGGGTCACCGGGGACCTCCTGGACCCGGGCGTGCTCGGCGAGGCGGTCGCCGGGGCCGAGGCGATCCATGCCGCCTTCCACGCCCCCTACGACGCTCGGCTCTGGGCGCAGCAGCTGCCGCCCCGGGAGCTCGCAGTGCTCGATGTCGCGGCCCGCGCCGGCATCCCGGTGGTCTTCCCCGAATCGATGTACGGCTTCCAGGGCGGGGCCGCAGATCTGGCCGAAGGCGCCCCCTTGTCGCCCCGGGATGCGAAGGGCGAGGTGCGCCGCCTGCTGCTGGACCAGCGCCGCGCCCATCCCGCGCGCACGCTCAGCCTCGTCGCCGCGGACCTCCTCGGACCCACGACGGTGGGCACGAACGCGTCGGTCGTGTGCGCGATGGCGATCGAACGGATCGTCGCCGACTCCCGGGCGATCGTGTTCGGGGATCCCGCGGCTCCCCACGTCCTGACCTACGTCCCGGATCTCGCCGCGGCGATGCTCCATGCGGCGCGGCACGCTGAGCGTCTCGCGCCGGCCGGGGACGTCGTGCTGCACGCACCCTCTGCGCCCGCCCGCACGCAGGCGGAGCTGATCGCGGCGACCTCCGCACAGCTCGAGCAGCGGGAGCGACGAGCACTGGCGATCCCTCGCCTCGCGCTGCGCGCGCTCGCCCCTGTGAACACCTTCGTCCGCGAGCTGCACGGCATAGCCGGCCTCTGGTACAAGCCCTGCGTGATGCGGCCGGGGATCCTCACCACGGAGGACGGTCTGGAGCCGACGAGCTGGGAGGATGCGCTCGCCGAGACGGTGCGGGCAGCGGTCGCCGCACGGTCCACGACCGCCGACGGCCGCTCCGTCCCCGCCTGAGCATCGCTGTGGGGCCGATGGCCGGCCGCCGACTGCGGTCCGGCGGCGGCGGAGCGACGCGAGCCGGCGCCCCCTGCTAGCGTCACCGCCATGAGCGAGAGCACCCCGCACCCCGCCCCGTCGGCCGGCGCGTCGCGCCATCTCGACATCGTCATCGAGCGCCCCTGGCGGGAGGTGTACGAGTACGCGAGCGATCCGCGGAACCTGCCGCACTGGGCCGCCGGCCTCGCCGGCAGCGAGGTGCAGCGCGAGGTCACGCAGTGGTCGATGAACTCGCCGATGGGGCGGGTGCTGGTCAGCTTCGTGCCGGAGAACGAGTACGGGGTCATGGACCACACCGTCACCCTCCCCAGCGGAGAGTCCGTGCTGAACCCGCTGCGGGTGCTGCCGCTGGAGGAGTCCCGCTGCGAGGTGGTGTTCACCCTGCGCCGCGGCACGATGTCCGAGAGCGAGTTCGCCGAGGACGCCGCCGCGGTCGCCGAGGACCTCTCCACCCTCAAGGGGATCTGCGAGCGCGACTGAGGGCGTGAGCGACGCCGAATGTCGGGCCAGCCCGACATCGACCGACCCGGTGCCAGGATGGGACACGCAGCCCCGTGCCCGCAGAGTGGAGACATGACCACCATGACCGTGCCCGAGGCACTCGAGACTCCCCCCTCACCGTCCGTCCATCCCCGCCGACCCTGGTCCGTCGGCCGCTGGGCCGCCCGGATCGGCCGCTTCCTCGCCTACTCGCTGATCGCCCTGCTGCTCGGGACGATCGGCTTCTCGCTCGTCATCGCCCTGCTCTCCGCCGGTGTCTCCACCATCATCGTCTGGGTGGGGCTGCCGATCCTGGTGATCGGCGTGCTGGTCGCGCGGGGCTTCGCGATGGCCGAGCGTGCCGTGCAGGCCTCCGTCCTCGGCACCGAGCTGCCCACGCCGGCTCCCCGGACCGCACCGGAGGGCAACGGATGGATGCGGCGCATGCTCTCCCCGCTCACGGATCCGCAGAACTGGCTGGACTCGCTGTGGGTGCTGGTGAACTTCGTGCTGGTCCTGGTCACCTTCCCCCTCGCGCTGGCCTGGACGGTGGGGGCGATCGCCACCGTCGGCGGTCCCGTCTCCACCCTGATCCTCGAGCAGGTGCTCCCGGCCTCGAACCGCAGCGGGCTCGCCGACCTCGCCGGCATCGCGGACCCCTTCGCCCTTCCCGTGGATCTTCTGCTGCAGTTCCTCGTGGGCCTGCTGTTCCTGGTCACACTGGGTCCCGTGATCCACGGGCTGACCGCCCTGCACCGAGGCGTCGCCCGTGGCCTGCTGAGCTCCCGGTACGAGGAGCAGCAGCGCCTGGTGCGCACCGAGCAGTCCCGCGCCGCCGGGCGTTCCGCCGAGTCCGCCGCCCTGCGCCGACTCGAGCGCGACCTGCACGACGGTCCACAGCAGCGTCTGGTGCGCGCCTCGATGGATCTCGCCCGCGCGGAGTCGCTCGCCCAGAAGGACCCCGAGAAGGCGCAGTCCGTGCTGCGGGAGACCCGTGAGCAGCTGGGCCTGACCCTCGACGACCTCCGCCGTCTCTCCCGGGGCATCGCTCCGCCCGTGCTGGTGGACCGCGGGCTCACCGCCGCCCTGACGGAGCTGGCGGCGATCTCCCCGATCCCCACCACCGTCGAGGCGCCCGAGCTGGAGCTGCCCGAGCATGTCGAGATCGGCATCTACTACGTCGTCTCCGAATCGCTCACCAATGCCGCCAAGCACTCCGGGGCACGGAACATCCTGGTGGAGCTCGCGCGGATCGGCGATGATGCCCGGGTGAGGATCGAGGACGACGGTCGAGGCGGCGCCGAGCTGCGTACCGGCGGGGGTCTGTCCGGACTCGCGGGGCGGGTCGCCTCCCTCGAGGGACGCCTGACGGTGACCTCTCCGCAGGGTCACGGCACGCGGGTCGAGGCGGTGATCCCGTGCGCGTCCTGATCGCTGACGACTCCGCGCTGATCCGGGAGGGGCTGCGCCTGGTGCTCGAGGAGGCCGACCACGAGGTGGTGGGCACCGCCGCGAGCGGTACCGAGCTGGTGGTGCGGGCGCTCGAGCTGCGCCCGGACCTGATCATCTCGGACATCCGCATGCCTCCCAGCCACACCGATGAGGGGCTGCGGGCCGCGCAGGAGATCAGGGCGTCCTGGCCCGAGGCGCCGATCATGCTGCTCAGCCAGTACGTGGTGGTGGGCTACGCGACCGAGCTGATCGAGTCCGGGGAGCACGCCACCGGGTACCTGCTCAAGGACCGCGTGTTCGACATCCGCTCCTTCCTCGAGTCGGTCGAGAGGGTCGCAGCGGGCGGCGTCGCGATCGACCCGGATGTGGTGGGACAGGTCATCTCCTCACGCCGCCGCACTCCGCTGGACGAGCTCACGCCCCGCGAACGGGAGGTGCTCGAGCTGATGGGCGAAGGTCTGACCAACGCCGGGATCTCCGAGCGGCTGTTCATCAGCGGGGGCGCGGTGGAGAAGCACACCCAGCGTCTGTTCGCGAAGCTGGGTCTCAGCGAGGACGCGAGCGTGCACCGGCGGGTGACCGCGGTGCTCACGCTGCTCGGACGGTGACGGAGACGTCGGTCGATGTGCTGCAGGGGTGATGCTGGAGTCGGGACGGTGCAGCGGCGATGGTGCAGTGGCGGTGGTTCAGCAGTGTCGGTGCAGCAGTGTCGGCGCAGCAGTGTCGGCGCAGCCATGATGCGCCCGTCCTGGGGCGCCCCCACGCTGTGACTCCACAGACGGTTCCTCCCCACATCGGGACTATCCCCATTTCTCTCCGCATCATTGACGACACGAGCAGAATCCCCCTTGGTGACGGCCTGATCTTCGTGTCGCGACAGGATTTTCCTGCCACGGAGGAACTCTCCTGCCACGGGCACCCAGAATCGCGACCTTTCCTCCACCGACCAGTCTTTTCCACAGCCTCATCCACATTCCCCCCGGTTCTTCTCCGCATTCCTTGCGGGTTATCCACAGATATTCGTCGAGGGTGGTCTCGAGATTCGCCTTTCCCTACGATCGAGGCATGGAATCGACGATGCCGAGCAGCGATGGGGACCGCCCCGGTGAGGACTCTCCTCATCGAGGCGTCGCCTCCGCGCCGGCCGATCTCCTGGAGGCAGCAGCCACCCGGATCTGCGGGCTCGAGGCGAGCTCCGCGGCGCGCCTGGTGCTCGCGCAGGTGCTCACCGCGACGCTGAGGGCCTTCACCCGCACCGGCTCGGTGCGCGATCCCCTCCCGGACACTGCCCCCGATTCCGCGGAGGAGGCCCTCGCGGTCCTCGCAGGGATCGACCAGCTGCGCTCCTCCCTCGCGGCCATGGACGCCGCTTGGCAGGTCGCCGCAGAAGAACGGATCCGGCAGGACGACGCCCGGCGGGACGTCCGGCCCGATGAGCACGGCAGAGGGGCGAACGGTGAGATCGCCCTGGCCCGACGGGTCTCGCCCGCGTCCGCCTCCTTCTCCCTCGCCTCCGCGCGGCGCCTGGTGCAGCACATGCCCGGTGCCGTGGACGGCCTGTGGCAGGGGCGGGTGACCGCGCAGCAGGCGGCCACGGTGGCCGGCGCCCTGTCCACAGCGTCGCCCGAGACCTGCCGACGGATCGATGAGCTCCTGCGGGACTCCCCTCATCTCCTGACCGGGAAGGGGCACAGGCGATTGCGCCAGGACATCGACGAGATGGTCCAGCAGCTCGAGCCCGAGACCTCTCGAGAGCGCGCTGAGCGCGCGGCACGGGGACGGCATGTGAGCATGACGCCGTCGGCCGACGGGATGGCCCGCGTCACGGCCGTGCTGCGCGCGATCGATGCTGTCGGACTGATGAAGCAGCTGAACGCTGATGCACGCTCCCTCCGCGCGGGCGGAGCGAAGACGTCCGCGCCTGCGCTCGAGGCTGATCTGCTGGTCGAAGCCGTCGTCCACGGCGGCCGCAGCAGGCACGGATCCCGGCCGCGGCCCACTCCTGCGATCGATGTGGGCCTCGTGATCACCGATACCGCACTGCTGGGACCGGAGGACGACACCGAGAGCGCCCGCCTCGAGGGATACGGCGTCCTCCCCGCCCATATCGTCCGCGACACCCTGCTCGGCAGGCCACCGGGCCATCTGCGGCATGACGAGGACGAGGGCGAGCACCCTGATGAGGAGGTCACGGCCGCCTTCCGGCGCCTCTACCGGAACCCCGACACCCGCGAGCTGGTCGCGATGGAATCCCGCGCCCGGGCGTTCCCCACCGGCCTGGCCCGCATGATCCGCTGGCGGGACTCGACCTGCCGGACACCGTGGTGCAATGCGCGGATCCAGCAGAGCGACCACGTCCTCCCCCATCACCGCGGAGGTCCGACCAGCTACGCGAACGGCCAGGGACTGTGCGTGCGCTGCAACCTGCTCAAGGAACACGGTCTGTGGATCCTGGCCCCGCTCACCACGGAGCCCACCACGGACTTCACCACGGAGCAGGCGAGGGACGATGTGCCCACTCATGGCGACGGGACCGGTCCGGGTTCCGCGCCCTCGGCGTGGAGCTGGACCAGCCCGCACGGCGCGCGGGGAATCTCCTGGACTCCACCGGTCCTTGCTCCCCCGGCCTCCGCTCCCCCGTCGGATCCCTCTCCGCCAGGCCTTTCACGTCCGGACCCTTCACCCCGGTCCCCGTCGCCCCAGACCCCGTCGCCCTCGACTCCTCCACCCCCGGAGTCCCCGCCCCCAGAGACCCCACCGGGAGAGCTGGCCGCATAGGGTCGATTCGCACCACGGAGCCGGCCCGCCCTCGCCCGCACAGCACTCCACCGGGAGAATCCCATGCCCACCACCCTCACCGTCCGCATTCTCGGCGCCGGCATCTCCGGCCTCGCCTCGGCGATCCTGCTCGCCGCCGATGGACACCGCGTGGAGCTGATCGATGAGCGGTTCGAGGCCCCCGCCGTCGGGACCTCGCTCGGGCTGTTCGGACCGGCGCAGACCGCGCTCGCCCGCCTGGGCCTGCTCGACCAGGTGCGGGCGATGTCCGCCGCCCCCGATGCCGGCACCCTGCGGTCGGCCGACGGCAGGGTCCTCGCCGCGGTCCCGGCGGGCAAGGCGCTGCTCATCTCACGCTCGGACCTGGTCAGGGCGCTGCTGGAGGCCCTCCCGGAGTCCGTCGAGCGCAGACGACGACGCGTCGAGGAGGTCCGTCCGCTGCGGGACGGCGCCGATCTCCTGGTCGGAGCGGACGGCGCCCACTCCCTGGTGCGTCGTTCCGGCTGGCCCGGTCAGGGACGGGCCCGCAGCCACGGAGTGACCGTGCTGCGCGGGACGGCAGCGATCGCTCCGCCCGAGATCTCCGAGACCTGGGGACGGGGCTGGCTCTTCAGGATCACCCCACTGGCCGGGGGCGGCACCAACTGGTTCGCCTGCCTGCCCGAGCATCGCACCGGTTCCCGGGACGAGGACCTCGCGCACCTGCGCCGATCCCTCGGGGGCCGCCGGGACGTCATCGACGAGGTCCTGGCCGCGGCGAGCACGGAGCAGACCCTCGTGCACGGCCTGCATACGGCGCCGGCCGTCTGGCCGGTGCGGCAGAACGTGGTGCTGGTGGGCGACGCCGCTCACGCCATGGCCCCGAATCTCGGACACGGCGCGAACACCGCACTCCAGGATGCCGAGTCCCTCGCGCTCGCGCTGCGACATGCCCAGAGCCGGGCCTCGCAGGGCCCGTCCCCGCAGCAGGGCCCGTCCCCGCAGGAAGGGTCCTTGCAGTCGCCGTCTGCGGTGGTGGCTCCGGCGCTCCGGAGGTACTCCGCGGCTCGCGCACTCCCGGGTCAGGGATGGCGGCTGGGCTCAGAGGCCATGCTGCGAGTGGCGATGTCTTCCCGTGGGGCCCCGCTGCGCGACCGCGTGCTGCACTGCACCACGGGTCGGCTCGCGGAACGTCGGAGCAGCTCTGCCCGCCACGCCGAGAGGCGCGGAGTCCCGAGGTAGCGGGATCCCGAAGCGGCCGGATCCCGAAGCAGCAGGATCCCGTGCCAGAGGCCGCAGTGGAGCTCCGCTCAGCGGATCTTGCGCGCGAGGGTGGTGATGACGTGCCAGTGCTTCTTGTCGGCCAGGAAGCGGCCGTCCTCATCGCGCACGGAGCGGTCGATCACCTGGAAGCCCTGGAACATCGCGTCGATCTCCTCGAGCGGGAGCGTCGCCACGTCGGAGCGCTGCGCCCAGGAGTCATTGGTGCCGAAGAAGTCCACGGCCATCACACCGCCGCGCGGCAGCGCCGCGACGAGCTTCTCCCATACCCCGGGCAGGGCCTCGGGCCCCAGCAGTCCGAGGGTGTAGGTCGAGTACACGATCTGCGCGGCGGGGAAGACCGCGACGTCCGAGATGTCGGTGTGGTGGAACTGGACGGAGCCGCTCATCCGCTCGTTCTCCACGAGTCGGGCGGCGAGGGTGTCATCGCTGTCGTAGGCGTGCACGGTCCAGCCGCGACGTGCGAACTGCAGGGAGTCGGCACCGGCCCCCGCGCCGAGGTCGAGCACGACCCCGGGTTGCCGATCACCTCCGGCCGCGGTGATCGCCTTGGACACCAGGCGGCGAGCAGGACGGCCCGCCGCATGGGCGTTCAGTGCAGCCCAGTCAACCTTCTCCGCCGTCTCCATGCTTTTCAGACTCGTGCATGCTGGTGCCCTTTTCAACTTCCCGTGACGCAGGCCGCGTCCAGTTTCGTCATCGGCGAACACCATGACATCCTCCCCCGCGCCCCGCCCGTCCTCTCGCGACCGGGCACCGCCGGTCCGAGCACCGCGCACCTAGGATGGCGTCATGTCGGACCCCTCCTTGCGCATCGCCGTGATCTCCCTGCACACCTCTCCGCTCGAGGAGCCCGGTGGCGCGGATGCCGGCGGCATGAACGTCGTCGTGCTCGAACAGTCCCTTGCCCTCGCCCGCCTCGGGCACCGGGTCGACCTGTTCACCCGGCGCACTGATCCATCGGCCCCTGACACTGTCGAGATCGCCGAGGGGGTGCGGCTCCACCACCTCACCGCAGGCCCTGCCGCGCCCGTGGCCAAGAGCGCGATGGAGCAGGCGATCGCGCCCTTCCGCCAGGCGCTGCACGACGCGCTCACCGGCAGCGGCACGGAGACCGAGCACCCCGCCGACGCCCCGGGCTCCGCCGACGCCGCGGGCGCCCCCGAGTGGGACCTCATCCACTCCCATCACTGGTTCAGCGGGGTCGCCGCGCTGCCGATCGCCCGCGAGCTCGGCATCCCTCACCTGCAGTCCTTCCATTCGGTCGCCGCTCCGGAAGGGTCCGCGACGCTCGACGCGGGAGAACCGGCCGAATCCGACGGCCGCATCCCCGGCGAGCAGTTCGCCGCCACCGGCTCCGACCTCGTCGTCGCCGTCTCGGAGGCGGAGGCCCGCACCGTCGGCGAGCGCTACGGGGTCCCGGGATCCCGCCTCAGCGTGGTCCGCCCGGGCGTGGACGTCGAGCGCTTCCGCCCCTGCCCCGGCGAGGACGAACGACGCCTCCGACCCACCCTGCTGTTCACCGCACGCCTGCAGCCATTGAAGGGCCCCGACCTCGCCCTCGAGATCCTCTCCCGCCTCGACCCCGGTCTCGAGGCGCGGCTCGTGCTCGCCGGTGGGGTCTCCCAGGACTTCGCCGAGCATCTCGAGGAGCTGTGCTCCCTGGCGCGCGAGCTCGGGGTGGAGGATCGCGTGGACTTCGTCGGCTCGCTCGGCCGTGACGAGCTCGCCGAGGCGATGCGGTGCGCCGGAGCACTCCTGCTGACCAGCTGGTCGGAGACGTTCGGCCTGGTCGCTCTCGAAGCCCAGGCCAGCGGCACCCCGGTGCTCGCCTGGCACTGCGCGGGCGGAGTGCAGGAGGCCGTGGGCCCCGGCGGCCGCGTGCTGGAGAGCCGGGACCCCGATGTCTGGGCCGAGGCGCTGCAGTCTCTCCTGGAGGACGCGGACGGCTACCGCTCCGCGGTGCGCTCGGCCCGGGAGTTCGCCGCCACCCGCACCTGGGATGCCACCGCCGAGTCCCTCGCCGGCCTGTATGCGAGCGTCACGGAGCGCTCCGCCATGGCCGCCCGCCGCCGCTCCTCGGAGACCGCGTCATGAGCGCGCCCGTCGATCCATGGCGTCTGCTCGAGGACGCCTCGACCGTCCTGGCCGTGCACGCCCACCCGGACGACGAATCCCTCTCGACCGGCGCCCTGCTCGCCTCCCTGGCCGCGGCCGGGACCCGCGTGGTGCTGCTGACCGCGACCCGCGGGGAGGAGGGGGAGATCGTGCCCGGCTCCGTCGCCGAGGGCGAGACCCGGCCCCTCGAGGAGATCCGCGAGGCCGAGATCGAGGCGGCCACCTCAGCCCTGGGCATCACCGAGCGGCACTGGCTCGGCACGGCCCCCGCGCTCGCCCCCGGCGCCGCACCGCGCCGCTACCGGGACTCCGGCATGCAATGGGTGCGCGAAGGGCTCGCCGGCCCGTCCGGGAGCGCCGGTCCCGACAGCTTCTCCCTCCGCCCGCTCGAGGAGGCCGTCGAGGATCTCGTCGCCCTGCTCACGGCGGTGCGGCCGGATGTCGTGATCGGGTACGACGACGAGGGCACCTACGGCCACCCCGACCATGTCCGAGCCCATCACGTCGCCGTCGGCGCCTGTGCCCGCACCGGCACGCCGCTGGTCGAGATCGCCAGCGAGCTGCCCGACACCCCGGGGAGCGACCCTCGGATCCTGGAACGGGACCACCCCGGCACCGCCGGAGCAGTGCTGCGCTCGGTGGACTCCTACCGCACCCAGCTCACCGTGATCGGCTCGACGGCCGACAGGGCCACCGGGACCGACGGGGTCGAGGGAACCCACGGGGCCGACGGGGTCGACGGGATCGCGATCCGGCACGTCGGCGGTCAGGACGATGTGGTCCTCCTGCGCACCGGCCTGCGTGTGCGGGCCTGAGGACCCCAGCCCTCTCAGGCCGGCCCACGCACGCCGCCCTCGCCGTGACCGGGCCGTCTCAGAGGGAGATGTCCAGCGGCGTGCTCAGAGAGAGATGTCCAGCAGCGTGGGCTGGTGGTCGCTGGCCCCGGCGAACCGGGCCTCCTCCACGCGCCGGGTCGAGCGCACTGCGCGGGCGGATCGCACCCTGAGGCCGTCGGTGACGAGCACCGCGTCGATCCGACGGGTCGGCACCGCGGCCGGGAAGGTGTGCTCGGTCGGCGCCGCCGGGTCCGCGAGCAGCGGGGCGAGGAACCCTCGCGCCGCACCGTCGGCCGTCTCATTGAGGTCGCCGCCGAGCACGACCGGCGCGCCGGTGCTGCGCACCAGGGCCGCCAGATGCTCCGCGTGCCGCATCCGGTTGTCCTCCTGCAGCGCCAGGTGGGTCGAGGAGACCACCACGGCACCGCCGCCGGGGACGGACAGCCGCACCGCCGCGACCCCGCGCGGATAGGTCGAGTTCAGGTCGGAGACCGTCTGGGCGACCGGGTGCATGCCGCGACGGATCACCTGGGCGGCGACCTCGTCGGTGGCGAGGATCGCGAGCCCTCGACCACCGCGCCCGCCCACCAGGATCCGACGGTCGACCTGCCGGGCGAACCATCGCAGCCGTGCCGTGGGCAGCACGAACCGGGGCGCCTCCTGGACGAGCAGCACGTCGGGGGCGAGGTCCTCGACCGCCTCGATCAGCGCCGCCAGGTCTCCGCGCAGCTCCCACAGGTTCCAGCTGAGGATCCGCAGATCCCAGGACGCACGGCTCACGCGCCCTCCCCGCCCTCGCGGACCATCGGCGCGATCACGCGATCGACCAGGCCCTGCAGCTCCTCGAGCTCGTAGCTGGGCCATCCGAAGAGCATCCGACGCCACTCCGGCGGGACCGCCTTGGGTCCCAGCGCCGCCCCCATCAGCGAGCCGGCGATGCAGGCCACCGTGTCGGTGTCGTACCCGGCCCGCACCGCGCTCTCGAGCGCCGCGACCAGCGCATCGCGCTGGGCGAACTTCCCCTCCGGGATCGGGCCCACGCCGACGATCGCGGCCCAGGCCGCCTGGAAGGCCCCGACCACCCAGCCGTTGCGACGGAACATCACGGGCGTGGACTGCTCGGCCTCCTCGATCCGTGCGAGCCATTCCGCGCGTCGGGTCTCGGGCAGGTGCTCCAGCCCCACGCGCACGTCGACCTCGCCGGTGAGGATCGCGTGGCGCACGGCCAGGCCCCAGAGGATGCTCGCCTCGATCGTGTCCGGGTGCACGTGTGTCAAGCGGCACACGGCCGTGATGGCCTCGACCGCATGCTCCTCCGGGGAGAGCAGATAGGGCAGCACCGAGGCGTGCACGCGCATCAGCGAACCGTTGCCCGCGGAGGCCGGCAGCTGCTCGTGGGCGGCGTCCGCCGCGATCCGGAAGTCCTTGGCGCGGGGCGCGTAGTGGCCGTCCTCGCGGGCGAGATCCGCCGCGGTGCGCACCACCTGTGAGGTGAGGGTGCCGATGTCCGGGGTGCCCAGCGACCAGGAGTACCACTCCCGCGTGATGTGATCCTGCGCGGTCTCGACCCGCAGGTCATGACCGCCGGACGTCGCCAGGGACGCCTCCAGCACCACGATCGCCATCGCGGTGTCGTCGGTCCACTCCCCCGGCTGCCAGTCCAGGACCCCGCCGCCGATCATGTCGATCTCCTCGGAGTCCGGCACCGGCGGCTGGAACTCGTAGGGTGCGCCCAGCGCGTCCCCCGCGGCGGCGGCGACGACGGCCCCGACCGCGCGCTGGCGCTGGCTGGGAGACAGGCCCGCCCCGTTGGTGTTCATCGCATCCGTCGTCACGGGCCCATGGTTCCACACGGCCCGCAACAGCCTGCACGCAGTCCGTGCCCGGTACCCTGGTGGGGACCCAGAAGGAGCTCCATGACCGACACCCCCGCGGCGTCCGCACCGCACCGCGACGACCCCCACGATCCTCACGACCACACCGGCCACGAGCATCCGCCCACCGGCGCGGACCTCGTCCGGGACCTCGTCAAGGGGCTGTCGATCCAGGCTCTGCTGATCCCGGTCCTCGGTGTGGTCCTGCTGCTGGCGATCCTGCCCTTCGCGCCGGTGACCCCGGTGCCGCTGCTGCTCGGGATCGGGCTGGGCGCCGCGCAGCTGGTCTCGCTGGTGGGGACCAGCCTCTTCGTGGCACACACCCGCAAGCAGCTGGCCGTGAACCCCGGCCTGCTGGCCGTGCGCAGCGTCGTCGAGGAGCTGCTGCGCGTCGCGGCGGTGCTGCTGGCGGTGCTGCTGTGGCCCGCCGACCTCCGCACGGAGCTCGGGGTCTGGGTGGGCGCCGGCTGCGCCCTGGTCTGGCTGGTGCTCGCCACCGCCCAGACCGTCACCACCCGGCAGCGGATCGCACGTCCCGGCGAATGGTCCAAGGAGGCGATCTCCACCATGCTCGCCCATCGGGTGGGTGCCCGCTCGACCGTGCTGATGCGTCTGCTGGACGTGGCCGGCACCGTGATGTTCCAGGTCGGGGCGACGGTGCTCGTGATCCTCGCACCGGTCCTGGTGATCGGCACAGTGGTGCTCTCGATCGGAGTGGGTCTGTCCACCCTCGTGCTGCACCGCCGCCCGCCGGCCGAACGCTCCCACAGCCTCTGGGCCTACGCACCGTTCGGGCTCGGGCTGCTCACCCTCGCGCTCGCCGTGTTCGGGCTGCTCGCCCTCTGACCCCTCCCGCATCACCCCGCCCCACCCACTCACACCTCGCAGGAGCCGACGATGACCACCGCCCCCACCCCTGCCGCCTCCGCTCGTCCGTCCGGGCTCGCCCTCGACCAGGTCGACGAGACCGTCCGGATCCAGGACGATCTGTTCGGCCACGTCAACGGCACCTGGCTGCGTGAGCACGAGATGCCGGCGGACCGCTCCAGCGACGGCGCCTTCCATGCGTTGCGCGACCTCTCCGAGGAGCGGGTGCGGGAGATCGTCGAGGAGGCCGCGGCCGACGAGGAGCAGCGCGACCCGCAGGGCGCACTGGTGCCCACCACCGACCATGCCCGGGTGGGCGCCCTGTACCGGATGTTCATGGACACCGCAGCGATCGAGCAGGCCGGCTTCGCGGTGCTCGAGGACCTGCTCGACGCGGCGACCGCCCCCACGGACCTCGCCGGGATCGTGCGCACCATGGCCGCACCGGACTCGGGCACCTCCGCACTGCTGGCCTATGTGTGGACCGACGACAAGGACTCCACGAACTACCAGGTCAAGATCCACCAGGGCGGGCTCGGTCTGCCGGACGAGTCCTACTACCGCGAGGACCAGCACGCCGAGATCCGCACCGCGTACCAGGCACACCTCGCGGCCCTCGCGACTCTGGCCTCGCTGCCCGGACGGGAGGGCATCGTGGCCGGAGGCGCCGAGGACGTCGCCGCCGCCGTGATGGACTTCGAGACCCGGCTCGCCACCTGCCATGTGGACGTGGTGCGGCTGCGCGACCGCGAGAAGTCCTACAACCCCCTGGACGCCGACGGTCGCAGCGGCCTGGCCCCCACCTTCCCGTGGACGGCCTACTTCGAGGGCACCGGCGCTCCGGCCTCCGCCCTCGAAGTGGTCTCGATCGGCCAGCCCGAGTACGTCGCCGCCGCCGCCGAGCTGCTGGCCGGGGAGGACCTCTCGGTGCTGCGCACCTGGCTGGCCGTCCATGCTGTCTCCGCCTACGCCGCCTACGGCCCCGCCGCCCTGGTCGAGGAGGACTTCGCCTTCTCCGGAAGGATGCTCTCGGGCGCCGAGGAGCTGCGTGAGCGCTGGAAGCGCGCCGTGGCCTTCGTCGAGGGCGTGGTCGGCTTCGCGGTGGGCCGCGAGTACGTCGCGCGGCACTTCCCCGCCTCCCACAAGGAGCGGATGACCGAGCTGGTCGGCGCCCTGATGGACGCCTACCGCAGCTCGATCGAGGAGCTGCCCTGGATGACGCCCGCCACCCGGCAGAAGGCTCTCGCCAAGCTCGCGAAGTTCACGCCGAAGGTCGGATACCCCGAGCAGTGGCGCGAGTACGAGGGCCTGGAGATCGTGCCCGGTGACCTGGTCGCCACGGCCCGCGCCTCCCGCCGCTTCGACGCCGCCTTCGAGTACGCGAAGGTGGGCGGCCCGATCGACGAGACCGAATGGCACATGACCCCGCAGACGGTCAACGCCTACTACAACCCCGGTGCCAACGAGATCGTCTTCCCCGCCGCGATCCTGCAGCCGCCGTTCTTCGACGCGGAGGCGGACGATGCCGTGAACTTCGGCGGCATCGGCGCGGTGATCGGCCACGAGGTGGGCCACGGATTCGACGACCAGGGCTCGAAGTACGACGGAGACGGCAACCTGATCTCGTGGTGGACCCCGGAGGACCGCGAGGCCTTCGACGACCGTGCCGCGCAGCTGATCACGCAGTACTCCGGTCTCTCCCCGCGGGAGCTGGACGACTCCCATCGCGTCAACGGCGCGCTGACCATCGGGGAGAACATCGGCGACCTGGGCGGGCTGTCGATCGCGGTGAAGGCCTACCTGGCCAGCCGCGACGCCGCCGAGGTCGAGGCCGAGATCGACGGCTTCACCGGCCTGCAGCGTGTGTTCTGGTCCTGGGCGACGGTGTGGCGCGGCAAGAACCGCACCCAGGAGGCGATCCGCCGCCTGGCCGTGGATCCGCACGCTCCGATGGAGTTCCGCTGCAACACGGTGGTCGGCCACCTGGACGAGTTCCACACCGCCTTCGACGTCCGCGAGGGTGACGGCCTCTACCTCGCGCCCGAGGAGCGGGTGAGCATCTGGTGAGGCCGGACGCACCGTTCTATGTGGGACGCACCCGTCCCTCCTCGATCGGCTGGACCCGCATCGCGATCACCGTGGTCATGGGTGCGGTGCTCACCGTGCTGATCGCACAGCGCTCCACTCCCCTGGTAACGCTGCTGGTCGCCGTGCTGTTCCTGGGCCTGACCCTGTGGACCTGGATGGGGCAGTGGACGCGCTTCATCGTCGACGAGCACGGGCTGACGGTGAGCCTCGGCGGGTTCCTGCCCCGCAAGCCCTGGCCGATCGAGGACTTCCGCACCGTGCAGCTGCGCGAGCTGCCCCGCTCGAAGGTGGGCGTGGCGCTCGGCGGCTACGGCTGGCGCCGCGGCCGGGCGATGACCCCGCAGCCCCAGGAGCTGACCGCCGTCGGCTCGCGGAAGGTCTTCACCCTCGACGAGCTGCAGCTGCCCTATCGGATGCTGGTCACCCGGGCAGGGACCATGGTCGAGATCATCGGCCGCGGCGCCACGCACTACATCCTCTCCCCCGAGGACCCGCAGGCGACGGCCGAGGCCGTCGACCAGGCCATCCGCGCCCGGCGCTGAGGGACCGGCGCCGACGGGCTAGACTGTCCTCTCGTCATCCACTGACAGGGGAGCACCGCAGGGTGCTGAGAGTGCGCGTTGGGCGCAGACCCTCGAACCTGATCCGGCTCGCACCGGCGTAGGGAGTCGGGATATCCGTGGGGCGCCGCCGGTGCCCTGCGCCCCTTCCAGAGGGAAGGAGAAGTGATGACTCGTTTCCGTACTGTGGACCTGCTGGTCACCGTCCTGATCGGGGCCGCCTTCGGGGTCGCGTTCCTGGGCTACGGGCAGCTGTACACCCTGATCGGCCCGCTGACGGCTGCGTTCAAGCCCGCCGAAGGGCTGCTGGCGGGGATCTGGTTCCTGCCGGCGATCCTCGCCGCGCTCATCGTCCGCAAGCCCGGCGCCGCGCTGCTGGCCGAGATGGTCGCGGCCGTGCTCTCGATGCTGCTGGGCAGCCAGTGGGGCTGGGGCACGGCGGTCTCGGGCCTCATGCAGGGCGGCGGCGTGGAGCTCGCCTTCCTGCTCACCCGCTATCGCCATTTCACCCTCCCGGTCGCCGTGCTGGGCGGGCTGCTCTCGGCGGTGCTGGAGTGGGGGTGGGAGAAGTTCGCCTACTACCAGGAGATGAGCTGGGCGTTCTCGTTCGCGATGCTGGGCGGATTCCTCATCTCCGGGGCGCTGCTGTGCGGCGTGCTGGGCTGGGCGGCGAGCCGTGCCCTGGCCGCGACCGGCGCCCTGGACTCCATGCCGGCGGGCCGGGAGCGTGCCCAGCGGGCGCGCGCGGTCCCCGCCGTCGGAGCTGAGGGATCGGATGCTCAGCGCGCAGCCCGGGACGACGCCCGGGCGTGACCGCCCTGTCCCTGAGGGGGCTCTCCTGGCAGCCGTACTCACGGGCCGAGCCCACCCTCCTCGACCTCGACCTGGAGATCCCTGCAGGGCAGCGCGTTCTGCTGGCCGGGGCCAGCGGCAGCGGGAAGTCCACCGTGCTGCGGGCCCTGGCCGGACTGCTGGATGAGGAGACCGGGGAGCTGAGCGGCAGCGCACCGGGCCCCAGCCGTCCCGGCGAGCGGGGCCTGCTGCTGCAGAATCCGCTGGACGCCCTGGTCGCTGCGACCGTCGGCCGCGAGGCGGCCTTCGGACCGGAGAACGCCGCGCTGCCCCGGGAGGAGATCCAGGCACGCACCGCCGCCGCACTCGATGCGGCGCTGGTGGATCTCCCCGCCGGCCGTGCACCGCTGGACGCCTCGGGCGGGCAGCAGCAGCGCCTCGCCCTGGCCGGATCGCTCGCGCTGGAGCCTTCCGCGCTGCTGCTGGACGAGCCGACGTCGATGCTCGACGAGGACACCGCCGCCGCGGTGCGCGAATCCCTGCTGGCCGCTGCGGCGGACCGCACCCTGGTGATCGCCGAGCACCACCTCTCGCCGTGGCTGGATCACGTGGATCGCCTGATCGTGCTCGGCGAGCAGGCACAGATCCTGGCCGACGGGCCGCCGCACGAGGTCGCAGCAGGCCTGATCCAGGACTCCGACGCGCCCTTCCATCCCGCAGATCGTGAGCACGACAGCGGCCAGCCGGAGGGTGCGATCATCGCCGCTCTGCGCGGCATCGACGTGCAGCGGGGCGGCCGCGCCGTGCTCGCGGACCTGGATCTCGAGCTGCGCAGCGGGCGGCTGAGCGTGGTCACCGGACCCAGCGGCAGCGGCAAGACCACCCTGCTGCGCACGCTGCTGGGATTGACCACGCCGTCCGCCGGGAGCGTGGAGCGTCCCGAGCCCTCACGGATCGCCTTCGTGCCGCAGAACCCCGCACACTCCTTCGTCGCGGCGAGCGTGCGTGAGGAGGTGCTCGCCTCTCCCTGGGCCCGCGACGAGCAGCTCGCCGAACAGCTCCTGGAGCGGGCGGGCCTCAGCGCTCTCGCCGAGGCCAATCCCCATACCCTCTCCGGAGGGGAGCAGCGTCGCCTGGCGATCGTCGCCGCGCTCGCGCAGGAGCCTCGCCTGCTGGTGCTCGACGAGCCCACCGTGGGGCTGGACGACGTGCGCCATCGGGAGGTGCTCGAGCTGCTGGAGGCGGCGCGGGCCGAGGGCTGCGCCGTCGTCGCCGCCACGCATGACCCGGTGCTGAGCGCGCGGGGCGACGACGAGTGCCACCTGGACGGGCCCGCTCCTGAGAGGAGGACTGCTCCCGATCGCACCATCAGTCCGGTCCCGCGCTCCCGCACGATTCCGGCGGATGCCCTGAATCCCCTCACGCTGTGCCTGATCGGGATCCTCGCCGCGATCGGGTCCTTCGCGGTGCAGTCCTGGCAGGGCGGGCTGCTGGCCCTGCTCCCCCTCGCGCTGCTGGCACCTCTCGCCGTGCGGTCCCTGCGCGGGGGTCTGCTGCGGCTCACTCCGATCCTGCTCTCGGCCGCGGGCCTGGCCTGGACCACCGCGCTCCTGGGCGATGCCCCCTCCCTCTCCGGTGAGGCCTGGCTGCTGGGCGCCAAGGAGGCCGCGCGCATCACGGTGTTCGTCGCGCCCGGAGTGCTGGCGCTCGGCAGCGTGGACCCCACTGCGCTGGGCGATGCGCTCGGAGGCAGGCTGCGCATGCCCGCGCGGATGATCGCCGCCTCGGTCGCAGGGCTCATCCGCGCCGGTCACCTGGGCCGGCAGTGGGAGATCATCACGCATGCCAGGATCCTGCGCGGTCTCGGCACCCGCACCTCCCCGCGGATGCTGGCCGGTGCCACCCTGGCCCTGCTGGTCGATGCGCTGCGCGGCGCCCAGCAGCAGGCGCTCGCCATGGACTCCCGAGGCTTCGCGACCGCGACCACCCGTAGCTGGGCCTTGCCGAGCCCGCTGCGTCGTGCGGACCTGCTGGGCATGGCGATCGCCGTCGGGCTCGCAGTGTGGCCGCTGCTCGCGGAGCTGCTGGTGGGGTGAGGGCTGCTGGTCCTGCCTCCATCGGCGGAAGGCAGCGCGCAGCATCCGGCAGTGGCCCCGCAGTAGTCTCGTTCCATGACGGACAACGACCCCACCACCGACGAGGCTGCCATCGCGCTGGCCCACTCCCTGCTGGACGCCGCCCGCACCGGTGACGGCACTCCCCTGCTGTCCCTGATCGACCAGGGAGCCCCGGCCGATCTCCGCGACAGCTCCGGGAACTCCCCGCTGATGCTGGCCGCGTATCACGGGCACGCGGAGCTGGTGCGCGACCTGGCAGCGCGCGGGGCCGACGTGGACCTCATGAACGATCGTGGGCAGTCTCCCCTGGCCGGAGCCGCTTTCAAGGGCTTCACCGCCGTCGCCGAGGTGCTCCTCGAGGCCGGCGCCGATCCGGACCTCGGCACCCCCAGCGCCCTGGAGACGGCGACGTACTTCGAGCGTGCGGAGATCGTGACGCTGATCGAGTCGCGCCGGGCGTAGGGCGGGACGCCGACCCGGGTCGTCCGCCCGGGCCGCGTCTCGCGTGCCTCAGCCGCGATGCGGCCGCAGCACCATCGCCACGTGCTCGATCCCGGCCTCCAGGAACACCTCGCTCACGGTCTCGAAGCCCATCGAGGCGTACCACTGCTCCAGGTGGGCCTGGGCGTCGAGGTGCACCTCCGCGTCCGGCGCGATCTCGCGGGCATGGGCGAGAGCCCCGACCATCAGGCGACGGCCGTGCCCTCCGCGCCGATGGTCGGCCCGCACCACCACCCGGCCGATCCGCACCGTGCCGTCCGCTTCCCGGAGCACCCGAAGGTGCGCGATCGGATCGCCCGGCACGCTCGCGCCCGCTGACTCGGACCTCGGGAGTTCGAGCCACAGGAGCGTCGTGGTGGCCTCGAGCTCGCGACCGTCGAGGTCGGCATCCGTCGCGTGCTGCTCGAGGGTGAAGACGTCCTGACGGAGCTTGACGAGCAGGTAGAGCGTGCGCGGGTCGATGTCGGGGAGGGCGGCGTGCCGCAGGACGGCACCGGTGGATTCAGGCATGGCGAGAAGGCTACTGCCGCCGCGCGAGCTGTGCGTCGACCATCCGGGTGACGACCTCGCGCCAGTGCGCGCCCATCACCTCTCCGCCGTGGCCCTCCTCCTCGACCACGATCAGCTCGCTGCCCGGCCAGGCACGGTGCAGCTCCCACGCGGTCTGCGCCGGGCAGGAGACGTCCCGGCGACCATGGATCAGCACGCCGGGGATCCCGGCGAGGCGAGGCATCCCGCCGAGCAGGCCGCTGCCGGGCTCCGCACCCCACGGCACGGACCAGTCCGCGACGAAGCCGTCATGGGCCCAGTAGTGGGTGACCAGACGGGCGAAGCCCCGCTCATACGCCGTCACCGGAGCGTCCGGCGCTCCGGCGTGCGCGGTGGAGGGCCCGCCCCCACCTATCCCGATGTGGGCATCCTCCCAGGTCATCCAGGTCCGGGCGGCGAGGTCCACCAGTTCCGGGTCATCCCCGGTGAGCATCTGCCGGTACGCCTCGACCAGTCGCCGCCGCTGCGCGGAGCGGTCACGGCGGTCGAAGCCGCCGCGGCTCTCGGCGAGAGCGGCGAGCGCGTCCCAGGCCTCGGGGTAGAGAGCGCTCACCCCCTCGGTGATCCAGTCGACCTCGCGGCGGGAGGTGGAGGTGACGGCGAAGAGCACCACGCCGAGCACCCGCTCAGGATGGGCCTGGGCGTAGGCGAGAGCGAGCGTGCTCCCCCAGGAGACGCCCTGCACGATCCAGGCCTCGATCCCCAGGTGCTCCCGCAGCACCTCGAGGTCGGCGACGAGGTGCGCCGTGGTGTGGCCCGAGAGATCCACCGGTCCGGGCGCCCCGGGAGTGGGGAGGGAACGCCCCGCGCCGCGCTGGCACAGGCCGATGATCCGGGCGCGATCCGACGGGGACTGCCGGCGGTAGCCGGGCGTGAGCCGTCCGCCGGGCCCGCCGTGCAGGTAGAGAGTGGGCACGCCGCCCGCGACGCCGGACTCCTCCCAGAAGATCCGATGGCCGCCGCCGACGGGGAGCAGGCCCTCGGCGCGGGTGGCGGGCGGCGCCGGCGCCGTGGCCGGTCCAGGCGGCGTGGGCGATCCGGGCAGAGTGGGCGGTCCGGGCGGCGTGGGCGGTCCGGGCGCAGTGGGCCAGGTGCTCACGCCGCGCGTCCGTCGGCCGCCTGCGGGCCCAGCGCCCAGGGCGCGGCCGGGTGCTCGCGGGTCCAGTTCGCGCGGCGGCTGCGCACGCACTGGCAGCGCGGGCACCAGAACACCGTGCGCGCCGCGAGGTCCCCCGAGCGCACCGGGGTGCCGCACAGCCGGCAGGGCAGGGTCTGGCGGTGGTACACGTAGAAGGACTCCTCGCGAGGCACCACCCCCGGATCCTCATCGCCGTTCTGGCGGGTGCCGCGGGAGCGCTCGATGATCCGCGCCTCGAGCTCGCGATGCACCGGCTGGGTGGTGACGATCCGCCCGGTGCGGGCGCCGTAGTGCATCAGCGCCACCAGGTCCTCCCACATCTCCTCGAGCATCCCTGCGCTGAGCTCCTTGCCCGGGACGAAGGGGTCCAGCCTGGCGCGGAACAGCAGCTCGGCGCGGTAGATGTTGCCGATCCCGGCCACGACCTTCTGGTTCATCAGCAGGGCACCGATGGTGGTGCGGGAACGCCGCACCGCCTCGACGAAGCGTCGACGGCCGCTGCCCTGTGGGTCCGGGCGCAGCGGGTCCGGGCCGAGACGGTCGATCACGGACCGCCGCTCCTCCGCGTCGAGGATCTCGCAAGCGGTGGGGCCGGTGAGATCGGCGAGGCCATGAGCCCCGGCCACCCGCAGCCGCACGGTCTCGCGCGGCACGAGGCGGCGCCAGTCGGCGGTCCCGCCGCCCGACCCGCCGTCGCCCAGCTCCTCCTCCTGCTCCCCGACCCGCAGCCGGGGTGCGCCGATCGCGTGCGCGTCGGCGAACCCGGGGTCGCCCGCGAAGGTCCAGGAGCCGTACAGGCCCAGATGGACGTGCACGTGCCGCACAGCGGGCGAGCCGCGGTCGACGTCCCCCGAGGGGGCGAAGGGGAGGAAGAGGTGCTTGCCGACCGCCTCCGCACCCAGCAGCACCATGCCGTCCAGCTGGGACGCCTCGGAGAACCGACCCTGCGGGCTCGAGGTGCGCACCCGCTGCCCGCCGAAGCCGCGCTCGAAGGCCGCGGCGAGCCGGTGGACGGTATGTCCCTCCGGCACTATTCGCCCGTGGTCGCCGCGGAGGTGCCCGTGCCGTATCCGCCCGTGCGCTCATAGAGACCGACCAGGTCGATCCGTCGCTGATGGCGCTCCTCGCCCGGGAACGGCTCGGCCAGGAACAGGTCGATCAGCGCCTCGAGCTCGTCCTCCGAGTGCTGCCGCGCCCCGACGGAGATGACGTTGGCGTTGTTGTGCTCACGGGCCAGGCGGGCGGTGTCCTCGTTCCACACCAGGGCCGCGCGGACCCCGGCGACCTTGTTCGCCGCGATCTGCTCACCGTTGCCCGAGCCGCCGATCACGATGCCGAGCGAGGAGGGATCCGCGACCACGGCCTCGCCGACGTCCGTGCAGAACGGCGGGTAGTCGTCCACGGCGTCGTACTCGTGGGCACCGTGGTCGGTGACCTCATGGCCCTTGTTCTGCAGCACCGCCACCAGGCGGTTCTTGAGCTCGAATCCGGCGTGGTCAGTGCCGATGTGGACGCGCATGTCTGAGTTCTCTCTGTCGATCAGCGGGGGGAAGATCAGCGGGGGACGAAGGGTGCAGCGGGGATGCGGCGGGTGGTGACGCGAGCGGGATCAGGCGAGGTGATCAGCTGAAGTCGATGCCGCCGGAGCGGGAGCGCTTGAGCTCGTAGAAGCCATCGATGCCGGAGAGCGTCTCGAGCGCATCCAGCAGCTTCCCGGCCTGCTCGCCCTTCGGCGCCGGGGAGACGACGGGGCCGAAGTAGGCGGTGCCCTCGCCGAAGGAGATCACCGGAGTGCCCACCTCATCGCCCACCCGATCGATCGCGCCCTGGTGGGAGGCGCGCAGCGACTGGTCGGTCTCGTCCCCGGCCACCGGATCGTAGACGTCGATCAGGGAACCGGGCAGACCCGCGTCCTCGAGGGCGGCGATCGCGGTGGCGCGACGGTCGTCGCTCTGGCCGCCCACGTGATAGCGCTCGCCCCAGGCGGTGTACCAGCGGGCGAACGCCTCATTGCCCTCGGCGCCGTTGATCGCGATCGCGAGCCGGGCCGGCCCCCAGGAGTCGTCGAGCATGGCGCGGTAGCCGGGGTCGAGGTCACGACCCTCGTTGAGCACGGACAGGGACATCACCGAGTACTTCGGGGTGATGTCGCGGACTGCGGCGGCCTGCAACAGCCAGCGGCTGGTCATCCAGGCGAAGGGGCAGACGGGATCGACGAACAGTTCGACGGTGCGCGTGGTCAAGGCGACTCCTCGGCTCGGGGGCGATGCCGCCATTCTGTCACCGGAGGCGATCCGGCGGGCTGTCGTCCCTCCCGTGATCGGGACGACACCGTCGGGGAGGGAAAAGACATTGCACGGCGAGGGCGGGACGGGTTGGATCAGCAGGTGCTCGATTCCCGTTCCGCGCCCGCCGCGACCACCTCCGCTCCCCGCGCCCCAGCGCCCGGGGTGATGCGCTCGATCGTCCGCGGCAACCGCCGGATGCTGGCCGTCGCGCTGCCGCTCGGGACGATCTCCGAGGGGGTGGAGCTGCTGATGCCGATCGTGCTGGGTCTGATCATCGATCACGGCATCGTCGGCGGCGATCTGCGGCTCACCATCCTGGGCGCCCTGGGTCTGATCGGGATGCGGCTGCTCGGAGTGGTGCTCTGGGCCTGGGTGTTCCTCCAGACCCAGAAGGCGTGCATGTACGAGCGCCACCGCCTGCGCGTGGGACTCACCGGCGCAGTGCTCGACCCCCGCTCGCGGACGGTGCGGCGCCCGGCCGGTGAGGTGCTCTCGATCGCCACCTCCGATGCCGACAAGGCCTCGGACCTCATGGACCTGCTCCCCTGGGTCGTGCCCTCGCTGCTGGCCGTGCTGGCCGCCGCCGCGTATCTCGCCGCGATGGACCTCTGGCTGGGGCTGGCGATGCTGCTCGGGATCGCCGTGATGGTGGTGGTGATCCGGGTGATCACCCCGACACTCTCCGCCCGCTACGACGACCAGCAGTCGCAGGCAGCGGAGGCGGCCGCCACCGCGACGGACCTGGTCCACGGGCTGCGGGTGCTGCAGGGTCTCGGCGTGCAGAGCCGAGCCCGGGCCACCTACCGCCGCACCTCGCGCGCCGCCCTCGGAGCAGCGCTGGTCAACGCCCGCTACTCGGGGATCTCCTCAGGGCTGACCACGCTGGTCACCGGCACCATGCTGGCCGCCGTGGTGGTGCTCGCCGCATTGCGCACCCTGGACGGCGCCCTCTCCATCGGGGTGCTGATCGCCGTGGTGGGCGTGGCCCGCTACGTGATGGGCATGCTGCAGGGCCTCTCCGGCGCCCCGGTGTGGTGGGCCGGCATGTCCACCTCTGCGCGGCGCGTGCGCGACCTGTACACGGACCTGGGGCGCTCCGTCGACGATCCCGAGCTGGGCCTCGGCGTGCTCACCGTCCAGCGTGACGAGCGCGGCGACTCCGGAGCGGTCCAGGGCCGGCGCGGCGCGGCCGGCGGCCTGCACCTCGCGCAGCTCTCGGTCGCCGACGGGGAGATCGTGGCCCTCGCCTGCGCCGACGCGCAGGATGCGGAGTCCGTGATCGATGCCGTCAACGGTCGCAGCGAGCAGGGGGCACGCATCGGCGAGCACCCGCTCTCCCCCGAGGGCCGCCTCGGACTGCGCTCGGACCTGCTGGTGGAGCCCCATGTGGTGGACCTCTTCGACGGCACCCTGCGCGAGCAGCTCGCCACCCGCGCACCGGACGGCACCGCGATCGAGGACGACGCCTGGGCGGGCCACGCCCTCCACGCGGCCGGGGCGGAGGACCTCCTGCGGATCCTGCCCGAGGGCTACGACACCCGCATCCTGGATCGCGGAGCGAACCTCTCGGGCGGTCAGCGCCAGCGGATCGCCCTCGCCCGAGCGGTGGCGGCGGATGCCCCGGTGCTCGTGCTGCACGACCCGACGACCGCGGTGGATGCGGTCACCGAGCAGAACATCGCCGAAGCGCTGATCGCCGCACGCCGCCGCACCGACCGCGCGACCCTGCTGGTCACGCGCGCACCGGCCCTCCTGCAGGAGGCGGACCGAGTGGTGTTCATGCAGGACGGCGAGGTCCTCGCCGAGGGCCCGCACAACGAGCTGATGGGACATGAGGGGTACCGGGAGGTGGTGCGACGATGAGCGAGATCGACTGGAAGCGTCCTCTGGAGGACGTCCTCGGCGACGACGCCACCGCCCGGCGCCAGCTCGCCGAGCACGCGCAGCTGCTGCCGATCGCTGATGCCCGCACCTCGCTGCGCTTCATGATGGCGCGGCTCCGGCAGCACTGGGGCTCAGCCCTGGCCACCTTGGTGATCACGCTCGGGGGCGCGGTCGCCGCGGCGATCCTGCCACGGCTGATCGGTTCCGCGGTGGACGTGGTCGCCGCGGGCGGACCGGTCGAGCGGATCTGGACCCTCGGTGCGCAGATCCTCGCCGTCGGCGTTCTCCAGGCACTGCTGACGGCTCTGGGCTGGTCGATGATCTCGGCGCTCGGCCAGCGCATCCTCGCCGGCATGCGCGAGGACGTCATCGACCGGGCGCTGGACCTGCCGGCGCAGTCGATGGAGACCACCGGCATCGGGGACGCCCTCTCCCGGGTGGCCGACGACGTCGACGTCGCCGCCCGGGCCGTGAACAACCTCGTCCCCAACCTGATCCAGCTCGGCTTCCTGGTCGCGATCACGCTGGTCGGGATGGCGACGCTCTCGCCCTGGCTGCTGCTCATGGTCGTGATCATCGTGCCGATGTACGTGCTCGCAGCGGTCTGGTACCTGCGCCGCACCGGACCCATCTACCGCCGCGAGCGGATCGCGATGGGTGCCCGCGCGCAGGGGCTGCTCTCGGCGATCCACGGCATCCCCACGGTGCACGCCTACGGCATCGAGCGCCGCGAGACCCGCCACGTCGCAGTGCTCTCGGAGACCGCCGCCCTGCTGAACATGCGAGTGATGCACCTGGTCAGCCGCCTGGTGATCGGGCTGAACCTGCCTGAGAACCTGGCCCTGGCGATGGTGCTGCTGTTCGGCTTCCTGATGGTGCAGGTGGGCGGCGCGCCCATCGGCATCGTCACCGCGGCCGCGATCTACCTGGTCACCCTGTTCTGGCCGATGATGGCGGTGATCTTCAACCTCGACGAGGTGCAGTCGGCGCTTGCGAGCCTGGCGCGGATGGTCGGGGTGATCACCTCGATCGATCCCGCCGCCTCCCCCGGCACCGAGCGGCCCGCGGACGCCTCGATCCGCCTCGAGCGGGTCTCCCATGCCTACGGCGAGGACGCGGACGGCGCCGAGCGCATCGTGCTGCGCCCGATCGATCTCGACATCGCCTCGGGCGAGGTGGTCTCGCTGGTGGGAGCCTCGGGAGCGGGCAAGTCGACGCTCGCCGCGATCCTCGCCGGCACGCTGGTCCCGCGCCACGGCAGGGTGCTGCACGGCGGGGCGGATCTGACCCGTGCCGATCTCGAGGCGTCCCGCGCCCACTCCTCGATCGTCAGCCAGGATGTGCACGTGTTCCGCGGCACCCTGCGTGCAGACCTCCAGCTGGCCGCGCCGCGCGCCCAGGACGAGGAGCTGCGCCGGGCGCTGCGCCGCGTGGACGCGCTGTCCTGGGTGGATCGTCTGCCCCACGGGCTCGACACGGAGGTCGGCGAGAAGGGCGAGCGGCTCACGGCCGAGCAGTCCCAGCAGCTGGCCCTGGCCCGGATCGCGCTGCAGGACCCGGCGGTGCTGATCCTCGACGAGGCCACGGCCGACGAGGGCTCCTCGGGGGCCCGGGTGCTCGAGCGGGCCGCGCTGGAGGTCGCCCGGGGCCGCACCACGATCATCGTCGCCCACCGTCTCTCGCAGGCTCGGGTCGCCGACAGGATCCTGGTGATGGCGGACGGCGCCGTCGTCGAGCAGGGCACGCACGACGAGCTCGTCGCGCTCGGCGGGGACTACGCCCGGCTCTGGGAGGCGTGGTCCGCCTGACGAGTCGGCAGTGCCGGGGGCTGCGGGTCAGCGCCTGCGAAGCCGCAGCACCAGCACCCCGGCGACGCCGGTGACCAGGCCGAGCAGGGCCAGCGCCCCAGCCCCCGCGGAGGTCGCCAGGCGGGCCCAGGAGGCCTCGATGCCGAGGGCCGCGAGCGGACCGTGCTCAACCGTCGTCGTGCCGAGCTCGAGCACGGTTCCGTCGGGGGCGTCCCCCGCGGGCTCCCCCTCGACCTCGAGCGTGAGCACGACGGTGACGGGCTCGTCGCCCGTCGGCTCCGCCCCGGCCGGTCGCTGCAGTCGCTGGAGGTGGACGGTGTGCATGCCCGGCAGCCAGGCCGTGGCGACGGAGGGGATGTCCGAGCTGCGATTGCCGCGATCCACGGGCGTGGTCATGCCGCCGCCGGCCACACGGTCGTCGCGGGACATCCGCCAGCTGCCGCCATGGACGGTGACCTGCTCGCGGGCGGCGTTGGAGACGTGCAGGTCGAGCTCCCCGGCGTCCTCCGGCTGTGCGGTCTCCTCGACGCGCCAGCGCAGCCGCTGCCCCTCCTGGACCGGGATCCGCAGCAGGGCCGAGTCCCCCGGCCGCAGCTCCAAGACGTAGGAGCCGGGGTCGACCTCCGGCGCCGTCGCATAGGAGGTGCCCGCGTCGAGCGGCGAGTCCTCCGAGGGTGCGACAGGTGCCGCACCCTCGTCCTCGATCTCCTCGGTGACGGCGGGGGCGCCGCCGCCCACTCCGGCCGGCTCGATCGCGACCTGGATCTCGACGGGGAGGGGCTCATCGCCCCACCGGGTCCCCTCCCGGGTGATCTGCAGGAACAGCTCGCTGCCCGCGCAGCCGTCCCAGCCCATCACACCTGAGACGGCGCTCGAGGTGACGGGCCCGTCTCCGGTCATCCACTGGCCCACATCGTCGGTCCCGTCGTCCTCGCAGCCGTCACCACCGGCGGTGACGAAGGTGATCCCGACGCCGAGGGGATCAGGCTGCTCGGGGATCCCGTCCGCATAGGGCGGGGCGGCGATGGTGGCCGCGGCGTGCACCCGCTGCCCGCTCTCCACCGCGATGCGGTAGTACTTCGAGGTGCCGGAGGACTCGTCCGAGCTGCTGCCCCCTCGCTCGAAGACGTCCTGGTGGATCCCCGGCAGGAGCAGCGGCGCCTGGGCCTGGGACCCCGCGCCGGTGACCTCCGGACCGGCCGCCTGATACGGGCGTGAGCCGCTCCCGTCCTCCGGGTCGGCATGCGCCGCGAGCGGCAGCCCCCACAGCGCGAGCGCACCGACCAGCGCGAGAGCGAGCGCCGGGAGGAGTCGCGCCGCCTGCGCGGGGGCCGCCGGGCCGCGTGCTCCCACGGCGTGCCGGGACGCATCGTGGTCTCGCGCGGTGCGGATCATGCGCACTCCAGGGGTCGGTGGCGGGGAAGGGAGGGTTCAGCCGAGGCAGTTCCGCCGGGAACGGCACAGAGCACAGAGTGCCAGACGAGGTGACCTAGCATGACGTCCATCATGTCCGATGTCATCGCCGGTCGTATCGAACTTCTCGATCCCCTTGCCCGGGGCGCCTCGGGCTCCTTGTGGCGTGCGATCGACCGCAGGTACGACGCGGTCTGCGCAGCGAAGGTGATGCGGCAGCGCGACGGGGCGGAGGTGCTGCGCTTCGTGCGCGAGCAGACGGTCGGCTCGGCCCAGGGCCTGGGCCGTCACCCCCATCTGCTGCCGCCCTACACCTGGGTCGCGGAGGACGACACGATCGTGCTGGTGATGCCGCTGGTGCACGGCGGCACCGTCGCCGGTGCGGTCGCGGAGCACGGCGCGCTGTCACCCTCCCTGGTCGCGCAGCTGCTGCGCCAGCTGCTGGACGCGCTCGCGGCGATGCACGATGCGCACTGGGTCCACCGCGACGTGAAGCCCGCGAACCTGCTGCTGGAGCCCACGACCGATGGCGTCCCGCACCTGCTGCTGGCCGATTTCGGCATCGCCCTGCACGAGATGGACGTGCGGCTCACCGAGACCGGCTTCGCGCACGGGACGCCCGGCTTCATGGCGCCTGAGGTGCTCGAGGGCAGCGGCACCTCCGCGGCCCAGGACGTCTGGGCCGCGGCCGCCTGCGCCCTCGAGGCTCTCGCCCCGTCCAGGCCGCGAGAGCATCTCGCCCCGGCCGAGCTCCCCGGGCGGGTGCACAGCGCCCTCACCGGGTCCATGGATCCCGCCGCCCGCCCGCTCGGGGAGCTGCTGCAGCAGATGCTCGAGGCGGACCCGCTCTCTCGCCCGGCGGCCGCGGAGGCCAGGGACCGCATCCCGCGCCCCGCAGCCCCGGCGAGCGCCTGGGCGCGCACCGCGACAGGGGCACCCTTCACCGTGCGTGACCGGATCGGGGACTTCCCGGAGCTCTCGGCATCGGGGGCGCACACGGAGGTCCCTCTGGATGGGCCCGAGTCCCTCGTGGGCGTGGCGCCCGGCCTCCACGAACGGCTGACCGCCCTGTCCCGCTCGGCGACCTCGCCACCGTCGGCCGCGGGAGCCCCCGCAGGGTCCGCGCAGCCCGCACCGGCACAGCCCGCACCAGCGCAGCCCGCCGCCCGAGGCTCCGCTCCCCCGGCATCCCCGGCCGGCGCGCCGCCGGCCGGTGGAGCAACCGGGTCCGCACCGGATCCGGACGAGGACACCACCGACCGCTTCATCCACGCCCCGACGCGGCAAAGCCCTGTCGCGCCGTCCGGTCCGTCCGTGCTGTCCGGTTCGTCCGTACAGTCCGGTCCGTCCTCCCCGTCGAGTCCCCCGCGACGTCGCGGAGGACCGCTCCGGACCGGGCTGATGCTGCTGGGGGTCTCGGCGATCTCCTTCGCGGGCGCGGCCGCGCTGCTGTGGTCGGCGCTGGGTTGAGCCCGCCCCGACCGGGGCGCTGCCCGTCAGGTGACCGCCCGCAGGGTCATTCCCCCGGCCGCACCAACCCGGATTCGTACGCCGCGACCACGAGCTGGGTGCGATCGCGCAGCAGCAGCTTGCCGAGGACGCGCGAGACATGCGTCTTGACCGTCTGCTCCGCCATCACCAGCTCGGCCGCGATCTCCCGGTTCGCGAGCCCGCGGGCGACCAGGCGCAGCACGTCCAGCTCCCGCTCCGTGAGGACCTCCAGGCTGGCATCGGCCTCGGCCGCCCGCTCGGGCCGGGCCACGAAATCTGCGATCAGCGCCCGGGTCACCCGAGGCGCCAGGAGGGACTCCCCACCGGCCACCACGCGCACGGCGTGGACCAGCTCCTGGGGTGTGGAATCCTTGAGCAGGAACCCGCTCGCCCCGGCCCGCAGCGCCGCGAAGACGTACTCGTCAGCATCGAAGGTGGTCAGCATGATGATCTTCGGCGGCGAGCCCGGCATCTCGAGCACCAGACGGGTGGCCTCGAGCCCCCCGACGTGCGGCATGCGGATGTCCATCAGGACCACGTCGGGCCCCAGCTCCCGCACGACGTCGACGATGCCCTTCCCGTCGGACGCCGTGCCCACCACCTCGATGCCCTCCTGCGCATTCAGCAGGGCCTCGAATCCGCCGCGGATCATCGACTGGTCATCGACGATCAGCACCCGGATGTCGGTGCCGTCGGTCTGCGCGGGATGGTCCATGCGCCCACGGTATCCCCGCCCGCCTGGAGGGAGCCGGTGTGTTCCTCATCCCTGACCGGCACGCCCTGCGCCGCCTCCGCCATGACCTGGCACTGGTGATCCTCGGGCTGCCGCTGACCCTGCTCGCCGCCCTCACGCTGCTTCCGCTGATCGCGGTCTCGACCGTGCTCTCGATCGTCTGGGTGGGTGTGCTGCTGCTCCCGCTCACCCTGACGCTGGCCTCCGCCTGGGCCCGGCTGGACCGCGCACGACTGCACCGCTGGGGACTCGACGTCACCGCCCCCGACTACCGTCCACGTGGAGAGCGTGCCGTCGGGCTGCTCCGTCTGGTCACCGATTCCCGGCGCTGGCTCGACCTCGCCTTCGAAGCGGTGATCGCGCTGCCCGTCCGCGTGCTCACCGCGGGGGTCACCCTCGCCTGGGCGCTGGGCGCCGCGGGAGGTCTGACCTGGTGGGCGTGGTCGCCCCTGCTGCCGGAGCAGGGCATCATGCTGCCGGGCCAGTGGGCGCTGGCGATGATCCTCGGTCTCGTCCTCGCCTTCTCCTTCCCCGCCATGGTCCATGCCCTCGCGCTGCTCGATGTCGTGGTCACCGCACCGCTGCTCGGCGGAGCCGTGCCCGGATCCCGCATCCGGCGGGCGATCCCAGCGCCACCGGCCCCGGAGGCGGACGCACGGCTGCGGGAGAGCGCCTGGACCCGGATGACCGTCGCATTCCTCGCCTTCGTGCTGGTCGTCGTGGCCTGGCCGGTGACCGCTGCGGTCTACGGGGTCCACGCGGCCTCGGCGATGCTGGTCACGATCGCGGCCGGTGCCGCCGCGATCCTGGCCCTGCGCTGGCCCTGGGCGGGTCTGTCGCTGTCGGTGGTCGCTGCGGGGTCGATGATGCTCGTGACCCTCCCGGCCCAGGCCGCAGCGCCCTGGCCGTGGCCCGTGACCTCTCTGCTCACCCACTGCCTGACCCTGCTCGTCCTGGCAGTGCTGCACCGGTGGTACTGGACGGTCTCCACCTGGTCCGCCGGGGCGGTCCTCACCCTGATCGCTCTGCTGATCACCGATGCCTCCGCGATGCCCGACGGCACCCTGCGCGAGGTGATGACCAATGGTGTGGTGCTGCTGGCGATCAGCGGCGGGACCATGCTGCTGGGGATCACCGTGCGGCAGTGGGTGCTGGTCAGCGGACAGGTGGAGCAGGCGCAGACGCTCAGCGCGGAAGAGGTGCGTCGGCGCTACGAGCTCGAGGAGCGGGGCCGGATCGCGCGTGAGCTGCATGATGTCGTCGCGCACTCGATGTCCGTGATCACGGTGCAGGCCGGGACCGCGAAGTTCCGTCTGCCGGGACTGGATGCGAGCACCGAGCAGGAGTTCGAGGACATCGCCGTCTCCTCCCGCCAGGCCCTCGGCGAGATGCGCTCCCTGCTGGCGACCCTGCGCACCGACGAGGACCTCGCGGAGGTGCCGATGCCGGGGCTCGAGGACCTCGAGGACCTGCTGCGCTCCACCCGGGCCTCCGGCGCCTCCATCGTCGCGGAGATCTCCCCCGCCCAGGTCCCTCCGACGGTGGGCCTGACCGCGTATCGGGTGGTCCAGGAGGCTCTGAGCAACGCGCTGCGCCACTCCCGCGGAGCGGCGATCCGGGTGCAGGTGGCAACGGTCGACGGTGCTCTGCTCGTCGAGGTGATCAACACTCGGCCCCGGCATTCGCAGGATCCCATCCCGGGGTCCGGGCTGGGCCTGGCAGGGACCCGGCAGCGCGTCCGCGCGCTCGGTGGTGCCGTGGAGGCCGGACCGCGCGCCGACGGCGGCTTCGCCGTGGTCGCACGGATTCCTCTCCCGGACCCCCTACCCCGGTAGGGGGTCGAGGTTCGCTCCGCCGGGTGACGCGCGAGCATCCCGCGGGGATCTAGCGTCGAGGGCATGACGACTACCGCACAGCAGCGCCCCTCGCGCGCGACGCGCTCCGTGCCCGCGCAGGGTGCACGGGCCGCCGCTCAGACCCGGGACTACTTCGAGCTCTCGCAGCGGGTGAAGGACGCCGGCCTGATGGGGCGCAACGTCCGCTCCTACATGGTGCGCACCGTCGTGCTCACCCTCGCTCTGGTCGGCGCCTTCGTGCTGCTGCTGACCCTCGGCGGCACCTGGTGGCAGCTGGCCGTCGCGGCATTGTTCGGGATCCTGTTCACACAGTTCGCGTTCCTCGGCCACGACGCCGCGCACCAGCAGGTCTTCTCCTCCGGGAAGCGCAACGCCTGGTTCTCCCGCATCATCGGGAACCTCGTGGTGGGACTCGCGATCGCCTGGTGGAACCGCAAGCACAACAAGCACCACGCGAACCCCAACACCATCGGCCGCGACGGCGACATCGCCGGCGGGGTGCTGGTGTTCATCCCCGAGGAGCAGGCCGAGCGCACCGGCTTCATGGCCTGGTTCGCCAAGCGCCAGGGCTGGGCCTTCTTCCCGATCCTGACACTGTTCGGGTTCGTGCTGCACTACGAGGGCGTCACCGCGCTGCTGAAGAACGACAAGGTCAAGCACCGCCGCGTCGAGATGCTCCTGGTGCTGATCCGCGTGATCGGGTTCCCTGCGGTCGTGCTCTCCACCCTGGGGCTGGGGATGGGCATCGCGTTCCTCGCCGTGCAGATGGCGGTCTTCGGCGTCTACATGGGCTCCTCCTTCGCCCCCAACCACAAGGGCATGCCGCTGATCCCCAAGGGCCTCGAGGTCGACTTCCTGCGTCGTCAGGTGCTCACCAGCCGCAACATCAAGGGCGGCCTGCTGATGAACTGGGCGATGGGCGGGCTGGACCTGCAGATCGAGCACCACCTGTTCCCGCGGATGCCCTCGGCGAACCTCCGCAGGGCCAAGCCGATCGTCAAGCAGTTCTGCGCCGAGCGCGGCATCACCTACACCGAGACGGATCTGCTCACCTCGTACGGGATCATCATCCGCTACCTCAACCGGGTGGGCCTGGGCCAGGCCGACCCGATGGACTGCCCGCTCGCCGCCCAGCTGCGCGGTGCCTCGGTCTCCTGACCCCCCTCGCTGACCGCGATCCCCGATCCCGAGCTGCCCGCGCCCGGGCTGGCCGCGTCCGCCCCGTCACGGCGCGCCGCCCGCGAGGTCCCGGGGCAGGCGGTATGGTCGCCCCATACGCCTACCCCTTCACGGGCAGTGCAGCCCCACTCCGGTGGCCGGTCGGTACGGGGCGTCCGTGGAGGCCGACCCGGCCGGGATCACCACCATGTCTTCCACCCCGCGCTGGTCGCCCGGCGACCAGGTGACCTGGACCTACTACACCCCACAGCACCCCACCCGCACCGTCCGCCCCGGCACCGTCGTGCTGGACGACGATCGCGGCGTCGTGGTGTGGATCGCGCCCGGCACCGAGGTGCTGCTGCCCGTCCTGGAATCCGGTGCTGCGCTGCGCCGTGCCGGCGACGAGGGCATGTTCACCGCCCCGCGCCTCCAGTCCAAGCAGCTGTGGACGGGCAACGGCATCCTCATGATCGGCCTGCCGGAGGCGCCCTACTCGATCTGGCTGTTCTACAAGGATGACGGCTCCCTGGGCTGCTACTACGTGAACCTCGAGACCCCCTACGAACGCACCGACGAGGGGGTGCGCACGCGCGACCTGGTGCTCGACCTGGTGGTGCTGCCCCGCCGGGACTGGCATTACAAGGACGAGGACGAGCTGGAGGGCGCCGAACGCACCGGGTACTTCTCCCCTGAGGAGGTCGACGGGATCAAGGCGGCCGGCCGTGAGGCGGAGCAGCACATCGCCGACTGGCGCTACCCGTTCTCCGCCGGATACGAGTACTTCTTCCCGGACCCCAACTGGTCGCTGCCGCAGCTGCCCGAGCACTACACCTGGGACCTCGACCTCACGAGGCGGTGATCCGGCGTCCGCCCGATTTCGAGACCTGCTTGCGACCTCTCGGCCCTCCTTCCGCAGCAGTTCGTCCGGCCGACGGTGGCAGGATGGCTCCATGTCATCCGAGAACCTCACTCGCGACGAGGCCCGCAGCCGCGCCTCGTTCCTCAGCACCGACTCCTACGACATCCGCCTGGATCTCACCACCGACGAGCGGACGTTCCTGACGGAGACCACCCTCCGCTTCTCCTCCTCCGAGGCCCGGCCCACCTTCGTGGACCTCATCGCGCAGTCCGTCGAGGAGATCGAGCTCAACGGCCAGGTGCTGGAGGATCCCGCCTCGCGCTTCGACGGCGCCCGGGTCCAACTGCCTGCACTGGCCGAGGGGGCGAACACGCTGCGGATCCTGGCGACCGGCCGGTACATGAACACCGGCGAGGGCCTGCACCGCTTCGTGGACCCGGTGGATGAGGAGGTCTATCTCTACACCCAGTTCGAGGTCTCCGATGCCCGCCGCATGTTCGCCTGCTTCGAGCAGCCCGATCTCAAGGCGACCTTCGCCCTGACCGTCACCGCCCCGCAGCACTGGCGGGTCATCTCCAACGCTCCCACTCCCGCCCCGTCGGCCGCCGAGGACGGCCGCGAGGGCGTGGCGACCTGGACCTTCGATCCCACCGAACGGATCTCCACCTATCTGGTCGCGCTCATCGCGGGAAACTACCAGGGCGGCACCGGGGAGGTCACCACCCGTGACGGCCGCACCATCCCGATGGGCGTCTTCGCCCGCGCCTCGCTCGCCGAGCACGTCGACGCCCAGAACGTCATCGACGTGACCCGCGCCGGCATCGATTTCTACGAGGAGGCCTTCGACCAGGACTTCCCGTTCCGCAAGTACGACCAGGTGTTCGTGCCGGAGTACAACATGGGGGCGATGGAGAACCCTGGCGCGGTCACCTACGTCGAGGTCTATGTCTTCCGTTCCGAGGTCTCCGATGCGGTGCGCGAGCGCCGCGACCTCACGATCCTCCACGAGCTCGCCCACATGTGGTTCGGCGACCTGGTCACCATGCGCTGGTGGGACGACCTGTGGCTGAACGAGTCCTTCGCCGAGTACGCCTCCACCCTCGCCAGCGCCGAGTCCACCCGGTGGACGGACTCGTGGACCACCTTCGCCCTCTCGGAGAAGGGCTGGGCCTACCAGCAGGACCAGCTGCCCTCCACCCACCCGGTGGTGGCGGACATGGTCGACCTCGAGGCGGTGGAGACCAACTTCGACGGCATCACCTACGCCAAGGGCGCCTCCGTGCTGCGCCAGCTCGTCGCCTACGTGGGCCGCGAGGAGTTCTTCGCCGGGGTGCGCGCCTACTTCGCCACGCACGCCTGGGGCAACACCGAGCTGAAGGACCTGTTGGTCGAGCTCGAGGCCACCAGCGGCCGCGACCTCAGCAGCTGGGCCGCGCTGTGGCTGCAGCGGGCCGGGGTCAACACCCTGCGCCCGGTGATCGAGCGCGATGCCGAGGGCGTCGTGACCCGCTTCGCGATCGCCCAGACCGCCCCGGTGGAGCACCCCACCCTGCGTCCCCATCGCCTGCAGGTGGGCGGCTTCTCGCTGCAGGACGGTCGCCTGGTGCGCACCGAGTCCGTCGAGCTCGACATCGACGGCGAGCTCACCGAGGTCCCCCAGCTCGCCGGGAAGCGGGCGGACCTGTGGCTGCTCAACGACGGCGACCTCGCCTACGCGAAGGTGCGCCTGGACGAGGCCTCCCTGGCCGTCGCGATGGAGCACCTGCGCGATCTGGACGACTCCCTGGCCCGCACTCTGCTGTGGTCCGCCGCCTGGGACATGGTGCGCGACGGCGAGCTGCCCAGCCGCCGCTTCCAGCAGCTGGTGCTCGCGAACCTCACCGGTGAGGACTCCTCCTCGGTGGTGCGCACCCTGCTGCAGCAGCTGGAGACCGTCGCCGGGCCGTACGCCGCCGTCGATCAGCGGGCGCTGCGCACCGAGAGCGCGGCGAGCGCCGTCTGGCAGCTCGCGGAGCAGGCCGAGGCCGGCTCCGACGCCCAGCTGCAGCTGCTGGAGACCTTCGCCCGCCTCGCCCGGACGGAGGAGCACCGCCACACCCTCGAGGGCCTGCTGGGCGGCTCCATCACCCTTCCCGGCCGCACGATCGACACCGACCTGCGGTGGAAGCTCGTCATCTCCCTGGCCGTGCTGGGCGGGATCGATGCCGCCGGGATCGACGAGCAGCTCGCCTCGGACGACACCCAGTCCGGACGCAAGCACGCCCTCACCGCCCGTGCAGCCCTGCCCACCGAGGTCTCCAAGGCCAAGGCCTGGCGGCGCACGATGGAGAAGGACACCCTGGCCAATGAGTCGGTCACGGCCGTCATCCAGGGATTCCGCCGCGTGGTCGACGAGGAGCTGCTGACCCCGTACCGCCAGCGCTACTTCGACGTGATCTCGCGGGTGTGGGCCGAGCGTTCGCACGAGATCGCGACCCGACTCGTCGGCGGCTACTTCCCCCACTCCTACGGCGGCCAGGGCGTGCTGGACGCCGCCGATGCCTGGCTCGCCGAGGCGGAGGACGCCCCCTTCGGGCTGCGCCGCATCGTCATCGAGGGTCGCGACACCGTGGCCCGACAGGAGAGGGTGCGCGCCGCGGACGTGCAGTGAGACGAGCTGTGCACCGAGCAGTGAGCAGAGCTGTGCTCTGAGCACGTCCGGGCGGGGTGGGACGGTGACCCACCTCGCCCAGTCCGGCCCCAGACATCCGCCCCGTCGGGCGTTATCGTCGAAGGCATGTTGGACGACCCCCTGGAATCCGGACCGCTGTGGTCCGCCCCCTCCGCCGACGACGCGCTGTCCCTGATGGATCAACTGCTGCGCTGGCTGGCCACGAGCGGTGTGAAGATCGTGGTCATCATCGTGGCGGCCGGTCTGCTCAGCCTGTTCGCCGGGTGGCTGCTGCGTCGCTTCTTCCGCACGATGGTGCAGTCCGGTTCGAAGATCTCCACCATGACCGGCACCGTCATCCGTCGGGACCCCAAGTCGCAGAAGGCCGCCCAGGCCCGCCGTGAGCAGCGCGCGCACACGCTGTCGAATGTCGCCCGCAGCATCGCGCACGTGCTGATCTGGGCGATCGCCTCGATGATGATCCTCTCCGAGATCGGGGTGAACATCGCCCCGGTGATCGCGAGCCTCGGTGTGGTGGGCCTGGCCGCCGGCATCGGCGCGCAGACCATCATCAAGGACGTGGTCGCCGGCGTGGTGATGCTGTTCGAGGACATCGTCGCCGTGGGCGACTGGGTGGACCTCGAGTACGCCGAGGGAACGGTCGAGTCGATCAACCTGCGCGCCACCCAGGTGCGCGGCATCGACGGCGTGCTGTGGACCGTGCGCAACGGCGAGATCATCCGCGTCGGCAACTATGCGCGCGGCTTCTCCACCGCCGTGGTG
Organism: Brachybacterium sp.; assembly: GCF_036379615.1. GTDB lineage: Bacteria > Actinomycetota > Actinomycetes > Actinomycetales > Dermabacteraceae > Brachybacterium. Next base: position 42,682 of record NZ_DASVGJ010000028.1, read on the forward strand.
GTGCTCGACATCGACGCCGAGGCCGACGACGAGCTGGTCACCCAGGTCGTGGAACGGGTCTCCGCCGAGATCACCCGCGATCCCGCCTGGGACGACACCGTGCTCGGCGGCGCCGACATCACCGGCATCCTGGATGTGGATGCGAACCGCTACCAGCGCCGCGTCACGATCCAGACCGCGCCCGGGCAGCAGTGGGGCGTGGAGCGCGAGCTGCGCGCCCGCATCCGCGCCGCCTTCGCCGAGGCGGACATCGCCTTCGCGATGCCGCGCTTCGTCGAGACCATGAAGCACTGACCACTCCCTCACCCTCCCCCACCAGCATCGGAGCCAGCCCGCCATGACCAGTCCGTCCCCCACCCCGGAGCAGATCAGCTTCTACGAGGCCGTCGGGGGCCACGCGACCTTCGTGACCCTCGTGGACCGCTTCTACGAAGGCGTCGCCGAGGATCCGGAGCTGCGCCCGATGTACCCCGAGGAGGACCTCACCGGTGCGAAGCACCGCCTGACCACCTTCCTCGAGCAGTACTGGGGCGGGCCGAAGGCCTACGGCGCCGAGCGCGGCCATCCGCGGCTGCGGATGCGTCATGCCGTCTTCCCCGTCTCCCCGTCGGCCCGCGATGCATGGCTGCGCCATATGCGCGCCGCCCTGGACACGCTGGAGCTGGCCCCGCTGCACGAGCAGACCCTGTGGGACTACCTCGACCGGGCCGCGCAGTCGCTGGTGAACACGGTCGACGGCGGGGAGGCACCGGCCGCCGGCCAGTCCGTGCCCGATCGGTTGAGCTGAGCTCGCGCCCTCCGTCGCGTCCTCCGTCGCGCCCTCAGTCGCGGAACTGCAGCGGCTCGCCGGTGAAGCGCTCGAGCCCGGAGCGGGTCTCCTGCTCCAGGCGCACCGGCCGGCCGGTCCCCGCGTCGACGAGCACCACGACCGTGCGCGCCCGGGCATAGGGCGTCGCGCCGGTCGGGTCATCGCGCGTGAGCACCAGGTAGTCCACGGAGAGGCTCGCTCCCCCGAGGCGCGAGAGCCACAGCCGCACCACCACGCCGTCGCGGCGGTGCTCGAGGGAGCGGAGGTACTCGATCCGCTGCGAGGCGATGACGGTGCTGAGCGCCGAGCCGGCTCCGCTGATCGGCAGGGCCGCCGGTGGCTGCGGGGCACCCAGGGCGAGCTGCTCGGCCGGCGGCTGCCAGAAGGCCGCGATGCGCGCCTCCTCCAGCAGCCTCACCACGGCGGCGTTGTTCACGTGCCCGTAGGCGTCCAGATCCGTCCAGCGCACCGCGATCGGGATGTCCAGCGGGCCGGGGGTGAGATGGGAGGCATCGACAGCGGCATGGGAGGGCATGGGGATCATCGTAGGTGCCCCGGCCAGTACCATCGGCCCATGACCTTCCCGCACACCGACCCCTCGCAGATCGCCGCCGGCCTCGTGGACCTGCTGGACCTGCGCGAGATCGCTCCGTTCGGGGACTTCTCCACCCCGGCCACCGTCGCCGCGTACCAGGGCGACTCCTCCCCCCAGCCGGGAGGGCACGTCTTCGGCGGGCAGGTGATGGGCCAGGCGGTCACCGCGGTGGGGCGCACGGTCTCCCCGGGACGTCGCATCCATTCGATGTACTCCTACTTCCTCGCCCCCGGCGATCCCTCGCACCCGATCCGCTTCCAGGTCGATGCGCTGCGCGACGGCGGCTCCTTCTCGGTGCGCCGGGTGCTGGCCACCCAGCCGGGGAAGGAGGCCGACGAGGAGGAGCGCACGATCCTCGCGATGACCGCCTCCTTCCAGGAGAGCCAGGACGGGCTCGAGCACCAGGAGCGGGCACCCGAGGCGCCGGATCCCGAGGGCCTGCCCACCACCGCCGAGGTGCTCACCGGCATCGACCATCCGGTGGCGCGGTACTGGTCCACCCAGCGGCCGATCGACATCCGGCACGTCACCGATCCGATCTACCTGCGACCCGATCCGGCCTCCGACACCGCCGATACGCAGATGGTGTGGATGCGCACGCTCGCCCCGGTCCAGGCGGAGCCCCTGCTGCATGATGCGATCCTCGCCTTCGCGAGCGACTACACGCCCTTCGAGCCGATCCTGCGCCGGCAGGGGCTGAGCTGGATGACGCCGGGGCTGAAGATGGCCACGATCAACCATGCGATCTGGTGGCACAAGCACGCCGACGCGAACGACTGGCTGCTGTACGTGCAGCGCTCCCCCTCCGCCTCCGGCGGGCGCGGCCTCACCCACGGCCAGGTCTACGACCGCGCGGGGGACCTCGTCGCGACCGTCACCCAGGAGGGCATGATCCGGGCACGGTCCGAGGCCTGAGCCTGCGAGGCGACCCGCCGATCAGCGGTGGGAGCCGCCGCTCACCCCATGGCCTCGCGCGCGGCCTGCTGAGCGCGGGGCAGAGCCTCGGCCGCGTCGGTGTCGCCGCGGAACACCTCGGCGATGATCGGCAGCGCCGTGCCGGTCGCGATCGCCGAACGGTCCCCGGTCTCGGGACGGGACGCCGTCTCGGGCGTCTCGATCCCGGAGACATCGACCCCCGCCTCCGCCCAGCTCTCCTCCCAAGCGCCGCGCAGCTCCCGGTGCGCGGGGATGCCCAGTCGGTTCTCGGCGAGCGAGCGCTGCCCGTCGGCGCTCCCGAGCCAGGTCAGCAGCTCGATGATCGCCTTCTCCCGGTCCTCGTCGTCCGGATCGACGCCCACCGCCGCGATCGCATGCACGAGCGGACGGGTGCCCTTCGGCCCGGCGACGACCGGGTGGATCCCCCAGTCGAAGCCGCCGCCGATCTCCTCGGTGAGGGTGTGGAGGTCGTAGGTGCCCGTCTGCAGCAGGCCCAGCTTGCCCTCGAGGAACAGGGTGCGGCACAGCGTCGGGTCCTCCACCGTGTCCTTCCCGGCCGGGGCGAGGTGCTCGGCGGCGAGGTCCGCGAGGTACTGCACGGCGTCGATGCCCTCGGCCGAGGCGAAGGTGAGGGTGCCGTCCTCGTCCTGCCAGCTGCCGCCCTGGCCGGCGACGAAGGGGCCCAGCACCGCGGTGCGGTCGGGATGCGCGCTGAATCCGAAGACGGTGCGCGCCGACGGGTCGAAGTCGTCCTCACCGTGCTTGCGCCCCTCCGCGTCGGTGGTGAGGGCGGCGGCGAGCTCCCGCAGCGGATCGGTCGGGGCCGCGGCATCGAAGGTGAGCGCCGAGGCGTCCCCCTCGGCCTCGGCGACCAGCCCCTCATGGGCGACCAGGATGCTCTGCTCCCAGATCTGGGGGACGCCCCACAGACCGTCGTCGAGACGGTAGAGGTCGGTCGCTGCGCTCTCCCAGCGCGCCGCGGCATCCCCCACCTCCTCGCCGATCTCCAGCAGCTCCCCGCCGGCGTGCGCCTGGGCGAGGTGCGCCGTGTTCATCCAGAGCACGTCGGGGAGGTCACCGGAGGCGACGTCCAGCGGCAGCTGGGTCCAGTAGTCGTCCCAGGTCAGCACCTTGAGGTCGACCTCGATGCCGGTGGCCTCGGTGAACTCCGCCAGCGAGTCCTCGTAGGCGGCGGCCGCGGCCTCGCTCCACACGCGCATCCGCAGCGCGTCGCCCTCTTCAAGCTCAGCCGCCTCATCCCCTGAACAGCCCGCGAGCACCCCGACCCCGGCCAGTCCCGTCACGGCGGTGGCGAGCAGGAGCTGGCGACGGGTCGGCACGGGGTCGAGGCCTTTCGTACGGGGTGCGGTGGTTCCGCTCAGGCGGTGGCGACCAGCCCGAGCTCGGCGCGGGAGGCCAGCACCGGGTGCTGCGGGGTGACGCGCACGGTGTAGCCCACCGTGCCGGGTGCGGCGAGCGCGAAGCGGGCCGACCAGCGGCCGTCCTCCCCGCGCTGCAGCGGGATCAGTTGAGGATCGATGATCTCATCCTCGGGCCCGATCTCGCCGAGGACCGCCTCGATCAGCACGTCCGTGTCGCGCAGTCGACCCAGCTCGACCTCGGCGGCCAGGGTGACCTCCGCGCCCGTGGACACCTCGGCCCCCTCGCCGCCGCCGGTCCCCTCCAGGGTCACCCCGTTCACGGACACCGCCGGCCAGGCCTGCTGGAGCTCGTCCCTCCAGGCCGTGAACTCCCCGGCCAGCGCCGGATCCGCCTCGAACGCGGTGGCGGCGCGGGCCGCCGGCAGGTACAGGTCGGTGACGTAGTCACGGACCATGCGCGCGGCGGTGATCTGCGGGGCCACCGTCACCAGCGAGGCACGGACCTTGGTCATCCACCCGTGCTGCATGCCGCGGGCGTCCCGTGCGTAGAACAGCGGCACGATGGACTGCTCAAGGATCTCGTAGAGCGCATCGGCCTCGATCTCGTCGCGGCGCGCCTGATCCTCGACCTCGGCGGTGGGGATGGTCCATCCCGCCGCGTCGTCCTTCATCTCATCCCACCAGCCGTCGGAGACCGAGAAGGTGAGGCCGCCGTTGAGGACGGCCTTCATCCCCGACGTGCCCGAGGCCTCCTCGGGACGGATGGGGTTGTTCAGCCACACGTCGGAGCCGGCGATGAGCACCGAGGCCATACGGATGTCGTAGTCGGGCAGGAAGGCGATCCGGTGGCGCACGCCGTGGTCGTCGGCGAAGCGCACCAGCTGCTGGAGGAACTCCTTGCCGGGACGGTCCGCCGGATGGGACTTGCCCGCCACCACGATCTGCACGGGGCGGTTCTCGTCCAGCAGGATCCGCTTCAGCCGCTCCGGGTCGCTGAGCATCAGGGTGAGCCGCTTGTAGGTCGAGACCCGACGCGCGAAGCCGATGGTCAGCGCGTTCGGGTCCAGGATGTGATCGGTCCAGGCGAGCTCCGCCTCGTCGGCGCCGCGGCGCAGCCACGAGTCCTTCACGTGCCGGCGTGCCATCGTCACCAGGTCCGCGCGCAGCGCGTCACGGGTCTCGGTGAGCTCGTGGTCGGTGAGGGTCGACAGGGCGCTCCAGTCGCTGAGCGAGGAGACGTCGACATCGCCCATCGACTTCTTGAACAGATCGTCCATGTGCGCCGAGGTCCAGGTGCGGCGGTGCACGCCGTTGGTGACCGAACCGATCGGCACCTCCGGCACGTCGAAGCCCGGGTAGAGGTCCTGGAACATGGCGCGGGAGACGGCGCCGTGGAGCTTCGCCACGCCGTTGGAGCGCTGCGCGATGCGGAAGCCGAGCTGCGCCATGTTGAAGATGTCCCCGCCCTCCTCGATGCCGAGGGCCAGCGCCGCCTCGACGGGCAGGGAGGGGATCAGGTGGGACAGACCCGAGCCGTCGGCGTCGAGGTAGCCGCGCAGCTGGGAGGCGTCGAAGCGGTCGATGCCCGCAGGAACCGGGGTGTGGGTCGTGAACACGGTGCCTGCTCGCACCTGGGCGACGGCCTCGGAGAAACCGGCACCGGCCTGCATCCTCCGGCCCACGCGCTCGAGACCGGAGAATCCGGCATGGCCCTCGTTGAGGTGGAACACCGACGGTGCCGGGGCGCCCACCAGCTCGGTGTAGGCCTCCACCGCACGCACGCCGCCGATGCCCAGCACGATCTCCTGGACGATGCGGTGCTCGTGGTCCCCGCCGTAGAGGCGGTCGGTGATCTCGCGAGCCTGCTCGTCGTTGCTCGCGAGGTTGGTGTCCAGCAGGAGCAGCGGGATGCGGCCCACCTGGGCGATCCACACCGCGATCTCGACCTCGCGCCCGCCGGGAAGCGAGACGGAGACCGTGAGCTGCTCGCCATCGGCGCCGAGGACCGGCTCGACGGGGAGCTGCGCGGGATCGTTGAGGCGGTACTCCTCCTGCTGCCACCCGCTGCGATCCAGGGACTGGGAGAAGTAGCCCCACTGGTAGAGCAGGCCGACGGCGACCAGCGGCACGCCCAGATCCGAGGCGGACTTCAGATGGTCACCGGCGAGGATCCCGAGACCGCCGGAGTAGATCGGCAGGGTCGGGCTGATCCCGAACTCCATGGAGAAGTACGCGACCGAGGAGCCCGATCCCTCGCCCTGCGCGCCCGGGACCGTGCGCTGGAACCAGCGACCGGAGTCGAGGTAGGTGCGCAGGTCCCCCACCTCGGAGCGCATCTGCGCGAGGAAGGCCTCGTCCCGCGCCACCTCGGCCAGGCGACCGGCCGAGACCTGCGAGAGCATCGCGATGGGGTTCTCGCCGCTGGCGACGAAGACCTTCGGGTCCAGGGTGCGGAAGAGGTCGACGGTCTGTCGACGCCAGGTCCAGCGCAGGTTCAGCGCCAGGTCGCGCAGCGGCGCGAGAACGCCGGGGAGGTCGGAGGAGACCGTGATCGTGGAGAGCGGCTTCATGGCACCACGGTACCCGACGCAGACCCTTGATCTTGCATCCGTCTTGCGCGCCGTCGACGAGCAGTCATATCGTCGCCATTGCGCGTTCACCAGGGATGATGGCCAGCACGCCGTTGTCGAAGCGCCGCCGATCCGCCCACTCCGGACACTCCTTGCAAGATCTTGCCGCGCGGTCCAGAAGCGCGCTGCGCAGCGCGTCGCGCGGTGCGCTGTCTCCCGTCCCCGGCGCGGTCACCGCATCGGGCCTCCCTGCCTGCGACAATGGTGCGGCACCGCGGGGGCGGTGCCCAGAACTGAGCACCGAACGCACGGAGGCGCCCGATGGGGAGCGACATAGGGACCGGGGAGCTGCCGGCCATCCCGGAGGACACCGTCGACCTCGGGGAGCGTCTGGATCCGGTCCGGACGCTGCTGCGACGCACCGCCATGAGGGACCAGCGCGCCGCCGCCGCCCTGGTGGACGTGCTCGGTCCTCGCATCCACGGACTCGCCGTCCATGTCACGGGGTCCTCCGCGCGCGCGGCCAAGCTCACGGTGAGCGTGCTGCGCTCCTGCCTGCGCGATGCCGGTGAGCTCGCCGCCAGCGGGCTGCCCGGGGAGGCGGCCGTGCTCGACAGGGCCCGGCGCGCCGCCGTGGCCACCAACCCCACCGGTGACGTCCGCTCGCTCGCCGGCCCCGGCCCCGTCGCGGACCGCACCAGCGATCGTCGGGAGGTCGACGTCCTCAGGGTGCTGCTGGAACTGCCTGCGGAGCAGCGCGCTCTGGTCGAATCCGCCGCTCAAGGCCGATTCACCTACTCGGGCTCGGCCCGGCAGCAGGCCGCACTGACCCTCGCGGGCGTGCTCGATGCGCTCGTGCCCTTCGGCGGCCCCCGAGATGCGGAGACCCGAGGGCTCAGCGCTCTGGACGCGCTCGCGCTGGCGGATGCCGGGGAGCGCCTGCGCCTGCGGGACCTCACGCGATCCCCGGAGACCGCGGTCATCCATCGCCACGCGATCGAGGCCGCCGCCCGACTCGCCCTGCTCACCGCGGTCCCGCCCTCGCGGGACCTCCATCTGGCCGTGCTCGAGGGGTTCGGCGCCGCCCCGTCGGCGTCGGCGCAGCAGTCCTCGCAGGCGCCCTCCCCGGCCGCTCCCCTCTCCCCCGGCGCCACGCCGGCGGAGCCCGAGCCGGTCTACAGCGGCGACTACGCCACGCCGGTGCTCGGCACCGACTCCCAGCGCCGCATGGTCGGTCCGCCGGCGATGGCGGGTGGGCCGCACGGCAGCGCCGCGGAGCCGTCGGCCGGTTCCCCGCCGACCCCGAACGCCGAGGCCGCACCCCCGCTCGGCGCACAGGACGGCTCCTCGGCTCCCGCTTTCGCCTTCCGCAGCGCCGACGAGAAGGATCGCTCCCGGCGCAGCCGCCGACGGGAGAGGCAGCGCGCCCGCGCAGACCGACGCGGGATCCCCTGGTTCTCCCGCAGCCTTGCGGTGCTCTCCCTCGTCGCCGCTCTCGTGCTGGGGGTGATGCTCTGGGACTCCCACCGCCAGCTGGAGGCCTCCGAGTCGTTCTCCGATGCCTGGGCCGATCACACCATGACTCCCGGTGCCCAGCTGGTCCCGGGCCTCAGCGACAACGGCACCTGGCAGGTGGTGCTGACCGACGAGGGACTCGCCCTGCGGGCCGAGGGGGTCGCAGGCTGGGAGGGCGAGGTGCTGGAGCTGTGGGGCGAGACCGATGGCGTCCAGCGCAGCCTCGGCGTGCTCGACCTCGCGGCGGACGGCACGATCGAGTTCACCTCCGAGCGGTCCGACGAGCGGGTGTTCGTCACGCGGGAGATGGCGCCGGGCAATGAGTCCGGCTCCCCCTCCGCCAAGGTGGTCGCGAACCTCGACCCGCAGGCGGAGACCGTGGACGGTCCCTGACCGACGACGGGCCCTGACCGCCCGCGGCCCCAGCACGCGCACGGCCCCTGAAGGACAACGGTCCTGGAACGACGACGGACCCCGCTCGCCGAGGCGAGCGGGGTCCGTCGTGGCGCGAGGCCTGCCGACGACCGGTGTCAGTCGCGGGTGAGGCGCCGATAGGTGACGCGATGGGGACGCGCGGCGTCCTCGCCGAGGCGAGCGACCTTGTTGGCCTGGTAGGACTCGAAGTTGCCCTCGAACCAGTACCAGTTCGCCGGGTTCTCCTCGGTGCCCTCGTAGGCCAGGATGTGGGTCGCGACCCGGTCCAGGAACCAGCGGTCGTGGGAGACGACCACGGCGCAGCCGGGGAACTCCAGCAGCGCGTTCTCGAGCGAGCCGAGGGTCTGCACATCGAGGTCGTTGGTGGGCTCATCGAGCAGGAGCACGTTGCCGCCCTGCTTGAGGGTCAGCGCCAGGTTCAGGCGGTTGCGCTCACCACCGGAGAGGATCCCGGCCTTCTTCTGCTGGTCCGGGCCCTTGAAGCCGAACTGGGAGACATAGGCGCGCGAGGGGATCTCGACCTTGCCGACCTGGATGTAGTCCAGCCCGTCGGAGACGACCTCCCAGAGGTTCTTGTCCGGGTCGATGTTCTCGCGGTTCTGGTCGACGTAGCTGATCTGCACGGACTTGCCGATCTTCAGCTCGCCGTCGTCCAGCGGCTCGAGGCCCACCATGGTCTTGAACAGCGTGGTCTTGCCGACGCCGTTGGGGCCGATGACGCCCACGATGCCGTTCGGGGGCAGCGTGAAGGAGAGCCCGTCGATGAGGATCCGCTCGCCGAAGCCCTTCTTGAGGTCCTTGGCGTCGATCACCTGGTTGCCGAGCCGCGGACCCGGCGGGATGGTGATCTCCTCGAAGTCGAGCTTGCGGGTCTTCTCCGCCTCTGCGGCCATCTCCTCGTAGCGGGCCAGTCGCGACTTGGACTTCGCCTGGCGGCCCTTGGCGTTGGAGCGCACCCACTCCAGCTCCTCCTTGAGGCGCCTGGCGAGCTTCTGGTCCTTCTTGCCCTGGACGGTGAGGCGCTCCTCCTTCTTCTCCAGGTAGGTGGAGTAGTTGCCCTCGTAGCCGATGAGGTGACCGCGGTCGACCTCGGCGATCCACTGGGCGACGTGGTCCAGGAAGTACCGGTCGTGGGTGACGGCGATGACGGCGCCCTCGTACTGCGTGAGGTGCTGCTCGAGCCACAGGACGCTCTCGGCGTCGAGGTGGTTGGTGGGCTCATCGAGCAGCAGCAGGTCGGGCTTCTCCAGCAGCAGCTTGCACAGCGCCACGCGGCGACGCTCACCACCGGAGAGGTGGGTGACGGGCTCGTCGCCGGGCGGGCAGCGCAGCGCGTCCATCGCCTGCTCGAGCTGGGAGTCGAGGTCCCAGCCGTTGGCGGCGTCGATGTCGGTCTGGAGCGTGCCCATCTCTGCCATCAGCGCGTCGAAGTCGGCGTCGGGCTCGGCCATCTCCTCACCGATGGCGTTGAAGCGCTGCACCTTCTTGAACAGCTCGCCCATGCCCTCCTGGACGTTCTCCAGGACGGTCTTGGACTCGTCCAGCGGCGGCTCCTGGAGCAGGATCCCGACGCTGTAGCCGGGGCTGAGGCGGGCCTCGCCGTTGGAGGGCTGATCGAGCCCGGCCATGATCTTCAGGATGGTCGACTTGCCGGCGCCGTTCGGGCCGACCATGCCGATCTTCGCGCCGGGGTAGAAGCTCATGGAGACGTCATCGAGGATGACCTTGTCGCCCACGGCCTTCCGGGCCTTGTACATGGAGTAGATGAATTCAGCCAACTCGTGTTCCTGTTCGGAGAGGGGGTTCTGGGATTCTCACCGGCGCGCCGGGGCGCGGCGCCGCACGGGATGTGTCGCAGTGTCCGACTCTACCCCGCCGCGCCGGGCGGGACCCCCAGCAGCGACATCAGCAGCACCAGCCCGGTGAGCAGCCACCAGGACCCTCGGGGCGGCGCCCACCGCCTCCGCCCGGGTCCACTGGTGACGGGCCCAGCGGGCGAGGCACCCGCTCACCGCCGCGAGCACCACGGCGGCGAGATGCACTGCCACCAGCGGCAGGGACAGGCGCGCAGCCGCACGCCCTGCAGATCGTGCGCGGAGCGGCACCGGACCGGATGGCCGCTGCCGCGGGAAGGGCTCCGTCAGTCCAGCGGGACACCGCGGGCGGTCAGCACCCGGCGAGCGATCTCGGCCCCGTGCTCGGCGCCCTCGGCCTGGTCACCGTTGCGCGGCCAGAGATGGGCGTCGATGCCGAGCGCCCTCGCGGCCTCGACGTTGTCCTGGCGGTCGTCGAAGAAGATGATCGCCGAGGGGATGGACACTCCCCCGGTCTCGTGCGCGAGCACGTCCAGCAGCAGGTCGTAGATCTCCCGGTCGGGCTTCACGGCCCGCTCCTCGGCGGAGATGACGGCGAGGGTGAAGGCCTCGAACCAGTCGGTGCGCCGCACGGCCTCGCCGAACGACTCCGAGGCGTTCGACAACAGTGCCAGGCGCACCTGGTTGCGTGCGAGGTCATGGATCAGCTCTCGGGCCGCGGGGTCCAGTCGCAGGAAGTAGCGGTTGTCCGCGCCCTGCACCTCGGTGATCTCGTCCTCGGAGAGCTGCTCGACGCCGACCGCGGCGGCCACCGCCCCCCAGTACTCGGTGGTGCTCAGGGACCCGCTGTCGTAGGCGGCACGCTCCGCCCAGAGGGCCCGTTCCAGAACCTCGGCGTCCCCGCCGAGGAGCTGATGGACATCGGGCACCGGGTCGTGCCCGGCGCTGAGCACACCACCGAAGTCGAAGACGACGGTGGGCTTCGGCGGTGTACGGCGACGGTTCTTCTTGCTCACGGGGTGGTCACGTCCTCACAGGTGGGAAGGCCTTCGGTGCTGCCGGTCTCGGCGATGGTCTCGGTCGCGGTCAGGGACTCCTCGAAGGTGGAGACGGCGACCACCTCGAGTCCGTCGGGCACGTAGCCGACGACCTCCTGGCAGTTCTCGCTGGGGGCCAGGAAGAACTCCGCCTCGGACTCGACGGCCCCGACCATCTTCTGGCGGATGCCGCCGATCGGGCCGACGGCGCCGTCCGCCGCGATGGTCCCGGTGCCGGCGACGCGGTGCCCTCCGGTCAGCGCCCCCGGAGTCAGCTCGTCGTACACGGAGAGGGAGAAGATCATCCCGGCGCTGGGTCCGCCGATGTCCCCCACGGCGATCTCGATGTCCATCGGGAACTCGTATCCCGGCGAGAGCACCACTCCCATCATCGACGTGCCGTCCACCACAGAGGTGGGCACCTCGAGCTCGAGCTCCTCGCCACCCCGTCGCACGGTCATCGGGATCGGCTCCCCAGAGGGGACGGCGCGGATCAGCTCGCGGTACTCCTCGACGCCCTGTGCCGTCTCCCCGCCGATGGAGACGATCACGTCACCGCCCTCGAGGGTGTCCTCGGCCGCTCCGCCCTCCTCGACCCCGGCGACCATCACCACGTCCTCGTAGTCGATCCCGAGCTCGTCCAGCGCGACGGCGACGGCGCCCTGCTGGGAGGTGCTCATCGCAGCGGTGTTGCGCAGGCTGGTCTCCTCACGGGTCTGTCCCTCGGGGAAGACCACCTCGCGCGGCATCACCATCTCGGAGCGGTTGAACCAGGCTGCGACGACCTCCACGGGGGTGACCCGGTAGCCGGGGCCGCCGTCCACCGAGACCGTGGTCATCATGAGCGCCCCGTCGGTCTCGTGGGTCTCGGCCCCGTCGATGAGGAGGATCTCCTCGTCCTGGTACTCCCCCAGGACGTCGATCGCCGGGCCGGGCCGCTCGATGACGTAGGGCACCGGCATCAGCGATCCGCCCAGGATCATCACGCACACCACGAACAGGGTGATCAGCGCCAACCGCGGCCGCGCGAGCTGGGCGTCGTCGAGGGTGCGGGCGGCCAGCGCCTGTGCCCGGCGAGGGAGCGAGGGGCGGGAGGGTGCGTCGGTCACCCCGACATTGTGCCCCACCTCCGGCGCGTCCCCAGGGGCGGTCGGTAGGCTGGTCGCCCCACGGACTGCTGGAGGTGGCCATGAGCGATGCCCCGATCCCGGGTGGACCCGGTGACATGGACGAGGAGGCGCTGAAGCGCTTCTTGAAGGAGACCTTCGGGGACGCGCTCCCCGAGGGCGCGCTGGACGGCCTGGACCTGTCCGCGCTGGCCCAGCAGGCGAACCTGCCGCAGGATCCCGCCCAGCTGCGGGCGGCCGCCGCCCAGATGCAGCACATGTTCGCCGCCCAGGGCGACAGCCCGGTGAACTGGCAGATGGCCGAGGACATCGCGCGACGCGCTGCGGCCGGCCAGGCCGGGATCCCCGGCGCCCCGGCCCCGAGCGGCACCCCGGGCGATCCCGCTCCGACGGACTCCGCCACGGCGGAGCTGCGCCAGGCCGCGCAGGTCGCGCGCCTCTGGCTGGATCCGGTGCTCTCGATCGATG
>NZ_DASVGJ010000029.1:0-26430 GCF_036379615.1 Brachybacterium sp.
GCTTCGACTTGCGCGAGCGGGCCGGCTTGCCGCCGCGCCCGAAGGCACCCTGCGTGCTGCCGCGACCGCCACGGCCGCGGGGGCCGCCGCCACCACCGGCCGGGCCGCCGCCGCCGGGGCCGCCGCCCGGGCGTCCGCCCGGACCGGGTCGACCGCCGCGGCCACGACCGGCCGCGCCGCCCTGGTTCGCGTCGGCGAGACCGCCGCTGGAGTGCTGGCGCATGATGCCCGGCGTGGGCATGCCGGGACGGGGGGCGCCACCGGGACGGGGAGCACCGCCCTCACGTGCGGGACGGCTGCCGGCCTGGTCGGCGCCACCCGGGCGCGGGCGCTGCCCGGGGCGGGGCATGCCCTGCGAGGTGGCGAAGGGGTTGTTGCCGGGACGGGGACCGCCCGGACGCGGTCCACCCTCGCCGCGCTGCGGCCTGCCGCCGCCCTGGGCCGGCTTGCGGGCCCCCGGACGCGGCATGCCCTGCGAGGTGGCGAAGGGGTTGTTGCCGGGCCGACCTGCACCCGGGCGCGGAGCGGGCCGCTCCCCGCCGGGCTTCGGTGCGGACGACGTCTTCTCCGCAGCGGCTGGCTTCTCGGCGCCGGCGGACTCCTCCGCAGCGGCCGGCTTCTCGGCACCGGGCTTCGGCGCCGGGGCGCCGGAGGTCGGAGCCTGCGCGGCGGGGCTCGGTGCGTCGGCGGGTGCCGACGGCTCCGCTACGGGAGCAGCGGGCTCCTCCGGAGCCGACGGAGCGGCCTGCTCGGGCTGCTTGGGCGCCGGCTTCATTCCGGGCTTGGGCGCGGCGCTGCCGCCGGGCCTGGGAGCTCCGGCGGGCTTGGGGGACGAACCGGTGCCACTCTTCGTCGCGGGAGCATCGCCGCCGCTCTTGGCGGGCAGCTCCTCACGCAGACGGCGGGCGACCGGGGCTTCGATGGTCGAGGAGGCGGAACGAACGAATTCGCCCATGTCCTGCAGCTTCTGCAGTACGACCTTGCTCGGGTGTCCGAGCTCCTTGGCGAGCTCGTGGACGCGGACCTTAGCCACATTTCTCCTGTCTCGGTCCGGCCGACAAGAGGGCTCGGACCACTAATTCCTGAGGGTGCTCATGGGTGAGTACTCATCGGATGTCCATGGTTCTTCTACCTGTTCCACGTGCGGGTGAAATCGGGGTTCTCGAGCTCCTGGGCGAGGGACCCGGTATCGACCGGCCCCCGGAAGGACCGGGGGAAGCCGCCTCGCCGGAGGGCGAGCTCGAGACATGCTGCGTCCGGGTGGAGCCACGACCCGCGGCCGGACGCCGATCCCGAGGGATCGATGCGTACCCGCGGAGCGGCGCCGTCGGGAGCGGGCTCCCGGACCAGACGCACCATACGGTCGCGCGGGGCCGCCTGGTGGCAGCCGACGCACGTGCGCTCAGGGCGGTGGCGGGAGGAGTGGGCGACCATTCCTCCACCTCCGATCCGAGCGCTTCGCACGGGCGGGTGCGAGATCGATGTCGATCCACGCCTCCACTCGGCGAACAGCCTCGCCAGTGTAGCGGACCTGCTCCGCGTCGGCCTCAACGGGGAGGCGTGGGCCACACCTCACTCGGCGGGTGCGGGCTCCGGTGCCCCTTCGGGCCGGATATCGATCTTCCAGCCGGTCAGCTTGGCCGCGAGACGTGCGTTCTGCCCATCCTTGCCGATCGCGAGGGACAGCTGCGTCTCGGGGACGACCGCCCGTGCTGCGCGACCGACCTCGTCGATCACCGTGACGCTGGTGACCCTCGCGGGCGAGAGCGCGTTGGCGACGTAGGTCGCGGGGTCCTCGTCGAAGTCGACGATGTCGATCTTCTCGCCGCCCAGCTCGTTCATCACCGAGCGCACCCGAGCGCCCATCGGGCCGATGCAGGCGCCCTTGGCGTTGATCCCGGGAGCGGTGGCGTACACGGCCATCTTCGTGCGGTGCCCGGCTTCGCGGGCGAGGCCGGCGATCTCGACGGTGCCGTCGGCGACCTCGGGGACCTCGAGCGAGAACAGCCGGCGCACCAGGTTCGGATGCGATCGCGAGAGGGTGATCTGCGGGCCCTTGGGCCCGCGACGCGCCTCGGTGACATAGGCGCGCAGTCGGCGCCCATGGGAGTAGTCCTCCCCCGGCACCCGCTCGTGCGGGGGCAGCACGGCCTCGACCTCGCCGAGGTTGACGAGCACCATCCGCGGATCTCGTCCCTGCTGGATGATGCCCGAGACGATGTCGTCGGCGCGGTCGGCGTACTCGCCGAGCACCGCATCATCCTCCAGATCGCGGATCCGCTGGAAGATGACCTGTCGCGCCGTCGAGGCGGCGACGCGGCCGAAGTCCTCGGGGGTGTCGTCCCACTCCTCGATCACGGTGCCGTCCGCAGCGCGCTCGCGCGCGATCACGGCGACCTTCCCGGTGCTGTCGTCGATCAGCACCTCGGAGTCCCGGACCGGGTGGTCGGTGTGGAGGTAGGCGGCGTGGAGCGCCGAGCGGATCGCGTCCAGCAGCACGGGAAGGCTGATCTCGCGCTCCCGCTCCAGTGCCCGGAGGGCACCCATGTCGATGTCCATCTCAGCTCTCCTTGTCAGCGGCCGGGCTGTGCTCGCCGGCCGGGTGGTTCGATGCAGTGGGGTCGTCCGATGCGGCGTCGGCGAGCAGCTGTGCCAGGTCGACGGGCGGATCGAACTCGACCTCGACCCGGGCGGAGGCGACGTCGGCGATCACGAGCTCGAGCTGCTCGCTGGTGCCCTTCGGCAGCTTCCGCGGACGGCCCCGCTCGTCACGACCGGGCTCCTGACGCAGCCGCAGCTGCTCTCCCTGGACGGCGAGCAGTCGGGCGCGATGGTCGGCGCCATCAGCGGTGGTCAGCGTGAGCAGCCTGCCGAGGGAACGGCGGAAGTGGCGCAGCTGCGTGAGCTCGCGCTCGACGCCGGGGGTGGTGACCTCGAGCAGGACCGGGTCGCTGCCCAGGACCGCGTCGTCGGCGTCGACCGCCTCGGAGAGGGCACGGGACGCCTCGGCGACCGTGTCGAGATCCGCGCTGCCCAGCTGGTCCTCGGGCAGATCGACGACCAGCCGCACCTGGGGCATCCCGCCGCCGCGCCGGATCTCGACCTCTTCGAGCACGAGGCCGTGGGCATCCAGCACCCGCGTGGCCGTCTCCCGCAGGATGGTCTGGTCCTCGAGTGCGCTCATGGCCCGCTCGTCTCCTGCCGTTATGGGTGTCTGGTGCCGTCGTGGACGGCGGTGGCGCCCGGGGTCCTGCCCGAGCCGATGTTCCCAGGATAGTGGCCGCAGGCGTTCGATGCCGCCATCAGGGGCCGCGATGCGAGAATCCTCCTGTGTTCCGTCCCGCCGAGCGCCCCCTCGCCGCCACCGACCTCCCCCGCCGCTCGCTGCTGCGCGCCGCCGTGGGGACGCTCGCGCTGCTGCCGCTGGCGAGCTGCGGGCCGGTCGCGCTGGGCGGACCGGAGGAGTACACCCCGCCGCCGCCGGGGATCGATGACCTCTACCGCACGGACCTGCTCGCCCTGCTGGACCGCGCCCTCGCAGGGACCGGCCAGATCGCCGCCGACCGGGGATCGAGCGACGAGGATTCGGGCGAGGACCCGGTGTTCTCCACGGCACTCGCCGAGCTCGGCACCGCGCTGCCGATCCAGCGCACCGCCCTGCTCACGGGCGCCCAGCAGGAGAAGGAGCTCGAGGCGGGCGAGGACCAGGCGTACGGGCCGGCCGCTCCTGCCCCATCGGATGCCCCGACCGACCTGCCGGGCCTGGTCTCGACCCTGGTCGAGCTGCGCGACCTCGCCGCCGCCGCGGCGCGACAGGTCTCGGGTTCGCTCGCACGGCCGACGGTCGCGATCGCCGCCCACACCGCCTGGATCGTGCGGCGGCTGAGTGAGAGCACCGGCACCGATCGGCCCTCCCCACCGCCCACGGCGGAGGAGCTCGTGCCGACCCGGGAGGTGCCGGCCACCGATCCGCCCTCGATCGGTGCCGAGTCCGACTACCACTCCGCGCTCGAGCGCGCCCAGCTCGAGGAGTGGTATGCGGGGTACCTCCACGAGGTGCTCGCCGCCCGGGTCGAGGACGAACTCCGCCAGCAGCACCTGGACCTCTCGGAGCTCCATCGCCAGCGCGCCGAGGAGCTGGGGTCGGTGGCTGAGGTGGACGGCGCCCCGCTCGTGCCGCGGCAGGCGGCCTACCCGGTCCCGGGCGGGACCCTGGACGCGCAGACCATCGCGCAGCTGCCGGCCCTGCTCGCCCGGGGAGTGCTCATCGCGCACATCGCCCTGGTCGGGGCCGCCCCGTTCGAGCGGCGGCCCCTGTCGATCGCCGCGGCACTGGACGAGGCGGAGCGGCTGGCCCCGCTGGTGGACTCGATGGAGCCCCTGCCCAGCCTCGAGGTCGAGGAGTCGCCGCCGGCGGACTGAGCTCAGGCGACGCGGACCTCCGCGACCACGGCGTCCACGACCTCCTGCGGGGAGACCTCGCGGATCTCGCCGCTCGCCCGGTCGCGCACCTCGACCACGCCGCTCGCGAGGCTGCGGCCCACCACCACGGAGGTGGGCACACCCATCAGTTCGGCGTCCTTGAACTTCACGCCCGGGGAGACCTTGGGCCGGTCGTCGTACAGGACCACGAGGCCGCGGGCCTCGAGCTCCGTGGCGATCCGCTCGGCCTCCTCGAAGATCTCCTGCCCCTTGCCGGTGGCGACGATGTGCACGTCCGCCGGTGCGAGCTGACGCGGCCAGACCAGGCCCTTCTCGTCATGGCACAGCTCCGCCACCGCAGCCACGGCGCGGGTGACGCCGATGCCGTAGGAGCCCATGGTCACCACCGCGGCCTTGCCGTTCTCGTCGAGGACCGTCAGCTCCAGCGCCTCGGCGTACTTGCGGCCCAGCTGGAAGATATGGCCCATCTCCATCCCGCGGGTCAGGCGCAGCGGGCCGGAGCCGTCCGGGGCGGGGTCGCCGTCGCGCACCTCCGCCGCCTCGACGGTGCCGTCGGCGGTGAAGTCCCTGCCGAAGACGAGGTCATAGACGTGCTTGTCCTTCTCACCGGCGCCGGCGACCCACGAGGTCCCGGGCACCACTCGCGGATCCACCAGGTAGCGGATCCCGGACTCGGACTCCAGGCCGAGGCCCTCGGGGCCGATGTAGCCCTTCTTCAGCACCGGGTGCTTCGCGAAGTCCGCGTCGGTGAAGGGTACGGCGATCGCCGGCGCCACCGCGGCCTCGAGCCGCTTCGCGTCGACCTCGCGGTCACCGGGCAGGGCGATCACGAGCGGCTCGGTGGTGCCGTCGGGTCCGGTGAGCAGGTAGACGAGGTGCTTGAGCATCTCGTAGCGGGTCCACTCCCCCGAATCGGCGATGGGGCCCTTCCCCGGGAAGGCCTGGTTCGAGAAGTCGGTGAGCCTCGCGATCGTGGACGCCCCCGGCGTGTCCTCGATGTGCATCGCCGGCAGAGCGGCGATCGCCGCCTCGTCCAGGGCGGGCGGGGCGAGCGTGGTGACCGCCTCGACGTTCGCGGCATAGCCGCCGTCGGAGACCACGAAGGTGTCCTCCCCCACGGGCGTGGGGTGCAGGAACTCCTCGGAGCGGGAGCCGCCCATGGCGCCGGCGTCCGCCCGGCAGATCACCGTGGGCAGTCCGAGACGTTCGAAGGTGCGCTGGTAGGCGACGCGCTGCTTCTCGTAGGAGGCGTCCAGACCCTCGTCGCTCACATCGAAGGAGTAGGCGTCCTTCATGATGAACTCGCGAGTGCGCAGCAGACCGGCGCGGGGACGCGCCTCGTCGCGGTACTTGGACTGGATCTGGTACAGCATCGTGGGCAGATCCTTGTACGAGGAGAAGAGGTCCTTCACCGTGAGGGTGAACATCTCCTCATGCGTGGGGGCGAGCAGATAGTCGTCCTGCTTGCGGTCCTGCAGCCGGAAGAGGTTGGGGCCGTAGTCCTCCCAGCGGCCGGTCCTCTCGTAGGGCTCGCGGGGCTGCAGCGCCGAGAACAGCACCTCCTGGCCACCGATCGCGTCCTGCTCCTCGCGCACGATCTGCTCGACCCTGCGCAGCACCCTCAGCCCCAGCGGCAGCCAGGTGTACACCCCGGCGGCGCTGCGACGGATGTAGCCCGCGCGCACCAGTAGCTTGTGGCTCGCGACCTCGGCGTCGGCCGGGTCCTCCCGCAGGGTGCGGACGAAGGACGAGGACATACGCATCATGGGCAGGCCTTTCACACGGGGTGGTCACACGGGCTGGATCGGGGCGGGGACACCGGGGCACGCGTCGCACCATCGTACTGGGCGAGATCGGTACCCTGGCCCGATGCCTCCCCGAGCCGCACCGGATGCTCCCGCGCCGGGTCCGACGGGACCCGCCGCGGCGGAATCCGCGCCGGCGACCGCGCCCCGGCGCGAACCCGCCTCCCGCCGCCAGGCGCTGCGCGGCGCCGGGATGCTGGTCGCGGCGGGCGCGCTCGGGTCAGGGGTGCTCGCCACCCGCCTGTCCTCGGCCTCCAGCACGGATCCGCGCACCGTGATCCCGCTGTGGTCCGGCACCGTCGCCTACGATACCGGTGAGCGCCGGGCACTGGTCGGCGGTCGCGGACAGCAGTTCGCAGTCGAGCCCGGCACCCGCCTCGCCTCGGCGCTCCCCGCGACGTCCTCCGTGCGGGCCAGAGCGGCTCGCTTCGAGGAGCGTGCACAGGACTGGAGGGAGCACCTGGCCGGCACCGATGCCGGCTCCGAGCCGCTGCGGGACCTGGCGGGCTCCGCGCTCGCCGATCTGTGGGTGCTCGGGGACCAGCTGCCCGCCCCGGTCGCCGGATGGAGCTCCTCGTGGCGGTACATCTGGCCCCGGGATGCCGCGTTCTGCGCGGTGGCCCTGGCGCGGGTGGGCCACCTGGAGCGCGCCGTATCGGCGCTCACCCACCTGCAGTCCCTGCAGGGTGAGGACGGCTGGTTCGAGGCCCGGTACATGCCGGACACCGGACGCGCCCCGGACGGTCGACCGCGCCAGTTCGACGGGACCGGGCTCACGCTGTGGGCCTGCTCCGAGGTGGTCGATGCCGCGGAGGGCGCGGAGCGCGAGGCGCTGCTGGACCGGTTCGCCCTGCTGATCACGAGATCACTCAGCGCCCTGCATGCGAACACCCGGGGCGGCACCGTGCTGCCACCGGTCTCGCCGGACTACTGGGAGGTGCGCGAGCGCACCGTGACGCTCGGGATCATGGCCTCGACGCTGACGGGCCTGCGTGCCGGCGCCCGGCTCACCGGGGTCGCCTCGGCCCAGGAAGCGGCTGAGACGTTCACCGTCCTGCTCGAGGGGACCTTCGGTCGCGCCGGATACCAGCGCCATCGCGGCGGGGGCGGTGCGGACTCGGCGCTCGCCTTCTTCGACGCGACCGGCTGCCACGACGTGATCGCGCCGCAGCAGCTGCTCGCCCTGCGCCGCGAGCTGGCGCAGCCCGGCGGCGGCATCGCCCCGGGCGCGGCATGGCGTCAGGACGGGGTCAGCTGGACGCCGTCCACGAGCCTGCTGGGTCTGGCCCTGGCCCGGGCGGGCGAGACCGCCGCGGCGGTCGAGGTGCTCACCTGGCTCGCCGGGCACCGTACCGAGGCGGGGTCGCTGCCCGAGAAGGTGCTCTTCGACGGACGTCCCGCCGCCGTCGCACCGCTGGCCTGGACGGCGGCCAACGTGCTGCTGACGATCGACGAGCTCGCCCGGGGCTGAGACGACGGCGAGCTCAGGCGAGGTGCGTCAGCAGCTGCTCGGCCGCCTCTGACGGTGCAGTGGTGCTGAGATCCAGGAGCACCGCGTCCTGTGGAGCAGGGAGCTCCGGCCGGGTCAGCGGCTCACTCAGGATCACGGGATCCACCAGCGTCGAGCGCTCGGCGCGGCCCGCCGAAGCGACCCGTGCCGTGAGCGCCTCGGCGGAGGCGCTCATCCAGACCGGCACGACACGAGCCCCGCGGCGGGCCGCCAGGTCCCGCAGCCGGCCCACGTGCGCGTGGTTCCCAGGGTCCTCGAGCAGCCAGTTCGTGAAGACATGGCTCAGCGAGGCGCTGGCGGCGAGGGTCGCCTCGAGCACCACGTCCAGCACGCGAGCACGGAGGGCATCGGTGTCCTCGAGGGCGACCTCACCACCACGGCCCATGCCCAGCGGCACGAACACCGCGTTGTTCACCAGATGGTTGTCCACCACGATCGCGCCGGTGCGCCGCTCGATCTCGCGGGCGAGCGTCAGCTTGCCGACGGCCGGGGCACCCTGGAGCAGGTAGAGGCGAGGTGCGGGGGCGGAGGCGGTTCCGGTCATCCCGGAACAGCAGCGGTCAGGCGCCAGGGTATTTCCCTGGTCGCGGTCGCGGCCGCCCCCTACCGTGGCGGGCATGAGCACCTCCGAGAGCTGGTTCGCCGACAACCGCGCCAACTGGGACGGTCGCGCCGCGGTGCACGAGGCCTCCGGGTACGGGATCGACGAGTTGGTCTCGGACCCGGCGCGCCGGGGCGGAGATCGAGTACGTCGAGGCGAACGTGTACGACGCCCGTGAGGCGGTCGAGGGGGACTTCGACCTCGTCTACTCCTCGATCGGGGTGCTGTGCTGGCTGCCCGACATCGCCGCCTGGGCCCGCGTGGTCGCGTCCCTGCTGCGTCCCGGAGGGCGGGTGCTGCTGCGCGATGACCATCCGATGTTCATGACCATCGGCGAGGACGTGAGCGAGGGCCTGCGGATCGAGCAGCCGTACTTCGAGCGGGAGCTCCCCATGACCTGGGACGACGCCGTCACCTATGTCGAGGCGCCCGAGGACGCCCCGGAGATCGCCCACGGAGTCAACCACCAGTGGAACCACTCGATCGGCGAGATCCTCACCGCCGTGCTCTCCGCCGGGCTGGTGCTGGACTCCTTCGAGGAGACCCCGTTCTCGGCGTGGACCCCGTGGCCCGAGCTGATGGTGCAGGACGGTCCCGGCTCCCGGCTGCACGAGGACCCCGACCGGGTGCCGATGCAGTTCGTGCTCACCGCCCATCGCCCTGCCTGATCCCGGCTCCCCTGCGACCGCGGGGACAGTGCGACGGCGCCTGATCCTCGCGCTCAGAACAGGATCGTGGTGAGCTCGCCGACCTGACGGAAGCCGGCCGCGTCGTAGGCGCGGCGAGCGGGCTCGTTGAAGTCGTTGACGTAGAGGGAGACCTGCGGCGCGTGATCACGACGCACCTGGCGCACCAGATCCGCCATGCCCGCGCGGCCCATCCCCCTCCCGCGCTGGTCGGGTCGCACCCAGACGCCATGGATCTGGGCGACAGGGCCGAACAGCGCGCCGACATCGGCCTTGAACAGCACCTCGCCGCCTTCGATGATCACGTAGGTGCGGCGCCGCCTGATCAGTTCCGCGATCCGGCCGCGGTAGGAGCGGCCGCCGTCGCCTGCGAGCGGGTCCACCCCCACCTCCTCGCGGAACATCGCCACGGCGGCAGGGAACACCGCCTCCTCCTCACCGGGGACGGCAGGGCGCAGCGAGACCGGGACGCGCTGCGCCGCAGCGTCCGGATCATCGGCCAGCAGCAGCGGCTGGCTCCAGCGATACTCGCGCACGTCCTCCCCCCAGAAGGGCGCGAGATGCTCCCAGAGGATCTCGACCGCGCGGCGCTCCCCGGCGACAGAGCTGGCGCGTCGTGACCGGTGCGCCTGGTGGCGGCCGAAGTCCTCGAGCGCCTGCGCGGTCGCGGATATCGGGGCGAGGTTCACCCCGTGCCAGAGCAGCCCCTCGGGCCGCTGCTCCTCACCGGCCAGGGAGAACTCCTGGCCCAGAGCGGCGGAACGGGCCAGCTCTCGCAGCCGCGCCCCTGCGAGCGCGTTGGTGGCCGGCTCGGAGAGGGCGAGGGAGAGAGCGGCCTCGATGCCACCGGGACGGATCGCTCGGACCCGCCCTCCGCGCCGGAACATGGCAGATCAGCTCACGGATACGGAGGGGGCACCGCTCGCGGACCCGTCCTCGCCCATCTCGGCCGCGATACGGTTCGCCTCGGCCAGCAGGGTCGGCACGATGTCCGCCTCGGGGACGGTCTTGATGACCTCGCCCTTGACGAAGATCTGGCCCTTGCCGTTGCCGGAGGCGACGCCGAGATCAGCCTCGCGAGCCTCGCCGGGGCCGTTGACGACGCAGCCCATCACGGCGACGCGCAGCGGCACCTCGAGGTGCTTGAGCCCCTCGGTGACCTCGTCGGCGAGCGTGTAGACATCCACCTGGGCACGGCCGCAGGAGGGGCAGGAGACGATGTCGAGCTTGCGGGGCTTGAGGTTCAGCGACTGCAGGATCTGGTTGCCGACCTTGACCTCCTCGACCGGCGGGGCGGAGAGGGACACGCGGATGGTGTCGCCGATGCCCTCGCCCAGCAGGATGCCGAAGGCGACGGAGGACTTGATGGTGCCCTGGAAGGCGGGTCCGGCCTCGGTGACGCCGAGGTGCAGCGGCCAGTCACCCTCCGCGGAGAGCTGGCGATAGGCCTCGACCATGATGATCGGGTCGTTGTGCTTCACCGAGATCCCGAAGTCGTGGAAACCGTGCTCCTCGAACAGGGACGCCTCCCACTTCGCCGAGGCCACCAGCGCCTCGGGGGTGACACGGTCCCCCGTCATCATGCGCTGGTCGATGCTGCCGGCGTTGACGCCGATGCGCAGGGCGGTGCCGTGGTCGTTGGCGGCCTGGGCGATGTCCTTCACCTGGTCGTCGAAGCGGCGGATGTTGCCGGGGTTCACGCGCACCCCGGCGCAGCCGGCCTCGATCGCGGCGAAGACGTACTTGGGCTGGAAGTGGATGTCGGCGATCACCGGGATCGGGGACTTCGCGGCGATGGCCACGAGAGCGTCGGCGTCCTCCTGGCGCGGGCAGGCCACGCGCACGATGTCGCAGCCCGCGGCGGTCAGCTCCGCGATCTGCTGCAGGGTCGCGTTGATGTCATGGGTCGGGGTGGTGGTCATCGACTGCACCGTGATCGGTGCGTCGCCGCCGACGTAGAGGTTGCCGAGCTTGACCTTGCGGGTCTTCCGTCGCGGCGCGAGGACCGGCGGCGGAGTCTTGACGGAGGGGATGCCGAGGCTCACAGAAGTCACCCCTCCATTATGCCTCGTCGGCCGGGCACTGCGAGGCGAGGTACGACACCTCCACCGCTCCTGCACCTCAGGGGTGGCTCAGGGCACCACCGGTGGCCGGAGCTCGCGCGGTCGGCTCGGGCGGTCCGCTCGAGCGACCGGCTCGGGAGTCAGGGGAACAGGGTGATCGGCTTGACGATGTCCGCGTACAGCAGCAGGACGGTCATGAGGATGAACACGACGGCCACCGCATTGGTGAGCGGCAGCATGCGGGACATGTCCACCGGACCGGGATCGGGCCGGCCCCGCAGCCGGGCGATCATCCGCCGCGCCCCCTCGAGCAGCGCCCCGGCGACATGTCCCCCGTCCAGCGGCAGCAGCGGGATCAGGTTGAACACGAACAGCGCCATGTTCAGCGAGGCGAGCATCGAGATCATGGTGCCGGTCTTCTCCCGCAGCTCGAAGCCGGGCTGGTCGGCGGCGGCGACTTCCCCGGCCAGGCGGGAGACGCCGACGACGCCGAGAGGACCGTTGGGGTCGCGCTCGGCACTGCCGAAGGCCGCCTCCCCCACCTCGTACAGGCGCACGGGGAGGGTGAGGACCAGCGTCCCGGTCTGGGTGAAGGCGGACCAGGCCATCTCCGGGACGGCAGCCGGGGACTGCGGCACCAGGTCGGGGGTGCCGGAGACACCGAGGAAGCCCACCTGCTCGGTCACCATCTCGCCGTCGCCGTCCAGCACCACGGACCCGTCCTGGTCGAGCACGGGACGGGCGTCGATGACCATCGTCGCCTCGAGCTGGAGGGTCCGGCCGTCGCGCTCGACGACCACCTCGACGGTGCGGTCCTCTGCGCCGCGCACTGCAGCGGTGACGTCGGACCACCGGTCGATCTGCTGGCCGTCGATCTCGCGGAGAGTGTCCCCGGGGCGGATCCCCGCCGCGAGCGCGGGGGCGGGCTCGCGTCCCTCGCAGGAGACATCGGCCGGGGCGTCGGCAGGGACCACGCACTCGGAGACGGACTGCACGGTGGGAGTCACGGACGGCAGCCCGATGCCGCTGACCAGCACCACCATCAGCACCACGGAGATCAGCAGGTTCATGAAGGGACCGCCGAGCATCACCACGAGCTTCTTCGGCACGGACAGCGCCACGAAGGTGCGGTGGGCCTCCTCGGGGCCGTACTGCGCGGACTCGTAGGCCTTGGCCTCCTCGGAGAGCTCGGTCATCTGCTGGAGCAGACCGGTGGAGTCCTCCCGGATGGTGCCCTCGGGCTGCCCCTTGTGCGGCGGGTACATGCCGATCATCCGGATGTAGCCGCCCAGCGGGATCGCCTTGAGCCCGTACTCCGTCTCCCCGCGGGAGCGGGAGAGGACCGTCGGGCCGAAACCGATCATGTACTGGGTGACCCGTACTCCGAAGAGCTTGGCGGGCACCAGGTGACCCACCTCGTGCAGAGCGATGGAGAGGGCGAGCCCGACGGCGATCACGAGGATGCCGAGGAGGAACAGCAGCACGGCTCAGAGCTCCGCAGAGGTGATGAGGGTCCGTGCCGTGCGGCGCGCCCAGGCCTCGACGGCCAGCAGGCCCTCGACCCCGTCCGCCCGCTCGGCGCGGGGGCGTTCGGGGTGCTCGAGCACGGCCCGGATCAGCGCAGTGATCCCCAGAAACGTGAGATCGCCGGCGAAGAAGGCATCCACGGCCTCCTCGTTCGTGGCGTTGTAGACGGCCATCGCTCCCCCGCCCTCGCGGTGCGCGGCGCGGGCGAGGGCGATCGCGTCGAAGGTGTCCTCGTCGACCGGTTCGAAGGTCCAGGACTGCGCGGTGGTGAAGTCCAGCGCCGCGGCGAGGCCGGGCAGCTTCTCCGGGTGGGCGAGGGCCCAGCCGATCGCGTGACGCATGTCCGGAGGGCTCGCCTGGGCGATGGTGGAGCCGTCCACCAGGGTGACCATGGAGTGCACGATCGATTGCGGGTGGACGACCACCTGCACCCGGTCCTCCGGGAGATCGAACTGGAAGCAGGCCTCGATCACTTCGAGCGCCTTGTTGACCAGGGTGGCGGAGTTGGTGGTGATCACCCGCCCCATGGACCAGGTGGGGTGGGCCAGCGCCTGCTCGGGGGTGACCTGGGCGAGCTGATCACGGCTGCGGCCGCGGAAGGGGCCGCCGGAGGCGGTGACCACCAGGTGGTCGATCTGGTCGTGGCGCACCCCGGCCAGGGCCTGGGCGATCGCGGTGTGCTCGGAGTCCACGGGCAGGACCTGTCCGGGGGCTGCGGCCTCGGTGACCAGGTGCCCGCCCACCACCAGCGATTCCTTGTTGGCCAGGGCGAGCCGTGCCCCGGATTCGAGAGCGGCGAGCGTGGGCAGCAGTCCCACGGAACCGGTGATCGCGTTCAGCACCACGTCCTGCGCCCCGAGCGCTCCGGCGAGATCGGTGACCGCCTCCGGGCCGACCTCGATACGTGGGATGGATGCACCTGCCGTGCGACATGCGCTGGCGATGGTCGCCTCGACCGCGTCGGCGCGGTCGGGATCGGAGACCACGACGCGCTCGGGACGGTGGGCCAGGACCTGGTCGGCGACGATCTCGGGACGGCTCCCTCCGACGGCGAGGCCGTGGAGGCGCGCGACCTCGGGGTACCGGGTGAGGACGTCCAGCGCCTGGGTGCCGATGGACCCGGTGGCGCCCAGCAGGACCAGCCGGCGCCCGTGGGTGCCGGTCACGGCACGGAGGCCATCACGTCCGCGACATGATCGAGGTAGACGTCGACCACGGCCTCGCGGTAGCCATCCGGTCCACGGCGGCGGCTGAAGGCGGCGCGACGCACATCGTCGACGCTCATCGGGTGGCCGTCGGTGAAGTAGGCGACGAGCTGATCGCACAGGGCGTCGACGTCGGCCTTGTCGTAGGCCGGTTCACCCTGGGCGGCCGGGGAGAACCGGTCCCCGGCGGGGCGTTCGAGGCGTTCTTTGAGCACCTCCGCCCGCTCGGTGAGCTGCGCGACCCAGGTCTCCTCGCCGTGCTGGGCGATCGCGTCGTCCCGCGACTGCAGCGCGAAGGCGTCCGAGAGCCGGTCCAGCGCCTCGTCGACCACGCGCATGTCGTACCCGCCGCGCTCCGTGCCGAAGCTGGCCGCGGTGATGTCGCCTCCGCTGAAGGAGGGATCACGTCCCTCATAGGCGCTGCGGGCGCGGGAGAGGAACTCGTCGACCTCGCGCATGTCGTATCCGACGCTGAAGCGCGAGACGCGCTCGAACGATGTGCTCACCAGGTAGGTCCTTCCTCGGTGCTGTCGGGGTCCCACTGTAGCGGCGCGGGAGAGATGGAGCGGGGAGGCGTGCGGGGTGCGTGGCGGACCGTGTGGGCGGGGTCCTGAGGGTGGGAGCCGAGCGTGCGGTCAGCGCCCGCGCAGCAGCCGCGAGAGGAAGCCTCGCTCCTGCGTCGGCGGGGGCGCGGGGGCCGGGCCCTGACCCGCGGCTGGGACCTCGGCGGTGCCGACGACGGACTCCTGGGGCGCTGAGCCTCCGCCGGCAGCGCGGAAGCGCGGCGCGAGGACGTCGTCGAGGAAGGCGTCCACCTCGGACATGTCGTAACCCTCCCGGAACCGGGTCTCGGTGAAGCGGGCGCCCAGCACCGTCTCCGCGGTGACGGAGCCGTCGCCGGCGGCCAGCGCGCGGTCGCAGCGGTCCAGGAAGTCGTCGACCTCGGCCGCGTCGTATCCGGCACCGAACCTGCTGGTGGTGAAACGGACATCCATCGTGTCTCTCCCGTTCCTCAGTCGCCGGCCGCGGCGATCGCCTCGACGCGGGCGACCCGCGCCTCGCGGTCCTCGCGGTGGGTGTCGGACTCGATGACCTCGGCGGCGAGCTGGCCGCAGGCGCCGTCGATGTCAGAGCCGCGGGTGTCGCGGATCGTGGCAGAGATGCCGTTGTCCCGGAGGATCTCCACGAAGCGCTTCTCCACCCGCGGGTCCGAGGCCGTCCACTTCGAGCCCTTGACCGGGTTCAGCGGGATGGGGTTGACGTGGATCCAGTGGGCGCCGCCCTTGGCGATCAGCCGGTCGGCGAGCAGCTGGGCGCGGTGCGCCTGATCGTTGATGTCCCGGATCAGCGCGTACTCGATGCTGACGCGGCGCCCGGTGGTCTCGAAGTACTCCCAGGCGGCGTCGAGGATCTCGTCGACATCGAAACGGGTGTTGATCGGCACCAGCTCGTCGCGCAGCGCATCGTCGGGGGCATGCAGCGAGACCGCGAGGGTGACCGGGATCTTCTCCGCGGTGAGCTTGCGGACCGCGGGAGCCAGTCCCACCGTGGAGACGGTGATGTGCCGGGCACCCATCCCGAAGCCCTCGGGAGCGGGAGCGTTCAGACGCCGGCAGACGGTCGCCACGGGACGGTAGTTGGCGAGCGGCTCCCCCATCCCCATGAACACGATGTTGTTCACGCGGCCGGTGCCGCCGGGCAGCTCGCCGCGGGCGAGCATCCGGTTGGCGATCCGCACCTGCTCGAGGATCTCGGCGGCGGAGAGGTTGCGGGTCAGTCCCATCTGTCCGGTCGCGCAGAAGGGGCAGTTCATGCCGCAGCCGGCCTCGGAGGAGATGCACAGCGTGTTGCGATCGCTGTAGCGCATCAGCACGGACTCGACCATGGGCCCGTCGAACAGCTGCCACAGGAACTTCTGGGTGGCGCCGTGATCGGCGGACTGGCGCGAGACCTGGGTCAGCAGCGGCGGGAAGAACTTCTCCACGAGCTCGTCGCGACGCTCCTTGGGCAGGTCCGTGAGGTCGTCGGGGTCGGTGGTGAAGTGCTCGAAGTAGTGCACCGAGAGCTGCTTGGCGCGGAACCCCGGCAGCCCCATCTCCTCGACGGCGGCGATCCGCTCCTCCAGCGAGAGGTCGGCCAGGTGCACCGGGGGCTTCCCTCGGCGGGAGGGACGCATCTGGAGCTGTCCGGGTGCCAGGGCGACCTTCTGTCCCGGCACCGCCTCGCGGGAGAGATCGGGATTGGTCGACAGTGCCACCGGGGTGGGCGCCGCCGTTCGATCGGTGGGGTCCTCGGGAATGTTCATGGCAGCAGTACCTCCAGCATGACGTAGGTGGTGGGGGCGGCGAGCAGGATCGAGTCGACCCGATCCAGCACTCCCCCGTGGCCGGGCAGCAGATGCCCCATGTCCTTGATGCCGAGGTCTCGCTTCAGCAGGGACTGGGCGAGGTCCCCTCCGGTGGAGACGAGCACCAGCACGACGCCGATCGCGACTCCGGCCCACCAGGGCAGGTCCAGCGCGAGGCTCCCGACGGCGGTGACCGCGGCGGTCCCCAGCAGGAGCGAGCCCGCGAACCCCTCCCAGCTCTTCTTGGGGCTGATGCGCGGCGCCATCGGGTGCTTGCCCAGCAGCACCCCGGCGATGTACCCGCCGATGTCGTTGCCGACCGGTCCGAGCACTGCCAGCAGCACCAGCATCTCGCCCTGCTCCCGGGCGAACAGCAGCAGCAGGAAGCAGCCCAGGAAGGGCACCCAGGCGAGAGCGAACACGCCGCCGGCCACATCGCGCAGCGCGCTGAGGCCCATCGACTCGCTGACCCGCCACAGGATGAGCACGCACACCGCGGCGGCGGTGGAGATCAGCAGTCCCTCCGCCCCGAACACGACGGTGGAGACCACCATCCCGATCACGCCCACCAGCAGCGGGACCGGCGGCAGCTGCAGGCCGGCGTGGCTGAGAGCTCGCGTCAGCTCGAGCATGGCGAGGACCATGGCGATCGCGGCCACCACCGGGAAGGCGACCGGCACCACGAACACCGCCACGATCAGCAGGCCCCCGAGCCCCGCTCCGACGGCGATCGCCGCGGGGAGGTTCCGGCCGGCGCCACGTCGCTTGGCATGCTCGGGCTCGACCACGGGCGGTGCCCCGGTCACCGGCGCACCCGCGACCGCCTCGAGCGTGCTCGAGGCGGTCGTCCCCCCGGAGGTCGTCGGCCCCGAGGCCGTCGGTTCCGTGCTCACGTGGTCGGCCCGCGGGATCCGTGTCTGCGGTGCAGGGTTCTGCGCTCCTGGTCTCTGCGCTCCTGGAGGAGGTTCAGACGGTCTCGAGCTCGGTCTCCTTGAGGCCGAGAGCCTCGTCCACCTGCTCGATGTACCGCTTGGTGAGCGCCTCGAGCTCCTTCTCCGCGCGAGTGCCCTCGTCCTCGCCGATCTCCTTGTCCTTGACCAGCTTCTCGATCGCCTTCTTCGCGTTGCCGCGAGAGGCGCGCACGGAGACACGGCCGTCCTCCGCCTTGGTGCGGGCGAGCTTCACGTAGTCCTTGCGACGCTCCTCCGTGAGCGCCGGGAGCACCACGCGCAGGGTGTCGCCGTTGTTGGTGGGGTTCACGCCCAGGTCCGATTCCCGCAGGGCCGTCTCGACGCCGGTCATCGCGGACTTGTCGTAGGGCGTGACGACGACGGTGCGGGCCTCGGGGAACTGCAGGGACGCCAGCTGGTTCAGGGGGGTGGGCGCACCGTAGTACTCGACGGTGATGCCCTGGAACATCGCGGCGGTCGCACGGCCGGTGCGGATCGCGGTGAATTCTTCCTTGGTGACCTCGACGGACTTCGTCATCTTGGCCTCCGCGTCCTTCAGGATGCTCGGGGTGTCGTCACTCACGGGGTGCTCCTCGGTTCAGGGTGGGTGTTCGTGTCCATTGTCCCGCATCGTCAAGGACGAGCGGGAAGGGGTCTGGTCCGGGCCGGGCTTCGGCGGGATCCGCTCCTCCGACAGGGCGCCGGAGGAGGATCTCCGGTCACTTGGTGACGACGGTGCCGATCCGGTCGCCGCGCATGGCGCGGGTGATGTTCCCGGGGGCGTCGAGGCCGAAGACCATCATCTGCTGCGCGTTGTCCATGCACAGGCTGAAGGCGGTCGAGTCGACGACCTTCAGGCCCCGGACCAGGGCGTCCTCATAGGTGACGTGGTCGAGCTTCGTCGCATCGGGGTTGGTGCGCGGATCGGAGTCGTAGACCCCGTCCACACCGTTCTTGGCCATCAGCACCTCTTCGCAGCCGATCTCGAGCGCGCGCTGCACGGCGACGGTGTCGGTGGAGAAGTAGGGCATGCCGGCTCCGGCGCCGAAGATGACCACGCGCCCCTTCTCGAGGTGCCTCACCGCGCGCAGCGGGATGTAGGGCTCGGCGACCTGTCCCATCTCGATGGCGGTCTGCACACGCGTGGAGATGCCACGCTGCTCGAGGAAGTCCTGCAGGGCGAGGCAGTTCATCACGGTGCCGAGCATGCCCATGTAGTCGGCGCGCCGACGATCCATGCCGCGCTGGGAGAGCTCTGCTCCGCGGAAGAAGTTGCCTCCGCCGACGACGATGGCGCACTCGACGCCCTGTGCCACCCCCTCGGCGATCTCCCCCGCGATCCGGGAGACCACATCGGGGTCGACGCCGACGGCGCCTCCGCCGAAGGCTTCGCCCGAGAGCTTGAGAAGGACTCGACGTCCGTCCTCGGGCTGGGGGAGAACAGGAATCGGTGACGTGAACGTCTGGGTCATGTCGGTCCTTCCGCACTGGGTCCTCGGCGATGATACCGCTGCGGCCCCGCACCGATGGTGCGGGGCCGCAGGGCGGTGGCGACGCTCACGCGCCGCCGGTCGAGGCCGGTCCGTCGGGACCGTCCCCGAGGGGTGTCAGCTGCCGACGCGGAAGCGGAGGAACCCGGTGACGGTGCCGCCGGCCTCCTCGACGACCTGACCGACGGACTTCTTGGTGTCCTTGGCGAACGCCTGGTCCAGGAGGCAGTTCTCCTTGAAGAAGCCGTTCAGACGACCCTCGATGATCTTGGGCAGCGCCTTCTCGGGCTTGCCCTCGTTCTTCGCGGTCTCCTCGGCGATGCGACGCTCCTCGGCGACGGTCTCCTCGGGGACCTCCTCGCGCGAGAGGAAGGCCGGGGTGAACGCGGCGATGTGCATCGCGACGTCACGGGCCACCTCGGCGCCGGCCTTGTCGGTCGCGACCAGCACGCCGACCTGCGGGGGCAGGTCCTTGTTGGTGCGGTGCATGTACTCGGAGACGACCTCGCCGGAGACGCGGCCGATGCGACGCACCAGGATCTTCTCACCCATGGTGGCGCCGGCGTTCGTGAGCGCCTCGCCGAACGGGGTCGCCGCCAGCTCCTCGGGCTCGCTCGCGCCGGACTCGACGACCGCGGCGACGGCCTCGTCGCCCAGGGCGACGAACTTGTCGTTCTTGGCCACGAAGTCGGTCTCGGAGTTGAGCTCGACCAGGGTGCCGGTCTGGCCGCCCTCGCCGTCACGGATGTCGACGGCGATGAGGCCCTCGGAGGCGGTGCGCCCCTCGCGCTTGGCGATGCCCTTCAGACCCTTGACGCGGATCAGCTCCACGGCCTTGGCCTTGTCGCCGTTCGCCTCGTCGAGCGCCTTCTTGACGTCGAGCATGCCCGCGCCGGTGGACTCGCGGATCTCCTTGATGTCTGCTGCCGTGTAGTTAGCCATGTTCCTCTTCCTTGTGGGAGCTGCTGCGGGAGGGGAGGGAGGCGGGGTGCGCCTCCCCGTGGAGGGACCCGGGAGCGCCAGTGCGCACTCCCGGGTCCACGGGTCACTCGGCGGCGGGGGCCTCGGAGGACTTCTCCTCGGTGGACTCCGCGGCGGGGGTCTCCGCTGCGGCGGTCTCCTCGGCAGGGGTCTCCTCGGCGGGGGTCTCCTCGGCAGCGGCGACGGACTCCTCGGCGGGGGCGTCCTGCTGCTGGACCTCGGACTGCTTGAGCAGCTCCTGCTCCCACTCGGCCAGCGGCTCGGCGTCGACGGCCGAGACGTTCTTCTCGCCGCCGGTGGACTTGGCGTGGCGCTCCTGCAGACCAGCGGCCACCGCGTCGGCGATGACCCGGGTCAGCAGCGTGACGGAGCGGATCGCGTCATCGTTGCCGGGGATCGGGTAGGTGATCTCGTCGGGATCGCAGTTGGTGTCCAGGATCGCGACGACCGGGATGCCGAGCTTCTGCGCCTCGTCGACGGCCAGGTGCTCCTTGTTGGTGTCCACGATCCACAGGGCCGACGGTGCCTTGCCCATGTCGCGGATGCCGCCGAGGGTCTTCTCCAGCTTGTCCTTCTCGCGGCGCATCATCAGCAGCTCCTTCTTGGTGCGGCCGGAGGAGGCCACATCCTCGAAGTCGATCTGCTCGAGCTCCTTGAGGCGGTTCACGCGCTGCGAGACCGTCTGCAGGTTGGTGAGCATGCCGCCCAGCCAGCGCTGGTTCACGAAGGGCATGCCCACGCGGGTGGCCTGCTCCTGGACGGACTCCTGCGCCTGCTTCTTGGTGCCGACGAACAGGATGGTGCCGCCGTGGGCGACCGTCTGCTTGACGAAGTCATAGGCCTTGTCGATGTACGTCAAGGTCTGCATGAGGTCGACGATGTAGATGCCGTTGCGCTCGGTGAAGATGAAGCGACGGACCTTCGGGTTCCAGCGACGGGTCTGGTGACCGAAGTGGACGCCGCTCTCCAGGAGCTGGCGCATGGTGACGACTGCCATGATGGTGTCCTCTGTTCTCCGGCCCTGGGCTCGCACGGCGCGCCCGTGGGCGTCCGCGGTCATCGCGCAGGACCTGCATTCTCGGTTGTTCCCCCGCCACCGGTCGGTGCGAGGCCTGGTGCCCGGGAGCCGACCGCCCCGGTGGATCCCGCACGCGAGGTGCGGGAGGTGCCGAGGACCGGTGGTCGGCGAGCCCTGGTGGGCACGCGAAGTCATCCGGACGGACCGGATGCTGGGAACAGCATATCGGACGCCGGGGGCCCGAACAGCGCGGCGTGCGTCACCCCGCGGGAGACGTGCCGAGGCCGCCGCCCAGGGACCACGCTCGGGGACGACCGCGGGAGCTGCGGCCTCCGCTCCAGACCGACTGTTCCTCCCCAGGGCCGGGTCGTCCACCGCCGGTGCCGGCGGCGCACCGACCACGGCGACGATGCCGGAGCATGGCGTCCATGTCCTGCCCCTCGGCCGCCCCTCCTGCCCCTCCTCCGTCGTCCACGGCGATCCTCGCGCTTCGCCTGCTGCTGCTTGCGCTGCCCCTCCTGCTGCTGGTGTCGGGGCCGGCCGGGCGCGCGCAGGCCGACGGGGCCCGCTGGCAGTGGCCGCTGCCGCCGCCCCATGAGGTGGTGGCACCCTTCGACGCGCCGGAGAACCCCTACGGGCCGGGGCATCGCGGGATCGACATCGCCGTCCGGTCAGCTGACGCTCCGGTGCGCGCGGTGGAGGCGGGCACGGTGAGGTTCAGCGGGGACGTGGCGGGGCGCGGAGTGGTCTCCGTCCAGCATGCCGACGGACTGATCTCGACCTACGAGCCCGTGAGCGGCGACCTCGAGGAGGGCAGCGCCGTCTCCGCGGGCGATGTGCTGGGGGTGATCGAGCCGGCCGCCGAGACCTCCCACTGCCCCGGAGCGCTCTGCCTGCACCTCGGTGCCCGGCGCGGCGAGGCATACGTGGACCCGCTCCTGCTGCTGGGCGGGCGCGGCCCGAGCGTCCTGCTGCCCTGGGGCGACGCCGCGGGAGCGACCGCCGGCGCCCCGGACCCGATCGCAGCGCCCGGAGCCGCGGCAGGTCAGTCGGCGCCGGCGCCGCTCAGGGTCCTGATCCCGTCCGGCACCGGGCAGGGGGCCCGGTGGGCGACCTCGGCCTGAGTCCCTCCCGGGTGCGCGCGATCGACCCCCGTGCTCAGGCGCGAGGATGCGCCTGGTCGACGGTCCTGCGCAGGCGTTCCGCGCTGACGTGGGTGTAGATCTGCGTGGTCGCGAGGGAGGAGTGGCCGAGGAAGTCCTGCACGCTGCGCAGGTCGGCGCCGCCCTCGACGAGATGCGTCGCCGCACTGTGCCGCAATGTATGCGGGGAGATGTGCCGGGGGATGCCGGCCTCACCGGCATGGCGATCCACCAGCGTGCGGACGGCACGGTCCCCCAGGCGCCCGCCCCGGACCCCGAGGAAGAGTGCGCCGTCGGCGCGTGCCGTGCTCGCGAGGTTCTCCTGCAGGATCGGGCGGCCCTCGGACTCCCACCGTCGCACGGCCTCCAACGCGGGTGCCCCCACGGGCACGATCCTCTCCTTGTCCCCCTTGCCCCGGACGCGGACAGTGCCCTGGCTGTGGTCGATGCCGGCAGAGTCCAGGGCGACCAGCTCGGAGACCCGCAGCCCGGAGGAATAGAGCAGCTCGAGCACGGCGGCGTCGCGCAGCAGCACGGCCTGGTCGATCGGGGACGTCCTCGCAGCTGGGTCCAGCCCGTCGAGCAGGGCACCGGCCTGGTCACCGCTGAGCACGGTGGGGAGGTGCCGACCGCGACGGGGGGCGCGGAGCCGCCCGCCGACGTCATGGGGGATGCGTCCCGTGGTGGCCAGCCAGGTCGTGAACGTGCGTGCCGATGCCGCGGAGCGAGCGAGCGTGCCGCTGCTCGCGCCGGACTCAGCCCGCTCGCCGAGCCAGGAGCGCAGTGCGGTCACATCCAGCTCCTCCACCTCGATGCGTTCGACGGAACGGAGGTGCTCGAGGAGCCCGATCGCCTCACGGCGGTAGGCCCGCACCGTGTGCTCCGATCTCCCGCGTTCGAGGCGGAGATGCTCGGCGTAGGCATCGACGACGGCCGCGTCCGCGCGCTCCCGCTGGGTGCTCATGACCCCAGTGTCCCGCATCGCCGGGTCGGCTCGACGCCGTCAGGAGGTGGGACGGGCGCGTCGCACACGCTCTGCGGTGCGCACCACCAGGCCCAGCAGTTCCAGTCGCGCGAGAGCCGCTGCCACATCCACGTCCCGGAAACCGATGTCGTCGGCCAGCCGGGTCTCCGTGATGCTCGAGCGGGGCGGGACCGCATCGAGCACCCGGCGATCCGGCGGAGCCAGCAGATCCAGCTCGTCCTGGACGGCGAAGCCGCTCTCCCCCGCCGAGGGTCCGCCCGGGAGCAGGTCCAGCAGCTCGGCGGGCTCGGTGATGAGCACGGCTCCGCGCTCGCGGACCAGCCGGTGGCAGCCGGCACTCGCTGCGGAGGTGACCGGGCCGGGCACGGCGCCGACGGGTCGTGAGAGCTGATCTGCCAGGCGCGCCGTGGACAACGCGCCGGAGCGCCACGATGCCTCGACCACGACGGTCGCCCGGGACAGTGCAGCGATCAGACGATTGCGGGCGAGGAACCGCCACCGGGTCGGCGCCGTACCCGGCGGGGCCTCGCTGACCAGCAGGTGCCGCGCTCCGATGGTCTCGAGCAGGCGACTGTTCCCGCGCGGGTAGAGGCGGTCGAGACCGCCGGCGAGGATCGCGAGGGTGGCGCCTCCGGCGGCCGCCAAAGCCCCCCGGTGAGCTGCCGCGTCGATGCCATAGGCACCGCCGGAGACCACGCTGCCGCCCCCGGAGGCGAAGGACGCCGCCATCGTGGAGGCCGTGTCCTCCCCGTAAGGCGTCGAGGCACGGGAGCCGACCAGGGAGATCGTGCGCGGCCCCGTCAGGGCGTCGAGGCGGCCCGGTCCCTGCGCCCACAGGCAGTGCGGAGCGGTCTCCTGCAGGTCGTCCAGGAGCGGGGACCATTCAGCGTCGTGCGGGGTGATGATGCGGATCCCTCGTCGCCCCGCCTCCTCGCGGACGGCATCGACGCAGACCCTTCCCAGTCGCCGCGACCATCGATCGATGGCGTGTGACATCCGATCGGTCGCTGATCCGGCGAGGGGATCGGATCCCTGACGAGGGGGCCCTCCGTCGAGCGCGCTCAGCAGCCCGTCCAGATCCCGCCGTCGGACCAGGTCGAGCGCACGCGCGGGACCCAGGACGGTGGTGGCCAGGAGCGCGGCCGCATCGGACGGCTCGGCGATCAGGGACCAGGTGATCCGTGCGATGCGATCCGATTCCACGGCATCGCGGTCGGTCTCCGCCGGGTGCTCGCGGCCGGTGGGCGGTGGTGTGGGGGACGCAGGGGGCGGGGTGGTCATCGGGGTTCTCCTTCGCGCAGGGTGAGGGCTTGGCCTATGTGCTCGGCGGCGGGGCGCTCAGCTCCGGCGAGGTCGGCGAGCGTCCAGGCCAGGCGCAGCACCCGGTCGTGACCGCGCAGGGTGAGGCGGCCCTGCGCGACGGCGTGGTCGAGCAGCCGGCGTTCGGAGCGCTCCGGGGCGAACTCGCGGCGCAGGAGGGGGCCGGGCAGGTGGGCGTTGGTGCTCCACGTCCGGCCTTCGAAGCGTCGGCGCTGGCTCTCCCGCGCCCGGCGCACCCGGGCGGCGATCGCTGCGGTGGGCTCGGCGCCGCTGTCGTCGACGCGGTGGATGTCGACCGGCCCCACGCTCACCCGCATGTCCACGCGGTCCAGCACCGGTCCGGAGAGCCGGGCCAGGTAGCGGCGACGCTGCAGGGGCGTGCAGGTGCAGCGGTCCCCCTTCCCGTACGCCTGGCCGCAGGGGCAGGGGTTGGCGGCGAGGACCAGCTGGAAGCGGGCGGGGTAGCGGGTGACGCCGCGGGAGCGATGGAGGGTGATGTCCCCTGTCTCAAGAGGCTCGCGCAGGGCCTCCAGCACCCGAGAGGGGAACTCGGGTGCCTCGTCGAGGAACAGCACACCGCAGTGCGCTCGGGAGATCGCTCCGGGTCGTGCGAGTCCGGATCCGCCGCCGACGATCGCGGCGGTGGAGGCGGTGTGGTGCGGGTCCTCGAAGGGAGGAATGCGCAGCAGACCGGAGCCTGCCTCGAAGTTCTGCGCGAGCGAGTGGATGGCGGAGACGGTGAGGGAGTCCTCGCTCCCGAGCGGCGGGAGGATGCCGGGGATCCGGGCGGCGATCATGGTCTTGCCGGCCCCCGGGGGTCCGCTCAGCAGCAGATGGTGCGCCCCGGCGGCGGCGACCTCGGCGGCCTGGCGAGCCTGCGCCTGCCCCATGACGTCGGCGAAGTCGAGGAGTTCTCGCGCTGCGCGCGGCGCCGTCGGTCCGCCGGATGCCGTCACCGACGGTGCGCGGGTCGGGGCGGGCGGAACATCGGCTCCGAAGCGATGCAGGAGCTCGGTGAGGTCCTGGATGCCGTCGACCTCGAGCCCGTCCACCAGCTGCGCCTCGCGCAGGTTCTCGGCCGGGACCACCGCGCGGGTGATGCCGTGGGCCCGGGCGGCGAGCAGTGCCGGGAGCACTCCGGGGACGGGGCGCGCCCTGCCGTCCAGGCCCAGCTCGCCCAGCAGCACGAGGTCCGAGGGCACGTGGATGAGGAGCACACCCTGGGCATCGAGCACGGCCATCGCGATCGCGAGGTCGAAGCCGGAGCCGTGCTTCGGCCTCCATGCCGGGCTGAGGTTCACCGTGATCCGGCGCTGGGCCAGAGTGGCACCGCTGCGACCGGCTGCGGCCCGCACCCGTTCGCGCGCCTGGAGCGTGCTGGAGTCGGGGAGACCGACCAGGGTGAAGGCCGGCAGTCCCTGGGCGACGTCCGCCTCGACCTCCACCAGGGTCCCCTCGAGGCCGGCGAGGCTGACCGAGAGGGTGCGTGCCTGGCCCATCAGGAGACCGCCTCGAGGTGCTCGAGCGAGAAGGTGCCCTCCGGGTGCGCATGGACGCCGATCACGTCGATCCGGACGTCACGGTGCGGGGTCGAGCGCTCCATCAGGTACTCCCCCGCCAGCCGGCGCAGCCGCCGCAGCTTGGCGGGGGTCACCGCCGCCTGGGGGACCCCGGTGACGAAGGATCTGCGGGTCTTGACCTCGACGAAGACGAGCGTGGTGTGGGCCAGGGCGACGATGTCGAGCTCGCCCTGGCGGAGCCGGAGGTTGCGCTCCACGATCTGCCAGCCGCAGGCGAGGAGGTGGGCTGCAGCGAGGTCCTCCCCGGCCGCGCCGAGCTCGCGGGTCGACATCGCGCGCACCGTCCGCCGGTCCGGGACCGCGACCGGACCCGACATCGGGGGCTGCGCGGCCGTTCCGGGCAGGTGCTGAGCGGGCGGAGGTTCCGGGGAGGCGGCGAGGCTGTTCATGCGGCCAGCCTTGCCGGAGATCAGCCCGGGGGGAACCGCACCCTCCGGTGTGGGGATGACCGGACGCTGTGGAGGAACGGTGCGCGGTCACCGTGGGCTGCGCCCGTGGCTCAGGGCAGGGAGATGTCCTGCTTGTTGAGCTCCTCGATGTTCACGTCCTTGAACGTCACCACCCGCACCGAGCGCACGAAGCGGTTGGAGCGGTAGATGTCCCACACCCAGACGTCCGCGAGCCGCAGCTCGTAGAAGACCTCTCCCCCACCGGAACGGACCTGCAGGTCCACCTGGTTGGCGAGGTAGAAGCGGCGTTCCGTCTCGATCACGTAGGTGAACAGGCTGACCACGTCGCGATACTCGCGGAACAGCTGGAGTTCGAGATCGGACTCGT
>NZ_DASVGJ010000030.1:0-10239 GCF_036379615.1 Brachybacterium sp.
GTGGCCGGGCGCCCGCGTCTCCGTGATGGGCGGTCAGCAGGCCGCCGCCGTGCTCTCCACCGTCCGGCGCGACCGGATCGAGGCCGGCGGCGGCAGCTGGAGCGCCGAGGAGGAGGCCGAGTTCCAGCGCCCCATCATCGAGGAGTACGAGGCCCAGGGCAGCCCCTATTACTCCACCGCCCGGCTCTGGGACGACGGCGTCATCGACCCGGCCGAGACCCGCACCGTGCTGGGCCTTGCCCTCGACGTCGTCTCCCGCGCCCCGCTGGCCGAGCCCAGCCATGGCGTCTTCCGGATGTGAGGCGGCAGATGACCCCCACGACGCCGACCAGCCAGCAGGATCCCCGCAGGGAGAGGACGCCGATGCGCGATGCCGTTCCGATCGACACCGTCCTGATCGCCAACCGCGGCGAGATCGCGATGCGGATCCTGCGCAGCGTGCACGCCCTGGGCATGACAGGGATCGCCGTGCACACCGACGAGGACGCCGGCGCCGCGCACGTGGCCGCGGCGGAAAGGGCCGTGCGCATCGGCTCCTACCTCGACGGCGCGGAGATCATCGCCGCCGCCCGCGCCACCGGCGCCCAGGCGATCCATCCCGGCTACGGCTTCCTCGCCGAGCGGGCGGACTTCGCCCGTGCCTGCGCCGAGGCGGGGCTGACCTTCATCGGCCCGTCGGCCGCCGCGATCGAGACCATGGGGGACAAGATCGCCGCCCGCGCCGCGGTCACCGCCCGGGACGTGCCCGTCGTCCCGGGGCTGGCCGAGCCCGGGCTCGACGACGCCGCCCTGCTCGCCGGAGCCGCCGAGATCGGCTTCCCGGTGCTGGTCAAGCCCGCCGCAGGCGGTGGCGGCAAGGGCATGCACGAGGTGACCCGTGCCGAGGACCTGCCGGCCGCGCTCGCCGCCGCCCGCCGAGAGGCCGCCGGTGCCTTCGGCGACGACACCCTGTTCCTCGAACGGCTGATCACGGCCCCCCGCCACATCGAGGTGCAGGTCCTCGCCGACACCCACGGGAGGGTGATCCATCTGGGGGAGCGGGAGTGCTCCCTGCAGCGCCGCCACCAGAAGGTGATCGAGGAGGCGCCCAGCCCCTCGCTGACCCCCGCGCAGCGCGCACGCTTCGGCGAGGTCGCGGTCGCCGCCGCCCGCGCCGTGGACTACGTGGGCGCGGGCACCGTCGAGTTCATCATCGACGCCGCCGCCCCCGAGGAGCCGTTCTTCCTCGAGATGAACACCCGCCTGCAGGTCGAGCACGCCGTCACCGAGGCGGTCACCGGGATCGACCTGGTCGCCGCGCAGCTCCGGATCGCCAGCGGCGAGCCGCTCCCGCTCTCCCAGCAGGACGTGCACCTGGAGGGTCACGCGATCGAGGCGCGCGTCTACGCCGAGGACGCCGCCGCCGGCTTCCTGCCCACCGGTGGGACGGTGCTCGGCCTCGCCCTGCCGGAGCACGCGCGGGTCGATCACGCACTGAGCGTCGGCACCGCCGTCTCCAGCAGCTACGACCCGATGCTCGCCAAGGTGATCGCCCACGCCCCCACCCGGGCGCTGGCGCTCGCCGCCCTGGACCGCGCGCTCGAGGGCACCCATGTGCTCGGCGTGGTCACCAACACCGCCTTCCTGCGCTCGCTGCTCGCCCTGGCGGAGGTGCAGCGCGGTGACCTGGACACCGGCCTCATCGAGCGGCGCCTGCCCGAGCTCACCCCGCCCCCGGTCACCGCGCAGGCGCTCGCCGTCGCGGCCCTGCTGCACCGGGACCGGGTGGCCCGTTCCCGCCCGGACGACCTCTGGCACCGCCCCTCGGGATGGCGGCTCGGACAGCACGCCCCCTTCACGGTCCGCTTCGCAGCGGCCGACGGGGCGGTTCCCAGCGGCGCGGAGGGATCGGCCCCCGGAGCGGGCACGAGCGGCGGGGCCGACGACGGTGCGTGGACGGTCACCCTCACCGGCTCCCCCGGCACGGCGAGGGCCCGGATCGGCGGGCAGGAGCTCGACCTCTCCCTGCACTCCGGCGCGGTCACCGTCGACGGCACCCGGATGCGCCTGCTCCACCACGTCGCCGAGGACTCGGTGTGGATCGGCCTGCCCGGCGAGGACGTCGAACTGAGGCTGCACCGCGCCCTGCGCAGTGCGACCGACCGGGAGGCGGCCCCTACGCTCGCCTCCCCGATGCCCGGCACCGTCACCACCGTGCTGGTCGCCGACGGGGACCTCGTGAGCACCGGGGACCCGGTGCTGGTGGTCGAGGCGATGAAGATGGAGCACACCCTCCACGCCCCCGGCGACGGCACCGTGCGCCTGCACGTCCGGGCCGGTCAGAGCGTGGCCCGCGGCGAGGAGGTCGCCGAGGTGCTCGCAGCACCGGTTCCCGCACCGGCGGCTGCGCCCGAACCCATCCCCGAGCAGGAGGTTTGCTCATGACCGACCCCACCCCCGACGTCGCTCC
The DNA here is from genome assembly GCF_036379615.1 of Brachybacterium sp. Classification (GTDB taxonomy): domain Bacteria; phylum Actinomycetota; class Actinomycetes; order Actinomycetales; family Dermabacteraceae; genus Brachybacterium. The sequence goes on from NZ_DASVGJ010000030.1 coordinate 2,450, forward strand.
CGGCCCTGCCCGCGAGCCCACCGCCGCCCGCGAGCCCGACGCCGCCCCCGGACCACGCATCGTGCAGCGCGGGCTGTACGCCGACGAGCTGCAGATCGGGGCGACCTATGCGCACCGGCCCGGGCGCACCATCGGCGAGGCGGACAACGTCCTGTTCTCCACCCTGACGATGAACCCGCAGGCCCTCCACCTCGACGCCGCCTGGAGCGAGACCACAGAGTTCGGGGAGCGCCTGGTGAACTCGATGCTCACCCTCGCCACCGTCGTCGGCGCCTCGGTCGCCCAGCTCACCCAGGGCACGCTGGTCGCGAACCTCGGCTTCGGAGCGATCAGCTTCCCCCACCCGCTGCGCCACGGCGACACCCTCTACAGCGAGACCGCCGTGACCGGCGTGCGCGCCTCCCGCTCCCGCCCCGGGCAGTCCGTCGTCTCCCTCGCGCACACCGGCCGCAACCAGCACGGCGACGTGGTGGTCCGCGCCGAGCGCACCACCCTCATGCACGACACCCCCGTCTCCGACCAGGAGCACTCATGACCAGTGCCCACGAGCACATCGCCCCGGCCAGCAGGGTCACCTGCCGGCAGCGGCACGGCGCCACGGATCCCCACCGCGCCGAGGGCCACGAGGCCTTCCCGCTGGGTCCCTCGCTGCTGTTCTGCCCCGGGGATCGCCCGGACCGCTTCGCGAAGGCCGCCGACCGGGCCGACGCCGTGATCCTCGACCTCGAGGACGCCGTCGGCCCCGGGAGCAAGCAGACGGCTCGCGAAGCGGTCGCCGCCCACCGCCTCGACCCAGCCCGCACCCTCATCCGGGTCAACGCGCCCGGCAGCCCCGACTTCGAGGCGGACCTCCGCGCGCTGAGCGCCCACCGTCCCCGCTGGGTGATGCTCCCCAAGGCGGAGACCCCCGCGATGGTGGACCGGCTCGTCGGGGCTCTGCCCGGGGTGCAGGTGGTGGTGCTGTGCGAGACGGCTCGCGGCATCCTCGCCGCACCCGCGCTCGCCGCCCATCCGGACGTCGCCGCCCTCATGTGGGGCGGGGAGGACCTCATCGCATCCCTCGGGGGCACCTCCTCGCGTCACGCGGACGGCAGCTACCGCGAGGTGGTCCGCCATGCCCGCTCCACCGTGCTGCTCGCCGCCCGCGCGCACGACCGCAGCGCGATCGACGCGATCCACACCGACCTCTCCGACGCAGATGCCTGGCGAGCCGAGGCCGAGGACGCCGCGGCCAGCGGCTTCACCGCCACCGCCTGCATCCACCCGGATCAGGCAGGCGCGATCCGCGCCGCCTACGCCCCCAGTCCGGAGGAGGCGGCCTGGGCCCGCGGTGTGCTCGCCGCCGCCGAGCACCACGGCGCCGGGGTGTTCGAGCACGAGGGACGCATGGTCGACGGGCCGATCCTCCGCCATGCCCGGTCCCTCGCCGCCCGCACCAGCCCCGATCGCACCTGAGCTCCGATCCGACAAGCGCACCGATCGCTGGTGAGCACCGACCCGTCCTGACCGCAGACCCGCCCTGACCGCTGACCCGCCGTGACCGCTGAGGGGCACCGCCGCCCCCCGAGAAGGAGATCTCCGTGAGCACCACCCCCACGCCCCCGCCCGGCACCGACATGCTGAGCGAGGAGCATCAGCGCCTCGCCGCGCAGGTGCGCGAGTTCGCCGACGAGGTCGTGGCGCCGGCCAGCTACGAGTACGACACCCAGCGGCGCCTGCCGATGGAGATCATCGCCCAGATGGGGCGACTGGGACTGTTCGGGCTGCCGATCCCGAAGGAGTACGGCGGTCAGGGCCGGGACTACATGTCCCTGTGCCTCGCCGTCGAGCAGTTGGCGCGGGTGGACCAGTCCATCGCCGTCACCCTCGAGGCCGGGCTAGGCCTGGGCGCGATGCCGATCCTCAGCTTCGGCACCGAGGCCCAGAAGGAGCGGTACCTGCCGGCCCTGGCCCGTGGGGAGGAGCTCGCCGCCTTCGGGCTCACCGAGGCGGAGGCCGGCTCCGATGCCGGAGGCACCCGCACCACAGCGCGCCTGGAGGGCGGCCAGTGGGTGCTCGACGGCACCAAGCAGTTCATCACCAACTCCGGCACCCCCATCACCTCGTTGGTCACCGTCACGGCCGTGACCGGGCAGCGTGATCGCGGCAATGGCCGCACCACCCCGGAGCTGACCAGCATCATCGTTCCGACGGACACTCCCGGGTTCACGGCTCTGCCCGGCTACGACAAGGTCGGCTGGCACACCTCGGACACCCACCCGCTGCTGCTCGAGGACGTGCGCGTGCCCGAGGAGAATCTGCTGGGGGAGCGGGGCCGCGGCTTCGCGAACTTCCTGGCGATCCTCGACCAGGGCCGGGTCGCGCTGGCCGCGCTGTGCGTGGGCGCGGCCCAGGGCTGCCTCGAACAGGCTGTGGACTACGCGCAGAAGCGGGTCGTGTTCGGCAGGGCGCTCGGCGAGAGGCAGCACATCGCCTTCACCCTGGCCCGCATGCAGTCCCGCGTCGCGAGCTCCCGGGCGCTCATTCACGAGGCCGCCCGACGCCTCGACGCCGGTGTGCCGTTCAGCCAGGAGGCGTCGCTGGCCAAGCTCGTCAGCAGCGAGGCCGCGGTCGCCAACGCCCGTGACGCCTGCCAGATCTGGGGAGGCAACGGCTTCCTCAACGAGAACGTCGTGGCCCGCCACTATCGGGACTCCCGCGTGCTCGAGGTGGGGGAGGGCTCCACCGAGGTGCAGCTCGGGATCATCGCCAAGCACCTGGGATTCCCGCACGCCCTGACCGGGTGACCCCGAGGCGCCCGAGGGAGGCACCCGGGGAATCCCCGGCACACACGGCAACTTCCTATAGGGTGAGGAGTCCGCTGGTGACAGCCCGCGGCAGGCCGAGGAGCTCGTGCCGGGACGATGCGAGGGGATGCCGCGATGGCCGTGCGACGACAGGTGCTCCGCGCCGAGGTCGAGGAGCTGATCCTCCAACGGCTGCTCGAGGCGCGGTGGGCGCCGGGCTCCCGGTTGAGCATCGACGGGCTCGCCCGAGACCTCGAGGTCTCGCCCACGCCCGTGCGCGAGGCGATGGTCTCCCTCGAGCGCTCCGGCCTGGTCGAGTACGTGGCGCTGCGCGGCTACGTGGTCGCGCCCCCGCTCGATGCGGCGCACATGACCGAGCTCCTGGATGCCCGCAAGGTGGTCGAGGCCGCGGCCCTGGGCCGTGCCTTCCACGACCGCGACGCCCTGGTCATCGATCTCGACGAGGCGCACCGCATCCACGCGGAGGTGCTGACGCGCATCGGGCACGACGGCACCGAGGACTACGCGCTTCTCAATGAGCACTTCCGCGCCGACTGGGCCTTCCACCAGGTCTTCTTCGCCCATGCGGACAACCGCTACCTGCGCACGATGGTGGAGAACCTCAGCACCTACAGCCATCGCATGCGGCAGACGTGGTCCGGTGGCCCGGAGACCTTCGACGGGCACACCGCCCATCATGAGCACGGCCTGATCCTGGACATGGTCCGCCAGCATCACCACGACGGGGCGCTGCGTGCCCTCTCCGCGCACCTGGACGGGGTGCTCGCCCGATCGCTGAGCGGGTTCGAGGGCCGCGCACGGACCGCCGCGGGGGGCTCGTCGGACTGAGTCTTGCGGAGGGTCCGGTGTCGAGTGCTCTGGAGGATGTTCGTCGTCGCTGGTCAGCGGTCGGCGAGCGGATCGTATGAGGGTTCGGAGAGGCGTGCCCGCAGGAACTCCGAGTGCACGTCCAGGGAGCGGGTCACCCCGGCGACGACGTCGTTCTCGAGACGGTCGAGGCTGCGGCCGAGCCCGGCGAGCTGCTCGTCGATGCTGTGCAGGTTCTCGATCGCCTTCTCCCGCGCGGCCTCGGTGGTGGTCGGGGCGAGGAAGCCGACCGTCCTCTCCAGCGCGTCCACGAGCTCCGGGACATAGCGCTCGGCCATTCCCTCGAGCAGCATCACGTCGCCGTCCGAGGCGCGGCGCGACTGGATGGCAGCGGAGCCCAGCAGGGCATCGATCCGCAGCAGCAGCGTCTCCGCCCGGCCCAGGATCTGCGAGACCGCCGACCCGCGGGCGCGCTTCTGCATCCGATGCAGCCGGCGTCGCTGCTGGCGGGAGTCCTTGACGATCTTCTCGAGCATCGTGCGGGTGCCGTCCGGGATCTCGGGGTTCCCGCGGCCCAAGCGGACCGGCTGGGGGGCCCGGTTGCGCAGCAGCAGCCCGGTGCCGCCGCCCACCACGACCGCGACTCCCAGCCCGGCCAGCAGCGGCGCGACCAGGCCTGCACCGCCGATGAGGCTGCTGACGCCGAGCAGCAGGAAGGTGGAGATCCCGAGGCCGCCGCCGAGCACCGACGGCACCCCCACGGTGAGCCACCGGCCACGGCGCCGACGCGGCGCGAGCGCCTTCGAGCGCGGGGCGTAGATCGTCCCCTCGAGCGGACGCTGGCCGGTCGGCGGGCCGACGGGTCCGCGCGGAGGCTGTGCCCAGGCTCGCCCGTCGCCGCGACGCATGCCGGCGCCGGGAAGCGGCGGGATGCCGCCTCTCCGTACCGGGTGTCGCTTCGAGGGACGATGCGGGGCGTTCATAGGGACCGCGAACCTCTCGTGGGTCGGGGCTGAGAGTGATGACGGAGAGGGCCGGGGCTCGAGGAGCGCTGAGCCCGGTGCGGACCTCGCCATCGAAGACCTCCAGGCTATCGCGGCCGTCCGAACAACGGCTGGGGGCTATCCCCCGAACTCCGTGCGGGCCTCCCACCTGCACGGAAGCTGCTCGGTCCGCGTCCGGAGTAGGGCGTGGGCGACCCGAGGCGAGGTCGGGAGCGGAGGTCCGACGGGCGGGGATCCCTTGACCTGTCGGCGCCGACTCCCTAATCTCCGACCACTGGTATGTATTTTCTGACATGCCAGCCACCGGATGCCTGTGGACGAAGGAGTCCTCGATGAACACCACCCTGCCCCGCCGTACCCTCCTCGCCACCGGAGCCGCGGGCACCGCCCTCGGCGCCGCCGCGATGCTGGCCACCACCTCCGCCCACGCCGCCCCCGCCGGCCCCAGCGGCGGCGGTGGCAAGCGCAAGCAGGTCACCGTGGACCTGAACGCCGAGGTCCTCGACAGCGGCGAGCAGGTGGTCTCTCTGACGCTGCGCTCCACCGATCTCGCCCCGATCCATCCCGACTCCCTGACCACCGATACCTTCGCGGTGCACGTCCGCGCCACCAGCCCGCTCGACGGCAGCCTCGCCTACGCGCAGGACCGCGTGGTCACTGACGCCCGCTGGCAGGGCAGGGACGTGGTCCTCGAGCTCGAGCACGGCTGGGGCGTGGACGGGGGTTCCACCCTGCTCTACACCAGCGGCCGCAACGTGATGCTCGACCTCGAGTACACGCTCACCCAGGTGGAGCCGCTGCAGCACCGGGGGAACCGTGCCCCGGTCGAGCTCGGCTCCTTCGTCCAGGGCGAGCTGCTCTCCCTGGAGGTGGACGCCTTCTCGCACCACCAGGTGCAGGACGGTCTGAAGTACCGGCTGTTCACCCCGTCGGCCCGAGGAGGTCGCGGGCGGAACAAGCCGCTGGTGGTGTGGCTGCACGGCGGCGGGGAGGGCGGACTGCTCACCGGCGGGCACGACTACTACGACAACGAGTCCACGCTGCGGGCGAACCGCGGTGCGCTCGGCTTCGCGACGGCCGAGGCGCAGGAGCTGTTCGGCGGCGCGTACGTGCTCGCCCCGCAGTCCACCTCGGCGTGGATGCAGGACGGTGACGGCTTCGCCCCGCAGGTCCGGGCCGTGATCGACGAGGTCATCGCACGGGAGCGGATCGATGTGGAGCGGGTCCACGTGCTCGGCTGCTCCAACGGCGGATACATGACGCTCAAGATGGTCGCGGAGAATCCCGGGGAGTTCGCCTCGCAGGTCCCGATCTGTGCGGCGGTGAGCGGGCCGGAGGGCACCTTCCACCTCAGCGACGACACCCTGCGCTCTCTCGCCCCGACCCCCACCTGGCTGGTCACCGCCGAGAACGACACCACCCTGGATCCCCAGCAGAACACGGTGCGCTTCCACGAGCTGATCGACGGCTCGCTGATGAGCCTGTACCCGGACGTCGTCTGGGAGGGCGAGGAGTACCCCGGCCACTGGTCCTGGATCTATGTGGCGCGCAACGACCCGCAGGAGCAGGGCGTGCACCTCTGGGAGTGGATGGCGTCGCAGAGCCTGTGAGCTGGTGAACCGGTGAACTGGTGGACAGCGGCGGGGCGACTCCCGAGGGTCTCGAGGGACGCTCCGCCGCAGCTCACAGCCGCCGCTCAGCTGCCGGCGTGCTCCGCGGCGATCCGCAGCAGCTCGAGATAGCCCTCCAGCTGCCAGGCGGTGCGTCCCACGAACAGCCCGGTGACGTGCTCGATCCCGAGCAGACCCGCGGCGTTGTCGAGGTTCACCGAGCCGCCGTAGAGCAGGCCGGTGACCTTCCCCGAGTACTCCGCGCCCAGTGCGGCGAAGGGATCGACGAGCTCCTCGACGGTGGCGGGACGGCCCGTCTCGCCGATCGCCCAGATCGGTTCGTAAGCGATCACCACGCGGGAGAGCTCGTCCGCGGTGAGACCGTCGAGCGCGCCGCCGGCCTGCTCGAGGATGAAGCCGCTCGAGCCGCCCGCCTCCTTCACCGCGGCGCTCTCCCCGATGCACAGCAGCGGGGTCAGGCCGTGGCGGAGGGCCGCGGCGACCTTGCGCCGTGTGGTCTCGACCGTCTCGCCGAAGTGCTCCCTGCGCTCGGAGTGTCCGATCTCGACGATCCGGGCGCCGGCGTCCTTCGCCTGCGGGACCGAGACCTCCCCGGTCCAGGCCCCGGCATCCTCCCAGTGCGCGTTCTGCACGCCGAGCAGGACGGGGGAGTCCTCACCGAGCTCCTCGGCCACGGCAGTGGTCGCCGTGAAGGAGGGGATCACGAAGGGCTGCACCCCGGCGGGCGTGCGACCGGCCAGGTGTTCGCGCAGGCCGCGTGCCCATGCGCGCCCCTCGGCGAGCGTCTTGGTCATCTTCCAGCTGGTGCCCACCCACAAGGTGCTCATCATGTCTCCTTCATATCGGGCCGGCCTTTCGGGCCGACATACAGGGGCGACCTTCCGGGCCGACATACAGGGGCGATCTTCCTGGCCGACATACAGGGGCGACCTTCCGGGCCGACCTACAGGGGCGACCGGAGTTGATCGACGAAAACTTCCACCGGGTGGAACATTCCGTCGATCAACTTGGTGCGGCTCGGCGGGTGCTGACCTGTGGTCCGTCCGTCCGTCCGTCCGTCCGGCGTGGTCGTGCGGCTCGGCGGGTGCGGGCGTGTGCTCCGTCCGGCGTGGTGGAGCGGCTCGTCAGGCGGGCCCATGCGGGCCGCCTGACGGGACCGACCGGTGTGTCAGGCCTGGTCGAGGGAGCCGTCGTAGGCGCAGATCGCGTCGACCTTCGCCGCTGAGGATGAGGTCGGATCGAACTCGAGGTCCAGCCACACCTTCACCAGCTCCTTCGCGAGCTCGAGCCCGATCACACGCTCGCCCATGCACAGCACCTGCGCGTTGTTCGAGAGCACGGAGCGCTGCACGGAGTAGAGATCGTGCGCGGTCACGGCGCGGATGCCGGAGACCTTGTTGGCGGCGATCGCGACGCCCAGACCGGTGCCGCAGATCAGCAGCGCCCGGTCCGCCTCGCCCGCGGCGACCTTCTCCGCCGCGGCGACGGCGACGTTCGGATAGTAGGTGCCGTCCTCGCGGCCGGTGACGCCCACGTCGATG
>NZ_DASVGJ010000031.1:0-21885 GCF_036379615.1 Brachybacterium sp.
AAGCTCGATTGCGCCGATGGTACTGCACTCGGGAGGGTGTGGGAGAGTAGGTCGCCGCCGGACATCTTCACTGGGAGTGGAGGAGTGCTTGAACCCCTGCGGGGTGTTCGCCTCCTCCACTCCCTTTTTTCATGCCCGAAAAGCGTTCAGCAGAACGAGACCGCTGCACGGAACGAGGCTTTTCCACTGAGCGAGATCGCTCCACTCAACGACACCGCCCTATGGAGCGGGCGGCCGGTCTCGGCTGCGACGTCTCCTCGGGCCCATTCCGTTCACTGCCGGTGCGGCGGGAGTGCTGCCTCCGCCGAGCGGCCAGGATGCCCTGAGTCACTGCTCACACGTTCTCGCTCCCGACGAGACCGCAGGTCCCGAGCCACAACGACTTTCACTCCGTGAGTTCCGTCGGACCCATAGCTTTCGGGGTGCGCTGAAGACCACCCGCCGGCCCGGAGCGAGGGCGTGGACAGTCGAAGTGACCGGACTGGACAGTGCTTGCTCCCGGGTCCTGGAGGTATGGGACTCGAGATCATCCAGTTCGGCATGCTGGTGAAAGCAGTCACGGATCGACTCCTTACTTGAGGGTCAACTGCGGGTGGTCGCTTAGGCTCTTGGAAGAAAACGGCATAGAGCGAGCGAGACGAAGAGACGGACGGTCCAAAGTGGCTGAGGACAGCAACAACAAGGGCGGCCGCGGCCACGAGAGCCGAAGCGGCCGAGGGCGGGACGAGCGTTCCTCGACGCAGTCATCGCGTCGTCCGGTCGACGGAAAGCGATCGAGCTCGGGTGGTTCGTGGCAGCAGGACGGTCCTCGACAGGCCCGTCAAGACCGCGCTCGCTCTGTCGGAGACGCTCCGGGCACCGAGCGGCGCCGTTCGTACCGGCCATCCGATGAGTCATCTCGTCGGGACTCCGAGCCCAGGGGCGACCGCGGATGGTCCGGGTCGGATCGTGCACAGGGCTCGGACGAGCGCCGTGGCTACCGGGGTCCCCGCGACGGTGCGGGCGCGCGCCCGCAGCGCAGCGGCAGCTGGTCCGGGGGAGCGCGTGAGGACGCCCGGGGGCGCCGTGATGACCGCCAGAGCGACCGACGTGATCGTCAGGAACGGCGCCCGCATGAAGAGCGTCGCGACCGAGAGGACCGGTCTCGTCGTGACGACCGTCCTTCGAGGGAGTCTCGCCCGTACCGGGACGGCCGTCCCGCGGCGCAGTCTCGACCGCAGGGCGTGGATCGTCCGCGCCGAGATGATCGTTCGCGGTCTCAGGATCGGCCCTATCGGGACGAGCGTCCGCGACGCGATGAGTCACAGCGCTGGGATGACCGACCCCGTCGTGATGACCGGTCGCGGAACCAGGATGGTCCGCGTCGTGACGATCGCCGAGGTCGAGATGATCGTCCGCGTCGAGAGGACAGGCTACGCACCGACGGGCGTTCCGGCCGTGATGGAGCGCCCCGTGGTGGGGACAGGCCGTGGAACGACAGCGGTGCTCGCCGTGACAACGGACCTCGTCGCGACAACGGACCTCGTCGCGACAACGGATCTCGCGGTGACAACGGACTTCGTCGCGATGATCGGCCCCGTCGTGATGATCGTGCACGTCACGAAGGTGCTGGTGATCAGCGCAGTGGTGGCCGGCCCGGTCAGGACGCCCGAGCCGATCGTCCTCTGGAGCCGCGCATCCCGGATGACATCACCGGTCGGGAGCTCGACAAGGACGTTCGCGCAGAGCTGCGGGGGCTGAGCCAGGAGACCGCCGAGAGGGTGGCACGGCACATGGTCGCCGCTCATCTTCTCGAGGAGTCCGACAGTGAACTCGCCCAGGCACACGCCCGTTTCGCTGCACGGCTCGGTGGGCGAGTGGGCGCGGTGCGCGAGACCTATGGCGTGATCGCCTATCGTGCCGGCGACTTCCGCACCGCATCTCGTGAGCTGCGTACCTCGCTGCGCATCACCGGTCGCAGGGATGTCCTCCCGCTGATCGCGGATTCGGAGCGAGGACTGGGTCGACCCGAACGGGCACTCGACCTCGCCGCTTCCGACGATGCCACCGATCTCAGCGTGGATGCGGCCATCGAGCTGATCATCGTGGTGGCGGGTGCTTATGCGGACACAGGCGACATCGGTACCGCACTGCGCACGCTGGAGATCCCGGCTTTGCGCCACAAGGTCGATGGCCGGTGGCAGGTGCGCCTCTGGGTCGCATACGCGGATCTGCTGGATCGGGCCGGCCGCCAGGAGGAGGCCAAGCGGTGGATCAGCCTGGCTGCCGACGCCGACTCCGAAGGGCTGACTGACGCCGCCGAGCGTCTCGGTCGCCCTGTCGCACTGCCCGCCGAGGAGCCCACCTGGGAGGACGACGAGCAGATCTCCGTGCTGGACGCCTACGATCCTGATGCTGATGCTGATGCTGATGCTGATGCTGATGCTGATGCTGATGCTGAGCGCGAGACTGTTCTCGACGCAGACGCAGACGCAGACAGCGCGACCAAGGAGACCTCTGACGAGGAGACCCCTGCCGCTGAGCGACAGGCCGGCACCTCGGTGCCCGCTCACGAGCCGGAGGAGTCGGAGTGATCCGTCGGCCCGACCCCTCGCTGCTGGATCTTTACGACGCGCTCCTGTTCGATCTCGACGGCACGCTCATGCACGGGTCGCGCGCGATCCCGCACGGCGCGGAGGCGGTCGAGATCGCACGCGGGGCAGGTCGCACCGTCGTGTTCGCGACCAACAATGCCTCCCGCACCCCGCAGCAGGCGGCAGAGCATCTCGCTGTCGTCGGCATCTCCGCGTCGCCGGAGGAGTTCGTGACCTCGCCGCAGGTCGCCTCTCGGCTGCTCGCCGATCGTCTCGGGCCCGGCGCGCAGGTCCTCGTCGTCGGCGGGCCCAGTCTGGCCGCACAGATCCGCGAGGTAGGGCTCAGCCCCGTCGAGAGCGACAGCGAGAACGTCGTCGCCGTCGTCCAGGGCTGGTCCCCGGACCTGGACTGGGCACGACTCGCCGAAGGCGCCTACGCGATCCGGCACGGCGCCTACTGGATGGCGACCAACGTCGATGCGACCCTTCCCACCGAGCGGGGTCTCGCCCCCGGGAACGGGTCGCTGGTGGCCGCGCTCCGCCATGCCACCGGTGTCGAGCCGGCCGTGGCGGGCAAGCCCGAGCCCGGCATGTTCGAGTTGGCGGCCCGTGACCATCGCTCGCGTCGCCCGCTGATCATCGGTGACCGGCTCGACACCGACATCGAGGGTGCAGTGCGTGCGGGGATGGACTCGCTGCTGGTGCTCACCGGAGTCGACGGGACGGAGACCGCGCTCCGGGCGGAGCCGGTCCGTCGGCCGACCTATATCCTCCCTGACCTGGCCGAGCTGGCCGCGCCCTTCCCGCTGCCGGTCACAGAGGGGCACAGGGCACGCTGCGGGGCCGTCAGCGCCCTCTGGAGCGACGGCGACATCACGGTGAACGGCGACGTGGGGGATCCCCGCGTGCTGCGCGCCGTCCTGGCCCTGCTGCACGAGCACAGCGCCGATGCCGCCTGGACCGGGAACCTGCGCGACCAGCACGGCACCGTGCTGCAGCCCGCCGCACGGTGAGCGGCGACCGTCTCGACGTCGCGCTGCTCGCGGCCGGCCTCGCCCGGTCCCGCAGCCACGCCCGCCGCATCATCGAGGAGGGCCGTGCCCGAGTGGATGGCCGCCCTGTGCTCAAGCCCTCCTCGTCGGTCCTCTCCGAGGCATCGCTCGAGGTGATCGATGTTCCCGACGGCGTCGAGTTCGCCTCCCGCGCAGCACACAAGCTCGCTGGTGCGCTCGATGCGCTGGGACTCGACCCCGCGGGCCGGCGCTGTCTCGACGCGGGCGCCTCCACCGGCGGCTTCACCGATGTGCTGCTGCGACGGGGTGCCGCCGAGGTGATCGCTGTCGACATCGGCCACGACCAGCTCGTGGAGCATGTGCGCCTCGATCCGCGGGTCATCGTCCGCGACGGCACCAGCGTGCGAGACCTCACCGCCGACCTGCTCGGCACCAGGGTCGATCTGCTCGTCGCCGATCTGTCGTTCATCTCCCTGCGCACGGTGCTCCCGGCACTGGCCGGCGTGATGGCAGCGGAGGGCGAGCTGCTGCTCATGGTGAAGCCGCAGTTCGAGGTGGGTCGGGCCGCATTGCCCAAGTCCGGCGTGGTCAGCGGGGACGCCGCACGGGTGGGCGCGGTGCGAGGAGTCGCCGAGGCCGCCGCCGAGGTGGGCCTGCTCACGGTGGCGGTCGGTCCCAGTGCACTGCCGGGACAGGACGGGAACCGGGAGTACTTCCTGCATCTGCGACCGCGCGGCGCGACCTCCGCGCTCGACGCCGTGGCCTGTGACATGATCGAGTCGGCCGTGCGCGGGGACGGCCCGCGGCACCGCCGTGACCAGCAGACCACCGAGGAGGACTGACCACGATGCGACGGTTCCTCCTGTACGTGCACACCGGCCGTCGTGCCGCACTGCAGGCGACGCTCACGGTGCTCGAGGAGCTCCGGCTGCGCAACGTGCGCGCAGTCGTCGTGGACGAGCAGGTCGACGAGATCCTCGCTCTGCCCGAGGACACGGCCCCGCCCAAGCTGCTGACCTTCCTCACCAACGGTGCGGTCGACGTGATGGACGCGGTCTCCGCTGCGGATGACGTCGAGCTCGGGATCGTGCTCGGCGGCGACGGCACGATCCTGCGGGCCCTGGAGACGGTGCGCGAGGCGGACGTCCCCGTCCACGGGGTCAACCTCGGGCACGTCGGCTTCCTGGCCGAGAGCGAGGTCGAGGACCTCTCGATCACGGTCGCCCGTCTGCTCGACGGTGATTACGAGGTCGAGGAGCGCTCGACCCTCGAGATCACCGTGCTGGACGCCGAGGACGAACCCGTCGCCGAGCACTGGGCGCTCAACGAGGCCTCGCTCGAGAAGGCCGACCGCCAGAAGATGATCAACGTCGCCATCGAGATCGACGGCCGGCCCGTCTCCTCCTTCGGTGCGGACGGCGTGCTGCTGTCCACCCCCACCGGATCGACCGCCTATGCCTTCAGCGCCGGCGGCCCTGTGATCTGGCCCGAGGTCGATGCGATGATGCTGATCCCGCTCGCCGCCCACGCCCTCTTCTCCCGGCCGCTGGTGCTGGGACGCTCCTCCGAGGCCGCGATCGAGATGACCCTCGACAACCGCGAGGACGGGATCCTCACCCTCGACGGACGGCGCACCGCCGACATCACCGCGGGGATGCGCATCGAGGCGCGCCTGTCGGCGACCTCTGTGCGGCTGGCCCGTCTCGCACCCACTCCCTTCGCGGACCGTCTGGTCGAGAAGTTCCAGCTCCCCGTGGTGGGCTGGCGCGGTCGCGGCCCCCGCACCCGCTGAGCCTCGAGGGATACATGCTGTCCACCCTGCGCATCCGTCATATCGGCGTGATCGACGACGCGACGCTCGACTTCGGGCCTGGATTCACCGCACTGACAGGTGAGACCGGAGCGGGCAAGACGATGATCGTCACCGGGTTGACGATGCTGCTGGGCGGCCGCCTGGACCGCGGACGCACGCGGGGCTCCAGCACCGTCGACGGCACGCTCGCCCTGGCGGGCCACACCGAGCTCGCCTCCGCCCTCGACGAGCTCGGCGCCGACGAGGATGACGGCGAGGTCCTGGTGGTGCGGCGGGTCACCCGCGACGGCCGGTCCCGAGCTCAGATCGGTGGGGTGCCCGTCCCCATCGGGACCCTTGCCCGGCTGGTCGGCACGGCGGTGACCGTGCACGGTCAGTCCGATCAGCAGCGGCTGCGCGATCCCGATGCCCAGCGCGAGGCGCTGGACCGCTTCGCCGTCGCGGAGGTCGGCGGGCTGCTCGAGCATCACCGGGAGATCTGGCGCGAACGCTCAGCCCTCGCCTCCCGGCTCACGGAGCTCGACGCGCTGCTCGCCGAGCGGGACCGCCGCGGCACGGCCCTGCGCGAAGCCCTCGAGCGGCTCGAGCAGGCCGATCCGCAGGAGGGGGAGGACGATGCGCTGCGTGCCGAGATCGAGCGGCTCGGCAACGCCGAGGAGCTGCGCGGTGCCGCCGGACAGGCCGCGCTGGCGCTGGTCGGGGACGATGACGGACCCGCAGCCGCCACCCTGCTGGCGCTGGCCGCGGAATCCCTCGGGCGAGCGTCTCGCACCGATCCCACCCTCGCCCCCCTCGTCGAACGTGTGGATTCGGTGCGTCTGGAACTCTCTGACGTCGCCGCGGAGGTCTCCCGGTACGCCGACGACATCGACGCCTCCCCGGGCCGGATCGAAGAAGCCAACGAGCGCCTGCACGAGCTGACCGTGCTGGTCCGCGACCTGGGTGCCCTGCTCCCGGGCGAGGAGGGCCCGGCCGAGGACATCACCACCCTGCTGGCCACCTCGCGGACCGCAGCGATCGCCCTGGACCGTTTCGAGGGCGCCGAGCAGGAGCGCACCGAGGCCGCGGAGCGACTCGCGGCTCTGGAGGGTGAGCTGGACGTCGCGGCCGCCTCCCTCACCGCGGCCCGCTCGGACGCCGCCTCCGCCCTTTCCGCAGCGGTCCAGGAGGAGCTGCGCCATCTCGAGATGCCCGACGCGGACATCCGCGTGGAGGTCACCGCCCAGGCGCATCGTTCCCACGGCCGGGACGCGGTCGCGATCCTGCTCGCCCCGCACCCCGGTGCGGAGCACCTGCCGGTGGGCCAGGCCGCCTCGGGCGGTGAGCTCTCCCGGGTGATGCTCGCCCTCGAGGTCGCCCTGTCCTCCTCCCGCAGCGACCGCTCCGCAGCCCCCGTGTTCGTCTTCGACGAGATCGACGCCGGCATCGGCGGCCGGGCGGCGCTCGCGGTGGGGCAGAGGCTGGCGCGACTGGCCCGTCACGCCCAGGTCATCGTCGTCACGCATCTTCCGCAGGTCGCCGCCCACGCGGGCACGCACCTCCAGATTGTGAAGTCCTCCCACGACGGTGCCACCAGCTCCACGGTGGAGACCCTCGACCGGCCGGCGCGGATCCGCGAGCTGGCACGGATGCTCGCGGGCGATGACGCCTCCGACGTCGCTCTCGCCCACGCCGAGGAGCTGCTCGACGAGGCACGCACCGCCTCCGCAGGGTCGGCCTCTGCAGGGTCCGCCTCCGGGCGAGGAGACCGGCGATGAGTGCCGACCCCACCCTCACAGGGATCGCTCGGCTCGGGAAGCGCACCAAGGACCTCACCAAGCGCCTGCAGCCGGGCGACATCGCGATCATCGATCACGAGGACATCGACCGGGTCGCGGCCGAGGCCCTCATCGAGCGGGAGCCGGCCGCCGTGCTCAACGTCTCCGCCTCGACCTCGGGCCGCTACCCGAACGCCGGTCCCCGGATCCTGATCGACGCGGGCATCATGCTCGTCGACGACCTCGGCAGCTCCGTCTTCGACGATGTCCGCGACGGGCAGTCGATCACGGTGCGCGGGGGAGAGGTGCTCCTCGAGGACGACGTGGTCGCCCACGGCACTCGGCAGGACGACGCGACCGTCTCCGCCTCCCTGGAGAAGGCACGCGAGGGACTGTCCGAGCAGCTCGAGCTGTTCGCCGAGAACACCATGGAGTACATGCTCCGGGAACGGGACCTGCTGCTGGACGGCATCGGTGCCCCCGACGTGCGCACTCGAATGGACGGGCGCCCGGTGCTCATCGTGGTGCGGGGCTATCACTACAAGGAGGACCTCGCCACCCTCAAGCCCTTCCTGCGGGAGAACCGCCCCGTCATCATCGGCGTCGACGGCGGCGCCGATGCCGTGATCGATGCGGGATTCCACCCCGACATGATCATCGGCGACATGGACTCCGTGTCCGATCGCGCGCTGCGCGGCGCCTCCGAGCTCGTCGTGCACGCCTATCGCGACGGTCGGGCGCCGGGGATGGAGCGGCTCGCCGAGCTGGGTCTCGACGAGGGGGCGATCTCCTTCCCGGCCTCCGGCACGAGCGAGGACATCGCCATGCTGCTGGCCGACGAGAAGGGCGCCTCCGTGATCGTCGCCGTGGGCACCCACGGCACCCTCGAGGAGTTCCTCGACAAAGGGCGCGCCGGGATGAGCTCGACATTCCTCACCCGGCTGCGGATCGGCTCCAAACTGGTCGACGCCAAGGGCGTCTCCCGCCTGTACCGTCAGAGGATCTCCACCTTCCAGCTGGTGCTGCTCGCACTGGCCGGTCTCGCCGCCCTCGCCGTCGCCCTCTGGGCGACCCCCGGAGGGCAGGCGCTGGTCCAGATCTTCGGCGCCCGCCTGGATGGGATCCTGTCCTGGTTCACCATGCTGTTCTCCCCCCGGGTCACCGGGGCGTAGGAGGGTCCTGACCCCGTGATCGACTTCCGCTACCACCTCGTCTCGCTGATCTCCGTGTTCCTGGCGCTCGCCGTGGGCATCGTGCTCGGCGCCGGACCGCTGCGCGAGAGCCTCGGCGACCAGCTCGCCGGACAGGTCGAGCAGCTGCGCACCGAGCAGGAACGGCTGCGGTCGGAGGCGGAGGAGCTCTCCACCAAGAACGATCAGCTGGCCTCGTTCATCGCCGAGCTCGGCCCGGACCTCGTCGAGGGCACCCTGGCCGGGAAGCAGGTCGCGGTGATCTCCGACGACCGCTCGACGCGTCCCGGGATCGATCGCATGCTGGCCCTGCTGAACGACGCCGGGGTCGATGCCCCGCTGCAGATCAGCCTGCAGCCCGCGCTGTGGTCCCCGGACGGTGCCGAGCAGCGCACCGCCGCTCTCGAGGAGGTCCGGGCCGTCGCCCCGGGGGCGCTCTCCGAGGACCCCTCCGGCGAGCTCACCGACTCCGCGCAGCTGTCCGGGCTGGTGCCCACCCTGCTCCACGGTGGTGAGGAGCTGTCCGCAGAGCTGCGCACTCAGCTGTGGCAGGTGCTGATCGACAATCAGTTGGTCTCCGTCGACGGCGAGGCCCCTTCCCACGTCGATGCTGTCATCTACACCGGTGCCGCTCCGGAGGAGCACGCGGTGGACTCCGAGGACGAGACCGTCGCCACCGAACGGGCCCAGGAGCTGCTCGCCTCCCAGACCCACCTGCTCGGAGTGCTGGCGCAGTCCGGGATGCCCGCCGTGGTCTCTGCCGCGACTCCGCACAACGACGCCTCCACCGGGATCCTGCGCACGGTGCGCGGGGATCACGAGTTCGATGCGCTGTCGACCACGGATCGGCTGCAGGAGCCCGACGGACCGCTGCTGTCCGTGCTCGCCCTGATCGAGCAGACCCGCGGCGGCGCGGGCGCGTACGGCACCACGGGTGACGCCGAGGACCGTCTGCCGGACCTGCCCGAGACCCGAGGGGTCGAGCAGGAGGCCGGCGGGCAGGGCGACGGCGGACAGGACGAGGGCGGGCAGGGCGGCGAGGAGCAGGGCGCCCCAGCCCCGGATGGAGCCGGCACCCCGGCCCCGGCATCCGATGGCGGGGGAGCGGGATGAGCGCCTCCCCCCTGAACGAGCTGCGACGCACCAACTTCGCCGGCCGCGAGGTGAGCCTCGCCGAGGGTGCGCTGGTCGTCGTCGGCGTCACCGCGCTGGCAGGTGGAGGACCGCGGCGCACGGACGCCGTCGTCCTGGCGGGGATCGGAACGCTGGGCCTGGTCGATGACCTGCTGGAGCCGCGCCTTCGCCGCGCGGGTCGTCCCGTCTCCAAGGGGCTGCGCGGACACCTCGGCGCACTGCGCTCCGGCAGCCTCACCACAGGTGCGGCGAAGGCGCTCGGCATCCCCCTGCTGGCACTGGTCGGCGCCCTCACGGCTCCCGCCCCTCGTGGCGGGGCGATGACCGTGGCCGATGCGGCGCTCGTCGCCGGCTGTGCGAACCTCGCCAACCTCTTGGACCTGCGTCCCGGACGCGCCCTCAAAGCGGCCCTGCCCGCAGCCGTAATGCTCGCCCTCGCCCCCGACGAGCAGGCTCGGGACCGCAGCGGTCGCCGGCTCGCCCTCGCCGCAGCCGTACCCGGCCTGCTCGCCCTGCCCGCCGACCTCCGGGAGCGCGGCATGCTCGGCGACGCGGGCGCCAATGTGCTCGGCGCCGCCGTCGGCGGTGCCGCGGCCCGGCGGCTCTCCGTCCCCGCCCGGCTGTCTCTGCTGGGGGTCGTCGTCGCGCTCACCCTGGCCAGCGAACGGGTGAGCTTCAGCGCCGTCATCGAGCGCACCGCTGCGCTGCGAGCGCTGGACGGGCTGGGACGCCTGCCGTTCCCCGCCCCCGCCCCGGGGGAGGACCGATGACACCGACCGCCTCCGGACCGACACCGTCCGCGAACCGGCGCAGCGGCATCGCCCGCTCCGTCCTGCGGGGAGCCGGTGTGATCCTGGTGGTCACGGTCTTCGCCCGCATCGCCGGGTTCGTGCGCTACCTGGTCTTCGGCGCGAGTGTGGGAGCCGGCGACGTCGGCACCGCGTACACGACCGCGAACATGCTGCCCAACGTGCTGTTCGAGGTCGCCGCCGGGGGAGTCCTCGCCGCTGTCGTGGTGCCGCTGATCGCGGGGCTCGTCCCCGAGGGTGATCCCACCGACCATGTCGCCGCGGAGGAGGCCGGTGCCCCGCGGACCGTCCAGCGCCTGCATGACCAGGAGCCGGCACGCCCGGCCCACGACGGGTCCGCGCTCGCCGACCGCATCATCTCCACACTGCTGACCTGGACCCTGCTGGGCACCGGGGTGCTGACACTCGCAGTCATGCTGCTCGCTGCACCTCTCGCCCAGCTCCTCCTCTCCGCAGGATCCCCCGGAGCATCCGGCGTGCCCCTGGGGACCACCCTGCTGCGGATCTTCGCGCTCCAGCTCCCGCTGTACGGGATCTCCGTGGTGCTCGCCGCGTATCTCCAGGCCCGCAAGCGCTTCCTGTGGCCGGCGATGATGCCGCTGCTCTCCTCGGTGGCGGTGATGATCTCCTACCGGGTCTACGCGCAGCTGGTGCCGCCCGTCGCGACTGCGGCCACCATCGACGAATCCGCCGTGCGCTGGCTCGGCTGGGGAACCACGGCCGGGGTCGCCGTCATGGCACTGCCCGTGGTCATCGTGGCGCTGCGCGCAGGCCTGCGACTGCGGCCCTCCCTGCGCATGCCGGAGGGCTACGGCCGTCGCGCCCTCGCCCTCGGCGGGGCGGGCCTCGGCGCGGTCGGCGCCCAGCAGCTGGTGCTGGCGCTGGTGCTGCTGCTCGCGATGCGGGCCGGCGGTGTGGGCACGCTCCCCGTCTTCCAGTACGCCCAGGCCCTCTACCTCCTGCCCTATGCCGTGCTGGTGGTGCCGCTGGTCACCTCGGTCTTCCCCCACCTGTCCGAGCTGCGGCTGGTCGGCGACCGCGCCGGCTTCGCGAAGATCTCCGCCGCCTCGGTGCGGATGGTGATGGTGGTCGCCGTGCTCGGCGCCTCGATGCTGCTGGCCGCAGGCCCCGCGCTCGAGCAGTTCTTCCGGCTGATCGACCGCGCCGGGGCCAACGGTGTCGGCTCCACCACCGCCGCCCTCTCCCTGGGGCTCGTCGGCTTCGCGGTCGCGACGCAGTGCACGCGGATCCTCTCAGCCGCGCTGCGCGCCCGAGATGCATTGCTCGTGGGATCGGTGGGGTGGCTCATCGCCGCAGTGGTCCTGCTCATTCTCGTGCTGCCCAGCCCGGAGCGCTCCGCCGCGGAGGCCGCCACCGTCTTCGGGCTGGCGACAGCGATCGGGATGGCGGTGTCCGGGCTGGTGGGGCTGGCGCGAATCTCCGACATCCTCGAGCACGGAGGCCACCTCCTCCAGGTGCGCCGCACCGCGATCGCCGTCCCGATGGCGCTGCTGGGAGGCGGCATCCCCGGTCTGCTGCTCGGCAGGCAGCTGGTCACCGCCGACGCTGGCGAGGTGCAGACGGTGCTGATCGGGATCCTGTGCGGGCTGGTCGCCGTGGTGCTCTCGACGGCACTGATGGCGGTCGCGGATCGTGAGATCGCACGGCGGATCCTCCAGCACCTCCGGGCCGGTCGGCGGAGTGCGGCGGCGGAGCCCGCACCGTGAGGCGGAGGCGATGAAGGTCCTGCTGGTGCGGCCGGCCGCCTCCGGTGGGCTCGCCGCCCACGTCGATCACGAGCTGGCACTGCTCACCGCCGCCGGGTGGGACGTCGCCGAGGCGCCCGTGCGGATCGCCGAGAGGCCCCACCCGCGCGAGGATCTGCGCACCCTGCGCATGCTCCGTTCGCTGCTCCGTGAGGCGGACACCAGGACCACCCTCCACGCTCACGGGCTGCGCGCCGGAGCGCTCGCCGCGCTGGCGCGCGGGCGGCGCCGAGCCGGACCTCGCAGCGGGCCCGGACCACATCGCGTCGTGGTCACCCTCCACAATCGCACCGTCGGCTCTCGGGCGACGCGTCTGATCGGTGCCGCACTGCTGCGGATCCTCGCCCGTCGTGCGGACACTGTGCTCGCCGTCTCCCCGGACCTCCTGCAGGCGGCGCGGCAGGCCGGGGCTCGCGATGTGCGTCATGCCGTCATCCCCGCCCCCGGTGCGGCGGAGTGTGGGAGAGCCGCAGGGTCGACGGCGCCGCCGAAGGACCCCGCGCCCGCCCCGCGGCCCCAGGTGGCCCCCGGCGCAGCACCCGTGGCCCCCGGCGCGGCACCCGCGGTCCCGGGCGCGGCACCCGTGGCCCCCGGTGCGACGGACGGTTCCGCATCGGGCGGCCCTCTCGAGATCCTGGTCGTCGCGCGACTCGCACCGCAGAAGGGTCTGCACGATCTGCTGGACGCCTCCGCCCTGCTGCGCGAGCAGATCCAGCAGGGACTCGTCGCGCCGGTGCGGATTCGCATCGCCGGGGACGGACCGCTGCACGCGGAGCTCGACGCCCGCATCCGTGCCGAGCGTCTTCCGGTGGAGCTGCTGGGGCGTCGCAGCGACGTCCCCGCCCTGCTCGCGGCCACGGATCTGGTGGTCTCCGCAGCGCGCTGGGAGGGTCAGCCGGTGTCCCTGCAGGAGGCTCTGCAGGCCGGGGCGCCGATCGTCGCCACCGATGCGGGAGGAACACGCTGGGTCACCGGCGCGGCCGCGGCCCTGGTGCCTGTCGGGGACTCCTCGGCGCTCGCCGCGGCGATCACCGCGATGCACTCACCCGAGGCCCGCCGCGCCGCCCGCGCCGCCTCCCGCCGCCGGGCCGCCGAGCTGCCGACGGCCGAGGACCTGCTCGCTCAGCTCGGCGTGGTGCTCGCTCCCGGGCCCCGCGACTGGTAAGTTGAGAGTCCGTGGCAGATACCAGCGCGAGCACCCCCCAGTCAGGCACCGGCCCCCTTCCCAGGATCGGGGCGGCCCCCACGGCCAAGCCCTTCCGGAATGTGGGCACCACCAAGCACATCTTCGTCACCGGCGGTGTCGTCTCGAGCCTCGGGAAGGGCCTGACGGCCTCTTCGCTCGGGATGCTGCTGCGCAGCCGAGGTCTGCGGGTGACGATGCAGAAGCTCGATCCGTACCTCAATGTGGATCCGGGCACCATGAATCCCTTCCAGCACGGTGAGGTGTTCGTCACCGAGGACGGCGCCGAGACCGACCTCGACATCGGCCACTACGAGCGGTTCCTCGACGAGGATCTCTCCGCCGCGGCGAACGTGACCACCGGGCAGGTGTACTCCACGGTGATCGCCAAGGAGCGACGCGGCGAGTATCTCGGGGACACCGTGCAGGTCATCCCTCACATCACGGATGCGATCAAGCAGTCGATGCGCTCCCAGGCCCTGGACGGCGTGGACGTGATCATCACCGAGATCGGCGGCACCGTCGGCGACATCGAGTCCCAGCCCTTCCTCGAGGCCGCTCGACAGGTGCGCCAGGATCTCGGTCGCGAGAACGTGTTCTTCGTGCACGTCTCGCTGGTGCCTTTCATCGGGCCCTCGCAGGAGCTGAAGACCAAGCCCACCCAGCATTCCGTGGCCGCGCTGCGCTCCATCGGGATCCAGCCCGACGCGATCGTCCTGCGCGCGGACCGCGAGCTGCCCGCATCCGTGAAGTCGAAGATCTCCTCGATGTGCGATGTCGACCTCGACGCCGTCGTCACCTGCGCGGACGCCCCGTCGATCTACGAGATCCCGCTGGTGCTCCACGGCGAGGGACTGGACGCGTACGCCATCCGGCGCCTGAATCTGCTCAGCCATGACGTGGACTGGTCGCAGTGGGAGGACCTGCTGGGCCGGGTGCGCGAGCCCGCCTACGAGGTCACCGTCGCCCTGGTGGGCAAGTACGTGGACCTGCCCGACGCCTATCTCTCGGTCACCGAGGCGCTCCGCGCCGGGGGCTTCCACCATCGGGCGAAGGTGGTGCTGCGCTGGGTCGAGTCCGATCTGTGCGAGAGCGTGGAAGGGGCCGCCGAGCAGCTGCGGGACGTGGACGCGATCGTGGTGCCCGGCGGATTCGGGATCCGCGGCGTCGACGGGAAGGTCGGTGCCCTCCAGCACGGGCGCACCCACGGCATCCCGACGCTCGGGCTGTGCCTGGGCATGCAGTCGATGGTGATCGAGTTCGCCCGCCACGAGCTGGGTCTCGCCGGCGCCCATTCCACCGAATTCGCCCCGGACACCGAGCACCCCGTGGTCGCCACGATGGCCGAGCAGGAGGACATCCTCTCCGGCAGCGGCGACCTCGGCGGCACCATGCGCCTCGGCTCGTACGCGCACACCCTCGTCGAGGGATCGCTCGCCGCACGCACCTATGGCAGCACCGAGGTGGCCGAACGTCATCGCCACCGGTACGAGGTCTCCAACACCTACCGAGACCGGCTCGAGCAGGCAGGACTGCGGATCTCCGGCACCTCCACCCTCGAGGACGGCCGCTCGCTGGTGGAGTTCGTCGAGCTGGATCCCTCAGTGCACCCCTACTACCTCGGCACCCAGGCTCATCCCGAGCTGAAGTCGCGCCCCACCCGTGCGCATCCGCTGTTCGCCGGACTGATCGGTGCCGCCGTCGATCTGCAGAAGGCGACGCGGCTGCTCGAGGTCGACCCCGACCAGGCCGGCGCCGGGGACCTGCACGACACCCCCTCCGTACAGGAGTGAGCTGATGACCGCCCCCGCCCCCGTCCCGGACCCGCAGCACGCCGCAGCGACCGCCGGAGCGCCCACCCTGGCGGATGAGCCCGGCCGACGGCACGTCGCCGCGCAGCGCACCCTCCACCACGGCATGGTCTTCGACCTCGTCCGGGACACCGTCGACTTCGCCGAGGGCGTGCGCTTCGACCGCGAGTACGTGCGCCACACCGGCGCGGTCGCGGTGCTCGCCGTCGACGATCAGGACCGGGTGCTCATGATCAGGCAGTACCGCCATCCCGTCGGCCACCAGCTGTGGGAGATCCCCGCGGGGCTGCTCGATCTCGAGGGAGAAGCCCCTCACCTCGCGGCCGCTCGCGAGCTCGCCGAGGAGACCGGCTTCGTCCCCGAGCATCTGCGCACCCTCGTCGACCTGCGACCCAGCCCCGGTGGTAACGACGAGGTCATCCGCGTCTACCTCGCCGAGGGCGTTCGACAGAGCTCTGAGGAGTTCGAGCGCACGGACGAGGAGGCCGAGCTGCTCCAGCGCTGGGTGCCCCTGAGCGAGGCGGTCGCCGCCGTGCTCGAGGGGCGACTCACCAACGGCACCACCGTCGCCGCGCTGCTGACGCTGCAGGCACTGCGGGGTGCGGAGCACGGTGACGGACGGAGCGAGGGACGGGGCACGGAGCAGCTGCGCCCCGCCGACGCACCCTTCATGCCACGGCCCGGAAGGGACTGAGCACCCAGGGCACGGGCGGCGGCGCTCCACCTGGCGGTGACCCCGACCTCGGCCCGCGCGCAGGATTGCTGGATTCTGAACCACTCTTGGACGGCAAGTGGTGCAGAATCCAGCAATCCTGCGCCTGGTGGTCCCGCGCCGAGCAGTCCTGCGCCTGGCGGGCCGCGGCGCCGCGCTGGGTGCGCGGCCCCGGTGACTATCAGTCCTGCTCGGTGAGCGCCCGATGGATCACCGGTGCCGCCTGCTCGACCTGCCAGGGCCGGGCGCCGAGGTCGAGCAGCTGGCCGGCGACCTCGCCCTCCGAGGGCACCTCCTCGTGCTCCCACACCCACTGCCGCAGCACGGCGGGCTGCAGCAGGTTCTCCGGGGGCATCTCGAGGTCCTCTGCCCGCTGTCCGGTCGCCGTGCGCACCGTCTGGTAGCGCTCGGCGACCTCCGGGTGCTTCTTGGACCAGAGCTTGTGCGGCGGAGGGTAGGAGCGCTCGGTGCGCTCCGGAAGGTGGGCGGGTGGCAGCTCGATCCCGGTCCGGGCCGCCTGCCACCAGATGTCCTTGCGGCGCAGTTTCGCGGGCAGCGCCCTGTCGAAGGCCTCCCGGCCGCGCGGTGCCTCCTTCGCGGCGGCCACGAGGTCTCGATCCTTGATCACGCGGTGCGGGGAGAGGTCCTCTGCGCCGGCGATCTCGTCGCGTCGGGTCCACATCTCCCGGGCCACCGCGAGCTGCCGGACCGAGCGCAGCGCCCCGATCCCGTGCAGTCCCCGCCAGCTCGAGGAACGGGTGGGGCCGTGCTCGCGGAGACGCTCGTGATCGAACTCCTGGCGGGCCCAGTCGTCCTTGCCCGCCTCGCGGAGACGTTCCTGCAGGACGTCACGGACCTCGACGAGCACCTCGACGTCGAGCGCCGCATAGGTCAGCCACCCCTCCGGGAGCGGCCGCCTGGACCAGTCGGCGGCGGAGTGTTCCTTCGCCAGGCGCAGGCCCAGAGTGTCCTCGACGACGGCGCCGAGCCCCACCCGCTCCATGCCCAGCAGTCGGGCGGCGAGCTCGGTGTCGAACAGCGACGAGGGCCGGAGCCCCAGCTCGGCGAGGCTCGGCAGGTCCTGACCTGCGGCGTGCAGCACCCATTCCCTCGCGGCGAGCAGGGAGGTCAGCGTCCCCGGCATGGTGAAGGCCAGCGGATCGATGAGCGCTGTGCCGGCGGCCTCCGTGCGCAGCTGCACCAGGTACGCGCGGGAGCTGTAGCGGTAGCTCGAGGCGCGCTCGGCGTCCACGGCGACTGGTTCGTCCGGGACCGCGGCGGCGGCCTCGCACCACTGCAGCAGCGGCTGGATGCGGTCGATGACCGGCGCCAGCCCGTCGCGCGGGGATCGCAGATCGGTGACGGCGGGAGAATCTGTCACCGGGCGTCACCGGCTTCCTCGGGGCGCGGGGCCCTCGCATGGTGGGTGGGGGCGATCGGGGCGATCCGCGGTGGGGCCGGCGGCAGCCCGCCGGCGGCGGCGAGCATCGCCGTCCACGCCGCGAAGTGCGGAGCCAGATCGATCTCGATCTCGTCGGCCGTCTCGCGATCCAGAGGCGGCGGAGCGGTCGTCGAGCCCGCGTGCTGGCCGGACTGCTGCCCGGGCGTCCCGGGACGCTCAGGCGAGTCGGAGGGCACGGACGGCTCGGGGGTCCAGGACACCCGCATCTCGACGTCCACGGTCGAGGGCCGGGACGCGAGGGCGCCGTAGGACTGGGAGACGACGCGGGTGGCGGTGCAGCCCAGTTCCCGTGCATCTGCGCCGTGCAGCTCGAGGGATTCGGTCACCCAGGACCAGGCCACGTCCCCGAGCATCGACTCGACGGCGAACTCGGGCTCGAGCTGCGCCTGCACCAGCGCGACCATTCGATAGGTGCCGTCCCAGGACTCCTGGCCCTCGGGATCGTGCAGGATCACCAGCCGCCCGGAGGCCAGCTCGTCATCGTGGACCAGGATCTCCCCGGTGCAGGCCCAGGTCGAGGGGGCCATCCGGGAGGGCGCGGGAATCGTGCGCCACTCGAACTCCGCACGCTGCGGAGCAGTGGTCATGGCATCGATGACGGCGCGGAAGGCGTCGTCTCCGGAGCGGAGCGAATGGACGGGCACGCAGGGAGGCTATCGCCGTGCGGTGCGTGAGCCCGGCAGGCGCGCCGGGCCCGTGCGGGTCCCGTCGCGTGCGGGGAGCGGGCGCTCTCGGGTCAGGCGGAGGCGTCGTCGCTGTGGACCAGGCTGATCGAGTTGATGCAGTAGCGCTGATCAGTGGGGGTCGGGAAGCCCTCGCCCTCGAAGACGTGGCCGAGGTGGGAGCCGCAGGCGGCGCAGCGCACCTCTATGCGACGCATGCCCAGCGAGGTGTCCTCGAGCAGTTCGACCGCCTCGGACTCGCTCGGCGCGTAGAACGCGGGCCAGCCGCAATGGGCATCGAACTGGGTCGAGGCGGTGAACAGCTCGGCACCGCAGCCCTTGCAGGCGTAGGTGCCGGCGGGTCGCACCTCCTCGTACTCACCGGTGCCAGGACGCTCGGTGCCACCCTGGCGGAGCACCTGGTACTCGGCGGGGGAGAGGCGCTCGCGCCACTCCAGATCGCTCACGGTCAGGGGGTAGGGACGAGAGCCGATGGGGTCTGTGGACATCTGGGAGCCTCCGCTCTGCAGCGCCGCAGCGCTGCTCGTGCGAGCCGGCGAGCCGCTCGGCCGGGACGGTGAACGAGGTGTTCACAGCTGCCATGCTAGCCCGCCGATAGGATGCGCGGTATGACGCACGACCACTCACGCACCCGTCCGGGCCGCGGTGCCACGGGCCTCTCGAACCTGCGCAGACATCTTCCTGACCAGGCCCGATGGCCCGAGGTGGTGATGTACGGCGTGGGCGGTGCGGCCTCGATGTTCGCACTCAGCGCAGGCCTGCTCACCGTCGGCGCCCGAGTGATGGCGCGCCTGCCGCTGGTGCCCCGGGAGAGCCTGCGCGGTCGCCCTGATGTCACGGTGCGAGCCGTGCACTCCGACCGGGTGCACCTGGACGACTCGCCGACCACCGCCCGCGACGGACTGCTCGCCATGCGCCAGGGCGGCGGCACGGTCCACGTGCGTCTGGGTCCGGTCGACGGACGACCGACGCCGACGACGATCTCCCGCCCCCTGCTGGCCGTGGACACCGAGGAGCAGCTGCAGGTCGACCGTGCCCGCAGCAACGGCTTCTTCTGGTCCGGCACGCCTGAGACGGCCCACGGGCTCCCCACCGAGGAGGTCGTGGTCGAGTCCCCGGTGGGTCATATGCCGGCCTGGCTGGTGCGACCGGACCCGGACCATGGCGCCGCGGCAGGCTCCTCGGACACCTGGGCGATCCTCATCCACGGCCACGGATCGGCCCGCGGCGAGGCCTTGAGAGTGATACCGCTGCTGCATCGACTGGGCCTCACCAGCCTCGCGATCACGTACCGCAACGACGTCGGGGCACCGGCCTCTGCGGACCGCATGCACCACCTCGGCTCCGCCGAATGGGAGGACACCGAAGCGGCGATCGACTTCGCGCTCGCGCACGGAGCGCGACGGATCGTCCTGGTGGGCTGGTCCATGGGCGGCGGCATCGCCCTGCGCACCTCCCTCCGCTCCGCCCACCGCGACCGCATCGTCGCGCTGATCCTCGATTCCCCGGCCGTGGACTGGCAGGACATCCTCATCTACCACGCGACCGCGCTGCGGGCACCGGCGAGGATGCGGGAGCTCGCCCTGTGGATGATGACCTCACGGATGGGGGCACGGATGGTGCAGCTGCGCGAACCGCTGGCCCTGCACGAGATGACACCGGCCTACTACGCCGAGCACCTCACCCACCCGACACTGCTGTTCCACGCCATGGACGACAGGACCGTCCCGCCCCAGCCCAGCCGGGAGCTGGCGGCGCTGCGTCCCGACATCATCGAGTTCGTCCCCGTCGAGGGGGCCTCCCACACCCGTGAGTGGAACCGCGACCCCGGACGCTACGAGCGCCGGCTCGCGGACTACCTGGTGCGAGTGCTGGAGCTGCAGGACGAGGTCGGCCGGATCGAGGTGCCGGTGCGCGATCCTGCCATCCCCGCACTCGAGGGGTCGATCGGTCTGCGCCTCTGAGCGGAGGTCGCCGTCACGCCCGCCGGTACCGGGAGATCGTCGCCCCGGCTCCCACGAGGAGCGAGCTGAGCTCCCAGCCCTGCTCATGCGCTGATCCGTCCAGCACGCGCGGGGACGGTCCGCCGACGGTGCGGTGGGTGGTGGAGAAGCACAGCTCGTCGAGCAGCCCGGCCGCGGCCAACCGCCCGAGGGACCCTGGTCCGCCCTCGGCCTGCACGGCGCGCATCCCGCGCGCGGCCAGGCCCCGCAGCGCCTCGTCGGGCGAGTCCGCGATGATCACCTGCTCGGAGGGGATCCCCGCTCTGCGTCCGGCCCGCTCCGCGCCCTCGGAACCGGTGAGCAGATACGTGGGCTGGTCCGCATCGGTCGAGGCCGGCAGGTCGCCGCTGCGGGACCACACGGCCAGCGCCGGACGCTCTGCGCCACCCGGCCGACGGGACGGCACCAGCAGGTCCCCGCGGCCCTGAGGCCGGCGATAGTCCTCGACCCGCACGGTCTCCGCCCCGACCAGCACGACATCGGTGAGCGCCCGGAGCACCCCGAAGACGAAGGAGTCCTCAGGATTGCGCAGCGTGCCGCTGGTGCCGTCGGCTCCGACGATCGCTCCATCGATCGTCGTGTTCATCATCGCGCGCACGTGCGCGGTGCCCGCCGGCAGCGCCGGCACCGCGTAGAGCTCGGCGAGCAGGCGCGCCCCCTCGCCGTCGGCGTGGACGGGCACGGGGACGGGCAGCAGCTCGCCCTCACGCATCAGCAGGTGCACGGCGGTCTCCGGAAGGGTGAGAGGGAAGTGTGTGGCATCGATCATCGCCCACCGGCACGACCCGACGCGACATCGAAGGGCCGACGAGGCGGGGCTGCGAGGGAGGACAGCGAGGGAGGGAAGGCAGGGCATGGTCGACGGGGGAGGGACGAGACGGCGCCGGGGGCGAGGCGGAGGCCGCGGGTGGCCGACCGCGGGGTGCGGTGCGGCGGCCCTAGACTGATGCCCGTGACCGAAGCACTCAGCGACCGCCGGCCCGAACCCTCACTGGAGCGACTGCTCGCGGACCTGGTGCCACCGCCGCGCTTCGCGCAGGCCCGGCTGGACAACTACGTCCCGGATCCGGCGCATCCCTCCCAGGAGGAGGCGAAGGACCGGGTGACGGCCTTCGCCGACCAGCTCGCCGGTCGGTCCGGGACCTCGCGCGGCGGCCTGCTCTCGAAGCTGAGACGACGAAAGGCGGAGCCTGCCCGGGGGATCTATCTCGACGGCGGCTTCGGCGTGGGCAAGACACATCTGCTGACCTCCCTCTTCCATGCGATCGACGGTCACCGCGTGTACGGCACCTTCGTCGAGTACACCGACCTGGTGGGGGCGCTGGGCTTCCAGAAGGCGGTGGATCTGCTGGGCGAGTCCACGCTGGTGTGCATCGATGAGTTCGAGCTCGACGACCCTGGCGACACGCTGCTGATGACTCGCCTGATCCGGGAGCTCTCCGATCGAGGGGTGGCGATCGTGGCGACCTCGAACACGCTGCCCGATGCGCTCGGTGAGGGGCGCTTCGCCGCGCAGGACTTCCTGCGCGAGATCCAGGCGATGGCCGAACGGTTCCAGGTGCTGCGGATCGATGGCGAGGACTACCGGCGACGTGATGGCGTCACCGAGATCGCCACCCTGCCCGAGCCGCAGGTCAGGCAGAGCGGGGAGTCGATGACGAACGCCACGCTAGACGACTTCGACACGCTGCTCGCGCATCTCACCAAGGTCCACCCCTCCCGCTACGGCACCATGATCGACGAGGTCGCCGCGGCCCATGTCACCGGGATGCACGGGCTCGCCCATCACCATGACGCCCTGCGCTTCGTGGTGCTGGTGGATCGGCTCTACGATCGCGAGGTGCCGATGCTGGTGGCACAGGCACAGGCACAGGCACTGGACGGCGACGACGATCGGAGCGGGACCTCCGTGCTCGAGGACCTGTTCTCCGCCGAGCTGCTGCGCAGCGGGTACCGCAAGAAGTACCTCCGCGCCC
>NZ_DASVGJ010000032.1:0-26969 GCF_036379615.1 Brachybacterium sp.
AGACGACTCCGCGTCGGTCTCGCTCTTCGCGATCACCTCGGCACGCTCCACGACCTCCAGCTCGGCGCGGCCCTTCGTGCCGTTGACCGCGACCCGGTACCCCTCCCACGGGCTGTGGGCGTTGAGCGCGTAGGTGAGCACGGCGCCGCGGGAGTAGTCGACGATCGCGGTGAGGTTGTCCTCGGCGGTGATGCCGGCATCGAAGACGGAGCGGTCGCGCTGGTAGCCGTCGTGCTGCTCAGCCTTCAGGTAGAGCGCCTCGAGCCGCTCGTCCGAGCGCAGATCCAGCTCGAAGGGGTCATGCGCACCGTCGTGGGTGCCGCGCTCGGGCAGGGGCGCGCGGCCCTGGGAGACGGCATTGTCCTGGCCGTAGAAGCGCAGACCGCCGCGGGCGTAGACCTGCACGGGCGTATCCGTGAGCCACCAGTTCACGAGGTCGAAGTGGTGGGCGGCCTTGTGCACGAACAGCCCGCCGCTGTTGACCTTCTCGCGATGCCAGCGCCGGAAGTAGTCGGCGCCGTGCTGGGTGTCCAGCACCCACTCGAAGCTCACCGAGACCACCTCACCGATCTCGCCGGAATCGATGACCTGCTTGAGCGCGGTGTTGCGCGGGCTGTAGCGGTAGTTGAAGGTGACGACCACGCTGCGGCCGGTGCGGTCGATGGCGTCCTGGATCGCGCGGGCCGACGGGGCATCGATGGTCAGCGGCTTCTCGACCACCACATCCGCTCCGGCCTCGAGCGAGCGCACGACGTGCTCGGCGTGCAGCCGGTCCACGCTGGTGACGATCACGCGGTCCACCCGCTGCTCCCGGATCACGTCCTCGAGCTGATCGGGCCCGGCCAGGACCACCTCCGCGAAGGCCGGCACCCGATCGCGGTGGAACTCGCGCCGGGAGGGGTTGATGTCCAGCAGCGCCACCAGCTCGGCGACGTCGGCGTGAGCTCCGACGATCGCATCGAGATACATCTGGGCGCGGTGACCGGAGCCGATCAGGGCGTAGCGGGTGGTCATGTCTCTCCTGGGTCGGTCGTGATGGTGCGGTGACGAGCTGTCGTGGTGATGTTGTGGTGCGGTGGTGCGGTGGTGCGGTGGTGCGGTGGTGAACTATTCAGTCTGCGGCGACCCGGGCGCGCACGGCCCGGTGAGGTCTGCTCCGGTGAGGTCTCACGAGAAATGCTTCGTTCTCAGCCACTTCGGGACCGAAAGTGGCTGAAAAGTGAGCAATCGTGGGGGCGCCGCCGTACTCGGCGGCCGCCGCGGGGCGCCGCCGCGCGGGTCGGCCGCCGCGCGAGGCGCCGACGCCGCGAGCCGCCGCCGCGCAGGTTCGCTGCACGGCCCACCGTTGCACGGCACACCGCTGTGCGGCCCGCCGCTGCACGGCCCACCGCTGCACGGCCCTCCGTAGCGCCCGGCGGAGCCCAGCACCCGCCGGTCACTTGATGCCCGTGGTGGCGAAGCCCTTGACGAGGAATCGCTGGCCGAACAGGAACACCAGGAACAGCGGGATCAACGAGACCACCGACATGGCGAACATGGCGCCCCAGTCCGAGGATCCCTGCGTGTCCAGGAACGACTTCAGCGCCAGCGGCACCGTGAAGTTGTCGGGGCTGGTGAGGTAGATGAGAGAGCCGAAGAAGTCGTTCCACATCCACATGAAGGTGAAGATGGTGGTGGTCGCCAGCGCCGGCAGCATGAGCGGCAGGATCACCTGGAAGAAGATCCGGAAGTGGCCGCAGCCATCGATCCGGGCGGCCTCGTCGAGCTCCCGCGGGATGCCGCGGATGAACTGGACCATGAGGAACACGAAGAACGCATCCGTGGCCAGGAACTTCGGCAGGATCAGCGGCAGCATCGTGTTCACCCAGCCGGTCTGGCTGAAGATGATGTACTGCGGCACGATCACCACGTGGATCGGCAGCATCAGCGTCATCAGCATGACGGCGAAGGCGATGTTGCGTCCCCAGAACTTCAGCCGTGCGAAGGCGTAGGCGGTGAGCGAGCAGGCGATGAGGTTGCCGATCACGCAGCCCAGCACCAGCAGCGTCGAGTTCATGAGGTAGTGCGAGAAGGGCTGGGCGAGCGACTCCCAGCCGCGCTGGTAGTTGGAGAAGTCCAGGCTCACCGGGAACAGGCCCGGGTTGCGGAAGATCTCCTCGTTCGGCCGCAGCGAGGAGACGACCATCCACAGCAGCGGATAGATCATCGCCAGGCTCGCCAGGATCATGATCGCGTGGCGGATCGAGCGCCGCGCCAGACGTCGGGGGCGAGGCTTCGGGGCGACGCGCTCCGAGGCGGGACGGTCCCCCGTCGCCGGTGAGGACGGGCTGGTGGCGGGAGTCTTGCTCTGAAGATCAGTCATCGTAGA
The DNA here is from genome assembly GCF_036379615.1 of Brachybacterium sp. Classification (GTDB taxonomy): domain Bacteria; phylum Actinomycetota; class Actinomycetes; order Actinomycetales; family Dermabacteraceae; genus Brachybacterium. The sequence goes on from NZ_DASVGJ010000032.1 coordinate 2,369, forward strand.
ACACCCAGAACTTGGAGACGAAGAAGTTGATGGCGGTGAAGATCGCGACGATGATCAGCAGCAGCCAGGCCATCGCGGAGGCGTAGCCCATGTCGAACTGGGTGAACCCCTTCTGGTACAGGTACAGCGTGTAGAACATCGTCGAGTCCGACGGACCACCCGTCCCACCCGAGACCACGAAGGCCTGGGTGAAGGACTGGAATGCGTTGATCACCTGCAGCACCACGTTGAAGAAGATGATCGGGGTCAGCAGCGGGATCGTGATCCGGAAGAACTTGGCGAGCTTCGAGGCGCCGTCCACGGACGCGGCCTCGTAGTACATCTCGGGGATCTGCCGCAGCCCCGCGAGGAAGATGATCATCGGGGATCCGAAGGTCCACACGTGCAGCAGGATGATCGTGCCCAGAGCCGTATCGGGGTTGGAGACCCATCCCGGCAGGTCCGTGAACCCGAACATTCCGGCGACCTGGTTGATCAGGCCGTTCGCGCCGAACATCTGGCGCCACAGGATCGCGATCGCGACCGAACCGCCCAGCAGCGAGGGCAGGTAGAACACCGAGCGGTAGAAGGACAGGCCCTTCATGCCCTGGTTCAGCACCACCGCCAGCAGCAGCGCCGCGATCAGCTGCAGCGGCACCCCCACGAACACGTAGATGAACGTGACCACCAGCGAGTTGTGCAGGCGGGTGTCCGCGATCATCTGGCGGATGTTGTCCAGCCCGACGAACTCCGGGGGCGCCAGCAGGCTGTAATCGGTGAACGCCAGCACGAACGACGCGATCATGGGGATCAGCGTGATCCCCAGCAGTCCGACCAGCCACGGCGCCATGAACACCAGCGCCGACTTGTTGTCCGGATGCTTCTCCTTCGGCCCGCCCTTTCGGCGGTTCGACACGAGCTGAGTCAGCTCACCGACAGCACTCATAGGCTTCTTCCCTTCCTTGTCGGTCCCGGCTCACCGCCTGGACGGGGTCTCCCCCACCGGGCGGTGTGCCGGGACGAGAGTCGTCTCAGCCCAGGGCCCCGGCGAGTTCGTCGAGCAGGCGCTGACCGGCCTCGGCCGGAGTGGTGGTGCCGAAGAGCATGTCCTCGCAGGCACGGGTCAGGATGTCCTCGAACTGGCCACCGCCCTGCGGGGTGATCTCGGGCGCTCCGCCCAGCTCGTTCTCGACCGCGCCGAGGTAGTCCACGGCCTTCATGTTGGCCTCGTCGAGGTCCGGGACGATCGCCTCGCGCACCGTGAGGTTGCCGGGCACGCCGCGCTCGACGGAGAGGATCTTGCCGGCATCGGGCGAGTTCACGAGGTAGTCGACGAAGGCGACGGCGGCCTCGGGGTTCGCGGTCTGGGCGGAGACCGCCCAGTACATCGACGCCTTGTACCAGAGCTGCGCGTCTGCGGCGGAGCCGGTCATCGACGGCGGGCGCAGCACCGTCACGCCCTCGGGGACGAGACCGTCGTGCGCGACGACCTGGTTGGACCAGGCGACGGTCATCGCGACCTTGCCGGTCGCGAACAGCGACTGGTCCATCGCCTGCGCGGCATCCTCGACGGAGACGCTCGCGCCGGGACCGGCCTTGTCCTCCTGGATCTTCTTCGCCCACTCGAACCATGCGGTCGCGGTCTCCACATCGAACCCGGCCGCGCCGTCCTTGTACTGGTCCTGACCGGCCTGGCGCACATAGACCTGGAACAGGCCCTGGACGGAGCCCATCTGGGTCATGCCGTAGGTGCCGTCGGGAGTGGCCTCGGTGATCTTCACCGCGGTCTCGAGGAGGTCGTCCCAGGTCCAGGTGGTGTCATCGGGGATCTCAACCCCGGCCTCCTCGAACACGACGGGGTTGATGAGGAAGGCGAAGGCGTTCAGGCCCGCGTTGATCGCGGCGAGGCCGACTTCGGCCAGCTCGCCGACCTCGACCGAGCCCTCCACGAAGTCGTCCGTGGCCAGGCCCGCGCCGGCGAGGTCGAGCAGGGCGCCGCGACCGCCGTACTCGGCGAGGTACTTCTCGTCCATCTGCACGATGTCGGGGAAGTCGCCGCCGGCGGCCTGGGTGGCGAGCTTGTCCCAGTAGCCGCTCCATTCGCCCGGCTCGAGAGCGATGGTGACGTCCGGCTGGGCCTCCGCGTAGGCGTCGGCGACGTTCTGGGTGTTCTCGTCACGGGTGGGGTTGCCCCACCAGGCCACGCGCAGCGAGGCGGAGCCGTCCTCGCCGCCTCCGCCGCCGGTGCCACCGGAGGCGTTGGGGCCGCAGGCCGCGAGGGCGGCCAGACCGGGGACGGCGATGCCGAGGGAGAGGGCGGAGCGTCGGGTGAGCATCAGATCTCCTTTGATCTTCTGTGGTCGTCGCGGCGGCAACGGCCTCCGCTGGGTCATGGTCGATGGTGCGGGAACTGCGGGGGACGACGGCGGAGCGGTCACGACCGTGGAGCAGTCGTGCGCCACGCTGGATGAAAGGTTTCATTCCCCGGGGGGCCACTCTCGTCGAACGCCCGGACGGGCCGCCCGCCGTGAGGCGGGTCACCCCAGGAAAGCGCTTCACGGAGGGTTTGTCAACTGCCCTCGATCACGGGGGGATCACGAAGCCCCGCCGTCGGGAATCCAGCCCGAGCCGGCGCCGCGAGCCCGCCCCCCGGGGGTGGTGGTGCGAGGTGGGTCGACGGTGACGTCGGAGAGCGCATACCCTTGCGTCACCAGCGGCACCGCACCTAGTGTCGGACCACAACTCACCCCTGAATCGACTCAGGGGTCGGCGTCCTCGCCGAACGGAAGGATCGATGATGATCACTCGTCGCACCACGCTCGCCCTCCTCGCCGCCGCCGGTGCCGTCCCCGCTCTGGCCTCCTGCGGCCCGAACGCCTCCCGCGGCGGCGGCGAGGGAGGAGAGGGCGGTGCGCTGCGGATCTACTGGTGGGGCGGAGACCTGCGCGCCGGGATGACTCGCGACGCCCTGGATCTGTTCTCCGAGGCGCACGCAGACATCGAGGTCGCGCCCGAGTACAGCGAATGGACCGGCTACTGGGACAAGCTGGCCACCCAGTTCGCCGGCGGCGACGCCCCGGACGTGCTGCAGATGGACGAGGCCTACATCGACTCCTACGGCACCCGCTCCTCGCTGCTGGACCTCGAGTCGATCTCCGACGTGCTCGACCTCAGCGCCATGGACGACGCGGTGCTCGACACCGGACGCCTGGCCGACGGCACGCTCGTCGGCGCCCCGCTGGGCATCGGGATCTTCTCGATCGGGGTCAATCCCACCCTGCTCGAGCAGGCGGGGGTCGAGATGCCGGACGACACCTCGTGGACCTGGGACGAGTTCGCCGAGATCGCCGCCGCCGTCAGCGAGTGGGGCAGCAGCTCCGGCGAGGACGTGGTGGGCTTCGACTTCTTCGGCACCAGCGCCGCGGAGCTCGGGGCCTGGGCGCGCCAGAGCGGCGAACAGCTCTTCCCCCGCGAGGACGAGACGCTCATCAGCCTCGAGACCATCGTCAGCTACCTCGAGTACGCGCTCGACCTGGTGGACTCGGGTGCGGTGGTGGCGCCGTCCGAGCAGCTCGAGGACTTCGCCGCCGGGGTCGAGCAGGGCCGCTTCGGGAACAATCGGGCCGCGTTCCACCTGCAGTTCCACACCCAGGTGCAGACCTTCCAGAAGTCCTCCGGCTCTCCGCTGCAGCTGCTGCGGCTGCCGGCCCGCACCAGCGGCGACCACCAGATGGTCAACAAGGCCTCGATGTACTGGTCGATCGCCGCCCAGGTCGCGGATCCGGCATCCGCCGGGACCCTCGTGAACTTCCTGCTGCGCGATGCGGAGGCCGCGAAGATCCTCAAGATCGAGCGCGGCGTCACCTCCTTCCCCGAGCTGCAGGAGGAGATCGAGACCGTGCTGGACGAGGACGAGATGGTCTCCCTCGAGTTCGCCCGCACCATGCAGTCCGAGGTGGTGCGGCCGCCGCTGGTCACTCCCGCCACCGGCGTCGGCTTCGGCGACGAGCTCTCCCGTCTCGGCGAGGAGTCGCTGTTCGGCACCCGCCCGCCCGCGGAGGTCGCCGAGGAGATCCTCACCGTGCTCACGGGAATGCAGCCCGAGGGCTGATCGCCGTCGAAGGAGACGTCATGCACCCCGCCGCCCGCTCCCGTCGCGCCCCTCGCTCCGGACCCGCTCCCTCCCGCCGCACCGCGCTGACCGCACTGCCCCTCGGGGTGCTCGGGGCGGGGGGCCTCGCCGCCTGCGGGCCGAACGCCTCCCGCGGCGGCACCGGAGGCGGCGAGGGCGAGGACGACCAGAGCTCTCTGCGCTTCTCCTGGTGGGGGAACCCGGAGCGCGCCGCCACCACACAGGAGGTGATCGAGCTGTTCCTCGCGGCGCATCCCGAGGTGACGATCGCCGCCGAGCCCGGTGACATCTCCGGCTACTTCGACAAGCTCGCCACCTCGGTCGCCGCCGGGGACGAGCCCGACGTGATCACCATGGGCGGCGCCTACCCTGCCGAGTACGCCGCGCGGGACGTGCTCCTGGACCTCGGCACCGTCGCGGACGAGCTGGACCTCTCGGGGATGGACGAGGGCGCTCGGACCAACGGCACCGTCGGCGGCACCCAGGTCGCGGTGACCACCGGCATCAACGCCCCGGGGATGATCGTGAACCATGCACTGCTCGAGGACGCGGGCGTCGAGCTCCCGGATCCCGAGACCTGGACCTGGGAGGACTTCTCGGAGACGGCCCAGGCGGTCAGCGAGGCCACGGAGGCGGGCACCTACGGCTCCGGCACCGTGTTCACCCACGACTCCCTGGACCTGTGGGCCCGCCAGCACGGCCAGATCCTCTACACCGAGGACGGGGAGATCGGGGTGGACGTCGCCACGGTCGCCGCGTTCTTCGAGTACTCCAAGCAGCTCGTGGACTCCGGCGCCTCCCCCGGTGCCGACGAGCTCGTCGAGCTCACGGACGTCGGTCCCGAGCAGACGCTGGTGGGACGCGGGCAGGCCGCCTTCATGCTCACCTGGTCCAGCTCGCTCACCGCGCTGTCCGAGGCCTCCGGGGCGGACCTCGCGGTCGTGAAGATCCCCGGGGAGTCCCAGGAGAGCGGGGTGTGGCTCCAGTCCTCGCAGTTCTACACGATCTCCGCCCGTTCCGCGTCGCCCCGGACCGCGGCCGCGCTGGTGGACTTCCTGGTCAACGACCCGGAGGCCGGGACGCTGATCCTCACCGACCGCGGGGTGCCTGCGGTCGAGTCGGTGCGCCAGGCGATCCTGCCCGAGCTCTCGGAGACGGCGCGGCGCGAGGTCGAGTACATCTCGGCGCTGGGCGAGCTGGAGCTCAAGCCCACCTGGATCGGCCCGGCCGGCTCCACAGCGGTCGCGGAGATCACGCCGCGCCATCAGAACTCGGTGCTGTTCGGGGATGCCTCCGCCCAGGACGCGGCGCAGTCCTGGCACGACGAAGCCGTCGCCGCCGTCGCCGGATGAGCGGCGACCGACCCGGCACAGGATCCGAGCCGATCGACCGCCGGGCGGTGATCTCCCGCCACGATCCGCACCTCACCGGAGCCGAGGACGGCGTGCTCTCCGTGGGCAACGGGCACTTCGCCGTCGGGGTGGATCGCACCGGAACCCAGACCCTGAGCGGCCCCGGGAGCGGCGAGACCAGGGTGAACACCCTGGCGGAGTGGGGCTGGCACACCGTGCCCGAGCCGCCCCCGCAGCCCTGGGAGTCACTGCTGCGCCCCGTCTCCACCCATCACGGCACCGTCCCCTTCATGGATCTCCCGGGCGGCACCGAGGATCCGGGCCCGGCCGCCGCCTGGTTCCGGGAGAACCCGCACAAGGTCTCGCTGCTGCGGTTCGCACTGGTGGAGGCCTCCACCGGCCGCCCTCCCGCGGCCGCCGATCTCGCCGGGGCCACCCAGCACCTCGAGCTGTGGACCGGGACGCTCCGTTCACGGTTCCGCTATCGCGGCCGCTCCTGCACGGTGATCACGGCCGCGGACCCCGAGCACGCCGCGATCGCCCTCCACGTCGACGCCCCCGGCCTCGCTCTCGCCCTGAGCTTCCCCTATGCCTCCACGGCCTGGGACCTCGCCGCGGACTGGCAACGGCCCGGAGCCCACACCACGAGGCTCGAGGACGGCCGGATCCGTCGGCGGATGGACGATCTCGCGTACGACGTGGTGGTCCGCGGCGCCCAGCTCCGGGGCACCGGGGAGCACGAGGTGCGCCTCGTGGCGACGGGCCCGCGGAGTGCCGCGGCGGGCGGGCGAGCGGACCGCGTCCCCCCGGAGGCGCCGATGGACGTCGTGCTCGAGCTGGTCCCGCGCGAGGTCCCCGCGCTCGCGCTGCAGACCGCGCCGCAGGGGACCCGTCCCGGCGAGAGTCCGGCGAGCGCGGCCGAGCTGCGTGAGCGCTCCGCCCGCTTCTGGTCAGGGCACTGGCAGGAGACAGGGATCCTGGACCTGGGAGAGGTCGAGGACCCTCGGGCTGCGGAGCTCGAGCGCCGCGCGGTGCTCTCCCGCCAGGTGCAGCGGGTCCACGCCGCCGGGGTGCTGCCCCCGGCGGAGACCGGGCTGCTGGCGAACTCGTGGCGCGGGAAGTTCCATCTCGAGATGCACTGGTGGCACGCCGCGCACTTCGCGCTGTGGGGCGATGCCTCCTCGCTCCGGCGGGGGCTCGAGGTCTACGGGGCGATGCTCCCCGCGGCGCAGGAGACCGCCCGCCGCCAGAGATGCCGCGGGGCGCGCTGGCCCAAGCAGATCGGCCCCGACCTGCAGGAGTCCCCCAGCGACATCGGCCCCTTCCTGCTGTGGCAGCAGCCGCATCCGATCCATCTGGCGGAGCTGCTGCGGCGCGCCGTCCCGTCGGCGGCGACCGATCCGATGCTGCAGGAGATCGTCGAGCAGAGCGCGCTGTGCCTGGTGGACCTGCTGCGACCGGACGGCGACCGCTTCGGCGTCGGCCCTCCGCTGATCGGAGCCCAGGAGCGTCATGTCGCCCACCGCGACCGGGTGCAGGACGCGAGCTTCGAGCTCGCCTACACGGCCTGGGCCCTGCGCATCGCCGATGCCTGGAGGGCGGCGCGGGGCGCCCGGGATGCCGGAGAGCTCACCGGGATCGCTCGTCGGATCCACCGGCCGCTGACCGCGGCCGGTGCCCTCTCGACCTTCCGCGCCGGGCCGGCGCTCGAACGCTCCGACCATCCCTCCCACCTGCTCGCCCACGGGATGGTGCCTCCCACGGGCACGATCCCGGACGCCGCGGCGGGGGCGGCCCTCGCGGATGTCATGGCCGACTGGGACTGGGAGAGCACCTGGGGCTGGGACTACCCGGCGATGGCGATGACCGCGGCCCGGCTGCGACGAGGCGAGGACGCGGTGGCGGCCCTGCTGCACCCGACGCGGAAGAACCGTTGCGACGGCGCGGGGCACTTCCCCCAGCGTCCCGGCCTGCCCGCCTACCTGCCCGCGAACGGCGGCACGCTCATCGCCCTGGCGCTGATGGCGGTGGGCTGGGAGGGCGGCCCTGCGAGCCCTGGACTCCCGCCGCAGTGGAGGGTGCGGCACGAGGGGATCCTCCCCCTGCCCGGCCCGCTGCCGGCCTGAACGGCCGGGACCGCCACATCCCGTTCAACTGCCCGACATCCGCACCCGCTAGCGTGACCGCCGCGACCGGATCGGCGGACGGGATCGGCGGAGGGAGGCCGGCGTGGACTTCACCGCGTGGGCCATCAGCCTGATGGAGTTCCTCGGCGGTCCGGGGATGGCCCTGGTCATCGCCGCCGAAGCACTCTTCCCCCCGATCCCGGGGGAGATCCTGCTGCCCTTCGCCGGGGTGAGCGCCGCCGCGAACGGGCAGCACGTGCTGGTGCCGCTGCTGTGGACCACCCTCGGCTCCGTCCTCGGCGGGCTCGGCGTGTACGCGGTGGGGCGGGCGCTCGGGCTGCGCCGCACCCGGGCGGTGGTGCGCCGGCTCCCGCTGCTCGAGGAGCGGGACGTCGACACCGCGATGCGGTTCTTCGAACGGTGGGGCTTCCCCGCGGTGGTGCTGGCCCGCTTCGTGCCCATGGTGCGCACCTTCATCTCGATCCCCGCCGGGATCGAGAGAATGCCGGTAGGGCTGTTCGCCCTGGCCACCGCGGTCGGCTCCGGGATCTGGAATGCGGTGTTCGTGGTCGCCGGTTACGCCTTCGGCCAGGCGGGCGGCGAGGTGCTCGAGGGGTTCGTGCGGATCTACTCGACGATCGTGGCCGGGATCGGGGTCCTCGCCGTGATCGGGCTGGTGATCCAGCGCCTGCGCGCCCGGCGGCGCGCCCGGGACAGCGCGCGGGACGAGGCCGATGATCCGGCGACACCGCCTACCCTCGAGGGATGACCAGCCACCCCCGCTCCCCCGCCGGCACAGGGCGCGCCGGCCCCGCGGCGGATGTCGGCCGCTGGTTCTCCACCGCCACCTCCCGCTCGCCCGACGGGCCCGGCCCCACCCGCGGCGGGCCCCGACTGCCCGGTTGGGGGCCGATGGAGGGAGCGCAGTACGGCCGCCGCAGCGCACCCGCGGACATCGATGCCGCGCTCGGGATGCTGCGGGGCCGTCCGGTCGCGGTGCTCACCGGCGCCGGGATGTCCACCGGCTCGGGACTGCCGGACTACCGAGGGCGCGATGCAGTGCCCCGCTCCCCCATGACCTACCAGGAGTTCATCGGCCACGACCTCGCCCGCCGCCGCTACTGGGCCCGCTCGACCGTCGGCTGGGAGCAGTTCCGCAGCGCCCGGCCCGGGCCCGCCCACCGCCTGCTCGCGGCGCTGGACCCGGCGGCCTTCCCGGTCACCGCGGTGATCACGCAGAACGTGGACGGACTGCATGCCGCGGCCGGCTCCGCACCGGTGATCGACCTGCACGGGCGGCTGGATCGGGTGCGCTGCCAGCAGTGCGAGGCGGTCTCCTCCCGCGCGGCGCTGCATCAGCGGATGCTGATGATGAACCCCGCGCTCGCGGCGCGGCTGCCGGAGCTCGCGGCCGAGGCGGCCCAGGCGCCCGACGGGGATGCCGAGGTGGACCGCACCAGCTCCTTCCGCTACCCGCCGTGCCCGCTGTGCGGCGGGATCCTCAAGCCCGACGTGGTGTTCTTCGGGGAGTCCGCGCGCCGGGAGGTCGTGGCGGCGGCTTTCGCGGCGCTCGAGGCGGCCCACGCGCTGCTGGTGCTCGGCTCCAGCATCACCGTGCAGTCCGGGCTGCGGTTCGTGCGCGCCGCCGGGCGCCGGGAGATGCCTGTCGTGATCCTCAACGACGGCCCGACCCGCGCGGACCCGGACGCCACGGTGCGACTGCACGGACGGCTCGAGGACGTGCTGAGCAGCTGGGCGGACGCGGTCGGGGCCACCACCCGCTGAGGGCGGCGAGACCGCTGACCTCGCAGGTCATCTCCTGCTGAGCAGCTCCACGGCCAGGTCCCGGACCTGGCCGGCGTCGAGGGTGCGAACCCGCAGCGGCGGATCCTCGGCGGCGGGGCCCTCGGCCTCCATCAGCAGCACCTCGTCCTCCGCCGCGGCGACGCTGACCTGCCTCACCGCGCCGTCGTCGGCGCGCACCGCGGTGAGCACCACCAGCGCACGGGCGGCGGCCAGCCGTGCCGCGATCGGGTGGCCGGCGGCGAGCTCCGAGCCGCGGACCACGGCGGATTCCGCCGTCCTGCCCTGCGATGTCCCGTCCGAGGACGGACCGGCCGCGCCGGCGACGCCGTCCCGGTCCACGACCACGGCCAGGCGCGCCGCCGCCTGCTCGGCGCGAAGGGGCGTGAAGCGGTGCAGGCCGGAGGGGGTGACCTCCTCCTCGAGCACGCCGTCGGGGTGGACGTAGTGGTGGAGCCGCTGCACCTCGGGCCCCTGCGGCGTCTGGACCGTGCGCTCGGCGGTGGTGAAGGTCGGGGCGGTGCGCCGCAGCAGCAGGCAGCCCGTGATCGTCGGCTCCGCCTGCCAGCGCCGCTGCCCGGTCGCGGGATCGAGCACCTCGTGGATCCGCTCGGCGGCGAGCAGGGCGCGCAGCGCGACCTCCGCCGCGGCCTCCCGCTGCTCGGGGCGCTGTGCGAGCCACGGCTCGGCGGCGAACTGTGGTCGGTCCTCCCCGTCCAGCCCCGCGATCTGCTCGTCGGTGAGGACGAGCAGCAGCTCCGGTGCGCCCTCGGCCGTGCCGCGCAGCACCCCGGCGGCGGCCGCGACGTCCTCGCGCGTGTACGGAACTGGGCCGGGATCAGGGCCGGGATCATGAGGGGTCATGGTCTCGACCCTAGCCGCGGCTGCTCCTCCCGGACACCACCGCGTCTCAGGATCCCGCCGACGTCGCGCTGCTCTTCGGCGTCTCCCCCGTGGACCAGAAGTACAGCAGCCCGGTGCCGTTCAGCAGCCGATCGCCGATCGCGCGCTCCTGGTAGATCACGGGATTGTGGGAGGACAGCGTGCGGGCATTGCGCCAATGGCGGTCCAGCGCCCGGGAGGTGGAGGTCGCCGAGGCCCCGCCCACCTCGAACAGCTCGGTGGTCACCGAGAGCACGTCGGGGACTGCCGTGAGCTGCGCCTGGATGGTGCGCAGCTCCGCGGCGTCGATCAGGGCCTCGCGGTCGGGTCCGGTGGCGGAGCGGGCGACCTCGAGGGAGCGGGCGGCGGCGAGCACCGCGTCCTCGGCGGCGGCGACGCGGGCCGAGAGGCGGCCGATCACCTGCTGGACCAGCGGGTCCTGTGCGACGGTGGCGCCGCTGCCCTGGGAGTAGACACGGGTGCGGGAGCGGACGAAGCCCACCGCGTCGCGCAGCGCGGCACGCCCCACCCCGACGAGGGAGGAGAGCAGCACCAGCTGCAGGAAGGACGTCTGGGTGGTGGGGGCCCCCTCCCCGCCCTGGGGCCGCACCCGCACCTGCTCGGCGGGGACGTGCACGGCCTCGAAGAGAGTGGAGCCGCTGCCGGTGAGGATCTGGCCGAAGCCGTCCCAGTCATCGCGCAGGGTGACGCCGGGAGCGTCGCTGGGAACGGTGACGCGGGCGCTGCCGCCGTCCTCGGTGCGGGCGGAGACGTCGATCCAGTCCGCGAAGAGCGACCCGGTGGAGTAGTGCTTCTCCCCGTCGAGCCGGAAGCCGTCCCCGTCCGGGAGCACGGTGGTGACCAGGTCCCCGACCGTGGCGGTGCTGCGTTCGTGGCTCGCGTTGCCGAAGACGGCGCCCGCCGCGATCGCCTCGAGCCGGCGCTCGGTGTCCGGGCCGTCCTCCCCGAGCAGCAGCTCCTCGACGTGGGAGAAGTGGGCGCGCAGCAGCTGGGGCAGGTTCGAGTCCGCCTCGCCGAGGTCGATCAGCAGGCGGAAGAAGGTCTCGATCCCGGCGCCGTGGCCGCCCAGGGTGATCGGAACGGTCACGGCGGTGAAGCCGGCGTCGGCGAGCGCCCGCACCTCCGCATGGGGCAGGCGCCGCTCCCGGTCACGGACCGGGCCGTCGGCCGCGATCTCCGCGAGCACCGGGGCGAAGTGCTCGCGCAGCGCGGCGTAGTCGGCCGGCGCGGTCGGGGCCGCGGGGCGACTCCGATGCGCGGCAGCGCCGTCGGCGGCGGTGTCGTCGGTGCCGGTGCGGTCGGTGGTGGTGGTCATGCGATCTCCTCGAGCTCGGGGTGGGGCAGCGCGGCGACGAGCTGCCGGGTGTAGGGGTGGCGGGGCGCGTGCAGCACCTCGTCGGCGGTGCCGGACTCGACGATCCGGCCGTGCTGCATCACCAGCACCCGGTCGCTGACGTGGTGGATGACGCCGAGATCGTGCGAGATGAACAGGTAGGCGGTGCCGAGCGCCTCCTGCAGGTCCGCGAGCAGGTCGAGCACCTGCGCCTGGACGGAGACGTCGAGGGCGGAGACGGGCTCGTCCAGCACCAGCACCTCGGGATCGGTGGCGATCGCACGGGCGATCGCGGCCCGCTGCCGCTGACCGCCGGAGAGGGTCTGCGGGTGCCGGCCGGCGAAGGAAGGGTCCAGGCCCACGGCGCGCAGCAGCGCGGCGACCCGCTCGGTGCGCTCGCCGCGGTCGGTGCCGCGCCGGCGGGCGCCGTCGGTCTCGTCCCGGCGGGCCGACGGGAGGGCGTCGGCGATGGTGCGGCCGACGGTCCAGCGCGGGTCGAACGACGACAGCGGATCCTGCTGGACGACGGCGATGCGGCGCCTCCGCGCCCGTCGGCGGCGCTCGGGGATGCCCGTCCAGGGCTCGCCGTCGAGGGTGACACCGCCGGTGGTGGGCTGGGTGAGAGCGAGCGCCATCCACGCGGTGGTGGACTTCCCCGAGCCGGACTCGCCGACGATCCCGAGGGTCTCCCCGGCGTGGAGCGCGAAGGAGACGTCCTGGACGACCGCACGGGTGCGGCCGTCGGGCCCGCGGTAGCTCTTGCCGAGCCCTTCGGCCTCCAGCACCGGGCCCTGCGTCGCGCGGCGCGGCACGATCCGGGCGGTCGTCGCCTCCGCCTCGGCGGACACGGCGGGCTCATGCGTCGTGTCGTCGGGCGGGGTGTCGGCGGGGGCTGCGGCCCGGGCGTGCGAGGAGAGGGCGATCGGTGCGGGCGGGAGGTCGGAGAGCCGCCCGCCGCGGGAGGCGGCCGAGGGGATCGCGGCCAGCAGGCGCCGCGTGTAGGGATCCTGCGGGGCGGTGAGCACCTGGGCGGTGGGGCCCTCCTCGACGACGCGGCCGTGGTGCATGACCAGCACGTGATCGGCGAGCCGTTCGACGACGGCGAGGTCGTGGCTGATGAGGATCACCGCGCGCCCGGCGGCGAGGTTCTGCTCGAGCAGCTCGAGGATCTGCGCCTGCACGGTGACGTCCAGCGCAGTGGTGGGCTCGTCCGCGATCAGCACCTCGGGGTCCATCGCCAGGGCCGCCGCGATCAGGGCGCGCTGGCGGAGTCCACCGGAGAGCTCGCTGGGCAGCTGGCGGGCGCGCAGCGCCGGTTCGGGCACGCTCACCGAGGCCAGCAGGTCCTGCACCCGCTGCGGGCGCTGTCCCCGGGGCACTCCGTGCACGCGCAGCGGCTCGGCGATCTCGGTGCCGACCTTCCGCAGCGGGTCCAGGGAGACCAGCGCGTCCTGGAGCACGTAGCCGATGCGGCGGCCGCGCAGGGCGCGCAGCTGCTGCTCGGAGGCGGTGAGGACGTCCACGCCCGCGTCGAGGGTGGAAGCGGTGATCTGGGCGCCGGGACCGTTCAGGCCCAGCAGGGCGCGGGCGGTCACCGACTTCCCCGAGCCGGATTCGCCCACGATTCCCAGGCAGGTGCCGGGGCGGAGGGAGAAGGACACGTCATGGACCACCTCGTGGCCGTCGAAGGCGACAGAGAGGTTCTCCACGGTGATCAGGTCGGTCATCGCTGGGCTCCTGCATCGGTGGCGCGCTGGAGGTGCCTGCCGAGCACCGTCAGCGACAGGGTGAACAGGACGATCGTGATGCCGGGGAAGAAGTCCATCCACCAGGCCTGTTGGATGTAGTTGCGACCGGCGTTGAGCATCGCGCCCCACTCCGCGGTGGGCGGCTGCACGCCCATGCCGAGGAATCTCAGCGCCGCGGCCCACACGATCGCCTGCCCGATCCCGAGCGTGATCAGCACCGTCAGCGGGCGGAAGGCGTTGGGCAGGAGGGTGCGCAGCAGGATCCGCACCGGCGGATGGCCCAGCGCCCGGGCTGCCTCCACATAAGCGCTGGCGCGCACCACCAGCAGCTGGCCGCGGACCATGCGGGCGTAGCCGGGCATGGTCGCGAGCCCCACCGCGACCATCTGGGTCAGGGCGCTGTTGCCGTAGACGGCGATGAGGATCAGGGCGAGCAGGATCCCGGGGAAGGCGTAGAGCACCTCGATCACGCGGGTCACGGCGCCGTCGGCGATCCGGCCGCCGAGGCCGCCCAGCATCCCCAGCACGAGGGCTCCGGCGAGGCCGATCGCGGTCGCGCCGATCCCGATCACCAAGGACTGACGGGCACCGTGGATCACCCGGCTGAACACGTCGCGGCCCGACTGGTCGGTGCCGAAGAGGTGCTCCGCGCTCGGCGGGGCGAAGCTCTCCGAGAGGCTGATCTCCAGCGGGTCCTGCGGGGCCAGCAGACCGGGCACCAGGGCGGACAGCAGCACCGTCCCGACGACAGCGCCCGCGGCCACCAGGCCGACGGTCCCGGCGACGGGCCGGCGCCGGGCCGTGCGGAGGCCGGGGGTGGGGGCCTGGCCGGTGGCCGACTCCGGTGGGGCCGGAGCGGGCCGGCCGGGGGTGGGCTGAGCAGGAGTGGGCGGGGCGAGAGTGGTCATGAGGAGCGTCCGATCGCGTGGCGGAGACGGGGGTCGACGAGCACGGAGGCGAGGTCGCTGAGGATGTTGGCCAGGACGTAGACCGCCGCGACCACGAAGGTCACCCCGATCACGAGCGGCAGGTCCTGGGCGGTGACGGCGGCGACCAGGACCTGGCCGATGCCCTGGCGGGAGAAGATCACCTCGACCACGACGGCGCCGGAGATCAGGGAGCCCAGCCCCCAGCCGGACAGGGCGATGCCGGGCAGTGCCGCGTGGCGCAGCACCTGCCGGCGCCTCACCTCACCGGGCCGGGCGCCGCGGGAGAGGGCGGAGAGCACGAAGGGTGCGCGCAGCGCCGCATCGAACTCGTCGCGGGTCACCTGGGCGAGGAAGCCGCCCAGCGGGATCCCGAGGGTGAGCGCGGGAAGGACCAGCCCGGCGGGGCCGTCGTCCACCACCGGCAGCCACTGCAGCACCACCGCGAACACCACCAGCAGCACCACGCCGAGCCAGAAGTGCGGCAGCGCGGCGAAGACCACCTCGATCGCGGAGCCGAGGCGGCCCCAGCGGCCGGGTCGACCGGCGGTGAGCAGGGTGAGGGCGATCGCCAGCGCCCAGGCGATCAGCAGCGCGGCGGCGGTGAGCTGCAGCGTGGGCGCGATCTGCTCGGTGACGATCGAGATCACGGGCTGCTTCATGGTGTAGGACTCCCCGAGGTCCAGCACGGCGAGGCCGGCGAGGAAGTGGCCGTACTGGATCAGCACCGGCTGGTCGAAGCCGTACTGCTCGCGCACCGCCTCGAGGGTCTCCTCCGGCGGGTTCGCGGAGGCGCCGCCGAGGATCGTCTGCGCCGGGTCGCCGGGCACCAGGTGCTGCAGGAAGAACACGATGGTCGCCACCGCCCACAGCAGCAGCACGGAGGAGCCGATCGTGGTGAGGATCCGGCGGGCCGGGAACCGCCCCCGGCCCGCGCCGTGCGGTGTGAGCTCGGGCGGGGTGTGCGGGCCCGACGGGGTGTGCGGGTCGGACGAGGTGCGCGGATCGGCCGGGTCGTGCGGATCGGCCGGGAGGCCGGTGGGCGTGGTGGTCGTGGTCATCTCAGGCTCCGTCCCGGTTCAGGTAGGCGTCGTGGAGGACCGGCTCGCCCTCGCTGGGTTCGATCCAGATGTCGGAGACCAGATCGGAGCGGATCGCGAGCCGGGTCTGGATCGGATAGAGCGGGATGTGCCAGGCCTGGGCGGTCAGCAGCTGCTGGGCGCGGGAGTAGAGCTCCTGCTGCCGCGTGGGGTCGGTGGTCGCGGCGGCCTCCAGCAGGGTCTCGTCGAGCTCCTCGTCGTAGGCGTAGGAGACGTTCTGGCCGTTGTCGATCTCGTAGGTCTCCTGCGAGAACTTGATGTACATGACCCCGGCGGTGGGGCTGTTCCAGTAGCCGCCGCGGATGTCGAAGGCGTTCTTGTCGCGCCGGATCGCGGTGAGCGAGGCGGCGTCGGTGGGGATCAGCTGCACGTCCACGCCGACCCTGCGCTCCATCGCCTGGAAGTTCTGGAGGATGGTGAGATCCGCCGGGGGCGTCTCCCCCGGATCAGAGGCATAGGGCAGGCGCAGCGTGAGGCGCTCCCCGTCGCGGGTGCGGTAGCCGTCCTCGTCCCGGTCTGCCCAGCCCGCCTCGTCCAGCAGGGCGTTCGCGCGCGCCGCGTCATAGGGGTAGGGCTGATGGTAGGTCTCGTCGTAGAACGGGGTGCCGGTCGAGATCGCATTGCCCTCGTAGGGGAACACCCCGGCGTAGGCGCTGTGCACGATGCCGGGCGCGTCCGCGGCATGGACCAGGGCGCGGCGCACCCGGAGGTCCGACAGCGCCGGGTGGGTGGTGTTCAGATCCAGGGCGTAGGGCACGCAGGAGTGCACGAAGTCCTGCGTCTCGATGCGGTCGTCGGCCTGAGCGGTGGGCACGGACTCGGGCGGCAGGTTGAAGATCGCGTGCACCTTCCCGGAGGCGAGCGCGCCGTAGCGGGCGGTGTTGTCCTTGAGGAAGCGCCAGGTGAGCTTCTCGGCGTAGGCGGGGCCCTGGTGCTTGGCGTCGGCCGGGGCGGAGGTGTGGTCCTCGTTGCGCACCATCACCACCTCCCGGTTGCGCCGCCACTCGACGATCGTGAAGGGTCCGGTGCCGACGGGCGCCTCGCAGTTCTCGGCGAGGCCTCTCGCCATCGCCTTCGGGGACTCGATGCCGAAGAACGCCTGGGCGAGCACGGTGAGCAGCGGTGAGTAGGGGCGCTTGAGGGTCACCCGCACCACCTGCTCGGAGAGCGACTCGGCGGAGACGAAGTACGGGGAGAGGTAGAGCAGGGCCGTGGAGGACTGGGTCTCGGGATCCATGATGTGCTCGAAGTTCGCGACCACCGCGTCGGCGTCCAGCACCTCCCCGTCGGTGAAGCGCACGCCCTGCTTGAGGGTGAAGTCGTAGACGAGCCCGTCCTCGGAGATCTCCCAGGAGTCCGCGAGCCAGGGCACCACGGAGCCGTCGGGCCGCATCGAGACCAGCGAGTCGAGGTACTGGCGGGCGATGTAGGTCTGGGGCATGTCGCCGCTGTTGTGGGGGTCCAGGCAGGTGGGCTCGCGATCGGTGGCGTAGATCAGCTCGCCGCCCTCGCGGGTGCCGGCGGGCAGATCCGCGGTCGGGGACGACCATGCGCTGCCGCAGGCGCCCAGCACGGAGCCGGCACCGGCGGCGGCCAGGCCGGTCATGACGGTTCGTCGACGCACGGAGGCTCCTTCTGCTCGGGACGCCCGGCAGCGACCGGACGCGAGGAACACTAGGGAGGGTTCAAAGCTGTGCCTAGGACCGTGACGGCGCGAGAACAACGATGACGGGCTCGGCGCGGCCTCGGCCCCGGCACCGCGCTCGCCGGTCATGCGGCGTCATCGAGGGACACGCGAGGTGCGGGCACTCGACCGTCCGGGTGAAGGTGGCGTCACACCCACGGGACGCCCGCCCCCGGACGCCCGTTCCCCGGCACCCCGGACGCCCGCCCCCGGAAACCTGCCCGCAGACACCCGCCCTCGGCTGATCGGACGACCACCCATGGCCCCCAAGCCCCTGATCCTGAACCTCTTCGAGATGAACTGCGTCGGCCACATCACCCACGGCCTGTGGCGCCTGCCGGACAACAACCGCCACCGCTACACGGACCTCGAGTACTGGACCGAGCTGGCGCGGATCGCGGAGGACGGCGGGTTCACGGCGATCTTCATCGCGGACGTGGTCGGCGCCTACGACGTCTACGACGGCTCCGCCGAGACCGCGCTGCGCGAGGGGCTGCAGATTCCGAACAACGACCCGATGCTCGTGGTCCCGGCGATGGCGGCCGTCACCGAGCGCCTCGGCTTCGGCATCACCTTCTCCACCAGCTACGAGCCGCCGTTCGCCTTCGCACGGCGCATGTCGACCCTCGACCACCTCACCAACGGCCGCGTGGGCTGGAACATCGTCACCTCGTACCTGCCCAACGCGGCACGGAACTTCGGGCTCGCGGAGGAGATCGAGCACGACCACCGCTACGAGATCGCCGACGAGTACCTCGAGGTGCTCTACAAGCTGTGGGAGGGCTCCTGGGACGAGGGGGCCGTGGTGCGGGACGTGGAGGGGAACGTGTACACCGACCCGACGAAGGTGCACCGGATCGACCACCAGGGGGAGAACTTCTCCGTCGCCGGGCCCCACCTGTCCGAGCCGTCGCCGCAGCGCACCCCCACCCTGATCCTCGCCACCGCCTCCCCCGCCGGAGCGCTGCGCGCGGGCCGCCACGCCGAGCTGGTCTTCACCCACGGCCCGCTGCTGGAGCGCACCGTCCCGGCGGTGCGCGCGGCCGCCGAGGAGGCGGGCCGCGACCCGTCGGACCCGAAGTTCGTCGTCCAGGCCGCCGTGATCACCGCCCCCACGCAGGAGGAGGTCGACGCGAAGCTCGCCCAGTACCTCGAGCACCGCTCCACCGAGGGGATGCTCGTGCACCAGTCGGTGCCGATCCGCGCCCTGGACCATCCGCGCGAGCGCACCATCGCCGAGGCGCTCGAGATCGAGGGCCTCCCGGCGGACACCCCCGTCGGCCGCAAGGGCGCGCACGAGACGATCGGCGATCTGCTCGACGCGGTGGACGAGGCCTGGCAGGACCGGTTCTTCGTGGCGGGCACGCCGGAGGTGGTGGCCGATGCGATCGAGCACTGGCTGGACGTGGACGGGATCGACGGCATCAACCTGCGCCAGTACCACTCCTTCGACACCGTGCGGGACTTCGCGGAGCTGGTCTCGCCGATCCTGCGCGATCGCGGGCGCCTGCCCCAGCAGGGATCGACGCTGCGCGCGCGCCTGACCGGCACCGACCGGCTGCCCGCGGAGCATCCGGCCGCCGCGCATCGCGGGGCGTTCGTCGAGAACGGGGTCTGAGGGCGGCGCAGGGCGGACAATGGCCGGGACGCACCGCCCGGACGAAGGAGCTGATCCCCGATGACCGCCCCGCTGCCGCTGCTCGACCTGAACGCCGACCTCGGAGAGGGCTACGGCGACTGGTCGATGGGGGACGACGCCGCGATGCTCGAGGTGGTGACCACCGCGAACATCGCCTGCGGCGGCCACGCGGGCGATGCCCGGACGATGCGCGCGGCCACCCGGGCGGCCGCCGCCCGCGGCGTGGCGATCACGGCGCACGTCGCCTATCCGGACCGCGCCGGCTTCGGCCGACGCTTCCTCGACATGGCCCCCGCGGATCTCACCGACGAGGTGGTCGTGCAGGTCGGGGCGCTGCAGGCGATGGCACGCGCCGAGGGGACGAGCGTGCGGGGCGTGAAGCCGCACGGCGCCCTCTACAACACCCTCGCCCACCACGCGGACCAGGCCGCCGCCGTGGTGGAGGCGCTGCGCCAGCTCGAGGGACTGCCGCTGGTGGCCGCTCCCGGCGCCGTGGTCATCGAGCACGCCCGGAAGGCAGGGCTCGAGGTGGTCCTCGAGGGATTCGCCGACCGCGCCTACCTCGCAGGCGGCACGCTCACCCCGCGCACGGCCCCGCGCGCGGTGCTGACGGATCCCGCGGCGGTCGCGGCGCAGGCGCTGTCGATCGCGACGGAGCAGGGGGTGCGGGCGGCCGACGGCAGCTGGGTGGACCTGCCGGTGCGCTCGCTCTGCCTGCACGGGGACACCCCGGGCGCGGTGGAGCTCGCCCGCACGGTCCGCGCCCGCCTCGAGGAGGCCGGTGTGGGGCTCGGCGCCGCGCTGTGAGCGAGGAGGCCGGCCGTCCGGCTCGGCTCGATCCGCCCTCGGCCGTGCATCGCGCCGGGGAGGCCGCACTGCTGGCCCAGTACCCCGGGACCGCCGAGGTCCTCGCCGCGGCGGCCGCGGTGCGCGAGCTCGCGCCAGCACATCTGATCGACCTGGTCCCGGCCGAGCGCACGCTGCTGCTGGTGGGGAGCGCCGCCCGGGACCTGCCGCGCTTCGCGGCGCTGCTGCGGGATCTCCCGACCGCCGCCGGGCAGGCCGGAGCGGGCGGCGAGGTGAGGATCGACGTCGTGTACGACGGCGAGGACCTCGCTGAGGTCGCCGAGCTGCTGGGCATGAGCACCGGTGCGCTGATCTCCGCGCACAGCGGGTCCGTCTGGACCGCAGCCTTCGGCGGTTTCGCCCCCGGCTTCGCCTACCTGCTGCCCGAGGCCGCCCGGGAGACCGACGGGGGTGCTGAGCGAGTTCACGACCGAAGTGCCGACGAAAGCGTCGATGCCGTCACCGATGCCGTCGGCCCGCCATGGGAGGTGCCCCGCCGCGCCGAGCCCCGCACCGCCGTGCCCGCCGGCGCCGTCGGCCTCGCCTCCCGCTACTGCGGGATCTACCCCCGCCCCTCCCCCGGCGGCTGGCAGCTGATCGGCCGCAGCGATGCCCCCCTGTTCGCTCCGGACCGGGAGCCGCCCGCCCTGCTCACGCCCGGCACCCGGGTGCGCTTCGCACCGCAGCGGGCGAGCGCACGGCTGCCCGTGCCCGCCGTCGCGCGCCGGGGCAGACGCCGACCGGCGACGGCGGGCGAGACCGCCCCGGAGTCTGCGCGGCCTGTCCTGGAGGTCCTCTCCCCCGGTCCCCTCGCCCTGCTGGAGGACGGCGGCCGCGCGGGCCGGGCGGCGAGCGGGGTGAGCCGCTCCGGCGCCTTCGACCAGGGCGCGATGCTGCGCGCGAACCTCGCCGTGGGCAACCCCGCCGCAGCCGCCGTGCTCGAGGTGGTGGCCGGTCCCCTGCGGCTGCGCGCCCTGGCACCGATCGTGCTCGCCGTCTCCGGTGCCCGGGCTCCGATCGGGCTGCACCGGGCGGAGGAGGACGGCGCCGATCGCGAGCTCGACCCGCTCGCGAGCCATGAGGTGCCGCTCGCCCTGGATCCCGGGGACCTGCTCGAGGTGGGCCCGGTGACGGCCGGGCTTCGCCTGGTGCTGGCCGTGCGCGGCGGCCTGCTCGGGACAGCCGAGACGGACCCCGTGCTCGGCACGGGCGGGATGCTCCCCGTGCTCGGATCCCGCTCCCGCGACACCCTCTCCACCCTCGGCCCGGCTCCGCTCACCGCCGGGGACCTCCTGATCGTCGGCCCCACGACGAGCCTGGACGCCGTGCCCGCGCCCGTCCCCGCGGAGCCCGTGCCGGCGGAGGAGCACGCCACCGCGACGGATCCGCTCGAGATACCCCTGCACGCCGGACCGCGCGACGGGCTGCTCGGCGCGCCTGCCCTCAACCACCTGCTCACCACCACCTGGCAGGTGCGCCCCGACTCGAACCGGGTGGGGGTGCGGCTGGACGGCGCCCCTGTCACCGTGCCGTCGGAGCTGGGGACTCTTCCCAGCGAGCCGATGCTGCCCGGCGCGGTCCAGATCCCACCGTCGGGGATGCCGGTCGTGTTCGGGCCGGACCACCCCACCACCGGCGGCTACCCGGTGATCGCCGTGGTGACGCGCCCGGGACTGGACGCCCTGGCGCAGGCCCCGCCCGGGACCGCCCTGCGCTTCATCGCCGTGCCGGGCAGCCTCCGCTGAGGCGATCCCTCACCGGGTGGCGCCGTTGACCCCCGCCTCCACCGGGCGCTCGGGAAGCGCCGCCTGGGGCAGCAGCTGCGCATGCGGGACCTGCTGCGCGAGCATGCCCTGCTGCAGGCTGCTCCGGGGCGGGGAGGAGTGCTCCGCAGCGGGGGCCCGGCCACTCCAGGACGTCAGAAGGATCCCGCTCGGAGGTCTCGATGAAGCGCGAGCTGACGTCGGTCCAGCGGCTGCGAAAGTCCTCCGCGTCCCCGCCGACCCGGATCTCCGGTCGCATCACGGCAGAGGTGAGGGTCTCGCGCAGCTCCTCGAGGCGGCGCCCGCGCTCCAGGAACACCCCGGCGACATCCCGAAGCGCCTCGGTATCGGCGCCGTAGATCTCTGACATCTCTCCCACTGTCACCCGGGCACCCGGGCACCCGGGCACCCACCGTCCCGGACATTCCGTTGTCGAATGGCCGAACCTAGGGGCCCTCGCCGTGGACCGCGATGGCGAGCACTCCCCATCGGCAGAGTTCCCCTCGGCGAGGTCCGCATCGGCAGGAACTGTGCGAGGAGACGGCCCGCCGCGCCGCCGCCGACGATGACACGATGTCCCCATGCCGCGACTGCTGCCCGACCCTGCCTACTTCGCAACCCTGCCCAAGGTCCTCACCTCGGGAGCCGTGATCCTGCGGGACGAGCACGATCACCTGGTCATCGAGAAGCCGAACTATCGCGACCACTGGTTGCTGCCCGGAGGCGGCGTCGACGCCGGCGAGGACGCCCGGCAGTGCGCACAGCGTGAGGTGCTCGAGGAACTCGGGCTCGACCTCGAGGTGGGCCGACTGCTGACGGTCGACTGGCTGCCCGCCAGCCCGGTCCGCAGCGCGCCGATGGGCGTGCACTTCCTCTTCGACGCCGGCGTGGTCCCCCGCGCGGAGCTCGAGGCGACGGTGGTGCCGCAGGCCGAGGAGCTCGACGACTGGGCCATGATCCCCGAGTCCGAGGCCCACCTGCTCTCCCCCTGGGGTGCCGCCCGGGCTCTGCGCGCACTCGCGGTGCTGCGCGGCGAGGCAGAGGTGGACATGGTGACGCACCCCCGGCACTGAGCGACCGCATGGCCCTCGGCATCGCGGAGCGCCGGAGCGCCCGTGCGCCCGTGCGCCCCGGCACCGCGAACCACGCAGCCCGCAGCCCGCAGCCCGCAGCCCAGCTCATAGCCCGCGCCCCGCACCACCGAGCAACCGAGCAACCGAGCAACCGAGCAACCGAGCAACCGCAACTGTTCTGAGACCTCGGACTTTTCCTCACACTGACCAGGAGTGGAGCGGAGCGGATCGCCTCCGCCGCCGATCCGATGTGATCCAGGACTCGGAGTCTCGGGCGGGAATGGGCCATCATGTGCCACACCCGATCCCCGTCGACGGAGATGACCATGAGCTCTTCGACCGCCTCCTCCCAGGCCCAGTCCCCGGCCCGCGGCCCCCTGACCAGGTCCCAGCGCCTGGACCGCCTGCCCTTCACCCGCAAGCACGGCAAGCTGCTGGGCGCCTCCGGCATCGGCTGGGCGCTGGATGCGATGGACGTCGGCCTGATCTCCTTCGTCATCGCGGCGCTGAGCGTGCACTGGGAGCTCAGCAAGGCCGACGGCTCGCTGATCGCCTCGGCCGGGTTCGCCGGCATGGCGATCGGCGCGAGCGTGGGCGGGCTGCTCGCCGACCGCATCGGCCGCCGCTCCGTCTTCGCCCTGACCCTGTTGGTCTACGGTCTGGCGACCGGCGCCTCCGCGCTCGCGATGGGGGTCGGTGCGCTCATCGTGCTGCGCTTCATCGTCGGCCTCGGCCTCGGCGCCGAGCTGCCGGTCGCCTCGACCCTGATGAGCGAGTTCGCCCCGGCCCGGATCCGCGGCCGCGTGATCGTGTGGCTCGAGGCGTTCTGGGCGCTGGGCTGGATCCTCGCCGCCGTGATCGGCACCTTCGTCGCCGCCTCCGGGCCGACGGGCTGGCGCTGGGCACTGGCCGTGGGACTCGTGCCCGCGGCGTACTCGCTGGTGATCCGGTGGGGTACCCCCGAATCGGTGCGCTTCCTGGAGAAGCAGGGACGCACCGAGGAGGCGGAGCGCGTGGTGCGCAGCTTCGAGGAGTCCGCCGGAATCGACGCCCCGGGAAGCGCAGAGCACGGTGCGGACGCTGCGCCCGGCGCGACGGGCGAGGTCGAGCCCCGGGTCGCGGCCGATGAAGTCGGAGCCATCCCGGCGGCGGACCAGGTCGACGCCACGGCCGGCATCTGGTCCAAGCCCCTGCGGGCCCGCACCGCCGGGCTGTGGGCGGTGTGGTTCTGCATCAACCTCTCGTACTACGGCGCGTTCATCTGGATCCCGACGCTGCTGGTGGACCGCGGTTTCGACCTCACCCGCTCCTTCACGTTCACCCTGATCATCACGCTCGCCCAGATCCCCGGTTATGCCGCCGCGGCCTGGCTGATCGAGGTGCTGGGCCGTCGCTGGACGCTGACCGTCTTCCTCGCCGGCTCGGCGGTGGCCGCCACCTGCTACGGGCTCGCGGACACGGAGTGGACGATCATCGCCGCCGGCTGTGCGCTGAGCTTCTTCAACCTCGGTGCCTGGGGCGCGCTGTACGCGATCGGGCCGGAGCTCTACCCCACCCGGGTGCGCGGCACCGGCACCGGAGCAGCCGCCGCCTTCGGCCGGATCGCCTCGATGGCGGCACCGTTCCTGGTCCCGGTGTTCCTGGTCGCGGGCGGACAGGTGTTCGTCTTCGCCGCCTTCTCACTCTTCTTCGCCCTGGGCGCCGCCGCCGCATTCACCCTGCCCGAACAGCGGGGCAAGGCGCTCGCGGAGTAGCCGCGCGCCGGGCCTGGGCAGCCCGGGGTAGCCCTGGGCCGGCCTGGTCAGGCCTGGTCAGGCCTGATCAGGCCTGGTCGAGGGAGCCGTCGTAGGCGCAGATCGCGTCGACCTTCGCCGCGGAGCTGGACTGCGGATCGAACTCGAGGTCCAGCCACACCTTCACCAGCTCCTTCGCGAGCTCGAGCCCGATCACACGCTCGCCCATGCACAGCACCTGCGCGTTGTTCGAGAGCACGGAGCGCTGGACGGAGTAGAGGTCGTGCGCGGTGACCGCGCGGACCCCGGGGACCTTGTTCGCGGCGATCGCGACGCCCAGACCGGTGCCGCAGATCAGCAGCGCCCGGTCCGCCTCGCCCGCGGCGACCTTCTCCGCCGCGGCGACGGCGACGTTCGGATAGTAGGTGCCGTCCTCGCGGCCGGTGACGCCCACGTCGATG